>NZ_JABANE010000038.1 GCF_012844305.1 Flammeovirga aprica JL-4
ATACCCACCTACAGCAAACTCATCTACTTCAACATACCCCTTCAAAGGATGCTGTAAACTACTTTGCATAGAATATTGTACTTTACGTCTGAAATTTAAACAGCTTTGATAACTCAAGGACAGTTTCTCACTTAAAGTTAAAGTGGACATGCCTTTCTTATCACAACTAACTTTAAATATGAATTCAAAAGCAGTTAGAATTGAAAATTTCAGCTTATGAAATAGGGTATGAGCTGTAACAGACTCATCATATTTACACTTTTGACAACGTCTAGAATGCAACTTTTTACCTTTCATATATTTTGTATGTTCACATTTCCTACATTTGTAATGATCACTCCACTTTAGTGTCGATAAATATTCAAGACAATCTTCTTCTTTTTGAAATGTTGAATAAAATGTTCTATCGTCAAAACCTTCAAAATTGATCATAATACATCTGGTTGTTTGGTTACTTTTACACTAATGTAAATCAGTTAACCGTAACAGAAGTACGTTTTACTATTTAGGGCGATCTAAGTTTAGATACCTAAAATTTTAATTAAATAATTTGCCCATCAGTGTTTTAATAGTTTACAAGTTAGTATGTTAATTGAATGGGCTTCTTTGTGGATTGGTTAAAAATAGTGCCAATTTCTTATCTTTATGCACTTTTTATAAATTTAGAATGAAGATAAAGAACCATCAAATTACCAAAGAACAGTTTTCCACAAAGTGGCGACAGGACTATAATAACCTATTAGAAGACGAGCATTTTGAGATTTTATTTTCTAACCTTTTATTGGTTTTGGATGCTTCTTTCTCCATGGAGCGTCAACCTTATTTTAAGGACGAAATAATTCCAGATTGGAAAGAAATTACGGAAACTATACACCAATCAATGAGAGATTTAGAAGGGGAAGATCTAGCTCAAACTGAAAGCTTCGTGAGATTAATAGAGGCATTGCCTGACCGGTATTTATTACTTCTTTTGGGACAGCGACTTACTTCTGCTAGCATTACAGACCGAAGTGGGATTCCACCATTAAAGAGCACCTTAATTGAAAGTGCTTTTGCTCCTTTCAATACACAAATCAGTGTGGCGACAAGAGCGTGGGAAAAACATGCAGGAAGGCATTCCGATAATTTTTGGGGTGAAGTGAAAGGTTCGCCTTCTGACAAAGAAGAATATGTGAGAAATTTAATTCATCAAATGCTGAATCAGAAAACGTGGTGGAATGTGTTTTTTCATTATAAACATGAATTGGTGTATGAAGCTAGAGTGGCTTCAGGGCATGGAATTCGATGGGCACATGGTGGAACGCAATTGATTGGTTTTTTAGAGCCTTTTATTAATGAGTAAAATTATTACTCGTTTTCAAAATAAAAAGCCCCCCTTACAAATCGAAATCCGTAAGAGGGGTGTGTATATGACGATCAGAAAAGAGCTAGTTGTGCGCCGCCTTTGTTGCTTCTGTTTGCTGCATGATCATTTCTATGATTTGATCTACAGAGAAGGAAGCCGCTTTTTGTTTAGGAGGATATTTCACTAATGTATTCATGAAAGCTCCCACTTTATCTTGTGCCATGTATAAGTACGGTACGTGATCAAAATACCAATCCCAATACGCATTTGAATCAATATCTGCTCTTTCATATGGATCACGACGTAAGTTGAAGATTTTTGGTAATCTTAGTGGAACGAAAGGCTCTGACCATACGGCCATTTGATGTGCTCTTTGCTCCATAAATACTACTTTCCAATCGTCCATACGGATGGCTGTCAATTGTGCGTCATCATTGAAGTATAAGAATTCATGACGAGGTGATTCTTCTTTACCCGCTAAGTGGTCTACTAAATCATAACCGTCTAAGTGAGCTTTGAACTCTTTACCATTGGCTTTTACGCCACCTTTTAATAAATCTTCTTTGATTGTTTCATTACCCGCATAGTGCAAGATTGTTGGTACCCAGTCTAAGTGAGAAACCATACCGTTTGAAACTTGACCTGCAGGAATATGACCTGGGTATTTCACGAAACAAGGTACACGGTAAGCACCTTCCCAGTTTGTGTTTTTCTCACCACGGAAAGGAGTAACCGCAGCATCTGGCCATGAATTGTAATGAGGACCGTTGTCCGTTGAGTACATTACGAAAGTATTTTCCTCTACACCTAACTCCTCAATGAAATCTAGCATTTGACCAATTACCTGATCATGAGAAACCATTGCGTCAGCATAAATACCTTGGCCATTTGATAAACCTTTTTCGTCTTCATTGATATGCGTTCTGAAGTGCATACGTGTAGTGTTAAACCATACAAAGAAAGGCTTTTCAGCTTCTACCTGAGATTTGATAAACGTTTGAGCAACGCCCATTACTTCGTTGTCAATTGTTTCCATTCTTTTCTTTGTCAATGGACCTGTATCAGAAACACGGCCATCAGCATAAGAGTGGATTACACCTCTTGGTCCAAACTTTTTCTTGAAGGCAGGATCTTGAGGGTAGTCTGGTAATTCTGGCTCTTCTTCCGCATTTAAGTGGTATAAGTTACCAAAAAACTCATCAAAACCGTGGTTCGTTGGAAGGTCAACGTCTCTGTCGCCAAAGTGGTTTTTACCAAATTGACCCGTAGCATAACCTTGTGCTTTCATCAACTCCGCAAGTGTAGGAGTGTCATCTGTAAGCCCTTTTTCCGCACCCGGCAGACCTACTTTAGTCATACCTGTACGAATACCTGATTGTCCTGTGATAAATGATGAACGTCCTGCTGTACATGATTGTTCTGCCATATAATCCGTGAACGCGATACCTTCCTCACCGATTCTATCGATGTTTGGTGTCTTGTAACCCATCATACCTCTGTTCCAGTAAGAAAGGTTATACATCCCTATATCGTCACCCCAAAGGATTAAGAAATTTGGCTTCTTTGGTGCTTTTTTGGCAAAAGCGGTCGATCCCGTTAAACCGAATAATACGGCTAACGCTGTTAGTAATATATTTTTCATATCAATTATTGTTGTAAATGTAATAACACCTTTTTGTCAATAGAGTGGAGTACTTTGTTATTACATTTCAAATGTACGTTGTTTGATATTGAACAAGATTAGTTTTTTAGCGTTTGCTAAGATAACGAAAGTAAAACACTGTTTTATTTAACTTAATTTCATATATGAAGACTAAAAATGTCGGTTTAATTGGATTTTTAGGGAGTTGAAAATAAAGTTTTGAGATTTAAAATAAGTTTGTGTTAAAACAAAAAAATAAAACGACTACTAAAATAGTAGTCGTTTTACACTCAACTGAAAAACTAACATATATATAATCCCACTTAATTTCTAACAATAAATCTCTTTACATCTTTAGTACCTTTTGCTGTTGTTACGCTTAAGAAGTAAACTCCATCCAGTAAGTTTGCAATATTGATATCTTCTAAGTGATGTGTATCTATTTCTTTGACCATCATACCATAAGCATTCAGGATATAAGCAGATGAGATTTCTACTTCATCACTTGAAATAATTTTTGTATGTATCATTCCCTGTGCAGGAATAGGGTAGATGTTTAACTCTTGGATTGTAATTTGATCTGAAATCACCTGAATTGTTTCAGAGTACTCATACGCTCCATCAAAATCCACTTGTCTTAATCTGTACCATCTATAGTTGGCCGTTCTTTCTTGTGAAACATCAAAAGCATATTCAATTGATAAATTTGAGTTTCCATTTCCTTCCACCTGACCTAAAATTTCAAAGTTACGTCCGTCTCTAGAACCTTGCACTTCAAAGTGACTGTTATTAACTTCTGATGCTGTTTCCCAATACAATGAAATCGATCCATCAGTGTTTTTCTCTCCTTCAAAATAAGTCAACTCTACTGGCAAGTCGTGGTTGTTTGAACCTCCCAAAGTGAATGGAGAGAAACTTGAAGCTAAACCTGACATCAATGTACCGGCATCATCACCCACTGTATGTTGCGATTGATTACCTTGATCTTCCCACAAAGAACCATTGTAGTGCATTACTTGCGCATCTAAGATATGAGCATTTTGTAAACCGCTATTTGTGTCATATGTTAGCGTCACTGCAGCACCTGCTGCCCCTGAAATTCTATCAACGTTCCAGTATTCAAACTCACTCACTACATCCACAGTAGAAGAAGGATCGATATTTCTGTTATTCGGGTGAGCCGAGTTAAAGTATTCTACTCTGAAAGTCGTTTTTGTATCAGCCGTAGGAATTCCTAATCCTGCTTCTCTAAGCGTTCCGTTTTTACCTACAGGAAACATTAAGAAGAAGTCATTTCCAGAAATACTGAAAGCGGCTTTTAATGTTGCATTATAATCGATCTCTTTTGCAAGAGGTCCTTCGATATAAGAATTACTTGATCCTCCAGAAGCATGACCTGACCATGAATACACTGCGTTGGCAACATATGAGAACTCATCAAGCGTTAGTACATTGGTTTCTGAAGTAATTAGCTTCCCATTTAAAAGGGTTAAAGCAGCAAAGTTGTAAGATGAGTTCACAACGTCAATTTTGTATCCCAATGTTACCCCCACAGTAGAGGTTGTATTCATGGTAACAGATCTTACTCTGTTGTTGGTAGGTGCTAACGTTACAGTTCCCGAAGCTGTACCTGCAAACGATAGGTCTACCGAAGGATTGGTATTTGTAGTTAAATCGGCAAAGATAGTCACGTCACTATTAATGGTATTAGCGATAACTAAGTCGTTTCCTTCAGTATATATATTTACATCAGACGATGATAAATCAGTTGTAATGGCTGTATTGCCATTTAAAACCACTGAATTAATGTTGGATGGAATTGCATCTAAAGTACCTTGAGCAACTGTTTTAGGATTATTACCTGGTAAACTGTTGATTTGTGACAGAGTGATGAGGTTATTGGAAGCACCACCCGTATTAATAGTTACATTATCTTCTACAGAAATACTTCCTGACCAATTCAGACCACTATAGCTACTTGAACCAACAGATGGTACAGAAAATTCAGCTCCTTCTTCAAGAACAATATCTTGAACATTAACATATAAACGTCCGCCCGAGTGATTATCTGCATTAAAATTTCCAGTCCCTGACACAATTATAGTCCCAAAATGTGTCGTAGTTCTATAAGCAGTATTATTAATTGTTCCATCTAAAAATAATGTGTCAATCACCACATCCGGGTCAAAAGAATTATTTCCGATATAAACATTTTTTCCTGATTGAATTCTAATATTATATCCTCCTGTCCATGAGGGTAATGAGTTGCCATCCTCGTCAACAAAATCTGATAAATCTCCTTTTGTTCCTATATAAATGAATCCCGAAGCACTTTCTGATATCGAGTAAGTTGTGGCGTTAATATTAATTTTTACTATTAAAATTAGGAGTAACAATAATAAAATCTTTTTCATTTTTTCAGTGAGTATAGGTGTAAATTAGGTTCGGTTTCTCTAACGGTTTAACTTTTATTTAGGATATATTTTAGGGAAAGCATTTGTGTGAGATTTTGTGGCCAATGTGATTATTTTTAGTGGTCTTATTTTTCATTTTATTGTATTATTTGAATCAAAATTGATGTATTTGAATTTAATTATTGTACATATCTAATAATTTCAGTTTTTTGAAGATTTATTTTAGATGTAATGATTTTGTATTTTATTGTAACTAATTGATACAAAATGACTTAAATCCTGCAAAACTTATTATTGTACTTTCTCTTTAGCTTGATTTATTTTTACTTTTTTGAGTAGATGTTGCCTTCTTTAGAAATGTCACTTATTCTTTTGAAGGGCTGAATGTATTGTTTGTGTAATAAATAGAGTTTTTAAAAAAAATGACACAAAAAAAGAAGAGAACTTACTCTCTTCTTTCTTATAAACACTTAGGGGTAGTTATTATTCAACATTCACAAGCTCCGATAAAATAGCTTTCCATTCAGTATGCTTTTTAATGTAGGCGGCCACAAAAGGACAAAGTGGGAAAAGCTTGAACGCTGTATTTTCCTTTACATCTGTCAAAACACTCTTAATTAGTTTTGAACCAATACCTTGCCCGCCTAATGAAGAAGGGACCTCAGTATGTGTCAAATAGATATTACCTCTCGCCAACATATAATCTACATGGGCAATTTCTCCATCGATATTAAATTCATATCGTTTTTTCTCTTTATTATTAATCAGTTGATATTCCATAGGTTTTTAGGTTGATGGTGTTTATTACTTAAGTTACTACTTTTATTCTGATGCCCTCATAAGAAAGTCAAGAATAGCTTTATTAATGATGGTTGCTTGTTCCCATGGAACATAGTGCGTTGCATTGGGGATGATACATAGTTTAGAATTTTTAATGGATGAATGAATTAATTGAGTGTGTTCAATTTTAATAACATCATTTTCACCTGCAATTACCATTACTTCATTAGGTATTGTATTTAATGCTTTAGGGTTGATATTGGGTTGTGTTAGAATTAGTTGTGCCAAACTATCTTTCGGATTGTTTTCCAATCTTAGTTTCACTTTTTCGATCGTTTCTGCTTTGATGGTTTTAGGATTCAAGTTTGCACCAATAACAATCGCTTTGTCTACCAATTCAGGGTATGTCATATTAAAAATTAATGCAGTAATACCTCCATCACTCCATCCTTAAATATTGACCCCGTTTAATTGAAGTTTCATGATAAATTGATACAAGTCTTGAGAAAAAAGTTGATAACTGTAATCCTGATTGTTGATGTTTACACTTTTCCCTTGCCCCCGTGTATCAATTGCAATGACCTTATATTTTTTAGAAAGAGCAGGTATCTGTTTATAGAATTCCGAAATACTACCTTTATTACCATGCAATAAAAAGAAGAGGAGGACCATCACCATAGACTTCATAGTAAATTTACCACCTTCAACTTCAACATGGTTGCCTTTTGATAAATCTTTACCAAAAGTAGACTTTTCAGTTTCTTCATAATACTGATGTTTTTTCAAATATTCTTGGGTCCAATCATCTTTTATGAATTCATCTTCTTCTGGCGGCTCATTCTCTATTTTTTCTTTAAGTTGACCTTCCTTACTGTAACTTATTTTTATATTTGAAAGGAAAACTCCTTTTTTATGTTCCCACTTCGCCTGACTTTGTTTACGATAAAATAGCTTGTTATTTCCACTGCCTACCGCTGATACACCAAAAACAAAAACATTGTCATCCAGCTTTTTAAAATCAACAAGTTGCAAAACAATAGCAATTTCATCTAATCCATTATACTGAAGGTTATACTTTTGAAGATCAACATTTTGCCACCCTACACTATCTGTTTTATAAATGAGGTTAAGCTGATTAATAATTTTATCAGGTATATTATTCTTCACACTGTAAATATTAAGCTTTAAAGTAACCTCCTCATATTTAGAACTTGTAATGATATGAAAGTTATAGGCCTCTAAAAAAGTAGTATTATAAATTTTAAAAATGTTTCCATATTCAATTGCAGGCTCATTTTCATCAATCATATGAGAGAAAGAAAGCATAGGTCTTTTCTTTTTACCAATGATTTTACTTTTAAATTGATCATCTCTAACTTCTATTTCTTTAAGTTGGGTAATAACCTCATGAAGATTCAAAGTGATATTTTTATTGGCAATCTTTTTTATGTTTACCGCCTCAGGTTCATATCCTACAGCTGAAAATATAATAAGACTATCTTCAAAGGTTTGTGGTACTTCAAGATAGAAACTGTCATCAAGTTTTGAGACCGTACCATAAGGAGAGTTTGGGATTCCAATATTACAATATGCTAAAGTATCATTATTGCTCAATATTTGCCCTGAAAGGATAATTTGAGCGGATACTTTTACATTGAATAATAACAGAAACAATAAGTGGAGATAAGTTATTGATGGCATAGATTGTTATATTTTAGTTTAAAAGGCTATAATTCTAATCGAATTTGATTCACCCAAAACTGTCTTCTATTCTAAATTTTTTTGTCAAAATAGTTTTGATAAATCGATGATCATAGTTCACTTTCCATCATAATAAAGATGGTCATTTATATAGACCTTTATTTTCATTTGAAGGTCAAATATCTTGAGTGAAATATTATTTTTTAAGATCAATGAAATTCCAAAGGCTTATTTTAAAACTAATAATTACTACTCTCTTAACACTGTGTAATTATTCTTGTTGCTTTTGATAGATTTGATTAAACAATAGTAGAAAACCTAGTTCTTTTTTTCTGTAGTAATGGCTGTTTTGAAGAGAATGGTTAAATTATAATGGGTATGGAATCTTGTATTCTTACTCAAAATTATAACCTAAAACCAATTATTGATTTATACCAATGAAAGTAAATTACTTTTTAAGGGAGTTTCAATCTACATTGTTTTCCCTTCTAGTATTGTTGATTACAGCCCTTTCAACGAATGCCCAGCCTTATTTGATGAATACAAACTCTAGTGGTGGAATTCAAAATGCTGGTGGTATTTCTATTTACAATTTATCATCTCCAGCAGGAACACCTCCAGAATTTTATGATCATGGAGAATCATTTACAGGCCGTCCGGGTGACTTTAGTTCGTTGATTTTAGCGTCTGATGGCTATATCTATGGACATACCGAAGAAGGTGGAGAGCATAATAGTGGTATCTTTTTCAGAATTGATCCTGCAACAAATACTGTAACTCAATTATTCTCTTTTGACTATAATTATCATTATCCAATTTATAATATGGTGGAGCATAACCAGATTCTGTATGGTATAATGAGAAGAAGCAGTAAAGAGGATGTTGGCTTTGCTATTAAACTCAGTGATCCTACCCGTTTAATTCCTCTCATAAATTTCACTGATAGATTCAAGATTAGACGAATGGGAGGTGGATTTTATAAGTTGAATAATAAATTGTATGCTACAATATTTGATGGTGAATCAGGATCAAATATTTCTGTTGGGGGTGTATTAGAATACAATCTAGATACTAATGATGCTAGAATACTATGTAGCAATCCTTATGGATATGAATATGCTTCCGGTGCTCTTTCTCACCGTAATGTACAAGGTAGGGATCGATTGATTGTAGCCAACTCTGCTTCACAATTTGGTGGAGGTGGTTTTTATGAAGTTGATGCTGAAAGTGGTTTTATCCATGAAATTAGTGTAGTAAGGGATATAGATTTTAAAGGCTCCAAATTTTCAGGTGTATTTAGAAACACCTCTGGAGATTTTTATTCAAGGTCTTTTGCTGATGGTGGTGCGGGAGTAGGTACTTTAGTAACTATCTTACCTGATGATAAAAAGGTTACGAAAGAGTTTACCTTTAGTCATGCAAACGGAACAGCTATATCTGGTTTAGTACAAAATGGAAATGATCTAATTGGTATGACACAGCCTGCTACAATATCATTTTCTAGTCCTGATAGAGGTGTTATCTATCAAGTGGATAGACATGGAAAATATAAAGAGCTCTATCATTTTAAAGATCTATCTTACCCTTCAGAATATTTTATTATTACCGATGATAATGGAGGGACCGTTTGGGGAATTGCAGAATTTGGTGGTAGAAGTGAACAGGGTGCTATTTTTAAATATGAAATAGCAACGAATAAAATGGAAGTGATCGCTAATTTTGGATCAGACACAGGTTTTATTCCTGAAACAAGATTAACCCCATTTAAGGATGGAAAATATACATTCTCAAACCGAGATGGAGGCATTCAAAATTATGGTACCTTGGCTACTTTTGATCCATCAACAGGTTCAATCGGTCATTTGTATTCAACGGGTAATAACACCTTAGCAAAACAAGGGTACTCCAATGGTGCATTCTTAGCTTCAAATGGGAAATACTATGCCATTGAAAGAACGGGTGCTACTGCTTATAATATTAAGGTAGACTCATTGTTCTATAGAGATAGATTAGTTGAATTTAATGATGATTTAGATTCTGTGACTGTGCTTACGGGTAGATTGTCAAATAGATTATATGAAGCCAATGAAAAAGCGCCTTATAATATAATTGGAGAAATAATTGAAATTCAAGGTAAGCTAGTATTTACATATACGAATTCAATATATACATATGATTTAACAACTGGTCAGACTACTAAATTATTTGATTTAATAACGAAGAGGAATACTGATAATAGTGATGCAGCTTGGGATTGGGGATATTTATTCTCAACAGCAGTAACCAAAAAGGACGATAACACTTACTATTATGCTACTCAAGGGTCAGGTGAAAGTTTACCAAATACACATGGCGGAACAATCATTAAATTAGATGTATCTACTTCACCATGGACTATCACAAATGAGTATACTATTGATCCTCTCACATCTACTAGTGGTTATCGATCAAGAATTGCAGTCAGAGCTTCAGGAAAAGGTGGTGTAGGTGTGAAAGGCCGTATGATCATTCTTCCAGGTGCAAACGCTGCTCCTGATACTTTAGTAATGGCATCAGAATACAATAGCCCAACAACATTGGGATGTATCTTAGCTTACCCAATGGGAGAAAACGGAAATAGAATTGGTACATCACATATTATTAAAGAATTCCCAGAAACAGGTTTTAATCCGGATTTGAATTCATCTGCTAATGATAGTACAGACGGGTGGTTCCCAATGGCTGACCTGGCTTATTATAATAATAAAATCTATGGTTTTACTAAAGGTGGAAATATAGGGAGTTATACGTCAAATGCAGACCATGGAGCAGAAAGAGGAACGGCCGTTTTTAACGGGACTTTTTGGAGTATTGATAGAGCAAATTCTAATGCATTCGAATTACTGTATACTTTAGAGGAAAGCACAGGTATTAGTCCTCTTTTAACGTCAACAAATATTATTCAATTATCACCAATTACAGGTAATAAGTTAAATGCTGACACTTTAGGCTGTACAATTACTACAAGAACTTTCAAAGTGTATGATTATAATCGAGGTAGCCTTCAGTGGTGGTCTTCTGATTCGAATGTGACATTGGTACCTTCAATGACTAATGCAGATAGTGCTACTTTTGACTTCAGTGGTGTACCTATGAATTTAGAGCAATCAACGACTATTAGTGTCGTTGCTTATAATCCAAATGCAACATCTGCTTATCAATATGGAGATACATTATCATGGAATATTCACCAATACGTTCAACCCACAATTGGAGATATTAAAAGTACAGTCGATTTACATTGCCCAACACAACATGCACGCCTGACTTTATCTTCTTACTCACATGTGGATTCATTTTATTGGGAATTGCCTACAGATATTGTATTGCTAGATGCAAACTCTAATAGAGATAATATTCAAATCGATGTTTCCAATGAGCAATTCGGAGCACATCAAATTATCGCTCATGCATTTAATGGATGTGGAAATGAAGTAACAGATACTTTGTCTTTCACTCTTTTGGATCCAAACAGCAAGCCTGCAATATCAGTGAGTAGTAATTCCATTTGTGTGGGTGATACCTTAACATTTACTGCATCAACTTCTTATATAGGTCAAAAAATAGCGTGGTCAATTCCTCCAACAGCATATATTGTAGATCAAACGAAAGCGGATTCATCTGTGGTAGAAGTGGCATTTGGCGGTACTAGCAGAGGATCATATTCAGTAGTGGCTAGAGGGAAATCAAATTGCGGTTTCAGTCCAGGCGATACGATGATTGTAGATATATCGGAAAAACCAATTGTAAATGCTTTAACAGCTAGTAGAGCATTGACTTGTAGTAATGAAGTTTTAACCATTAGAGCTGATGTTTTATTTGGTACTTCATACAACTGGACAGTGCCATCAGGTACAAATGTAATCAGCGGTCAGGCATCAGACCTTATTACATTAGATTTTGGTACTTATTCAGCAGATACTGCAATGATCCATTTCTCTACTCAAAACAACTGTAATATCACAGTGACCGACTCAATAGCAGTTTATGTGCCTCACGTACCACCTGTTCATGGATTGACTTCATCAAAATCTACTATCTGTGGAAATACCAGTGTATTTACAGCAACCACTGATAATGCCGATGATCCCATTGATTGGACATTACCAACTGGAGCGACTTTGGTCAGTGGATCTGTAAGTGATTCAACAGTGATTGAGGTTGACTTCTCAAATGTAGCTTCTGGAACGTATAATGTAGTGGCTTCATCTGTCAGTCATTGTGATGTAGTACCTTCTGCAAATGTAGATATTACTGTAGTAGAAGTTCCACATATCGATTCTTGTTCAGCCAATAGAGAGTTGACTTGTGGTGATGAAGTGATTTCGTTCATTGTTGAAAGTACAGGAGGAACAAGTTATGTGTGGAGTTTCCCATCTGAAGCTATTGTAATTTCGGGGCAGGGTACAAAACTGTTGACATTAGATATGAGTGATGTTACTTCTGATACAGTAGATGTTTCTGTTGAAGTAACAAATTCATGTAGTTTGGCAGACTCAGCAACATTAACCGTGGCCGTTCCAAGTGAGCCAACAGTCTCAGGAATAGATATTTCATCAGACATCATTCACCCTAATGACACAGTAACAATGATGGCATCAAATGTAATGGGAGCTGAAAGTTATACATGGACTATTCCACAAGATGCAGTGGTGATTGGTGCAAATAATGAACAATCCATTCAATTTACGGTAAGGGAATCTAACTTAGGAGATCATAATGTAGGTGTACAAGCTGTTAATGAATGTGGGGCATCTACCATGACTACAGCAGTGATACGAATAGAGTTTGATCCAACCTCTCTTGAAGGTGAACTAAGTAATTCAATTATTGCCTATCCAAACCCGACTAAGGATAAACTATCACTAACGGGTATGGAGGAGAATATTATCACCATTGTAATTAGAGATATTCAAGGTAGAATTGTGAAAAAATACACAGGAAAGCCAAAAGATATTAAACTTAATAAAATGGGTAATGGTAAGTACTTTGTAGATGTATTCAGTGAAAATCAAAACTACGGCGTTCACTCTATTCTAATCCAAAAATGAGAATAGTATAGAGATCCATTTAGTAATGAAACACCTTTCTATAGGCTATAGGGAGGTGTTTTTTTGTGCATAATAAAATAAGTATTTGAAGGGTAAATGCTTGTGTATTGTGGTCAGCGAGGACGTTGCAATACAACATCCTTACAACACTGTATTTTAGTAGATTATTATATAACATTTCTCCTTTGGTACGTACAATGTTTATGTAGTACTTTCCCGGCCTTGAAGGGAAAAGCGTTAAGAATTTCATGTATTGAGCCGTTAAAAATGATTTTCTTGTTCGAGCTTTAGCGAGTTTAAAATCATTTAGGCGAGAGGAATGGAATTTAGCTTTTGCCTTCACAGCCTAGATTTTTTGCTTCGTTTTTCATCAATGGAAAAATGAAGAAGAAGGAAGCTTGAAAGTAGAACATGAAAAGCTTGTAGAAAATCAATTGAAAGTTGACGGTACTTTAGTTTACAGAGTATTAGTTTGAAAAAAAAAGAGACACCATTACAGTGTCTCCCTCTTAAAAAGATCAGATAGATAGTAGTTACAAAGTTGCTTTATAGACGCCTTCTGTAGGGGCTGAACCACTAGGGTAGACGGCGTAATTAACTTTTATATTATCATTTTCTTCAATATTCACTTCAGACTGAGAATTCAATATGATCCCAATCTTTCTGTCAATATCTTCTTGCGTATTATTTCTTGTATCAAAGTTAGGGAACGATTCACCTACAGAAGAATAATCTGAAGCAGTAAGCGTGTATTCTTTTCCATCAGTAGGTTCAGTTTCATCAGGTTGTCGAGTGAAAGTATAAACAGGGGAGATAGCCCAGTTCGAATTCTCTGCAGACCATTTGAAGGCAGAAGTTTGAGGAGAAGTATCAGATATATTTTCCCATTCAGCTCCATTATAATCAAACTGTGCCACATAATCTTTATACTCAGCCGTCCCCTGATCATTGAATTCTCTTACAGTATATTGGATTATTCTTGTATCACCAGCATTAGCATAAGGGTCACCGTGTTGTTTCAGCCAAGTGGGAATTCTATGAAGGGCATTACTCTTACTGGTGAAAAAGTTGGGATTTGTCGCTTGCTCCATTAATTCATAATCAGAGGTCTGCAAGACATAAATCTGATGCCATATTGGACTGCCAAAAGAGATATATTCAATAAGCGTATCATTGTGGGTAGTTCTACCATCATAATAATTAGCGGTAAGCGCTACAACATCTGTTTTTACAGCTGTTTTACCCGATGTCAGAGTGAAGATAGAATCACATACTATAATGGATTGGGTGAGGTTAAGATTACCATATTGGCCAAATCGATCATAATCAGCCTGATTTGCTTTATACTGCACAGTAGTTCCTTTATAAAGTGGGTTATAATAATCATAAGTGGCATTGAGTACATCTCCAGCTACCCCAAGGAATTTTTGATCTAAAATTTGAGCCACCCCACAGGTGTCATTATCAGGAGGAACATCTTGACTGAAACTTTTAAAACGTTGTACTGCTTCACTGCATGACAAATCATAATCGTCTTCTGTTAAGGTATAGTCAAAATTCTCAGAGGGTCGCCCGTCTGTGATTTGATCATTAATATCCTTCAAAGGGTCACAGGCACTAGCAGCTATCAAAGCTAAAACTACCCCTATATATTTATAAATCTGTTTCATAATTTCTGGTATAAATGACTAGAAGTTTAATTTGATACTTGTGGTCCAGGTAGTACCTGCTCCATAAAATACTAAGGCTGTATCCCAGTTGTGAGAAGCACCATCAAATGCATCAGAGACATAGTTGACGTTGAATACATTATTTACTTTCGCGTAAAAAGTAGCATCAAGGCTTCCTATTCCAAACTTATAGCTAGCATTTAAGTCGAATAGATTGTAGGTAGGCACCATCCATGAGTCTTGACTATTTTCAGGTGAATTAATTTGGGTAACATTGAAATCGGCAAAAAGACGGTCATATAAGTTCCAGTCTGCACCCACTTTCAACCCTGCAATCACATTATAATTCAATCCCAAAGCGGCCGTTGTCTGAGCGGCATCACCAACATGAATCCCTTTGGCATAAACATTTACAATACCCACCACTTGTTGCGTATCATCCAGAACAGGAACACCAAGCACATCTTTATCCCATTTCCAATCTCCTACGGAAAGCATACCTGTTATGCTTAATTTATCTGTTGGTCTAACAATAAAGTCAAGTTCTACGCCCATATGTACCGCATCAATACCAGGAATATTGGCAGAGTAAGAAACACCTCCAACAGGAATAGATGCTCTATAATATTTATCTTTCCATGTGGTGTGGTAAAAGTTGATATTACCAGATACAATTTTTCCTCTATAACCGTATCCTACTTCAAAACTTAATGCTTTTTCATTTACTACACCTTCGTTTACATCATTCGTAAAAGTAGGGAAGACGCTATTGAAGAAAGGTTGTCTTGAGAAATAACCTGCATTAAAAAATACATTATGAACATCAGTTAGATTGTAATTCGCTCCTCCTTTGATATTAAATCCAAAAAAGTTTTGCCAGTCTGTTTTCTGGTTTTCAGGTCTTTTCTGGAAAAAATCGACTCTTCTGAAAGACTGATTGGAGATAGACCCCGAAAGGAATGCAGAGAGCTTGTCTTTAGAATATTCAGCTTGTGCATTGATACTTTGCCACCATACATTTCCATCATTATTATACTGGATTTTATCACCAACTTTCACAGCTCTTGGAACAGCTCCCACAGCTCCTGATTCGGCACCTCCAACAGCAGGATCAGTATAAAATTGTCCGCCTAAAAGATCTCTTAGTTCACGGTAGTGATTTCCTTCATAATATCTGATATCAAGACCTCCAGTGAAATTAATATACTCTGATAATTGAGTGGTTAAAGTAGAAAGACCTCCGTACCACTTATGGTTATTGACACTATTATATAATACGGTTTCAGAACCCTGACGTCCTCGTGCAATATTTTCATCGACAATTCTATCAAAATCAATCACACCATCTCTTCTCCAAGGGTTACTTAAAGTAGGAGAAAATTTGTCTACTCCGGCACCGCCAGATCCACCGCCATTACCAATTGAAGCATAAATCACAGTGGCTAAATCCATTTTGTCATTAATGTTCCAGTACCAGTTCAATGACATTTGAGGTTTATGATAATAGTTCTCTCTTACATTAGCCACCTGACCATTTCTATAGCCCCAATCACCATTATAAACTATACCTCTTCCAGACTCTTTATAATCAGAGAGGAGCATTTTATTTCGTCTTTGACCATGTACTTGTGGAGCTCCAAATACCGTAAAGGCCAATTGATGGCTGTTATTGATCTTCTTTGAAATATTAGCGAAATAAGAGTAGCCAATAAATTGAGTTCCATCTACAAAGCCTTGTCCAGCGGTGCGTGCTCCAGAAATTGTAATTGCCCAATTATTATCCGTCAAACCAGTAGAAGCCGTAAAGGCCACTTTGTTGTAGCCATTATTTCCAATACCGTAAAAGATATTACCTCCTTTTTGAGCATCCGTAGTTTTCGTCAAGATATTGATAGTACCACCCACAGAAGGGACGGCTACTTTAGAAGCTCCCAATCCCCTTTGCACTTGCATCGACCTGGTAACATCGGCTAAACCAGCCCAATTTGACCAGTAAACAGCACCATTTTCCATATCGTTGACAGGAACACCGTTGATCATTACGGCAATGTTTTCAGAAGAGAATCCTCTTAAATTAATTCTACTGTCACCATATCCACCACCAGCTTTTGTGGCGTAAACCCCCGGAGTTGATTTCAGAATTTCTGGAAACTCTTGAGATCCTAATTTCTCTTCAAGTGCTTCTGGCTTAATAGTAGATACGGCAACCGGAGTCTTCCTGTCTATGGCCACTGAGGCGACGACTTCCACTTCTGCAAGACCAATAGCATCTGAAGCCATCATTAATTCACCAAGGTCTTTTTGAGTCCCGTCTAAGTTGATTTCCTGTTCTATAGGTTGCATTCCTACAAATGAAATAACTAAAGTGACATTGCCAGACTTAATTGATTTTAAGCTAAAATTACCATCAAAATCTGAGGTGGTTCCAATAGTAGTTCCTTTAATAACAATAGATGCTCCTATTACGGGCTGATCTATATCTTTTTCTATCACTGTACCTTTTATTACAGTAGTTACTTCCTGAGCATATAGTGAAACACTAGTGATTATACAAAGGAGTAGCAAAATAGCTTTCTTCATAAGAAATAGTAGGTATAAAAATTTTGTTTTAGTTTTCCTTAAATATACTGCCTCATTTACAGCTAATATTAATTTAACTAATTCTTAGAAGTTCATTATGATTCTATTCTATACTTGCTGAAAAAGTAAAATCATAACCTTAAATTATTACATCAAAGTGCCCAAATATATAGTATAATAACAATGATTACTCTTCAAAAAGAGACTAGAAGTTTAGTTGTGTTGTAAATAAATCAATAGTATAATAAGTACAAATTCAAAATTATCTCATACTAATTCTATTTATTGTTTTGCGATTACTTCCTTCAAAAAACTTTTAATAGAACCACTATTAATACGTTTTTTAGCGTTGTACTCACAAAAAATAAATTAGAATTAACTATGATTTATTTTTGATTTAGTACTTACTTAAAATATTCCTTTAACCTTTTGCCCTAATAATAGGTTTTCTTTAATTTATATGATTACTTGACATTAATAACCAAACGCTACAAAACAAATGTACATTAACAGGAATATAAACTTCAAAGTCTTTCTTCATAAAGCATTTACTCCTATTCTTTTTCTCGCACTTTACGGCGCTTTTATCGTAGTTCTTTATGAGTATTTTCATATGACATGGATAAAACTCCCGTGGTCTATTTTATCGATTGTGGGTACTGCCGTGGCCTTTTATGTGGGTTTTAAGAACAATTCGGCTTATGCAAGAACATGGGAAGCCCGTAAAATTTGGGGAGCGATTATTAACAGCAGCCGTACATGGGGGATATTGGCAAGAGATTATACTTCAAATCTTTTTGTTAAGGGAGAGCCATTGGAAGAGGGAGAACTTTATCAGATTCATAAGGAATTAATACTTAGACATATCGCATGGGCTTACCGCCTCCGTAGACAATTATGGAAACCTCAACCTTGGGAGCATTCTCATAAATTATCGAATGAAGTGAGGAAAAATTTGGGAGATAAATTTGCTTCACTTTCAGAAGAAGATGAATTGAAAATGTTTATTGAAGATAATGAGGTCGATGAATTACTAAAAAGAAAAAATATTTGTACCCAAATTATCAGTAATCAATCTAAAAGGTTATTGGAATTGAGAGAGAAGGGCTTGATTGATGATTTCAGACATGTGGAGCTGCAAAAATTACTACAGGACCTCTACACTCAACAAGGAAAGTGTGAGCGTATAAAGAACTTTCCATTACCCCGTCAGTATGCTAATACTTCTTTTGTATTGACAGTTTTGATTGTATTCTTATTGCCATTTGGAATGGTTTCTCAATTCAGTGCCATGGGAGAGGGGCTTGTATGGTTGACGATACCATTTACAACAATTGTGGGAGGTATTTATTTTATAATGGAATTGGTGGGTGATTTTGCTGAAAATCCATTTGAAGGGTTAGCTTTTGATACACCAATGACGAGTCTTTGTAATACTATTGAGATTGATTTGAAAGAAATGTTGGGGAAAGAAGAATTACCAGAGAAGGTAAAACCTCATGGTCATATTTTAATGTAAGCGAATCCTTTTTAATGAAGAATGAAGAATTATGGTTCTTATTGTGGCTTAATAACCATCCTAAAAACCATTTTGCGAACCATAATTCTACATTCTTAATTATGCTTATCCGCTTAAATAACAGTACGTAATAAGAATATGTTCTAAACCTCTAATTTAGTTTCAGAACTCAAATTAGAAGTTATGAAAATAATAGAATTTACAGAAAAATTTCCTGATGAGCAGTCGTGTATTAATCACTTTAGATTAACTCGTGAAAAAGAAGGTATAACTTGTAAAAAATGCGGTTGTAAGAAGCATTATTGGTTAAAAGCTATCAAACAGTGGCAGTGTTCTTCTTGTAATTTCAGAACGACTCTTCGCAGTGGAACAATAATGCATGGTAGTAAGTTATCAATTCGTAAGTGGTATTTAGCGAATGCTTATATGACAATGACCAAGAAAGGGATCTCAGCTAATGAAGTCAAGCGTCAACTAAATCATTCTCGATATGAGAGCATATGGCGTATGATGCATAAAATAAGAGAAGCAATGGGGAAAAGAGACGGACTTTATGTATTGGAAGATATGGTTGAATTTGATGAAGGTTATTTTACAACTGGAGCTCCAGAATCTACGGATTTAAAGAGAGGTAAAGGTAGCCAAAAACAACAAAATGTAGCTGTTATGGCAGAGTCTGTACCTATAGAAGATATAGATACTGATACTACAAGTCACCAATGTAGATACTTTAAAATGAAGGTATTAGAAAGCCACTTGAAAGATGCAGTTAACGAATGTGTCAAAGAAAATATTCAGGATACATCTGTTGTCTTTTCCGACAAAAGTACATCTTATGTTGATATAGAGGATCTAGTAGAATACCATTTCGCTGAAAAATCTACAAAAGAATATTCAAAAAATAAATTGGGCTGGGTTCATATTGCAATAAGTAATGCAAAACGCACATTTCTTGGTTTATATCATCATATGAAAGCAAAATATCTGCAAAATTACCTTGACGAGTTTTGCTATAAACTTAATAGAAGGTATTTCGGTGATAAGTTATTTGATAGAGCAATTATTGCGATTGGTCATCAGTACTGTTAAACTTGCGGATAAGCATATTCTTAATTCTTCATTAAAAAAGTTCCATAACTTTTTTCCTAATGCTTATATAAAAATAAAGGCGTTTGAAACATAGTGTTCAAACGCCTTCATCCTTTAACGCAAAAGACTAAACTTTGTCTTTCTTTAACGTGATAAGAGCATAAGCAATAGCACCTACTAACGGTGGTACCATAAAGCCCATTGCTGCATATTCCAAATACGCTGTTGCTATCATTGTCGTTGGAGTTAAGAGAATGTAATTCGGTTTTTAATGGCACAATTATAAACAATTGTACGTCTTAATCCAACAAAAGAACTGATTTTAGTCATTCTTTTATTCTGACAATTCTCTCACTTTTTCGATCAGCTCTTTTTGTTCATCAGTAAGCGAAGTTGGAACTTTCACATTATAAGTGATATACAAATCACCGAAGACTTCATCCTGCTTGTATTTAGGGAAACCTTTACCTCTCAGTTTTACCGTTGTACCGTTTTGCGTTCCTTCTTTGACTTTCAATTTCACTTTACTGTCAAACGTGTCTATTGTAATGTCACCTCCCAACAAAGCAGTATATAAATCAATATCCACTGTTTTGAAAAGATCATTTAGTTTACGATCAAAATCAGTGCTGTTCGTGATTTTAAAAGCAATCAGTAAATCACCATTCTGACCGCCATTAATACCTGCTTTACCATGGCCCGGAATCTTAATGACCTGACCATCTGCTATACCTGCAGGAACTGTTACTCTGATATTTTTATTATTTATTTTATAAGTACGCTTTTCAGTTTTGTAAATATCACGGATATCTAAAGTAACATTTACCTTGTAATCACCTCCCTTTTTAGGTCTTTGAGAGAAACCACCACCTCCAAACATAGAGTTGAAGAAATCGGAGAAATCACCACCTCCTTGGGCACCTCCACCGAAGCCACCAAATCCGCCAAATCCTCCGCCACCGAAGCCTTGTGATTCAAACTGATCTGCGTGTTCCCAGTCTTTACCGTACTTATCGTATTTCTTTCTATTTTCTTCATCACCCAACACCTCATTGGCTTCATTAATTTGCTGAAATTTCTTTTTCGCCACCTCGTCATCAGGATTTTTATCTGGGTGATATTGACGAGCTAATTTTCTGTATGCTTTTTTTATTTCTGCTTGAGTTGCGTTTTTGTCTACTCCAAGCACCTCATAATAATCTATATATTCCATTGTTGATTCTTATCTGATTGTTTCTAATTTGACCTATTTAAAAACGGGATTTTTTGATCAAAAAGGTATAAAAACCTCTTTGCCCATTATTGGATCACGAATATAAAATTATAGTTAGCATTAATACTAAAAATCAATAGAGAAAGTTTTTTAATTCTGATAGCTTTTAACCACAATTTTAGTTGTAACAATAATCAGGGTGTTAATTATCCCACATAAATATAGATACGTAAGAAATATATTATGTTTAATAGAATTTACGAAATATTTACAAAATAACACTATATGGTATTGAAAATCAGTGGTTAAAAATGGAATTAAGGCAGGGAGGTTTTTATCCTTTATATAATGCCCCTTGGTAAGTATCTCTTTCTTTCAATCTTTTCTCAATCATCAATTGAATTTGATTGGGTCTGATTCCCCAGTTAGGAGCAATCCTTAAGTTGATAGGAGTATCACTGCTGAAACGTTGTATAGCGATATCAGGACGTAATTGTTCTAAGAAATCCACCATAAAATCAACATATTCATCAGGCTGGAATAATGGAAACTGAGAAGGATCTTCTTTAAATTGTTTGGCCATGATCGTCCCTTTTACAATTTGAAGTTGATGAAATTTCAATGATTCCAAAGGTAGTTTGTTCAAGATTTCAGCTTGGGCCAATGTTTCCTCTCTTGTTTCACCTGGCAACCCAAACAGCATATGACCTGCAACTGAGATACCTCTGTCAGCCACCTTTTGAATAGCTTCCACAGAATCTTCAAAAGAGTGTCCTCTGTTTACTCTGTCCAGCGTTTTATTATAACAAGATTCTATACCGAATTCAATAAAAATCAAATAGTCTTTAGAGAGTTCTTCCAGGTAATCTAATTGTTCGTCTGAAAGACAGTCAGGTCTTGTGCCAATTACCAAACCATCAATTTTAGGATGGTTCAGCGCTTCAGAATAAATCTCTTTAAGGTAGTCTAAAGTACCATAAGTATTAGAATACGCTTGAAAATAGCCTACAAATGCTTTAGCACTATGGTATCTGCCTGGCAAAAATTCCATTCCATGATCAATCTGTTTTGTAATGCTCATCATTCCATCATGAAGATAATTAGGAACGAAGCTGTCATTATTACAAAAAGTACATCCGCCATATCCCAGAGAACCGTCTCTATTGGGACATGTAAATTCAGCATGAATAGAGACTTTTTGAATTCGTCCTCCATATTTACTTTTTAACTGCTGAGAGTAGGGGAAATACCTTCTAGATTGAAAGTTCATGATATAGAAATGGTTATAAAATTATTCTGCCGACAAATTTTTCATACGTTCTCTATGTGCTTTCGCATCACTGATATGCTTGAACATAAAGACACCTAACATAGTTGCAATTACGCTACAAATACCGACTAAGTTATAATTTTCCAGTTTATCTGTGATAGGATTATCAATTATTATCAGACCAGAAGCGAATGAGGCTAAACCTTGAGATAAATTTTGTACCGCTGAACGGATACTCATAAAACCTCCTCTCTGCTTAGGATTTGCAGTTCCAAGAATCAATGCATTGGCAGGAATTGACCTTGCTCCACAAATAAAGAAGAGCGAAGAAAAGACAAGTACTACCGGAATGCTCATTTCAGGAACGTTGGTTAAAACCAATGCAGGAATTATAGTAATGAATGAAATGATCACGAAGACCAAATATTTCCCATAACGGTCTGACCATTTTCCAATTTTTGGAGAGAAATACAAAGTAGCCAATCCTCCACATAAGTAAATCCAAGTAAGTTGCTGGTCTTGAAATCCAATGTTTTTTACCATGTAAGGAGAAAAGAATGGGATTAGCAAAAAGTGTCCGAAGAAAACCAAGAAGAGCGCAAAAAGCCCTTTCAGCTGTCTCGAATTTTTAAGCACATTCAATAATGGTGAGAAAAATGAACCTTGAACAGGTCTGTCTTCCAAGTGCGCTTCCATCTTTTCCAATCTGTGATAACAGACAAACCATAGAATACTTGATAGTACTGCAATGATAATAAATGGTGCATGCCAGTCGATCGTCACCCCCAAATATAAACCTATGGGTACACCCACAGCAGAAGAGACGGCAAAGCCAGTCATCAAAATACCAATGCCGGTGCCTCTTTTTTCCTCTGGAAGCATATCACCCACAATAGTGAATAAAGTGGCATTAATCAATCCTCCAAAAATACCGGTAAACAACCTTGCGAAAAGCAGGAAATTATAAGAATCGGCAATACCGCAAAGTATTGTCCCAAAAGTGAAAAAGGCATATATAAATAAGAACATTTTCTTTCTTTCGAATTTATCGATAAAAAAAATGGACAGTAATCCAGATACTGATGCAGCCAAAGTATAAGATGATACGACGGCACTCCACTGAATAGGAGTCATGTTGAAAGTTTCCTGTAAAGTATGTCCTAGCGGCATCAATACAACGAAGTCCAAGATATTTGTAAAGCTTACTGCGGCGAGTATATATAGCGTTACTTTCTCTTTTTTATTTAATGAGATCATATTATTAATTGATTAGTCTAGTAGTTCGCCTACTGATATTGTCAGTCAAAGTTTTGATGTACACACATTTGTAAAGTTAGAGTTTTAACAAAGCAAAGTAGAATCGCTAAACTTTTATTAAGATAAATTGCTGTTAAAGTGGTATTGTTATGCTGAAAAGGGGTAAATAAAAAAATGGTCAGCTAAATAATTGACTAGCTGACCATTGTGTTTTTATTTTACTTCTACACCGTTGACGGGTGGAGCAGTAACTGATTTATGTTTTTTTCCTTGTAAAAAGGACATTGCTTCTTCTACCATTTTTGGAGAACCTACATAAAACGGTGTCCTCTGATGGAATTCCGTTGGTTTGATATCCAGAATTCGCTGATAGCCGTCAGTGGCCATCGCACCGGACTGCTCTGCCAAGAAGGCGAGTGCATTACACTCATACAGCAGACGAAGTTTTCCGGTTTTGTATTTTGAAGTGGATGGATAGATATAAATCCCGCCTTTCAACAAGTTTCTATGGAAGTCTCCCACAAGTGAACCGATATAACGGCTAGAATACTCTCTGTCTTTGCAAGCTGTGATATACTCTTTCAATCCTTCATCGAAAGTATTATATCCGCCCTCATTGATAGAGTAGATTTCTCCGTCCTCTTTGCATTGCATATTTGGGTGTGAAAGGAAATATTCACCCAGAGAAGGCTCATAAGTGAAACCGTTTACTCCATAGCCAGTACTATACACTAGCATAGTGGATGAACCGTAAAGTACATATCCGGCTGCTACTTGTTCCGTTCCTTGTTGTAGCATATCTTCCTTGGTAGGAGGTCTGCCGATAGGTGAACGTCTGCGGTAAATTGAGAAAATTGTACCGACAAGCACATTGACATCGATGTTTGACGACCCATCAAGTGGATCTATCGTGACAATATACTTTGCATGATGATTTCCAGTGTCAATGATTCCGTCTACTTCTTCAGAAATGATTCCACAAGTTTCACCACCTTTAGACAGTGCTCTTGTAAAACGGATATCAGCAATCATATCTAGTTTCTGTTGCGCCTCTCCCTGAACATTTTCAGCTCCGGCACCTCCTTCTATTCCTGCAAGGCCTGCTCTATTGATTTCTCTATTGATGATTTTAGAAGCCAGTGCAATATCGCGTAAGAGTTGAGATAATTCTCCTGTAGCATAAGGAAATTGTTCTTGCTTTTGAGCGATAAAGCGGTCAAGTGCTGTACCGACAGAAGCAGTAAGTTTATCCATCATAATTTTTGGTGAATAATTTAGTGTGTTTTTCGTTGTTTCATATTGGTAGGATAAAATTAGGTAATAATTTTTGAATAGTTGCAATCGGTTGCAAATTGTATAAAAAAAAGACCGACAATTCTGTACAGCATACAGTAGTGTCGGCCCACACACATCACAAAAGTACCAAAAGGCTTACGCTTTCGACGCTTCTGAAGACGCAGTAGTTTTCTTAGCAGGAGCTTTTTTTGGTGCAGCAGTCTTAGCTTGAGCTGCTTCCAAAGCTTCAATACGAGCTTTTAAGATCTCTACCTCTTCAGAATCTCCACCCTTAAACATTGAAGTGATCTTGTCGAAATCAAAGTTTAATGATGATGTAAATTTTTCAGCTAATGTTTTGAGTTGATCTTCAAATTCGTTTTTCTTCGCTTCAGTGCTGTCTACAAATTCGTCAACAATTTTCTTTCCTTCCTCTACAGTCAATTTCTCTTCTGCAACTAATTTGTCAACAACTTCCTGAATTTTTTCGATAGTAAATGCTGTAATACCTACTCCAGTATATACTAGCTTTTTTAATAGTTCTTCCATGGTGCTTATTTTTTTATTTTGCGGTTAAACTTGTTGTTCAAACACATTGAGTTATCATTTTTACAAAGGTAATAAAAATAAATGAATGAACAATCATTATAAAGACTAATATAAAAATTAAGAAATATTTAAGTTTTATTATAATCTCTTGATAAAGATAGAGATAAGTGATTGAAATTACTATTACGATTCCTTGAATTGTTGATTAATATAAGCTGAAACTTTTGTCAGTGCTTCATCAGATTCAGGAATGAAACGCCAAAACAATTGCCACCAATGGATAAGGTCTTCCCACTCTTGATAAGTGACGTCAATTTTTTGTTGTTCCAATACCTTTTTCAAGCGTACACTGTCGTCATGTAGCACTTCATTTTTAGAAGTCTGTACGAGCATAGGAGGGAAGCCCGTAAAATCGCCATAAAGCGGAGAAACAAAAGGGTCGTCTAACGGTTTTTTATCTGCGTAGACTTTGGCCCATCGCTTCATCTCATCAATTTTTACAAAAGGATCTGTGTATTTATTGTCCTCCACAGTGTCTCCAGTATGCATTAAGTCCAGCCAAGGTGAAAGGCAAATCCCTGCTTTGGGCAATTTTTCACCTTTTTCTTTGAGCCAAAAAAACAAAGTACAAACTAAGCCACCTCCAGCGGAATCTCCTGCTACAATGATTTCCTCTTCTTGATAACCTTCTTTCAAAAGAAACTGATAACCTTCATAAGCATCTTCAATTGGAGCAGGGCAGGGATGATTGGGAATTTTTCGGTAATTGATCAGCAATGCTTCCGTGTCAGTATCTTTCACAATTTTTCCCACCATATGTCGGTGCGTCTGATTGGAACCAATCGCAAAACCTCCTCCGTGAAGATAAAGCAAAGCTCTTTTCTTCTCGGAAGTATGTACAGGCTTAATCACTTCTGCTTCCAATTCTCCAATTTTAAATTTGCTGGATTTAACTCCCCAGGGCAATAGTGCCACAAGGGAGATCAATTCAGTGGTCTCTCTTAATAAAGTAAGGTTGATGTCTTTTGTAGGAAATAAAGTAGAGGATAGGTTCAATCCCATTTTCAAAATCCTATGCTGTAATGATGACATGGGCGGTAAGGTTAATTATTTAAACAGCTCATCTTTTATGATGGGCGATATTTTCTTAGGTTTTTGTGTCTTGATGTCAAAGGCTACTAAAACCACATCAGCTTCCAATGCTACAAGATCAGTTCCTTTAATATAAATAATTTGATGGAAAGTTACACTCGAACCTCCCACTTTAATGACCTGTGAATGCAATTCTAATTCTTGATGCATTGAGGCAGGGAACTTAAAATTGATGTTATAGTTGGCAATTACAAAGGTAGTATCCTCTTTACTTGCCAATACTAAAGTCTCATTGTTTTCAAAGTGACACCATCTAGCTTCTTCCAGAAACTCCATATATCTCATGTTGTTGACATGCTGAAAACTATCAATATGATAATTTCTGACTTTAATAGTGGTCTTGCTTACTCTACCCGTTGTGCTTTCGGTTTGTTTTGTCATAAGTTTGGTGTATTGTGTTGATTATGAATGAGTGAATATACATACATCATTGGGTATTCACAAATTATAGGTAAATCAGAGATATGTGAATGACAAAACCTTATTGAAAAGCAAAATACCTTCTCCTTTCAAAATAGATATAGTGGTTTACTTCATCATAAATGAACAGATCTTGGTAATTACCGATTTTGTCTTGTTCTAAAAAATGGATGGAATAAGATCCTTTCTGAAGAGAGACTTTAGTTTCATCATCATTAAGCTTGGAGTAGATATCAATTGTGGTACTGTTGTTGATTTGATCTTCTTTAGTTAATGGAATACTAGCAATGAATTGATTGTTTTTAATACTGCGAAAAGCAATGGAAGTATTAAGTAATTCAATTTGAGCACTATCTAAAGGAAAACGATGTTCGAATTGAAAATTGGAATCAACCTTTATCAGTGTTTTGAATAGTACATTTTTATCCAATAATTCCTCTTGAAATAAAGCTTGGTAAATAATTTCATTTGTAGAAGGTGTTAGTAAGTAAGAGGGAATGTTATGTTTGGGAAAATCAGTATTTACTTTAATTAAAGTATCTGATAAAGGATGATTGTGAAAGTCGACCTGATTTGGTTTTATCAAAAAGTAAATAAATGTGGCGATAAGAATTAAGAAGATGCTTAATGTAGAGATACACCCCCATTTGAATATTTTTAGTTTGCTCATTTAGTATTTTTGTTGACTGTAAAACTATTGCTTAGTTGTTGTAAAAGTTAGTTTTTAAGTATAATCTAAAAAAGCAGGCCCAAGTTGAGTGCTTGAACCAGCTTTCAATAAAATTGCCTACTTCGACAACTTCGATAAAATAGTATTGATATAATTCATGACTGTGATTTCGTACATCACAGGGGCTACTGTAATTGATTTCGCATGTTTTGCATAAGGTACAAGCCAAATGTATTTCTCTCCAAACTGCTTTGCTTCAAATAAATCTTTCGTCATTTGCATAGGAATATATTTATCTTCTTTTCCGTGAATAAACAAGAATGGAACTTTTGATTTCTTTACATTTTGAATTGGAGAAGCATCCCCTAAATAGAAGCCCGCCATCAGTTTTGTAACGATACTTGATGTATTCATAAACCCAAGATCTGGCACACTGAAATCCTCTTCAGCTCTAAAAGCCAATAACTCTTTTGTGTCAGAAAAAGGACAATCTGCAATATAAAAATCAACGGAGTGTGTCGTCTCATTAAGGCCAGAGTGGGAAGTTACGGTAGCGCCACCAAGAGATTCTCCGTGTGCAAGAATAATATCTTCAGGCTTTCTCTTTTTGGCCCATTGTACCACTTTTTCTAGATCTTGACTTTCAAAGAAGCTGAAACTCACTTCTTCGCCACCACTCAATCCATGTTTTCTATGGTCATAAAGTACTACATCAATGCCATGTTTTAGATAGATTTGAGCATAACGCATCATTCTCCATCGGTCGTGCGTAACGCCGTGTACCATTACAGCAGTTAATTGCACAGAGTCTTCAGGAGCCTCCAGGTAAGTGCCACTGAGTGTATATCCCTGATCAGAAGTTACTTCAAAATCCTCTCTACTTACTTTGTCTAGCCAAGAAGTATCAAAAGACCCATTTTCCTTTTCATCTTGTAGTTTGCTTGTGCCTTGATGCGTTTGTATCAAGCAGGTTTGCGTGTAAGTGAAGATGGAGATGACAGCATAAAAAAATACTACAAAAGCAATTAGTGAAAGGCTTATTTTTTTGATAGATAGTTTCATTGTTGATGATTTACAATAAGTTTTTCATTAAAAAAATTCAACATTATGCATATTCTTTGTTGAATCGATTTAAAAATTAGATATTCATAAGAACATAGTTGAAAACCGGTAGGGAGAATTCAATATGCTATAAGTAAGTGCCCGTTTAAAAATAAAGTATCCTTACATTTGCATTGGCACTTCAATATTGACAATAAATATATCAAAATAGTGATACAATTACGCAATACTTTTTTAATATTAAGCTTATTCACCTTTATTTTTTCATGTTCAGATAAGCAAACCGTAAAAGAAACCGATTGGTTGACACCCTTTGAAAAATCAAAAGGGACTGAAACTTTTACTTATGAGGAGGGAATGGATTATTTCCATCGGCTGGGAGATGCTTATGAGGCATTTAGAGTGGTGGAGTATGGAAAAACGGACAGTGGTTTCCCATTACATTTAGGGATTTATTCAAAAGAAAGCACTTTTATTCCCTCTGATATAAAAAAGAAAAATGTATTGTTGATCAATAATGCCATTCATCCTGGTGAACCTGATGGAGTGGATGCGTCCATGATGCTTTTGCGTGATTTATTACAAGGAAAAGTGACAATTGAGGATGATAATACCATCGTTGCTGTAATTCCCTTTTATAATATTGGAGGAGCATTAAACAGAAATTCGTCTACAAGAGCAAATCAAGACGGTCCTCACGAATATGGATTTAGAGGAAATGCCAAAAACCTTGATTTGAATAGAGATTTTGTGAAAATGGATTCTGAAAACATGCGTTCATTCGCTGAGATTTTCCACCTCTATGAACCTGATTTGTTTATTGATACGCATGTCAGCAATGGTGCAGATTACCAGCATGTATTGACTTATTTGGCTACGCATGAAGAAAAATTGGGTGGTGAAATAGGTGCTTTTATGAAGGAAAAGATGAATCCATTTATGGAAAATGAGATGGAGAACGAAGGTTGGGATATAGTGCCTTATGTCAATGTTTGGGGTACCACTCCAGATAAAGGCTATGTTCAGTTTTTTGATTCCCCCCGTTATTCTTCTGGTTACACTGCTCTTTTTAATACGCCAAGTTATGTGATTGAAACGCATATGTTGAAGCCTTATAAGCAAAGAACATTGGCAACTTATGCCTTTTTGAAAAAAGCGATTGAATTTTTAGAAAGACATGGAGATGCACTTACAGTTGCAAAAGAGGCCAAAATTGAAGCAGATTTAAAGGCTGAATCAATGGCGATCAACTGGAGTTTGGACTCTTCTAAGGTGGATCAAATTTCTTTTAAAGGCTATGAAGGAAGTTACAAAGACAGCGAAGTGAGTGGTTTGCCTCGCTTGTATTACGACCGATCAAAGCCTTATGAAAAAGAAATTCCTTTTTATTCAGGTTTGAAAGTAACGAAAACCGAAAAGAAACCGGACTTTTTTATAATTCCTAAAGCGTGGGGAAATGTGATTGCCGCATTAGAGTACAATCATATTAAGATGAAACAGTTGGAGGAAGATCAGACCATGAAAGTGGAAGTGAAATACATTGAACAATATCAAACTGTAAAAAGCCCTTATGAAGGTCACTATTTGCATTATGATGTAACCACTACCACAAAAGAAGAGGAAGTAATGTTTAGAAAAGGTGATTATATGGTTCCTACGGCTCAAAGAGGCGTCCGCTTTTTAATGGAAACCTTAACGCCGGAAGCCAAAGACAGTTATTTTGCCTGGAATTATTTTGATCCTATCCTTCAGCAAAAAGAACATTTCTCTTCTTATGTTTTTGAAGATAAAGCGGTAAGAATTCTCGAAAAAAATCCCGAACTTAAAGAAGCGTTGGAGAAGAGGAAGAAAGAGGATGAGGGTTTTAGAAATTCTGCTTATCAACAACTAGAATTCATTTACGACCACTCTGACCATAAAGAAAAATCGCACCTAAGGTACCCCATTTATAAATTAAATAACCAATAAAAGTATGGAACTAAAAGATATAGAAACCACAAAATACGTCAATGCATTTAAGGAAAGTAAGTTTATCAATACACTTTTTAAAATCGCGAAAAAGGCAGGAGAGAAAGTAGTTTACGTGGCCTTGCTGCTGTTTTTTATGTATATCGATGAGGAAACACCTAGCAAAGCAAAAGTGGCAATTGCAGGTGCATTGGGGTATTTATTAGTCCCTATGGACCTTATCCCAGATTTCATTCCAGTTGTAGGTTTTGCCGATGATTTTTCAGTAGTATTTGCCGCCATTGGTTATGTATCTGTCTGCTTGAAGCAAGAACATAAAGAATTAGCATTGCAAAAAATGGAAGATTGGTTTGAAGACTTTGATAGAAGCGAAGTGGAAGGACTGAATGATTTGATCTTCAGAAAAAAAGATGAAGCTGAAGAGGAAGAATCGAAATAAGCCGTTAATAGCATTAGATATTGAAAACTGCCTGTAAGAAAAATGTTTCTTGCAGGCAGTTTTTTTGTATTAAGAGATGAATAGTTTTTACAGTAGGCCACAATCTATATTTCAAATCATCATTATAACACTGTTTTAAAGCAACATTACCTTCACTCTTAGCAACATTTTTTCAAACTAAAAGCAACGAGTTTTTTACTAATACTACCCCTGCTAGAGCATTGAAACGCCTACTTTTGGTTTATAATTATTTTTCAAACGATCCCAAGAAATAATTTAAACAATGAAATGAACTAGTTATTGAACTACACTACAAATGAGAAGCTCTTTCTATCAAAGAAAGAAGGTACTTGATATGTCAATCAAGTGTAATAATAAAGCAGTAAACAACAACCTTTTTTATAAATGAGGCAGTAGGTCTAAAATTAGAAGAGTTTTCTTTTAACGGTAGCCTCATGGACAACAGTATTAAGAAATACTATACAAAATCTGACTATGGCATTCTATGTCGAAATATTGATACACTAATTATTATGCAATACTTAATGTGAAAAGGTATTCTTAATACTGGAAGGTTATGCTCTCTTTTTGAAATGAATTTGAATTAAAAGTATGTTTAAAATTACATTTTCAGAGATATTGACAGTATGTCTTTTATCTCTTCTATCCTTCAATGTATTTGCTCAAAATATTATTAGAGGAGTGGTTCTTGATGAGAAAAAATCTCCAATTCCGGGAGCCAATATCCTGATCAAAGGAACGACCCAAGGAACAGTAACCAATATGGATGGAGAATTTTCTCTTTCCACAAATGAGAATGATGTGTTGTTGTTCTCCTATATTGGTTATCAGCCTCAGGAGATATCTGTTAAAGGTAAAAGTGCCATAGAAGTACAGATGGTATTAGATGCCAAACAATTAGAAGAAATTGTAGTCGTAGGTTATGGCGTGCAAAAGAAAAGTGTAGTGACGGGAGCCATTTCTTCTATCAAATCAGAAGATGTAGAATCGACTCCAATTGCCAATGCATCACAGGCCCTTCAAGGAAGGACTTCAGGGGTGATTGTTCAAAGTAATTCGGGAGCTCCAGGTGGTGCAGTAAGTATAAAAATCAGAGGGGTAAGTAGTAATGGTAATTCCTCTCCATTATATATTGTAGATGGACTTCAAGTAGGAAATATCAACAACCTTTCTCCAAATGATATTGAGTCGATCGAGGTGCTGAAAGATGCGGCTTCGGCAGCAATTTTTGGAGCTAGGGGTGCAAATGGTGTTGTATTAGTGACCACAAAACAGGGTGAAAAAGGGAAGTATAACATTACATATGACGGGTATTATGGTATTCAGGAAGCAGCAAATAAAGTAAATATGCTGAATGCTACGGAGTACATGAGAATCCATAATGCAGCAAGTGAATGGGACAATACTGAGCCTCGCTATTCTGAAGATCGAATTCAGCAAAATACAATTGATACGGATTGGCAAGATGAAATGTATCAGAAAGCACCGATCACCAATCATGCATTAAGTTTTTCTGGTGGCGGGAAGAAATCCAACTTCAGCAGTTCATTGTCTTATTTCTCTCAAGACGGTATTGTAGGTGGAAGTAAAAAGTCAAATTTCGACCGCTATACATTCAGAATTAATTCTACACACGAGATCAATGATGTAATTACTTTTGGACAGAACTTGTCGTACTCTCATTCTAAAACAAGAGGTTTTAATGAAAAACAGCAAGTGTCTACCTTGTCAAGTATGTATTTGCATGATCCATTGACACCTGTCTTCACAGATGATCCAACAGGCTATCACAAAAATGCGGTGACTAATGCTGAGGGAAGATATTATGCGATCAGTAAAGAATTGGATGGATATGCAGGTAACCCAATGGCGATTCTAGAAACTCAAAACAGGGAACAATTGTCCAATACGTTGAGAGGGAATGTGTATTTAGATTTTAATTTAGGAACTCTTGTTGAAGGATTGAAATTTAAATCGAGTTTAGGGATCAATAATTATGACAATCATAATAGAGTATTTACCCCCGCTTTTTATATCTCTGCTCAAGGGCCTTACCAAAATGGTACTAGCACTGCTCAAGTAACAACCAATAGAAATACTTCTATCCAATTTGAAAATGTATTGAGTTTTTCTAGATCATTCGGAAAGCAAAATGTCTCGGCTATACTAGGACAATCATTAATAAGCGATCAATATAGAAACACCAACAGTACTAATTCAGATATTTACCCGAGTACTTGGCACTATGGATGGCCTTCTAATGGCGGTCAGGAAAACATGTTGGCAGAAGCGATGCTGAATGAATCAAGATTGGTTTCTTTCTTCGGTAGAGTAAGCTATAATTATGATGAAAAATACATGCTGAATGCGACTATCAGAAGAGATGGATCGACAAGGTTTGGAGAGAATAATAAATACGGCATCTTCCCTTCACTTTCGGCAGGATGGACCATTTCAAACGAAGATTTTTTCCAGATTGATCATAATAAAATTAGCTTAATCAAACTGAGAGGTTCATGGGGACAAGTAGGTAATGACAGAATCGGAAACTGGGGTCATATGTCGATCATGGAACGAAGCGATCATTATATTGTCAATGGAAGCCTCGTACAAGGATTTGCACCGCTAAGAGCGGCTAACCCTGATTTGAAATGGGAAACTTCAGAAACGTTGAATATTGGTATTGACCTTGGTTTCTTGAATAACAAGCTGACACTGACTGCGGAGTATTATGATAAACTGACAAAAGACTTATTGTACGAATTGCCAATTCCAGCATTTACGGGTAGAATGGGGCCTTTGGCCAATATAGGAACGGTATCCAATAAAGGTGTAGAATTTGATATTAGATACACAGGAGAGGTTAGAAATTTAAAGATTGATATCCTTGGCAATATGTCCTATAACCATAACAACATGACAAAACTGGAAAACGCAGAGGGGTATTTTAATGGAAGAAATTTAGGGACTTTGGATGGAAATATGAGAGTACAGGAAGGCTACCCAATGCCATTTTTCTTCGCCTATAAAACAGATGGTATTTTCCAGAATCAAGAGGAAGTAAATAGTCATAAAGATGGAGAAGGCAACTTAATTCAGCCAAGTGCTAAACCAGGTGATATTCGTTTTGTAGATATTAATGAAGACGGAAAAATATCGGATGAGGACAGAACTAATATTGGTAATGCTATCCCGAAATTCAACTATGGATTGACGATTAATCTAGGTTATAAAAACTGGGACTTCAGTATGTTCTTCCAAGCACAAACTCATTATGATATTGCCAATGTAGCTTATGGTCCCAATGAGACTTATCAAAACTTAAACGCAAGACATCTGAATTATTGGAAAGGTGAAGGCACTACGAATGAGTGGCCAGCCATGACGCATGAAGATGCCAATGGTAACTTTACCAAAATCAATGATATGATTCACATTGAAGATGCAAGTTACCTAAGACTTAGAAACCTTCAGCTAGGGTTTACACTTCCAACAAAAACATCAAAAAAGATTGGGATGGAACGCTTCAGAATTTATGGTTCGGTTCAAAACCTTTTTACCATCACAAATTACTCTGGAGCCGATCCTGAATTCAGTGACAGTGACCTCCTTCGTTATGGTCTTGACAACGGTTCCTATCCTCAAGCAAGAACTTACCTGATGGGTCTTAATGTATCATTCTAAACTGTAATCCAATGAAAAAAATATATTTAATCTTTCTTCTATTGATGGGTTGTGATTATTTAAACATCCAGCCAAATGATAGAATTCCCTCTTCTCAATACTACAATTCTGTTGACGAAGCCTATCAAGCACTATTAGGTGCCTATGAACCTATACGTACCATGAAAATGAACTACGTAGATGCATTCCCGTTGTTTTCAATTGCTTTATTTAGCGAATGCATGTCTGATAATGTCAATGGAGGTGCGAATAAAAAACAGACCAACAATCCCTATCAAGAGGCGAATCAATTTGAGATGAGCCCGATTAGATCTGAAGCATTTTGGAGAAGATCTTATAATGGTATTTCAAGAGTAAATTCTCTTTTTCATAACTGGGGAAATATCACCATCAAACAGGGAGAAGAAGACAGGGCCAATACAATTCTGGGAGAAGCTTATTTCCTAAGAGGACATTATTATTTTGAGTTGCTGAGAATGTATGAAAACGTCATTCTAACTACTGAGCCTATTGATGGAACAAGCTGGAGAAACTACAAACAAGAAGATCCACATAAAGTTTATGCTCAGGCCACGGATGATTATTTGAAGAGCTTTGAACTTATGGCGGAAACTGATCCCGAAAAAGGAAGAATGTCTGTATATGCATCTAAAGCTGAGTTGTTGAAAATGTTCCTTTTCTACACGGGATATTATCAGAAAGAATCATTGCCAAGACTGGACGGTAGTGAATTTACGTTAGACAATGCCATTGCACTTGCTGATGATATTTATACTAACAGTGGAAAGCACCTTTTACCAAAATTTGCAGACAACTTTGATCCATTGACAAGTAACTGGAATGATGAAGTACTTTTGGAAATTCCTCATGTAGACTCAGGTTTGCCAGGTTGGACGGGTATTAAATCGGGAAACATTATGTGTAGAGCATCAGGTCCGTGGGGTGGAAAAGGAAAAGCATTTGATGCTACTTATGCAGACGGTTGGGCCAATGGAGTTCCAAGAAGAAAGTTATTGACACTTTGGGATGATCCCAATGATGAACGTAAAAGTGCTACTATTTTAACAGCACAAGAAGTAGAAGAAGGACAAAATGAAGCAGGGTTTGATCCGGAAAGTCCACAATTCCCGATTAAAATAGGATGGCAACATACCGGTTTGTATAACAAAAAGTACAGCACATTCGCTTCTATTCAACCTTCCATTGCAGTCAACTTGAACTACGGAATGAATTATCACGCCCTTCGTTTTGCAGATGTTATCTTGATGGCGGGAGAGCTATATTTAAGAAAGGGTAATACAGGGAAAGCATTAGAATACGTCAACCTAGTGAGAACTAGAGCAAAGGCCACTGCACTAACTTCTATCAATGAAGATATTTTATTTGAAGAAAGAAATAGAGAATTGGCATTAGAAGGAGTAAGGTATCATGACTTATTGAGAAGGTATGGACAAGGTAATTTGAATACTGTAAAATCGATTTTGGATGTAAAAAACTACACTCCAGAAACAGATGAAATTGACCGGTATGGTGAAGCAGGTAAAAGTTCAGATTATGAAATTGACTTCAAATTAGAACAGAGAGGTTTCCTTCCTATACCAATAATTGAATTGGATGTACATCCTGATTTAAAACAGAACGAAGGGTATTAAGTACAAATTCAAAATTATCTAATACTAATTCTATTTATTATTTTGCGATTACTTCCTTCAAAAAACTTTCAATAGAACCACTATTAATACGTTTTTTAGCGTTGTACTCACAAAAAATAAATTAGAATTAACTATAATTTATTTTTGACTTTGTACTTAAATCTATTTTCTTATAGAATACAAAAGGCTTAGAGCATTTATTAAAACTCTAAGCCTTTTTATATTGAATTATAAGGTGTTTTTAAATTAAAGCAAATCCATAGTCCTCACAAAATCAGAAGTAATATCCTTAATTTCAGACCATTTGATTAAAACCTCAGGCGGACAATTTTTTCCTTTACAGCGATTGTAGTCTAACGGAAATAACAACCCTTCTTTATTGATACAAAAAATGCTGTAGCTGTCTTTCTTTACTTTACCGCTGTTGCCTACTTTTTCTTTGATAAGATGAAAAAGGCGATCTTTATAATCAGACTCAGGTAAAAACAGATCATTCAACTGAATGTTTCTTTTATTTATGTAGTCATAATTATAAGTCAGCTTAATATTTCTGATATCTTCTAACCCATTATAATAGGTTTCCTTTGCGAAAGCAATACTCAGTACCCCATACTCTTGGAAATGAACTTTGTAATCCAGATTTAAAAAACTTAGACCAATAGCTCCTTTTTCATTTTTGGTATGATACATCTTTTTCATAAAATCAGATATGGCAAATGCCATGATACTTTGTATATCAATGTTGATTTTATGTTCTATATCAAATTTATCCTTATAATGTACAAAAGGGTAGCTTATATTGAGTTCATAATGAAGAGAAGAGTTCAGTTTATTGAACCCTTGCTTCTCAATTTCAATTGCACTGAGAGGCAGGGCTGTGTTCAGTACATTAGAAGGAATTTGAAAAGATGTACTGATAAAAAGAACTAAAAAAATAGTAATAAGTCTCATATACTTAATTATCTACTTTTTAAACCGAGTAAACAATAAGATTATTGTATGGGAAATGAAGATTTATTCAAAGTTAGGCAATATAATTTTGTCAAACGCACTTTCTGCTTTCATTAACGTTTCAATTTCTGAAATAGTTCTAGGTGCTGAAGCCGATAAATTGACAGGTCCATCAGCCGTAATTAATATATCATCCTCTATTCTGATACCGATTCCCCACCATTTTTCATCACATTCACTATCTTCTGGAATATAAATACCAGGCTCAACAGTGACGACCATATTAGGCAAAAGTTTAGTATAATGCCCTTTGTCATGTACATCCAAACCAATATGATGCATCAGACCATGCGGAAAATAACGGGCATAATCTTCAGGAAACGCTATAATTTTTAGTTTCGTCAGACCTTTCCCAATGACATTTGCAGCAATCTCATGTACTTCCTCAAAAGTGTTTCCTGCTTTACAAGCTTTGATTGCTTTCGTCTGAGCATCCAAAACAATGTTATAAAGCAATTTTTGCTCTTTCGTAAAAGTACCGTTTACAGGAATAGTTCTTGTTACATCTGCTGTATACCCTCTATATTCGGCTCCGCAGTCCATCAAAATCAATTCTCTATCCTCCATCTTTGGTTTGTTATTGGAAATATAATGGAGCATACAAGCATTTTCACCAGCACCTACAATACTAGGATAGCCTTCATATTCGGCCCCATATTTTTTATAGATAAACTCATGAATCCCTTGAATTTCCGTTTCCGACATACCCGGTTTTATCGCTTTCATCACTTCTTTCTGTGCTACACAAGATATAAATACAGCTTTCTTTAATAAGTTGATTTCCTCCTTTTCTTTTACCTGTCTTAAATCTTTCATTAAACTGTCCAGAAGCATAATCTGAATATTGGTAGTTGAAAGATTTTGACCTACAGTCACTCTCTGTTCTGGAGTAGGGGCTGTTAAAAAAGAAATAATATTCTGATCTAGCCTTAATATAGGAGCATTGATCAATTCACTTCCTATAAACTGTGCCACATTAGCCTGTGTTTGTAAGGTACTACCTCTCATCTGATTATATAAATCTTCAGTAACGGGGTTGAGGTAGGCAGGGTAGTGGGCCTTCTTTTTGAAAATCTGAATAAAATCAAAAAGCTCATAAGGATCATATATATTATTGCTGACATCTCTATAAGGATCGAAAGTAAGTACATGATCAAATCCCTGAAAATCTATTTCAACATTCCTAAAAGATTGATTGGACCTTACATTCTGAAATCCCAATTGTTCATGAGTCCCTTCAATTCCCAAACGGGCACCATTCCACATCTCATCATATTCATCCTTGGGTTGTACATAGATTAAGTCAGTACAGACTTCTCCATCTTCTAACGTATAAGGCTCTTTAAAAAGAAAAAGAACAGCATTGGGTTCTCTATAACCGGTCAGGTAGAAAAAGTCTGGATCTTGATGATAAACATAATTTACATCATTGGCTCTGTTACGGACGGGGTTGGCAAAAAAGATCGCCACACTCTTATCTGGCATTTTGGCTCTTAGACTATCTCTTCTGCTTTGGTGAAAGTTTTTTGAAGTGAAGTCTGTGGGAGCATGTTTATATTGAGAAAAACTCTGATAACAAAGTACTAAAAAGGATAAGAGTAGTGTGATTTTTTTCATGTGATAAAACTACCGTTTGAAATTCAGAATTGGAATGTTTTTCATCATCAAATCACTTTTTTGTTAAAAATTAAGTGTGTTTTAGACATTTTTTTAATAAATATTTGGTTTTAAAATTTAATCGCCGTAAAATTGGTCAACCAGTTTATGGTAGAGCAGTTGAAGCGCTGCCAAAACAGGTGAAAAATAGAAATGAATTATTCAAAAATTTAATTTAGGTAGAAAAACGAACTATTATAGCACTCTTTGATCATTGTCTATAGAAGCCTACTAAAATGTAGTAAATAAGTGTTTTAAGGCTGATTTTGATGATTTTTAAAATAAAATTGTCTTTTGATTTGGAAGTGAAATGTAAATGTTTGTAAATTGGTCTACCAGTTTATAAGTTTAGCAAAAATGGAGCAGACAGTATTCAATACATTCAAGAAAATTCAAATTGAAAAGCCTGTTGATAAAATCATCAAGCAGATCAAGACATTAATATCTTCAGGTCAATTGAAGCCAGGTGACAAGTTGCCATCGGAAAGAAAATTGAGCGAGCATTTTGGTATCGGTCGTACACACGTTCGTGATGCGATCCGAAAATTAGAATTCTATGGTATTCTAAAAACGCTGCCGCAAAGTGGTACTGTAGTAGCAGGATTTGGAATTACAGCATTAGAAGGTTTAATCACAGATGTTTTAGATTTAGAAGGAAATGACTTTAACTCTTTGGTGGAGACAAGGGTAATTCTGGAACAAAACACAGCACGTTTTGCTGCAATGCGTCGTGATGAAAAAGACATTGTTTCTATCTCAGGAGCATTAGCTGCTTATGAAAAAGCAGTTAAAGAAGGCAATGACACAGTGGAACATGATTTAATGTTTCATATGAAAATTGCAGAGGCAAGCAAAAACAATGTTTTAAAGTCACTGATGATGATTGTAGCACCTGATATCATTACTTTCTTCAAGGAAAATGACATCTGTACAGGTTCAAAACCTTCAAAAGCATTGGAAGAGCACTATGAAATTTTGGAACATATTTCCAACAGAGAACCTGAAAAGGCGGAGTTGGCAATGTTCAATCACTTAAAGGAAATTCTTGATAAAAAAATTTAAAAAATGCCTATGATATGAACAAGGACGCAAAAAAAATGGATTAACATTATAAATAGTGCTAATCCATGCAGGTTAAGATTTTCAAAAGCAGGGTCATCGGCAAAATCATCCGCATTAGAAATATCTTATGGTTCAAAGATAATATTTCAATTAAGTAAACACAAATTTTTTATCTAACCAGCAACACAACCTGCATCCTAACTAATTATTAAAATTTTAAGCAAATAGATGAATGGTGAATGTATTTAACTATCCGTTAGCTACAATCGTGATATCTACATCTATCGCTATCTCTCTTAATGAAATAAAATGAATTACTTAACTAGAATTTTACTAACTGTAGTAAGTTTCTTAGCCTTTTTGGGCATTTCTGAAACTTATGCTCAGGAAGCTTATATGCTCAAAGGTCAAGTTGTAGATCAGGAAGGAATGCCTTTACCTGGTGTTACAATTGTCATAAAAGGAACAGAGTCAAGCAAAGGGACAATTACTGATTTTGACGGTCTATACAAATTGATGGTGAAGTCAAATGATGTTGTGAGTTTCTCTTTCATTGGTCACAAACCACAAGAGTTTACAATTACATCTCAGTCAGAACTAAATGTTCAATTAATTGAAGAAGCAAGTCAACTGGATGAAATCGTAGTTGTTGGTTATGGTGCTGTTCAGAAGTCACACCTCACAGGTGCTGTTTCTAAAGTTTCCAGTGAAAAAATGGACGAGATTCCATCGGCACGTTTGGATGATGCATTGGCTGGTCAGGTTTCGGGTGTAAATATCCAAATGACCAATCCATCTGCAGGTGAAGCTCCAACGATCCGTGTTCGTGGTGTAGGTTCAATTACATCATTCCCTAGTCCACTGATTGTAGTTGATGGAATAGTAGTAGATCAGGATTACATGAGTACACTTGATATGAATGATGTGGAATCAATCGAGGTATTGAAAGATGCATCTTCTGCAGCAATCTATGGATCAAGAGGTGCAAACGGTGTGATCTTAATTACAAACAAAAAAGGTAAAGAAGGTAAAGCAACGTTCAATTACAATGGTTATTTCGGTGTGAAAGATGTTCCAAGTAATGATGTGTTGAAAACAGTAGGAGAATGGAATGCTTTTGTAAGAGAAAACAATGAAGGAGAGCTAACTGATAGAATGAGATACATCAATGAATTAGGTACAGAGACCAATTGGGAAGATGTAATCATGGATGGAGGTACAATCCAAAGTCACTCAATATCAGCAAGAGGTGGTTCTGAGAAGACTAAATACTCTGCATCAGCTAACTATTTAAAAGATGAAGGCGTTCTACTTACAGATAGCTATGAAAGAATCAACTTCCGATTAAGTGTAGATACTAAAGTCAACAAACGTCTTTCATACGGTTTGAAATTAAATCCTTCATTCAGTAATCAAAGAAGATTCCCGATTGGTGTACATGATGCAATTCGTCAATCACCTTGGTTACCACAACATGTGGATGAAAACAATGTGAAATTTGTAAACCGTGAGAGAGAAAATGGTCGTTGGGCAGATACTCAAATTGGTGATTACACTATGGAAAGAATGTTTGATGATTATGACTTAGATGCTGGTATGCCAGTTGAATCAGGTGGAACGGATATCAGTACTACTTCAAATGTTTCACCTATAGCAAAGATTTTAGAAAGAGAATATAGAAAGTATCAAACAAAACTTTTTACAAGTCTTTACTTAAAATATAAAATTGCAGAAGGACTGAACTTTAGATCTGCTGTAGGGGGTGATTATAAAAATACAAGGAATCATCGTTTTACTGGAGTGAAAGCAAGTAGAAATGCAGAGAATGGTACTTCAGCATATGACAATACATCTAAACAGTTTCACTTGGTAACAGAGCATACGTTAACGTACGATAAGAGATTTGGTAACAAACACTCATTAAATGCAGTAGTAGGTTTTGCATTTGAGTATTGGGACACGAATGGAAGTTCAATTGAAGCAAATGGATACAATTTTGATTATATCAAAACAATCCCAGCAAATAACGTAACAGGAGCTTCAACATATGCTAGCCAAAAGTCGTTAGTATCGTATTTAGGTCGTGTGAACTATGCTTATGATGATAAATACTTAGTTTCATTAAGCTTCAGAACAGATGGTAGTTCTAAGTTTGGACAAGATAACAAATATGGTGTATTCCCTGCAGCTTCAGTAGGTTGGAGAATTTCACAAGAGAATTTCTTAAAAGACAATGAGATTATCAGTAATCTAAAAGTAAGAGCAAGTTATGGTGTGACGGGTAATGATGGTGACGATAACATTGTAGGTCGTTATCCAGCAATCGGTTTGGTTGAACCTGTAGGTGCTGTTTTTGACGGAGGAGTTTATACTGGCTTTAATCAATCTACACTTTCAAACCCTCAACTGAAATGGGAGAAATCAATCGAGATTAACCCAGGTATTGATGTAGGTTTCTTACAAGATCGCTTTGGATTTAGTATTGATCTTTACAAGAAAAATAGCCAAGACTTATTATTAAACAGACCTATTCCTTCTGCAACAGGATTTAAAGATGCTATCGTAAACCTTGGAGAAGTAGAAAATAGAGGTGTTGAGATTGAAGTTAGAACAACAAACTTAGACAAAGGCGGGTTCAAATGGTCTACTACTGGTAACATGTCATTAAATGAAAATAAAATTGTAAGTATGGCAGGAGCTGACGGTCTTATCTCTGAAGTAGATCCTAAAAGACCTGCACAGTGGATTGCTAAAGAAGGTCATCCAGTATCATCATTTTATGGTTACGTAGTAGAGAAGGAAATTCCATTGAATTATATCAAGAATCCTTTCTACCCAATCAACGGTCAGTCTCAAGATATCTATGTAAAAGACTTGAATGGTGATGGTATCATTGATCCAGATGATAGAACGATTTTAGGTTCACCATATCCTAAATTGATTTGGTCACTCACGAATACAATCAACTATAAAAACTTTGACTTAAGCTTTATGTTCCAAGGTTCTCATGGTGCTAAAGTGAGAAACATAGACCCTCAGTATGTAAACAATCAGTTTAGTTCAAATCAGGATTACATCAATGATGAAACTGATCCTAACTTCTTCCCAGATGCTGATAAAGTTGTTGAAAGAATTTATACAGATGACATTGTTATGGACGCTTCTTATATCACTCTTCGTAACTTGAATGTAGGATTTACATTACCGAAAAGTGCAATTAGTAAAGTTGGAATCAACAGAATGAGAGTATATGTAGCTGCTCAAAACTTAATTTATATCATGGGTGAAGACTATAGAGGTTATAACCCAGAAGGTATCAACCAAGGTTTGGATTCTCCTTTGACTTATGGTTATCAAAGAGGTGCAGCACCAATCCATAGAACATTCTCAGCAGGCGTTAACTTATCATTCTAAGAATCATGAAAAAGAAATATTTAAATATTATCTCCGCTTTGATGTTAGGTGCAGCAACATTAACATCATGTGAGAGTCAACTGAACCTAAAGCCTATTTCGGCAATTGGTACTAATGGATTTTACCAAAACACACAGGAAGTGGAAGCAGCAACTTTCGCTATGTACGATGGCTTACAAAATACTGTATTAAGAGAGTTTGCATTTACAGAAATGCGTTCGGATAATGCGAAGTCAAAAAATAGTGAAGGAGATTGGGGGCAGTTTGATAACATGAACGTTTCGCCTACTAATGGCACTTTGTCAACGTATTGGGTTGATTGTTATAATGTGATTTTTAGAGCCAATAAGGTTTTAGCATCTTTAGAAGTAGTCACTGATGATGCCTCGAAAAAGCTGTTCGAAAGTGAAGCAAAATTTGTAAGAGCATTGATGTATTTTAATCTTACAAGAGGTTTTGGTGATGTGCCATTAATCACTAAAGTTGTTGTACCAGGTGACTTAGAAACTACTGAAAGAATTGCTACAAATACTGTTTATCAGCAAATTGATCAAGATTTAACGGAAGCAATTGGAAGTTTACCAGAAAGAGGATCTATTCAGGAAGGTAGAGCAACGAAAGCTGCGGCACAAGCATTATTAGCAAAAGTGAAACTGACTACAGGTGATTTTACTGGAGCTAAAACACTTTTAGAAGCAGTGATGGGAAATGGAGATTATAGCCTTATGGAAAACTATGAAGATGTTTTTTATAGCGAATTAAACTCTGAAATTATATTTGCAATACAGTTTATTAATGATAATGCTGAAGAATCTCAAGATTTCTCCTATGAGTTTACAAAGTTGGGAAAAAACACAGGCTTGAATTATGTAACTGATGATTTTAAAGCCAATGTAGGTGCAGCTGATGTTAAAAGAACAGCAGTACTTTACAGTCCCGATGATGCAAATGAAAATGGTAAGTTTATCACTTCTTCTGCAGATAATAGACTTTGCGGTAATGATTGGATCGTTTTAAGAATGGCAGATGTTTATTTGATGTATTCAGAAGCAGTTTTAGCAGGAGCAGAATCTACAACTGATGCTGGTGCTGTGAATGCTTACAATATGGTTAGAGCGAGAGCCGGAATGCCTACTTTAGACACAGGAAGTACATTGACAAAGCAAGCTTTATTATTAGAAAGAAGAGTTGAATTGGGCTTCGAAAATCATAGACTTTATGACTTGGTGAGATTTGGAGTAGCGGAAGAAGTAATGGGTGCTTTTGCAGCAGCCAATGGGTTCCCGTTCAATGGAACTAAACTTTTACTTCCTATTCCTCAAAGAGAAATAGATACAAGTTACGGAGCATTAAAACAGAATCCAGGCTATTAATTCCATTAAAAGTAGAGTTGGGAATGATCATTAAATAAGGGAAACGCACGTGAGTTTAACATTCCCAACCTACTCTTAAATTTTTTGAAGAACAATTCAATAAGCAAATCATGAAATCATTTTTAAAATATATAGGATTGACAGGAGCTTTAAGTGCAGCATTATTTGCTTGTACTGATGAGTTGCCAGGTGTGGGTTCAATTGAGGATTTAACACCACCATCCGCTGACTTTTCTTACAAATCAAGTACAGAAAGTTTCAAAGAAATTCTATTTACAAACAACTCCATCTCAGCAGGTGTTTTCGAATGGGACTTTGGTGATGGATCTACTTCTGATGATAGAGACCCAATACACATCTACCCAGGAGAAGGTTCTTATACAGTGAAGTTGGTAGCAAAAGACGGCAATGATCTGACTTCTGACACTACTATTACAGTAGAGATTGTAGATGAGTTAATTCCAGAGTTCCAATGTAAAAGTTTCGAATGCTCAGACAGAAGCGTTTGGGGTAGCTTCTCAGGTTCTGGATCACCAACTCCTCCAGATGAGTCTACAGGTGCTAAGCTTGGTAATGATTCTCAGTACCTAGATCAAACCATTGCCGTAACAGGTGGAGTGACTTACAATGTGAGCTTCCATTATGTAAGTAAAACAAGTGGTTCAAGTGCAGGAAAATTACTGATGGAAGACCCTGACAACGGGATCAAGTTTGTAGATGAATCTATTCCATTGACAAGCAACTCATCGGAGTATGTTTATAAAAGTTACATTGTAGAGACCACCAATAACACCTCACAATTACGCTTCAACCTGACTTTTGAAGGAACAGAGGCAAGATTTGATTTGGTAGAAATCAAAAAAGTACAGTAGGGGCAAACCTATGTGTTTGCCCGCAGTACCACGAGTAACCCACGGTTGCTCAAATTACCAAAGGAAATCGTGAACACCGGGTTCCAATGGGCAAAACAAGAACAGACAACACCATCCAGTATCAACTGGATGGTACCTCTCAAATCATTCAAGGAAGCATAAATGAATTGATAATGAATACTTCAACTAAAATAAAACTACTCTTACCGCTCTTACTTTTTATCTCTTTGGTCTCTCACGGTCAGAAGCTAGTCAACGATGTGACAGCACTAAAAGAAGCGATCAAAACAGCAAAAGCAGGAGATATTATCCTAATGAAAAATGGCGTTTGGAAAGATGCCGAAATCAAATTTAAAGGAGAAGGAACCGAACAACAACCTATTATTTTAAAAGCAGAAACAAACGGTAGTGTATACTTAGAAGGACAGTCTTACATCGGTATTTCAGGAAAATACCTACAAGTGGAAGGACTTACTTTCAGAAATGGTTATACACCTACCAATGCAGTAATTAGCTATAGAACTAGCAGTAAAGAATTGGCTTACCACTGTAGAGTGACGCAGTGTGTAGTAGAAAGCTACAGTAATCCAGAAAGATATGATGCAGACAAGTGGGTGGAAATGTATGGAAAGAACAACACTTTTGATCACAATGCATTAGTTGATAAGCGTAACAAAGGAGTGACTTTTACAGTGCGTTTGAACAGTGAGGAAAGCCTAGAAAACAACCATATCATTGAGTATAATTACTTCGGTAAAAGACAGAATTTAGGTTCAAATGGTGGAGAGACTTTAAGAATCGGAACGAGCCATTACTCTAGAAAAAACTCTAATTCGATTGTTCGTAACAACTACTTCGAGGCATGTGATGGAGAATTGGAAATTATCTCTAACAAATCATGTGGTAACACTTATCAGAACAATGTTTTTGATGAATGCAAAGGTACGTTGACGATGCGTCATGGAGAAAGAACTTTAGTAGAGAACAATTATTTCTTGGGAAATAGAAAACACAATACAGGAGGAATCAGAGTCATCAACGAGTATCAAACAGTAAAAAATAACTACTTAAGTGGATTAACGGGATATCGTTTTAGAGGAGCGTTAGTTGTGATGAACGGAGTACCTAATTCACCTTTGAACCGCTATAATCAAGTGGTTGGAGCAAAGATCACGAACAACATCATTATTGACAGCGATCACATTCAGTTGTGTGCAGGAAGTGATGAAGAAAGATCAGCAACTCCGGTAGATTCTCACTTTGATCAAAACGTCTTAATGACGACTACAAACCCTAAGTTATTCACGGTTTACGATGACATTTCAGGCATCAGTTTTAATGGAAACTACATCAACCAAGAAGAAAACACACCAACTGAAGAAGGTTTCAAAAAAGTGGAGTATGCTTTGACTGAGAATGAAAATGGTTTGAAAGTTCCATCAAAAAAGATTCTAAAGAAAATTGGTTTCGAAGGTGAGGTGAAATTACCTGTAACGAAAGCAGAAGTTGGTCCATCTTATTACCAAAAAGACCAAAACAAATTAGGCTTAAATGAAGGCAAGGTCATCGAGGTTGAACCAGGAATTAATACAATCATTGAAGCGTACAGCAAGTCAAACGCAGGAGATATTTTACAATTGAAAGGCGGTCAAGAATACATTATGACAAAGACCTTATTTGTGAAGCATTCAATAACAATCAAGAGTGATGCAAAGGCAATCGTAAAGTCAGAAAAGACAGTTGCTATTCGAGTAGAAAACGGTGGAGATCTAGAATTAAATAACTTATTAATAGACGCTTCAGATGCTCCAGATCAATCAGGAAATGCCATTGTGAGTACAAGTAAATACTCTATGAACGACAACTACATTTTCAAAACGATTGATTGTACTGTAAAGAATTTGAATATCAACCATACTTTCAATTTCTTAAAGATTTATCCATCTACTATGGCGGATACAATCCAGATTCAAAACACAGATTTTGAAGATGTAACGGGTGCAATTTTAGCTTTGGACAAGGAAGTAGATGACTTAGGAATGTACAATGCAGAGTACGTGATCATTGATCAATCTAACTTCAAAAACATCGGGAATACGATTGCAGATGTATACAGAGGCGGAACGGATGAAAGTACTTTCGGTCCTAATGTAAGCGTAACAAATTCCACTTTTGAAGAGGTAGGAAAAGACAAAAGAAATAAGGAAATGTCATCTCTGACCTTCCACGGAGTACAGCATTTGGTGGTAGAAGATTGTCTTTGGAAAAAGAGTGCTCCATTGAAGTTATTCTTGACAAACGGTGAGCCGATTTCGATCATCAAAGACTGCACATTTGATGAAACAGAAAAGGTAGTAGCGAACTCGGATCAATACAGTTTAGAAAACGTGAAAATGATCAATAAGTAATGTTGATAAAGAAATTATATACAGTAGTTTGCTTTATAATGTGTGTTTCAACTCTCTTCGCTCAGTCAGTGACACTGACTGAAGGAGAAGTTGAGGAGATCATTGCAGTAGACAATCAAGGGAATCTATTTGGTGCATCACTTGCTCAAGCAGAAAAGGAATTGGCTCCTTATCTGGAAAGTGGTTTGGATGTTCCGACTCCCAAAGATTTAGCTGGAGGATACACGCACACACAACATAAAGTTAACTACTTTACGATGCAGAGGGCAGGGTTGCTTTTTCAGATTACTGGCAAAGAAGCTTACGCTGAACTGATCAAAACTACTTTAGAAAAGTACCTCAAACAATACCCGACGTGGGGGAGACACCCTTCAGAGAAGTCGTATGCAAGAGGGAAGATCTTCTGGCAGTGTTTGAATGATGCCAATTGGTTAGTGTATACAAGCCAAGCATATGGAAGTATATATAATTGGTTAAGTGAAAAGGAAAGAAAGCAATTCAATGAGAAGCTTTTTGTTCCGATGGCCAACTTCTTATCCATTGAAACGCCTCACTTTTTTAACCGATTGCACAACCACAGTACTTGGGCAAATGCAGGTGTAGGGATGATAGGTCTTGTAATGCAAAATGAAGGTTTAATTCAAAAAGCATTGTATGGATTACCATTAAATACCAAAACTGCAACGGACAATGACGGTGGAAGTATTCAGAAAGAAGGGCAAACAAAGGCAGGTTTCCTAGCTCAAATCGATCACTCTTTCTCTCCTGACGGTTACTATACGGAAGGTCCTTATTACCAACGTTATGCGATGTATCCTTTCTTGATTTTCGCTCTTTCATTAGAACATCAAAAGAAGGATTTAAAAATCTTCGAATATAGAGACGGAGTATTACTGAAAGCTATTGATGCGTTATTGCAACAAACAGATGACGATGGAGAGTTTTTCCCATTAAATGATGCTCAAAAAGGGATGTCGTATTACTCTAGAGAATTACAACTATCATTAGCTTTAGGTTACTATTATGGCAATCAGGATGAAGGTTTGTTATCCCTGATTCAAAAACAAAGTAGAGTGCCACTGACTTATTCTGGATGGAAATCAGCTATTGATTTAGCCAAAGGAATAGGAAAGAAATTTGAAAAACGATCAATCTATTTAAGTGATGGTCCTAAAGGTGAAAAGGGTGGAATCGGAGTGTTGAGAAGTAAGGAACATGAGTTGATCATGAAGTTTACACAGCACGGAATGGGACACGGTCATTTTGATCGACTTTCATATAGCTTGAATTATGATGGACATGAGATTCTTCAAGATTATGGTGCTGCAAGATATGTCAACATTCATCAAAAAGATGGAGGTGGATACTTAAGGGAAAACAAAACATGGGCAAAACAGACAATTGCTCATAACACAGTGGTGATTGATGGACAATCACAGTTTGATGGAAAGGTAAAAGTTGCTGATCGAATTGCTCCAGATGAGTTTGTTTTTTCAGCAGAAAATCAAAAAGTCCAAGTAGTAAGTGCCAAGGAAAACAATGCTTATGAAGGCGTTGAACTATTTAGAACATTGGCTTTGATAACGGATGAGAGCTTTGAAAATCCATTTGTGATAGACCTTTACAATGTGAAGCTTTCTGAAGAGGCGGAAATAGAATTGCCTTATCACTACCACGGTCAGTTTATGTCATCGAGCATTGATTTGACAAGGAATCAGACCTTAAGTCCACTAGGTGAGGAAGATGGTTATCAGCACTTATGGAAGGTGGCCGATGGAGAAGCAGATCAGGATTATGAGCAGATTAATTGGTTTGATAAAACACGTTTTTACACACTTAATGTAGCATCAAACAAAGGAGATCAACTAGTAATGGCAAGATTAGGAGCCAATGATCCCAACTTCAATTTGAGAAATGATCCTTGTTTTATTCTGAAAAGAAAAGGTCAAAAAGGAAATAATCTGATGGCTTCAGTACTGGAAACTCACGGTAGTTATTCTACAGTGACTGAAGCATCAAGAAATTCATACGGGAATATAAATAGTGTAACAATTTCATTTCATACAGACGAATATTCAGCGATAAGCTTTACTAACAAACAAGATGAAGAATGGACCTTCATCATTTCAACGGTTGACAAATCTAGTCAGACAACACATGAGATTACAATCGAGGATAGACAATATAAATGGGGCGGTCCATTCGCCCTATTTCGAAATGATTTAAAACAGTAAAAACATAAAATATTAAGTAAGATGGAAGCATTAAAAGCAAGCAAAGAATTTTTATTTTCAAGCGAACTACCTTGGGAAGAAGTAGGACCAGGTTTGAAACGTCAGATCATGGGTTACGATGATAAAATTCTAATGGCGAGAGTACTTTTTGAAAAAGGAGCAATTGGTACTGTGCATGAGCACCACCACAGTCAAGCGACTTATGTGGTATCGGGTAAATTTGAATTGCAAGTTGGTGATGAGAAGAAGGTAATCGGTCCTGGAGACGGATTCTACATTCCTCCTCACGTTGATCATGGTGCTGTATGCTTGGAAGCAGGCGAGTTGATCGATGTATTTAGTCCTATTCGTGAAGACTTTTTCGATCAAAAGTAATGGCTACAGGAATAAAATTACCAGAAGAAGAGGTAAGGGGGAAATCCTCCTCTTCTTCCGGAGCCTTTAAGCTGAAAGGTCTCCGTTGGTGGATCATCGGATTGGTATGTTTGGCAACAGTCATCAACTACATTGACCGTTTGGCAATGGCAATGATGTGGCCTGATATTGCCCAAGATCTGAACATGACAAAGAACGATTATGCATTGATCTTGAACGTCTTTATGATTGCTTACGCAATTGGTCAGTCAGTGTCAGGAAAGATGTTTGATAAGATTGGAACGCGACTAGGGTTTGTAGTTTCGATTACCGTTTGGGGTATTGCAACAATGCTTCACGCAGTGGCTAGAGGAGTAACTTCATTTGCAGGATTTAGAATAATGCTGGGAATGGGTGAAGCAGGCAACTGGCCGGGAGCAGCAAAGAATAATGCAGAGTGGTTTCCAGTGAAAGAGAGAGCTTTAGCACAAGGGATTTTCAATTCAGGTGCGGCTTTAGGTTCTGTAATCGCACCACCTTTGATTGCCATTGTTTGGGCAACTTACGGTTGGGAAAAGACCTTCTTATTCCTTGGTGGATTAGGTTTGATTTGGGTCATTCCTTGGTTAATTATCAATAAAGGAATTCCAGCAAAGCACCCGTGGATTACAAAAGCGGAGAAGGAATTTATCCAAGGTGATCAAGAGGAAAAGAAAGAAGAAAAGCCAGGGTTAAGTATGAAGTCGATCCTTTCTCACAAGGCTTCATGGTCAGTATTAATGTCCCGTTTCTTTATTGAACCTATCTGGTGGTTATTTGTAGGTTGGATGCCGTTATATCTTTCAGATACGTATGGGTTCAATGTAAAAGAAATTGGTTACTTCGCATGGGTACCTTATGTAGGTGCAGCACTTGGAAGTTTATCAGGAGGTTATTTCTCAGGGAAATTGATGCAAGCAGGAGCATCGGTCGATCAAGCAAGAAAAAGAACCATTTTTATCGGTGGAATCATCATGTTTGTTGGTCTATTGGCAACTATATTTTTGGCGGATAGTGCATTGAAATTTGTACTGATTGTAGCCATGGTATTGTATGGTTTCCAGTTTGTAATCAGCAACATTCAAACTATACCAAGTGATTTATTTACAGGTAAATCAGTAGGGTCATTGGCAGGACTTGGAGGTACGGTAGGTGTATTTTCGGTCATCATTATGAATTTTTTAGTACCAGTTATTTCAAGCTACTCTTACGTGCCCATCTTCGTGATGATCGCAGCGTTCGTACCATTAGGAGTAGGGTCGATCTATCTGTTTGCTAAAGAAATCAAATCAATTAATTAAAAATCAACCTCTCACTTATTCATTCTCAGTTATCACGAGATAGCTAATTTATTTCATTTCAGAATAAGTGAGAACAAACAAAATCATTATGTTATTAGAAAACAAAGTAGCCATCGTTACTGGCGGAGCAAGAGACATCGGAAAAGCAATTTCATTAAAATTAGCAAGTGAAGGAGCAAAAGTAGTGATCAACTATTTTGATAATGAAGCACAAGCAACACAAACTTTAATAGAGATTAAAGCGGCAGGTGGAGATGCTATCATCGTTCAAGGTGATATGACGAAGAAAGAAGACGTAGACAACGTAGTAGCCCAAGCAACTGAGGCTTATGGTGATCAAGTAGACATCTTAGTGAACGTGGCTGGTGGTTTAGTAGCAAGAAAGAAAATCGATGAAATGGATCTTGATTTCTTCAACTTCGTGATCCAATTGAACTTAAATACAGCATTCTTAATGACGCAAGCAGTGGCTCCATTAATGCCAAAAGGTAGCTCAATTGTCAACTTCGCATCACAAGCGGGTAAAGACGGTGGCGGACCAGGTGCAAGTGCATACGCTACAGCAAAAGGTGCATTGATGACGTTCACGCGTTCAATGGCAAAAGAATTAGGACCAAAAGGTATCAGAGTGAACTCACTTTGCCCAGGTATGATTGCAACGACTTTCCACGATACATTTACAGCAACAGCAGTACGTGAAAAAGTAGCAGTTTCTACACCACTTGGTAGAGAAGGTAGAGCAGAAGAAGTAGCTGATTTTGTAGCATGTTTAGCATCAAATCAGTCTTCATTTGTTACTGGTACAAATATCGATATCAACGGAGGATTAATGTTCTCATAGTATGAAGAAGGTCGTAACATTTGGCGAATTACTTTACCGTTTTTCGCCAATGGGCAACCTTCGATTCTCTCAAGCCAACCAATACGAAGCAACTGTAGGAGGTGCTGAAGCCAATATCGCTATTTCTCTGGCACAGTACGGAAGTGAAGTGGAGTACGTGAGTATTGTTCCTGATAATGCATTGGGACAGTTTGCAGTACGTGAAGTAAAAAAATGGGGAGCAGGAGTAGAAGGAGTCCAATTTGGAGGAGATAAAATGGGCATGTACTTCCTTGAAAAAGGAGGTTCTCTAAGAGGAGGAAATGTCATTTATGATAGAGCAGGAGCGAGTATCACACACGTAGATGCAAATACATTTGACTGGGATAAAATATTGGAAGATGCTGATTGGTTTCACTGGTCAGGTATTACGCCAGCTTTATCAAAAGGGGCAGCAGCTGCGAATCTTGCCGCTGTAGAAGCCGCTTTTAAAAAAGGAATTCCAGTGTCATGTGATCTGAATTACAGAAGCAAACTCTGGAAGTACGGTGTGGCCCCGAAACACATCATGCCTAAACTATTGGAGAATACGACAATTTGTTTAGCCAATGAAGAAGATGTTGCTAAGTATTTAGGCATTGTTCCTCAGGAGTCAGATTACGAAGAAGTAGAAGGTTTTGATAAGCGTTGTTATAAGTTTATCAGCCGAGAAGTAATGAAAGCATTTCCAAACTTGGATTATGTGATCACTACTTTAAGACAAACCATCAACGCTTCTCACAACAGATGGTCGGGCGTAAGTTATGATGGAGAAAACTTTGTTAGAGGTGAAGTACATGAAATTCCATCTATCATTGATAGAGTAGGAGGAGGTGATTCGTTTATGGCGGCTTATATCCATGGAAAAAGAAAATTTGTGGTAGACAAAGAAGCATTGGATTTCGCATTGGCCGCATCCGCTTACAAACTTTCGATTCCAGGCGATTATAACATTGCCACAGAGGAGGAAGTATTCCAGATCATGGATAAAAACAGTATCAAAAAAATCAATCGATAAAATGGCAAGATTCAGTAGAATTGAAGTAGCCTTGAGCATGAAAGAAGGTGGGATTGTTCCCGTCTTTTATCATGCCGATGCCACAGTGTGTTGGGAAGTGGTAAAAGCATGTTATAATGCTGGAATCCGAGTTTTCGAATTTACAAACCGAGGAGATAATGCCCACAAAGTTTTTGATGAGGTATTAAAGAAAGTGATTAAAGAAGCCCCTGAAATGAAAATGGGTGTGGGGTCAATTGTCGATGACGTAACAGCCGGATTATACATTCAAAATGGAGCTGATTTTATCGTTTCACCACTGTTGAACCCAAGTATTGGAAAGGTTTGCAATCGTAGAAAAGTAGCTTGGATGCCGGGTTGTGGTTCTGTTACAGAGATTTCTTATGCAGAAGAATTGGGAGCTGAAGTCGTGAAGATTTTCCCAGGACTACAAGTTGGTGGACCTGAGTTTGTAAAAGGAGTCAAAGCACCAATGCCTTGGTCGAGCATTATGCCAACAGGCGGAGTGCAACCTCAATTCGATGAATTAAAAAAATGGTTTGATGCAGGAGTGCATTGTGTTGGACTAGGCTCACAGTTGATGGATTCAAAAATGATTGCCTCAGGTAACTTCACTGCATTGGAAGAACATATTAAAAATGTCTATCAAATAGCTCAAGAAGCGATGGGCAGAGAAACTGTACTTGTATAATTTTGATAAAGCGATGAACAGACTTTTTACATTAACACTACTTTCTTTCTTTTTTATTAATGCTCAATGCAAATCGGATGCTGTTGAACCTTCTGAGGAAATAGAGGAGATTATTAAAGAAGTAGACGATGAACTGACAGAAAAAGACACAACTAATACAACAAACGAAGATACTGTAACCGTAACTCCAGACTATAATCTTCCATTCGTTATTCTTAATTTAAATAATTGGAAATTAAATGCGTTTGAAGGAGAATTAGACAATTTGGAGTACGTCGATAGAATTTCTGATTTAGCCAATTATTCCAATGAACATTGGTTTTATTCATCAGCAGAAGATTGGGTGACCTTTAAATGTTATGCAGGTTTTCCTACCTCTTCAGGTTCTGGAAATCCTCGTACAGAATTAAGGGAATTGGAGAGTGATGGAAAAACCAACAGCTATTGGGATGGAACAAAAGGAACTCATCAAATGGAATGGGAAGTGAATGTAGAGCACTTGCCGAGTTCTGGAAAGTTATGTTTTGGACAGATTCATGGGCCTTCAGATTCCTATGATGATGTCATCAGAGTACAATTCCAAGGAGATAAAAACCAAGGTGAAGGGGATGTACGCTTAAAAATAATGGGTTGGGTAACTGAAGAAAATGGAGATTTCTCAGGTGATTTTATTGATGGAGATTGGGCTTTGGATACTGTTTATAGATTCCGATTAATTTTCGAAAATGAAAACCTGATTTTATATTCAATTGTGAATGAAGAACCTATAGAAATTTACCGTTTTGAAGGATGTGGAAGTACTGAAAATTACTTCAAAGCAGGACTTTATATGCAATCCATGCAAAACAAACCATACAATTTGGAAGATTATGGACAAGTCTCAATGTCTTACTTGTCAGTCACACATCAATAAGTATTTGTAGGGATATTGCACTGCAATATCTAACGGACCACCAAAAAAAAACACCAAGAATTATCATAGTTTTTTATATAGTGAAACACTTTTTTATCAATTGTCACAAAGGATCCTAACTAACATTATTAACAGTGTGCGGTACGTATTTGGTTTCAAATGCATACCATATAAACTAAATAAACAGCATAACAACTTCAGAATGAAATGCAAAAATGCACACAAATTAAATGAATTATGAACAACCAGTTTTTAAAGGGAAAACTATTCTCTAAATCTATTTTGGGAACAATGCTTATTGCAGGAGCAATGAGCTGTACAAACAACCAGCAAGAAATTACAGTTGCTGAAGAAACCAGCCTTCAGAGCAGTAATGCCAGAACAGCAGTCGCTATAAGTAACAGTGGCTTTGAAAGCAGTTGGAGTGGTTGGTCGGATACGGACCCATCTGCTATTTCAGGCGATGCCAACTCTGGAACAGGCGCTGCCAAAATCACAGGAAGTGGAGGGTCATTTGCTCAAGATGTAAATGTTTCTTCTAATACAGATTTTGAAGTATCGGCTTATGTGAAAGGCAGTTGGAGAATTTCAGCAACAGTCAATGGCAACAAAACTTCAAGAAGTGGAAATACTTCTGATTGGAAAAAAGAAACAGTCGCATTTAGTTCTGGATCAGCAACTACTGTGACCATTAAAGGTGAGTATTATAATGGAGAAGGCCGTTATGATGATTTTGAATTGATCGCATTGGATGGTTCATCTACAAATCCTCCTGCTTCTGCAGAACAATTAGCGGTGAGTGGAGTAGCGGCTTCATCAAATGATGGAAATGTTCCTCAAAACACTGTTGATGGGAACTTGGCTACAAGGTGGTCAGCGAATGGAAATGGCCAATGGATCCGTTACGATTTTGGTTCTGTGAAAAATGTAGAGTCAGTATCAATTGCTTGGTTCAAGGGCGACCAAAGAGCAAGTACTTTTGAAGTCTTAGCAGGAGATGCTACTGATGCATTAAGTGTTGTGCATTCGGGAGTGTCAAGTGGAACCTCTTTAGATCTTGAAACCATTTCATTAAGCAATGTTTCAGGGCGTTATATTCAAATTGTCGGTTATGGAAATACTGCTAACTCATGGAATAGTATCACAGAGTTTGAAGCATTTGGAACGGATGGTGAAGGTAATGGCACAGATCCAACGGATCCTACTGACCCAACTCCAGGAGGTGATTATCCTTATGATGTATTAGGGTTACAAAATTGGAAGTTGAATGCTTTCTCAGGGACATTAAACAATCCTACTTTTGTAGATCAAATTCCAAATTTGGATACCTATTCAAATGATAATTGGTTCTATACAGATGGCTCAAAGGTCTTCTTTAAATGCTATGCAGGATATCCTACATCATCAGGTTCAGGAAACCCGAGAACAGAATTAAGAGAGTTAACTGCCAATGGTTCTAGTAATATTTATTGGGATGGTGGAAGCGGTACTAACCGTATGGAATGGAAAGTGACGGTAAATCAATTACCAAGTTCAGGAAAACTTTGCTTTGGTCAAATTCACGGTCCTTCTAGCTCTTATGATGATGTCATCAGAGTACAATATGAAGGTGATCCTAACCAATCTTCAGGTTCAGCAAGATTGAAAATTATGGGTTGGGTAACAGAAGAAAATGGAGATTTCTCTGGTGATTTTATTGATGGAAACTGGGCATTGGATCAAGAAATGCATCTTGAACTGATTTTTGAAAACAGCAATGTAGTGTTGTATTCTATCAACAATGGTTCAAGAACTGAGATCTACCGTTTCAACGGCTGTAATAGTGATTCAAACTATTTTAAAGCAGGTAACTATATGCAATCTATGAAAGGAAAGTCATTAGATACAAGCGATTATGGTTTAGTTTCAATAAGCTATTTGAAAATCACTCACTAATAAAGTATGGGCGTTGCACTGTAACGCCCATGCAATACATTTAAATTGTATTTTTTTGAAAACGGACGAATATATACCTACTATCAGTGTTCTTTACCACATATAAGTAATAGTCTTATAGTTTCACATTATTGAAGAATGACGTGTGGATAGATTAAGTAAAATAATAGTGTTTTTACGATGTTTTTATTGGTAATTGAGTGTCTCCTTTTTTGGGAAATACTTGAAACCACACGTATTTATTCATGAGAAAAAAAAAGTAGAGATAGGTTTTTCCTATACTCTACTTTCTTCATTTTAGACTTAAGTACTATGATGTACACTATTCACCGTACACTGTGTAAGGTGTATAATGTACAAGCAGTACGGTGAATAGCGTACTGTGTGTACGGTGGGTAGTATACGGGTAGAGTGAGCTTGAAAAAGTTTTACAATGGAATATTTCCATGTCTCTTTCTAGGGTTATGATCCACTTTATTTCTAAGCATATTGAAAGCGGCAATCAATCGTTCCCTTGTATTTTCTGGCTTGATGACTTCATCAATATAACCTCTGTAAGCGGCTCTGTAAGGATTCGCAAATTCCTCTGTATACTCTTCAATCTTTTCTTGTAATTTAGCTTCAGGATCTTCCGCACTTTGAATTTCTTTTCTGAAGATAATTTCCGCCGCGCCTTGAGCACCCATCACCGCAATTTCGGCTGTAGGCCAAGCATAATTCAAATCTGCACCAATATGTTTAGAATTCATTACATCATAAGCACCACCATATGCTTTACGTGTAATGACTGTAACTCGAGGAACTGTTGCTTCACAAAAAGCATAAAGCAATTTCGCACCATTTGCAATAATACCATTCCACTCTTGATCCGTGCCCGGAAGGAAACCAGGAACGTCTTCAAAAACAAGTAAAGGGATATTAAAGGCATCACAGAAGCGAACAAAACGAGCCGCTTTTTTAGAAGCATCATTATCCAAAACTCCTGCTAATACTGCCGGTTGATTGCCTACAATACCAATACTTTTTCCACCCAAACGAGCAAAACCTACTACAATATTTTCGGCATAAGCCTCATGTACTTCAAAGAATGTATCTTTATCAATTGTACCGTGAATGACATCACGAATATCATAAGGTGTGTTAGGATTATCGGGAATGATATCATTCAGTTCAGTTCTCACCTCAGAATTGACTTCCGAATACTCATAGCGAGGGGAATCCTGCTCACAGTTTTGAGGGATATAACTCAATAATTTTCTGATATTTTGAAGAGCAATTGCTTCATTGGCTGCTGTAAAATGTGTAACACCACTTTTAGTGCTATGTGCAGAAGCTCCACCCAATTGTTCTGAAGTAACTTCTTCATGCGTCACCGTTTTTACAACATTAGGCCCTGTCACAAACATGTAGGAAGTCTGTTCTACCATCATAATAAAGTCTGTGATGGCAGGGGAGTAAACTGCACCACCAGCACAAGGTCCCATAATACAAGAAATCTGAGGGATCACCCCAGAAGCACGTGTGTTTTTATAAAAAATATCGGCATAACCTCCCAATGATTTTACGCCTTCCTGAATACGAGCACCCCCCGAATCATTCAAACCGATAATAGGTGCACCATTTTTCATGGCAAGGTCCATTATTTTACAGATTTTCTCTGCATGTGACTCTGAAAGCGAACCACCAAAAACAGTGAAATCCTGAGAATATACATATACAAGTCGTCCTGAGATTTTACCAAACCCTGTAATTACACCATCTCCAAGGTAGTGTTCTTTGTCCAGTCCAAACTGAACCTCTCGGTGTCTTACAAATTTTCCTACTTCATGAAAAGTATTCTCATCTAAGAGTAATTCTATTCGTTCACGGGCGGTTAGTTTACCCTTTTTGTGCTGGGTTTCTATTCTTTTTTCTCCACCGCCAAGCTCTGCCAAGCGGTTCATTTCTTCTAATTGCTGAAGCTTATCCTTCATGTTGTTTATTTCTAGTGTTTTGGTTTGTGTTAATTTGAAACTAAGAAAAAAACAGAAGACATAAAAAAAGGGAGCGATATTTTTCGTATCACTCCCTTCTTTCATTTTCGAAAACTTATTAATTTGTTTTATCAGAAGATTCTTTAGCGTTGCCGTGATTTTTTACAGAGCCAATTCCTGATGCTTCCATTTTGATATACTGCTCTGCATTTACATGCATACTTCCAATACCATTACATTCAGCTACAAGATCTCTTACTACAAAGTCTTTGGCCATCACTTTGCCAATACCATTACATTCCATAGTGGCTTTATTTGCTTTTCCCTTTAAAGTGATTTGGCCAACACCATCAAATTCAAGGTTAAACTCATTAGCAGACAAGACTAATTCATTATCACCTACGCCAGAATAATTGAAGTCAAGATTATTGAACTTCAAATCTCCTTCGCTAGTAATTTCTCCTACCATTGCAGTTCTGATTTTTGTCAAATCAACAAATTGAACATAAATGACAGGTCTGTTCTTTTTCCATTTTGTTGACTTTTTTTCTTCTCCATCTTCTCGATTTCTAAATTCGATTTGATCGCCTTTTTGTGTAAAAGTAATTTCTTGGAGCTGTTTTTCGGTGCCTTCAATAAAAGCTTTTGGAACATCTCCTTGTTTAAGGACTAAGTCAAACTCACCGTTTACTTTGATTGAAGTAAAGTCTTTGACATCAAGTTTTTCGGTATTTACATCTTTTTGAGCGAATACAGATGAAATAGAAATTAAAATGACACTTGTTAATAATAGTAATTTGTTCATAAATGAAAGTTTTCTTTTAAAGACAAAAGATAAATTGAAAAGTTGCATCAATATATAATATTTTTTGGAGGAAGTTGAAAGGAAGTAACACTAGACTTTAAATATTCATTTTATTCTTAATAAAAAAAATGTATTACCCCGTTCAAAGGGTAATACATAAGGGTAAAGAAAAATAGATTAATATTTCTATTTTTGACTTATCATTTCATAAAATTTTGTCATAATAATCAGTCAGATTCAACTGTAATTCAGTAGTTATAATCTGTATGTATAGTTTGTAACCACCATGATAACAGGATTTTATTTTCTTTCGTTTATTGTTCTTCTAATTTTCAAACAATGTGTTTAAAAAGTCATAAAAAAAGCACCACATTATGGAAATGTGGTGCTTAGGAATTTATACCTTAAGGATGAACTATCTCATCTCTTTGTATTTGTTGATCAATTGATTTGTAGAAGAATCATGAGAAGCAACTTTATCATCGTTTTGTAATTCAGGAAGAATTTTGTTCGCTAATTGCTTACCTAATTCTACACCCCATTGGTCAAAACTGAAGATGTTCCACATTACACCTTGTACGAAGATTTTGTGCTCGTACATTGCGATCATCGCACCCAATGTAAATGGAGTTAACTTTTTGAATAAGATTGAGTTTGTAGGACGGTTACCTTCAAACACTTTGAATGTCTTTAATTTCTCAATCTCTTCGTCAGATTTACCAGCTGCTTTGAATTCAGCAACTACAGTTTCCTCAGACTTACCTGTCATCAATGCTTCCGTTTGAGCAAAGAAGTTAGATAATAACTTAGGGTGGTGATCACCGATAGGGTTTTGAGAAACTGCAGGAGCAATAAAGTCCGCAGGAATCAATTTAGTACCTTGGTGGATCAATTGGTAGAATGCGTGCTGACCGTTTGTACCTGGCTCACCCCAGATGATTGGACCAGTTTGGTAGTCAACAGGATTACCCGCTCTATCTACACATTTACCGTTTGATTCCATATCACCTTGTTGGAAATACGCTGCAAAACGGTGCATATACTGATCGTAAGGAAGTAAAGCGTGGCTTTCAGCACCAAAGAAGTTGTTGTACCAAACACCTAATACCGCTAAGATAATAGGAAGGTTTTCACCAAATTCAGCAGATTTGAAGTGGTTGTCCATTGCGTGAGCACCTTCTAATAACTCTTCATAGTTATCATAACCGATGCTGCAAGCGATAGAAAGACCAATTGCCGACCATAATGAGTAACGACCACCTACCCAGTCCCAGAAACGGAACATGTTTTCAGGAGCGATACCAAACTCTCTTACTTTTTCTTCATTTGTAGAAAGAGCAACAAAGTGCATCATGATATGATTTTCGCTTTTCGCTGCATTCAAGAACCACTCTCTCGCAGAATTAGCGTTAGTCATTGTTTCTTGCGTTGTAAACGTCTTAGAAGCAATGATAAATAAAGTTGTTTCAGGATTTAAACCTTTTAATGTCTCAGAGATATGAGTTCCGTCAACATTTGAAACAAAGTGAATGTCGATATTAGTTTTGTATGGTTTTAAAGCCTCAGTCACCATATAAGGACCTAAGTCAGAACCACCAATACCAATATTTACAACATCAGTAATAGCTTTACCCGTATAACCTTTCCACTCTCCAGAAACTACTTTATTAGTAAATTCTTTCATTTGGCGTTTTACGTGGTTCACTTCAGTCATTACGTCCTCTCCGTCAACTGACATAGGGGCGTTAGACTGATTACGTAATGCTACGTGATAAACAGCACGATCTTCTGTTTGGTTGATATGCTCTCCAGCAAACATTGACTTGATACCTTCAGCTACACCTGTTTCTTTTGCTAAGTCAAGTAATAACTGGAATGTTTTCTCGTCAATGATATTTTTTGAGAAGTCAACAAAAATATCTTCAAACGTCAATGAGAATTTCTCAGCTCTATCTGCATCCGCACTGAATAATTCATTCATATGTACGTTTTTCATTTCAGCATAATGAGCTTCAAGTGCTTTCCAAGCGTTTGTTGAAGTCGGATTTACTGTTTTCAACATGTTATATCTGCTTTTTTGTATAATTAATTTCTAAATAAAAGGAAGCTTTTCGCTTCAAGTCACAAAATTACAATTTCATAGGAATGTAACAAGTTGATTTTACTCACACTTTGATGATTTTGCCTACTATTTTTAATTCAACGGATTGATATCATAGAATAAAACTATTATGAAAACAAAAAGAGCATACTTTTTAATCGTATGCTCTCTTCAATTTTATGGTGTATTTTAAATAAAAGACTCTTAGTCTTCTGATTTTTGCATATGTACCACTCTTTGAGGGAATGGGATTTCAATACCAGCCTCATCAAATGCAAGTTTTGCAGCTTCAGTAGTTTCAAACAAAACATTCCAGTAGTCATTCACACTGATGTGTACCCTTAATTGTAAATCTACTGAACTGTCACCGAGATTTGTTACCCAAACCACAGGTTTCTCAGGTTCTTGATTGATTCTTTTATCATCTTTCACAAGACCTAATAAAACTTCTCTAGCCAATTTAATATCAGCACCGTAAGAAATGCCAATAGGGATATCGCATCTTACAAAACCTTCTCTGGTGTAATTTTTAATCACACCGCCTGCCAATGCACCATTAGGAATAAAAACATGTCTACGGTGTGGTGTAATAACAGTAGTGGCAAATAATCCGATATCATGAACAACTCCCAAGTGACCTTGAGCATCAATTAATTCTCCTTTCCTGAATGGTCTTAAAGTGAGGATCAATGCACCTCCTGCAACGTTTGCAAGTGAGCCTTGTAATGCTAAACCAATGGCTAAACCTGCTGAACCCAGCATTGCGATAAACGAGGTAGTTTCTACACCCGCTTGACCAATTGCGGCTACAATGATAATTACTTTAATAATAATCTTTGTAATTGAAACCAAGAAGTCCACTAAAGCTTGGTTGTCAGAATACCTTTTTTTGACTTGGGTAGAAACAAAGTTGCCTGCTTTATTTGCTACGAAAAAGCCAATGATTAGAATAGCTAATGCCCCTAATAACTTGAAGGCATACTGATTGACAAAATCCATTGTAGAAACAACGATTACATCTTGATATTGAGAGATTTCTTCCATTTGTAAGGATTTATTAAAGGATAGATTGAAAAACGAGGTATTTATAGTTACATCTAACAACTACAATTAAAATCAATAATTGCTGATTCTTAAGAAGCAAAATGAGGATTGTAGTTATGGTGTCGTTTTCAGAAAAAAATTTAGTTAAATGAAATATAAATTAATAGAGCCAAGTATACTTAGATACTTAGATAGTATAAAATTAAAATTATTTTTCAGAATATTGTAATTGGAAAAAGAAAAATGACTGCTTTTTTCAATTAAAAACAAAGATTACATGTCAGATTATACAAACTTGGTAATTGAGGAGTTAAAAGAAGCACAGGATGTTTTAACTCGTTTTTTATCAGATACTAATAATATAAAAGCAATTGAAGCTGCTGCAGATCTTCTTGTTGATGCTTTTCAAAAGGATGGTAAAGTGATTTCTTGTGGAAATGGAGGTTCACATTGTGATGCCATGCATTTTGCAGAGGAGTTGACGGGTAGATACAGAGAAGATAGACCTTCAATTGGTGCTATTGCTATCTCAGACGCAAGTCATCTTTCTTGTGTAAGTAATGATTACGGCTATGAGTTTGTCTTTTCAAGATATTTGGAAGGTGTAGGAAGGAAAGGAGATGTTTTGTTTGCTTTGAGCACTAGTGGTAATTCACAAAATATCGTTAATGCCATTAATACTGCACAGCAAAAGGGTATTAAGGTGATTGCATTAACGGGTAAAGATGGAGGAAAAATGGCTGATATGGCTGATGTTGAAATTAGAGTGCCTCATTTTGGTTTTGCTGATCGTATTCAGGAAATTCATATAAAAGTCATTCATATTATTATACAGCTTATTGAAAAGAAGCTAGGATATTAATAGGAATGACTATTACGAAAAAGACTTAAACGTCTGAATCATCAAATTTAAGAGGGAGTTGTATCGAGAAAGTTGCACCTCCCTCTTTGTTGTTAAAGGCATTAATTTCACCTTTATGTTGTTTGATTATATCCTTACAAATCATCAAACCTAATCCTAATCCATCTTTTTTAGTAGTGAAAAAAGTTTCAAAGAGGTGATCTAAGTCTTTGATACCGCCACCATTGTCGATGATACTTATACCCACTCTATCTTTTAGAAGATTTGTTCTGATTTTTATAAAGCCACCTTCTGGAGTATGCTCTTTCACAGCTTGATAAGCATTATCAATAAGATTGATGAAAATCTGTGAAATTTTACCACCTAGACATGTTATTTCTTCCACTTTTAAATCATATTCTTTAATAACCTCAATATCATCATATTTATATTTCTTATGAAGGAGGTTTAAAGTAGTGTCAAGGTTTTCATGGATGAAATAAGGTTTAGGGAAACCATGATTGCTTTTTACCACATTTTTTAATTCTGCAGAAATATCCATGATTCTCTTTACTCCATCTTGAATACCATCAAGCAACAATTTACATTCCTCAATATCCTCTACTTTTTCCTCATCCACTTCGTCCATGCCATTTACAAACTCAAGTAACTCTTCAAGTGTATCTTGGATAGGCACTACATTGTTGTAAATAAAGTTTGTAGGGTTATTGATTTCATGAGCCACAACAGCCATCATCTGACCTAATAAAGCTAACTTATCATTTTTCTCTAGCTGTTCGAACATCTTTTTGGATTGTTCCAACGCCTCCATCAATTCAATATTTTTTTCTAAAAGCTTTTCATTAAGTTCATGTTCTTCAAGTGCTTTTTGATCAATAATCACCTTTTGCTTCTGAATTTCCTTTGCCTTTTCTGTAAGCTGTAAGCTAAACTGTCTGAATCGCTTAGATTTCAAATTGAGTAAGTAAAGAATGATAGCGAAAAGGGCAAAAACCACAAAAAGTGCTATGATGAAATACTGCTGATTTTTGATCTGATCATTTGAAATTTTACGTTCATAATTGAGCTTGTCAATTTCTTTTTCCTTGTTCGAAAGCTGAATGGAGTTGTCAAGCATTTGAGCTTTTCTCAGCTTTTCAGTATCATTAAAAAGCTGTAAATACTTCAAATTATCTTTTAAGGCTCTATTTTCTTCCATCAAATTACCCTTAGCATGATAGGTTTTTACCAGGATTTCTGAAAGTTGTAAGGCTTCAAATACTGCAGGCAACTTTTCTGCAATGGCTAAACCACTGCTGGCATAGATGATCGATTGGTTATAATTACCCAAACTGAATTCTACATCCGCTTTTTTTATCAATACTTTAGCCTGCCCAAGTGGTTGTTGCAACTCAAGAAAACCTTCATAAGCTTTATCATAATTCTCAAGAGCCCATGACAAGCTGTCTTGAGAACTGAAAGTGTAAGTCAAGCCAATGTATTCGTAACATTTATACTCTAGCGATTTGTAGTCGGCTTTTTGTGCTTCTTCAAGGGCTATGAGAAATTTAGAACGGGCCAAATGTGGGTTGCCTCCATTCAAGAAGGCTTTTCCTATACTGAATTCAGCCACCGCAATTCCATTTGTATCATTGATAGACAGTCTTGCTTCTCTTGCTTTATTATAATTTTCAAGTGCAATGTCATATTTCCCAGCAGATAATTGTATATCACCAAGGTTCATATAACAATAGCCTATCATAGAGTTGTTTTCTTCCTTCTGACTGATAATCAGTGCCTCTTTCATATTTTTCAGGGCTTCATATTGATTCCCTTGAAAATAGAATAAATTACCAATATTAATATAAGCGTATCCTTTTTGAGGTGTGTCGTTTAATATATCTGATTGCAATAAAGCGTGCTTATAAAAATCTAAAGCTTCGGTATAATTTCCCAGATTACGGTGCGCTACCCCCATAAGGTTGAGTACCTTTGCCGTGTTCTTAAAATTTACATCTGATTTTGTATCCTGAATTAATGCATTACCAAGTGTTAGTGTTTTTTCTGGTGCTATGTCTCTGTACTCCCACATAAGGTCAATCATGGTATTCCACTTTTGAGCTTTTGAGAGATTTGGTAACTCACTTTCCAATTGTTCAATCTTTTTATTCTGAGCTTGAACAGGGTGTAATTGAAATAGAGAGAAAATAAAAAGTATGCCTAAAAAGTTCTTCATATGACATGTAAAATAGATAGAATGTCATCTAAATTCTACCTTAAAACAATGTTATCAAACGATAAGTTAATAAACATTTTTATATCCATTAAATTTTAATTGTTAATCCTGTTTAAGTTCAAGATATATTTATTGCTTCCATTGTTCATTACTTCGAAACCGATAAGGGTGTTTTCCTTAATTTTCTCTCTCTTTTTTAATTCCTCATTCCAATTGAAAACAATAGGAGAGGTGTGGCCAATATTAACGAACCCTAATTTTGTAAAGCTCTCACCCATAGACCAATCAGAGTCTGTATAAGTCATAATATCATCTGGTGAATACTCTTTGATAAAGTGCTTTAATATCTTACTTAATCCTCCAACTACGGTATGATAATTAAGGTTGCAATAGCGGATCAATTCATAAGATTGATGTGCTAAACCTTCTCGGTCATTTATTTTTCTTTTTCCACTAAAAGAAGCTACTGCCATTAATTTTTCCCCTTTAAAAAGCCCGAACTTGATTTTTGAACTTGAAGAACCACTGATATGATTCTTTTCCATAAAGTCATTTAAAGTATGAATGTCAATTCTCTTAATTTCCAAAGTTCTTCCATAAATCCTTTTAGAAATGCCAATGAGCCCGGCAATTCTTGATAAGACGGCATTTTGTTGATTGTTCCATACATCTGACCATAAATGAATAATACGCTGTTCTGAGAATGAGGAATCGATAGAGGAGAGCAAGTAATTAGTATGCCACTCTTTGTGTGCTTTAGAAGGGTTTATAAAGTGGATTTTAGTTTTGATACTTTCAAGGGAAATAAAAGAATAAGGAGAGATATCTTTATGTTTATCAATAGTATACGTAATATTATTTTCTTCCAAATAATGGAATAGGGGCTGTAGGTTATCCATATTTTTCTCCTTTTTTATTTCGACTTTAATGCATCAAGAGTCATGTTAATGTATGAAAATTACATAACGAAAGACCCCTTTTTTTATAATAAACATTGCAAGAAGGTTAATTTTTTGCAGATTTGTTTGTTATAAAATGAGCTTACTCTATATTTGCCTATTAAATATATAGGGTAATAGAATTATTAATTTTACTCTTATTCAAAAAACGTATGAGCGAAGCAACGAATATACATCCGATTTTTAATTCTCTTCTATCAAGAGAGAAAAAACAAGAAGCATTAAATCAAAAAGGCATTGTTCTTTGGATGACAGGTCTTTCAGGATCTGGAAAAAGTACATTGGCTAGAGCATTAGAATTTGCTTTACATGATTTAGGTTACAATACCATGCTTTTAGATGGAGACAACCTTAGAACAGGCATTAATAGCAACTTAGGCTTCTCAGAGGAAGATCGTACTGAAAATGTAAGAAGATCAGCTGAGGTGTCAAAGCTTTTTGTTAGTTCAGGATTGATTACAATTTGTTCTCTAATCAGCCCTACAGAGGAAATTAGAGCTCAGGCAAGAGATATTATTGGTGAAGAAGATTTTTACCAAGTACATATAGATGCACCTTTTGAGGTGTGTGCGGAAAGAGATGTGAAAGGACTTTATAAAAAAGCACTGGCTGGTGAGATCAAAAACTTTACTGGTTTGGATTCTCCTTTTGAGATTCCTGCAGACCCGTTTGTAAGAATTCCTACACATACTCAAACTTTGGAAGAGAGCTTAAAGCAACTTCTTGATGCTGTTCTTCCGGTCATTAAATTATCAAACATCAAATAACTTTAGAATGCAGTCTTATACACTGACCCACTTAAAACAACTCGAGTCAGAGGCTATCTATGTATTTAGAGAGGTAGTATCTCAGTTTGAAAGACCAGCTATGCTATTTTCTGGTGGCAAAGACTCTATTGTCATGTTGCACCTTGCAAGAAAAGCATTCTGGCCAGGAAAAGTGCCTTTCCCGTTAATTCACGTGGATACTGGACACAACTTCCCTGAGGCCATTGATTACAGAGATTGGCTGGTAGAAGAATATGACTTGGATCTAATCGTAGGATCTGTTCAAGGGTCAATTGATAAAGGAACTGCAGTCGAAGAAACAGGCACCAACCCAAGTAGAAACGGTTTACAAGCGATTACTCTTTTAGAAACTTTAGAAGAGTACAATGTAGATGCAGCTTTTGGTGGTGGCCGTAGAGATGAAGAAAAAGCGAGAGCAAAAGAGCGTTTCTTCTCTCATAGAGATGAGTTTGGACAGTGGAACCCTAAGAACCAACGTCCAGAATTATGGACGTTGTACAATGGTCGTTACAATGACTATGAGCACTTCCGTATTTTCCCTATCTCAAACTGGACTGAAATGGACGTATGGCAATATATCGCTCAAGAGAAAATTGCTTTACCTTCAATCTACTTTGCTCATAAGAGAAATGTAGTGAATAGAAATGGAATTTTATTAGCAGAATCTCCATGGAATACGCTTCTTAAGGATGAGGTTTACGAGGAGAAATTGATTCGTTACCGTACTTTAGGAGACATGACTTGTACAGGTGCTGTATTATCTGATGCAGATGATTTAGCAGGAATTATCCAAGAGGTAGCTTCTTCAAGAACTACTGAAAGAGGAAACCGTTCGGATGATAAGAGATCTGAAGCGGCAATGGAGGAAAGAAAATTACAAGGTTATTTCTAAACGAAGTACTAAGCCAAAAATAGTTGATAATTAATTCTTAATTATTTTTTGTGAGTACAAAGTAAATAAACGTATTAATAATGGTGCTATTAAAAGTTTATTTTAAGGCAGTAATCGCAAAACAATCATAAGAATTAATATTAAATAATTTTGTCTTTGTACTTGTATTAACTACAAAAAACAATGAGCGAAACAGTATTAAACAATCCAAGTATTAGAAGAGAGGAGTCTGCTTCAGCAGTAGATCAATCTTATATGAATATGGACTTACTTCGTTTCACTACTGCGGGTAGTGTGGATGATGGTAAGAGTACTTTAATTGGTCGTTTGATGTATGACACAAAGTCAATCTTCGAAGATCAATTAGAAGCAATCGAAAAATCAAGTAAGACAAGAGGTGACGAAAACGTAAACCTTGCGTTATTGACAGATGGTTTGAAAGCAGAGAGAGAACAAGGTATCACGATTGACGTGGCTTACCGTTACTTTGCTACTCCAAAACGTAAGTTTATCATTGCGGATACTCCTGGTCATATTCAATACACAAGAAATATGGTAACGGGTGCTTCCACTGCAAACTTAGCGATCGTATTGGTAGATGCTCGTAATGGTGTGATTGAGCAAACAAGACGTCACACCTATATTGCTTCTTTATTGAAGATCAAGCACATCATTGTTGCTGTAAACAAGATGGACTTGGTGGATTACTCTGAGGAACAATTCAATAAAATCAAGAAGGATTTCTTAGAAATGTCTTCAAAGATTGGTATCGAGGATATTCGTTTTATTCCTATTTCAGCATTGAAAGGGGATAACGTAGTGGATGACTCAGAAAGAACACCTTGGTATACAGGTGGTGCTTTATTAAGCAATCTTGAATCAGTAGAAATCAGCAATGATCATGATTTAGAGAACGGTCGTTTCCCAATCCAAAGAGTTATTGAAGCGGAAGGTTTCAAAGGATTCGGCGGTAGAGTAGATGGCGGTATCATCAAAGTTGGAGATGAAGTAGTAGCTTTGCCTTCAGGTGAAAAAACTACAATCAAGACGATTGAAACAATGGATGGTAAGATTGAAGAAGCTTTCCCTCCAATGTCTGTAGTAGTAACACTAAATGATGATTTAGATTTGTCAAGAGGTGAATTACTTGCCAAAACAGATGCTGAGCCAAAGAGTGCTACTGAGTTTACAGCTACTTTATGCTGGATGAACAAAAATGCATTGGTACCAAATAATAAATACATTTTAAGACATACTTCAAACGAAGTGAGTGCTGAAGTTGCTTCTATTGATGATAAACTAGACATCAATACAATGGAAAGCTTGAACGATGTAGATGATCTTAAGATGAACGAAATTGGTAAGGTAACAATCAGAACTTCTGAACCAGTGATGATTGATGCTTATACTAAGAATAGGGCTACAGGAAGTTTGATTCTGATAGATGAAGAATCAAATGAAACAGTAGCGGCAGGGATGATCACTGCATAAGGAAATAAAAAAGCGGAACCTCAAAAATTGAAGTTCCGCTTTATTTTTACTATCTGATCGCTCTTTCTTTTTATAGAAAGAGGTTGGAATTTTAATCAAATAACTGACTAAGAGAGAAAACACCCCCATATGGAAGTGTTTTCAATTATTTACTTTTCACCTATTTTTCCTCTACAAGACCTACGAATACGGTATCATCTTCTATCTTTATCGGAAATGTAGTGATAGAATCCTCGCATCCGTTCAGGTTTTCACCTGTCTCAAGAGAAAAAGTCTTTTTGTGATAAGGGCATGCCACTTTAGGTGTCTGTTCCTCACCTTGCGTACCAATGATTCCTCTTGCAAGGATCATCTGCTTTTTATGAGGGCATAAATTTTGTGTAGCGAACCATTTATTAATGGTAGTGAAGTTGAAAACGGCTATTTGTTGATCTTTATAAAGTATAGATGAACCTCCGTCTTCTGGAAAGTCACTTACATGTCCTGCTTTGACCCATGTAGTAACTTGATCTAATGTATTATGTTCAAATGTCATTGTATTCTAATTTTTAAGGAATGGGAAATAGAAGTGCAGTATTTCGATGAATAATGCACTTCTTTTGTTTTGTCAACTCTTGTCTTAGTACATTACCAAGCAACTGGGAAACGTTGACCTCTTTCTCTCTTGAATTTTTGCGTTGGATCATGAGAATCATCGTTGCTGAAGTGAGTAAATCTCTTTCTCATTTCAGGATCATTGATTGCTGCTTTCCACTCGCAAGTGTAATGAGCAATTAAGATCTTCATGTCATTTTCCAATTGTTCGCCAATTCCAAGAGAGTCTTCACAGATTACTTGCTTCAAGTAATCAATGCCACCCTCTAATTTCTCTTGCCAAGGAGCAGTTCTTTGTAATGGCTCAGCAGTTTTGATGTAGAACATTAAGTATCTATCTAAGTACTTAATTACAGTTTCTTTATCAATGTCACCTGCTAATAGAACAGCGTGCTTAGGATTTGCACCACCGTTACCACCAACGTACAAGTTCCATCCTTTCTCCGTAGCGATGATACCAAAATCTTTACCTCTAGCTTCAGCACATTCACGGATACAACCAGAAACACCACCTTTCAATTTGTGTGGAGATCTTAAACCTTTGTATCTGTTTTCCACTTCAATAGCAAAACCTACTGAATCGTGAAGACCGAATCTACACCAAGTACTACCTACACAACTCTTTACAGTACGAAGTGATTTACCATAAGCGTGACCACTTTCGAAACCTGCATTGACTAATCTTTCCCAGATTAATGGAAGGTCGTTTAGACGAGCACCGAATAAGTCAATTCTTTGACCACCAGTGATTTTAGTATATAAATCAAATTCTTTTGCAACCTCACCAATTACAATCAGTTTGTCTGGAGTGATCTCACCACCTGGAATACGAGGTACTACAGAGTAAGAACCACCTTTTTGGATATTTGCTAAGAATCTGTCGTTTGTATCTTGAATTGTTGACTCTTTTAAGATCAAGTCGTTCCAAATACTCGCTAGAAGTGAACCTACTAATGGCTTACAAGTTTCACAACCACCGCCACTACCATACTTCTCAAGTAGCTCAGTATAAGATTTGATTTCATTTACTTTGATCAAATCAAACATCTCTTGACGAGTGTAAGGGAAGTGCTCACAAATTTCTTTACGAACTACTGTACCCATTTGTGCAAGAGTATCTTCAAGGATGTTGTTGACCATTGGTAAACAACCACCACAGCCAGTACCTGCTTTCGTAGCAGCTTTTATACCGTTGATGTCCGTTACACCGTCGTCTTTGATGCTACAGCAGATGTCGCCTTTCGATACGTTTTCACAAGAACAAACTTGAGCTGTATCAGGAAGAGCGTCAACACCCATTCCAGCACCACCTTCTTCACCTGAAGATTTGATGATTAAATCTTGTGGATGTGGAGGTAAAGCCATTTCATTGATAAACATCTGGTGAAGCATGTTATAATCATCAGCATCACCGATTAGAATACCACCTAATAGCTTTTTACCTTCTAAATCAACATTGATTCGCTTGTAGATACCGTTTTTCTTATCATTGATTGAGATTGGATAATGTGGGATATTATCACAGAACGGATCACCAAAGCTCGCTACATCTACACCAATTAATTTTAATTTGGTAGACATATCACATCCAGTAAATGTATATTCTTTATTATCATTGGCTATTTGCTCGGCTACAACCTCTGCCATATCGTATCCTGGAGCAACTAACCCATAAATCATATTTTCATAAGAAGCACACTCTCCAACTGCAAAAATCTTTTCATCTGAAGTTTGCATTAATGAGTTTACTACGAAACCGCCTCTTTCAGCAACTTCTAAACCTGCTTCTTTTCCTAATTCATCTCTTGGTCTGATACCCGCTGAGATAATTAGCATATCAACATCCAAAGAAGTACCATCAGAGAATGCCATTCCCGTCATTGTCTCTTCTCCTTCAATATTACTAGTAGCTTTACCTAATAAAATGTCGATACCAAGATCTTCCATTTTATTCTTTAGTAATAAACCACCTTCTTCGTCAATTTGTCTCGGCATTAATCGAGGAGCAAATTCTACTACTGAAGTTTTTAAGTTCATGTCAATAGCTGCTTTCGCTGCTTCCAAACCTAAAAGACCTCCACCAAGTACTGCTGCAGATGAAGCTTTTTTGCCGTAAGCCATCATCATTTCCAAGTCCTCAATAGTTCTATAAACAAAAACGCCTTTTTTCTCCACTCCTTTAATAGGAGGAACGAAAGCTGAACTACCCGTTGCTAATACTAAGTAATCATACTCATACTTTGAATTAGTGTGTGTAGTCACATATTGTTCTTCTCTATTGATTTGAGATACTTTTTCGCTAGTGATTAGATTGATACCATTTCCGTCGTACCAATCCTTAGGTGCCATAGTAAGTTTGTCTGCATTTTCGTCCTCGAAATAAGCACTTAAATGTACCCTGTCGTATGCCGGACGAGGTTCTTCGCCTATGACAGTAATTGATGCGGATGAATTTTTCTCAACAAGCTTTTCACATAGCTTATAACTAACCATACCGTTTCCTACAATAACTATTCTTGCCATAATTGATTCTGTTTAATATTGATTTTAAGTAAAACTACGTATAATTACTGAAAAGTCAATACTACTTACTTAAAAAATGAATTATTTGATGAAAAAAGTCACTGTTTAGATTAATTCTAAGTATTTTTTTTGTTCTATATACGTATTTATTCTTTCTTTTTCTCTTAATAAATAGAAAGATAATTTCCTTTTACATTAATAAGGTATAAACTCTAAGTAAAATTACTTTAAATGTATAATCTACAATTATTACTATTAATCAATGAATAAATGAAAAATATATTTTTATTGTTTAATAAATGTGTCTAGTCATTGTTATATTTTAAGTTATTATTTAACTATACACTTTGTAAGAGTTATACTTTTTACCTCAAAAACAGTTATATGTGAGGTGGATTACTTAAAAATTACGTAAAAAAATTGCAAAAATAAGTATATATACGTAGTTTTGTTTTAACAATTCACCTAAACACTAGAATTATGACACCAACTTTTTATTTAATCGGAGCAGGTCCTGGAGACGTAGAACTACTTACTTTAAAGGCAGTACGTATTTTAAAGGAGAGTAAAGTAGTATTATATGATGCATTAGTATCGGAAGATATTTTGGCGCTTATTCCTGATCACGTAGATAAAGTTTACGTAGGAAAAAGAGCAGGTGCTCATCATTTAAAACAAGAAGAAACAAATGAACTGATCGTTGAGAAAGCATTTGAATACGGATCAGTGACTAGATTAAAAGGTGGTGATTCCTTTGTGTTTGGTAGAGGACAGGAAGAGATCGAACATGCTCAGAATTATGGAATCGACTGCGAGGTTGTTCCTGGTATTTCTTCCTCTTTGGCTGCGCCTACTTTAGCAGGGATTCCTGTAACGAAAAGAGGTATTAATGAAAGTTTCTGGGTAGTTACAGCAACAACTTGCTCAGGAGGACTGTCAAAAGACTTGACGCACGCGGCTTCTTCTTCAGCTACTATTGTTATTCTAATGGGAGTTGGGAAATTAGAATTGATCTCTCAGTTATTCTCTATGTATCGTAATGAAGATGAGCCAATTGCTTTGGTTCAAGATGCATCATTACCCACACAGAAAATTGTAACAGGTACATTAGGTGATATTGTTGAAAAGGCAAATGAGAAAGGAGTAAGACCTCCTGCAGTTATTGTGATTGGTGAGGTAGTGAAGTTGGCTGAAAAGCAATCATTGGTGTCTATGGTAAAGAACTCTATATAACTCTATTAATAAATTTAAGTGTTTAAAATAATCTATTTCTCTGGCAAAAAGATATTGTAATGTCCTGAAAAAACGATACAGTTTTTCAGTGAATTAATTTCGATATAAGACTCAATAATTTTAAGAATTATTGGGTCTTTTTTTGTGGGTAACCTTCAGTTTTTTTCTTTTCGCTACCGCGGGTTCCTCAAATTTATCGATGCAAAATTGATTCGC
>NZ_JABANE010000380.1 GCF_012844305.1 Flammeovirga aprica JL-4
ATACCCACCTACAGCAAACTCATCTACTTCAACATACCCCTTCAAAGGATGCTGTAAACTACTTTGCATAGAATATTGTACTTTACGTCTGAAATTTAAACAGCTTTGATAACTCAAGGACAGTTTCTCACTTAAAGTTAAAGTGGACATGCCTTTCTTATCACAACTAACTTTAAATATGAATTCAAAAGCAGTTAGAATTGAAAATTTCAGCTTATGAAATAGGGTATGAGCTGTAACAGACTCATCATATTTACACTTTTGACAACGTCTAGAATGCAACTTTTTACCTTTCATATATTTTGTATGTTCACATTTCCTACATTTGTAATGATCACTCCACTTTAGTGTCGATAAATATTCAAGACAATCTTCTTCTTTTTGAAATGTTGAATAAAATGTTCTATCGTCAAAACCTTCAAAATTGATCATAATACATCTGGTTGTTTGGTTACTTTTACACTAATGTAAATCAGTTAACCGTAACAGAAGTACGTTTTACTATTTAGGGCGATCTAAGTTTAGATACCTAAATATTTAAATTACTCAAAAAGAAGAAAAAAGAGTCATTCCCTAATTAAAAAAAGAAAACGTTCATTGCTGTACTTGCTAAATAAAGGGATTGGTCAATTACAGGA
>NZ_JABANE010000381.1 GCF_012844305.1 Flammeovirga aprica JL-4
ATTTCACTCAAAAGAAAAGCGAGAGAAGGGTATACAGGGAATGCCTAGGCTTTTGGAGGCTACGAAGGACGCGACAAGCGGCGAAACGCTCTGGGGAGGTGCACATGACCTTTGATCCGGAGGTATCCGAATGAGACAACTCAGCATATTGAAGATATGTTTATATAGCCAACCCGGGGAACTGAAACATCTAAGTACCTGGAGGAAAAGAAAACAATAGTGATTCCGCAAGTAGTGGCGAGCGAACGCGGAAGAGTCCAAACCAGTTGAGTTCCGGCTTGACTGGGGTTGTAGGACCTCGATAATCGATTTAACATGAACTGGAAGACACTGGAAAGTGTTGCCGCAGAGGGTGATAGTCCCGTACAGGTAAGTGTTATTGAGAGCGAGAGTTCCTGAGTAAGTGGGGGCCGGTGAAACCCCCATTGAATCCGGCGGCACCATCCGCCAAGACTAAATACTCCCAAAAGACCGATAGTGAACAAGTACCGTGAGGGAAAGGTGAAAAGTACCGTGAATAACGGGGTGCAATAGATCCTGAAACTGTATACCTACAAGCGGACGGAGCTACTTCGTGTAGTGACGTCGTGCCTTTTGCATAATGAGCCTACGAGTTACCTATATTAGCAAGATTAAGG
>NZ_JABANE010000382.1 GCF_012844305.1 Flammeovirga aprica JL-4
TATGTAAAAGCGTGTCTCACTACACTATTTCTGTAAGTAGTTAATAATGTGACCTTTAGATGTTATACTTGGAATTGGTGATAACTTGAGTCCATTGATGACATTCTGGACTTCTTCATTATCATTATTTGATCTTAAATAGAATTCATCTCCATCTTGTAGCAAGTGACTCACCTGCATTCTTGATAAAGCTCTTCTTAAACCATTTTCAGATACTTTATTGTTTTTTTGATTGATTTGTCTGAGCATATAATGCTGAAGTACATAAGTCATATAACACAGACTTAAATGTCCTCTTATTCTCCGTTCTGTCCAGTGGAACATTGGACGTACTTCTAAGTGACTTTTGAAAGATCTAAAAGTATGTTCTATTTGATATAAATGCCTGTAATGATCTAAAATTAAAGGTATTGGGAGTGTTTTGTTATTCGTTGATATGGAAATAAAGCCATCGTATTTCTGAGCTTGTTTGATCTTTTCCTCATCTAAAATATACTTTTCATCAACTTCTGATTTTATAAAATATCTTCTTGATTTATTTTTAATCAGTGATGGATTTTGTAATAGTTTTTGGCTTTTTAGTAGGTTTTGATCTCTATCGTATTTGTCTTTATTAGCTCGCTTTTCACTATA
>NZ_JABANE010000383.1 GCF_012844305.1 Flammeovirga aprica JL-4
AACTTTTTACCTTTCATATATTTTGTATGTTCACATTTCCTACATTTGTAATGATCACTCCACTTTAGTGTCGATAAATATTCAAGACAATCTTCTTCTTTTTGAAATGTTGAATAAAATGTTCTATCGTCAAAACCTTCAAAATTGATCATAATACATCTGGTTGTTTGGTTACTTTTACACTAATGTAAATCAGTTAACCGTAACAGAAGTACGTTTTACTATTTAGGGCGATCTAAGTTTAGATACCTATAATTAAAAAAATATTCTAAACTTAAATATTGCTCTTTATATAACATTAGTCCACCTAAAGCATAATGAAACTCTAGAAATTTATTTTGTTCATTTTTTCTTTCATCTATTTCTTTATTATTAATTATTTCAAAAGAATTATCTATAGTTTTTTCATAGAGAGGGTCAATATCTTTAAGGTTTCGATTATAATAATTATTAGAATTAGCCCAAAACATTTTAGTTAGTCGACTTTTTTCACAAGTAATATAGTTTGTTGTCCATAATGTACTGAAACTATTATCAGAAATCTTAAGTGTTTTAAAGTCTGGAATAGCTACATTTACCCGGAGAGTAAGTTAAGCCCCTTTAATCAAAAAAAAGTATTTTTGCATTATGG
>NZ_JABANE010000384.1 GCF_012844305.1 Flammeovirga aprica JL-4
ATTAAGGAAATACCCTCTTTTATTACAAAATGTCATAAACTAAACATATTAGATATATCCTCTACGGAAGTAAGCCAACTTCCTGAAGGTATTGAAAATTTACCAATAACAGGTTTATATCTAGAAGAAAGTAAAGTAGAAGGTTTCCCCTCGATCCTTTATAACTTTGACTCTCTACTTTATTTACATTTAAATCCTATTGAAGAGTTACCTTCTGATATTGGAACCTTTCAAATTAAGTATCTAAAAGTTTCATTAAAAAGTTTTAAATACTTAGATACAATAAAAAGTTTAAAAGGATTAACACTTAACAATAGTACTGGAAAACATTTACCTGAAGGATTGGGCAATCTTCCTTTGTTAGATGATTTAAACCTTAGGTATTGTAAAAACCTTTTTAAATTACCCTCATCTATGGGCAATATCAAGAGATTATGGGGACTTGATTTGACCGGCTGTTCTAGACTTACAGGGTTACCTTCTTCTCTTAATCAAGTACCAATAGGAATATTGAAACTTGATGAATGCAATAACATACGATCTGTGCCTAAAGGTTTACAAGTTGGAAGTATTTGGGCTAGGGATGTGACATGGAAAAGTATGCCTGTAGGAATTTTTGATAGTGAAGC
>NZ_JABANE010000385.1 GCF_012844305.1 Flammeovirga aprica JL-4
TTAAGTTAAGACTTTAAGTAATGGAACCCTCGGTCGTTCGAAGGTTCCCTATAGTGCTACCTAATTGCCTGAGACCTTAGGCGAACGCGAAGTCAGACTCTAAGATATCGCGCAGATTCAGGTCACCTTTGGCCGGGACCGCAGGCATTTTGTCCAGTTGAGACTCGTGCAGCTGGTCAGCGAACTGGTCATAAAAGTCAGCGATTACATCGTTGTCCTCGTAGGTCTTGACCATCGTCTCACGGACTGCCTTAAAGAGATTCCCGGCGTCCGCTGGAATGGTCCCGAAGGAGTCGTGAATGAGCGCGAAGGAGTCAATCCCGTAGACCTCGTTAGCGTGCACTACGGTCATGCGCAGGTGACTACCATCCTGTGAGTGCACAAAGTTAGGCGCGATGCCCGACTCTTGCTTGTGCGCGTCAATCTCTTTGGTGTCCCCTTTGTTGTACGTCATGAACACGTTGGCCTGACCCAGAAACGTCAGCTTCAGCCGCGCTTGGTCACGCTTGTGGTATTCCTGCCACACCGGGAAGCCGTCTGGTGTTACCCAGTGGATTGCGCAGCGCTTACGAAGTACCTCTTTGGTCTTCTTGTCCTTGACTTCAGCAGCCAGAAGCTT
>NZ_JABANE010000386.1 GCF_012844305.1 Flammeovirga aprica JL-4
CGATGCCGGGCGCGAATATCCGCGCCAGGAGCTGGTGACCGAGGTGCTGCGTCCGCTGCGCAGCCAGGTCTCCGTCAACGTACCGGCCATCATGACCCTGCGCGAAATCCTCGACGGCATCATCATCGCCTACACCTCGTTTTGCCTCGAAGGCGACAAGAAGGCGCCCGGGGATAACTTTCTGATCACCGGCTGGCACCTGACCGACGCCTGCGAAATCTGGCTTGAGGCGCTCAAACGTACCGGCCAGGGCCATCGCATCGACGTCCTGCCGGTGCCTCCCGCCGCCCTGGCGCCGGAGATTTTTCCCCAGCGCAACTGGCTGCTGGTCACCAGCGGCAAACTCTCCGCTGCCCGCCAGAGGCAGGTCGAACTCTGGCAGCAGCAGGTCGTCTCCCTCGAGGTGATCCCGCTCTAACCCCCTGTTTTCACTTACCTCCACGCTCTGTTCCGCCAGCACCCGGTGGCGCGGCGGGCTCACGCTTGCCCTTTGCGCCACCCGCGACTTTCACTCCTTAAAACACCAATCATAACAACATGATTTTTAACACAAATAAAATATATTTTTCTACAAACTTGGACAAACAATTTTATTTGTGTAAGTTTTAAGTATGCCAT
>NZ_JABANE010000387.1 GCF_012844305.1 Flammeovirga aprica JL-4
TTCCGATCTCGGAGGAACTCAACACCTAATTCTAATGCATCAAGTCGGTCATCGTGTGCCACAGCGCCCTTCTCACGGCTCATACGGGTCATCTGGTAGAACAGGCTGTACTTCAGAGCGTGCTTACCGTCTGCATCACGTGCCGTCTGGTAGTCCTGTCGGATGACTTCATCACGGATGACCAAGCGGTGACTTGCCAGTACAGGCTCAAGAGTATCGCATATGCGGACCTCTTTCATACCACGAGCACGAATCTCTTCGAGTTGCGCTGGGTGGTGCTTCAGGAGCACAGGCTGGAACACGTTACCGAACATACCGTCACCGAAGTTACTCTCGAATACCACAGTCTGTACCTGCCACTGTTTGGCTTTCTTAGCGAGGAACTCAAGGGACTTCTCTTCGTAACCACGAGTACCACCAGCGTCCATCAGGTAGATGTAACCGTTCAGGGTATACAGTATGCACCAGCCAGTCTCATCCTTACCGCGACCACTTGGGTCAATTACCAGAATCTTACCCTGATACGCACCAGTGTTACTGGAGGCTGTATGGAAGGAGTAAATCTCGTCACCCTTCATGCCCACGTTAGGAAGCTCCTCATTGCGATTCTGACGGTTC
>NZ_JABANE010000388.1 GCF_012844305.1 Flammeovirga aprica JL-4
CGGTAGAGACGGTTGGTCTCTTTCCCGTACATACTCTTCACCAGCGTACTGGTATTGGTGTTTTGAGTGTCGCCGGCATAGAGATTACCCTGGCGGCTGTAACCGGCCTCAAACTCCAGGGCCTGCATCGGGGCAAACTCCCAGCGCAGCTTACTGTGAATATCTTTGTTCACCACCCCTTCACGTCCGGCGGGATAAGAACCGGCGTAGGAACCGGTACGTTCCGCTTCATGCCCGGCGTTAATATCCTGTGCATCGGCCTGGGTTTTACTCAGATTACCCCAGAGATTGAAGCTGACACTGTCCGACAGCGGACCATTGAGGCTAAAGTTAGTACGTTTCGTCGCCCCTTCTTTACGGTGCTGCGGAGCATTCATATAGGTATTCCACGACCCGTGCCATTCTGGTGTGGTCGGTTTGGTCACGATGTTGACGACCCCGCCCATCGCGCCATTACCATAGCGCGCCGCCGCCGGGCCGCGGATCACATCGATATGATCGATCATCTCCGCTGGCACCCAACTGGTATCGCCGCGGGAGTCACGATCGCCGCGCCAGCCATACCGCACCGAGTTACGGCTGGTCACCGGTTTACCATCGACCAGCACCAGGGTATTC
>NZ_JABANE010000389.1 GCF_012844305.1 Flammeovirga aprica JL-4
TCTATCTCTACTCCGCCTGCCGGGATTTCTATGAACGCTTCGGCTGGCGCTACATCGGCGAGGGGCTGGATTACCCGGCCACCGCCGTGCACCTCTATCGCTATGACTTATCGCCTTCCTGCGGGGCGACCACCGAGTGACGACGGACCAGCGTCGGGCTGAACAGATGGGTGATCTCCGGCGCCGGCCGCTGCTCCGCCAGGGCTAAAGCCAGCTCGGCCGCCTGGGTCGCCATCGTGACGATCGGATAGCGGACGGTAGTCAACCGCGGGCGGACATAGCGCGAAATCAGGACATCGTCGAAGCCAATCAGCGAAATCTCCCGCGGAACGTCGATGCCATTGTCATTCAGCACCCCCATCGCGCCGGCGGCCATCGAGTCGTTATAGCAGGCGACGGCGCTAAAGTGGCGGCCGCGGCCAAGCAGTTCGGTCATCGCCTGTTCGCCGCCGCTTTCATCCGGCTCGGCAAACGTGACCAGCCGGTCGTTGCACGGCAGGCCGCTCTCCTCCAGCGCCGCGTAGTACCCCTGCAGCCGATCTTCCGCATCGGAGATATCATGGTTTGAGCACAGATAGCCGATACGCGTGGGCCCCTGCTGGATCAAATGGCG
>NZ_JABANE010000039.1 GCF_012844305.1 Flammeovirga aprica JL-4
CTATGACCATTTTTCACTATATCGTTGCCTTCACAGTGAGGACAACGTATTTCTTTGTAATGTCTCATATACATATAACAAAGAATCAACCTAAATCATCCATTACCCAATTTTTAATGCATAGGCTCTACCAAATTTCCCATTAGAGGTTATTTCTAAAGCTACATTGATAAGCTTTTTATCTCCTTTGGCTCTACCTTGACTGCCAGCGTCATACCCACCTACAGCAAACTCATCTACTTCAACATACCCCTTCAAAGGATGCTGTAAACTACTTTGCATAGCATATTGTACTTTACGTCTGAAATTTAAACAGCTTTGATAACTCAAGGACAGTTTCTCACTTAAAGTTAAAGTGGAGATACCTTTCTTATCACAACTAACTTTAAATATGAATTCAAAAGCAGTTAGAATTGAAAACTTAAGCTTATGAAATAGGGTATGAGCTGTAACAGACTCATCATATTTACACTTTTGACAACGTCTGGAATGTAACTTTTTACCTTTCATATATTTTGTATGTTCACATTTCCTACATTTGTAATGATCACTCCACTTTAGTGTCGATAAATATTCAAGACAATCTTCTTCTTTTTGAAATGTTGAATAAAATGTTCTATCGTCAAAACCTTCAAAATTGATCATAATACATCTAGTTGTTTGATTACTTTTACACTAATGTAAATCAGTTAACCGTAACAGAAGTACGTTTTATGATTTAGGGCGATCTAAGTTCATATACCTATAAAAATATAGTCCATTCCATTAAGAATAAAACTTTCAATATCTTTTATGCTTATGGATGATGAGAGGTTGAAAATTAAAAAACACTTCCTAAAGTAACTCAAGAAGTGTTCTTATTATTCTACAATGAATATCTTTTTCGTTTATAGCTGAAAACGCTCTTCCAAAGGTGGAATCATATCCTCTTTTTCCAACTCCAACATGGCTTCTCTTAAGTAACCATAAGTCTCCCTAAGAGATTTCATACTTTCATCTGATTCATAATTATAAAAATCCTTATAGGTATGTAATTCGATCAAATTATAATCTCTTCCATCAACTTGTTTTAATAGAGTGGTATTATATAAAGCAGGCGTTTGGGATATTTTTTCAAAAGTGTAATCCTCATCAAACTTCAATTCTCCTAAGATCATCTTCCAACATATTGATATTCCTGTAAATGGAAAATCATTTAAATGACGAAACATAATTTCATTAGTATATATACCATTTGTTGTTTCATCATTAATTAAAGTTCTAAGATCATATCGAATAGGTACTGTTAATTCTAAGAATAAAGGTTTATAATAATTGAAAAGTTCTTCAAACTTATCCTCATTCAAGGCTCTTTTATCAAAATATAAATCAATGGAAGTATTTGAATATTTTTTATCATAGTCTCTTTCATCTTTGTCATCATTATCTCCTAACTTTGTAAACTGTAAGAAAAATAAATCACTTCTCAAATGAATATTAATATTACATTTTTTATACTCATCTGAACTTAAGAAGTTGATAATAGTATTAAAGTCAAATTCTTTGTTAATTACTGTTACAAATTCTCTATCAACTTCATACTTCAATTCCATAGTCTTAAATTCTTCAACAAATGGATTAATAAACAAACCTTGAAAATACTCTTCTTTGAAATGAATATCATCTAATTGTAACCCTATAAACTGCAATAAATTTTCTTTCATATCAATCTTTAATTAATTATATGTAACTGACCTTCATCGTCAAGGTAATTCACTCTAATTAGTTTATTTTCTATCACTTCAGCTTTCTTTTTCTTAGCTACCTTTTTAATTTGATCATAAGCCTTCTCCGCCGCCATTCTAGCATTATCACCAGCTTTTTTACCTACTTTATGTTCAATAAAAATATAGTCCATTCCATTAAGAATAAAACTTTCAATATCTTTTATGCCTGCGGATGATGATAAGTTGGAAAGGATTTCTTTATATCCTTCTTTTTTCTTTAATATCATATCTAAAAGGATTATATAATTTTCAATTTGTGTTTCTGAAATCCCTCCATTAGTATATCCCGCTTTCACTTCTATTAAAAATGAAACAACATTTTTATGTTTATTTCCACTAATGAAAGAACTAAATAAACCATCAGGCTGAAAATTAACTGTATTCCCTTTTAAGTTTTTGAAAGTTTCACTCTTGTCTAATATTGGTTTAATGATATTCACCTCAATATTCTTAGGAATCTTATACAATATTCTTATAATTTTTTCTTGCAGAATATAATGTTCTGCAACCGAACCAAACCCTTGTCTAAATGGTTGTAAAAACTCCGTCAATAATGATGGTTTATCGGGTATTATTTGAACATAATGTGCGTAAAACCCTTTTCTGAATTTTGACTCCACATCTCCAAGATTTTTATATTTTGAAAAGTCAAAATCATCTAAATATTTCAGTAAATCCCTGTACTTTTCCTTTACCATGGAACTTGGCAGCTTATTCTTTCTTATAAGTTGTACCAACTCGGGGTTCGTTGCCTCTATAAGTAACAGTCCCTTTTCTCTTTCAGATTTAATTCCTTTAAAAAGGTCTGTTAATGGAATATCATCTTTTACTCCGTTTAGAAATTTTTTAAGTTTTTCTGGATCTTTGATTACTGCCTCTACACTACTGATAAATTTTTTAGCCTTTATATCTTGTAATTTTTCTCCTTCAAACTTTTTTAAATATTTAGGTATATCTTCTACTGCTATCGTTTCAAGATGTCGAATAATCTTATCTATATCATCAAAATCTAATCCACCCGCTCCTTCTGAAATATTAATAATCAATTTATGGAAAATCGCAGAAAAGCTGACTTTATTTTGTTCAAATTTTGAATTTTCAATAAGCCCCTCAAAAGCTTTAATACACCTTTTCACTTTTTCATTATCAGCATTTTTTAATGCTATAGTCAGTTTTTCTATTTTATAATTAAACTCTAAGAATACTTCTGTGATGTGTGTTAATACATCTTTTTTCACATCCGCTTTAAGTAAAAAGTTTATAAAATCAGTAATACTTTCTTTATCATGCTTAATTAAGAATTCTTGATGTTTCTTCACCACTTTTTTAAATAGTTCAGCTGCTTCCGCACTAAGTCCTTTACAGATTTCATCAGTATCATCAAGAAGATTATGTTTGAGAGTGAAATATTGGCTTCTCTCCAGTTTATTAAGTAGTACATATAACTCTTCTTTAATAACCTGAGGGGCTTTCTCTTTTAAGATATATTTTAGTGTATCTTGATAAGCACTTCTCCTAACATTTACCTTATGTAAAAGTTCTTCAACAAATTCTGATACATTGTGTATCTTACCTTTATCTTTTAATACAGTACCTAACTCTGTAAGTTCACTACTGATTGATTTACCACTTCTTAAAGCTTTTGATAATTTAGGCAATACCTTGATGACATCATATAAATCTATAATGGCACCTGCATAAGCCACTAAAAGCCAGCCCAGTGCTGGATCTTTTTGACTTAAAGCTAGTTCTGGGTCAATTGACGTATTGGCGATTGCTTTATCTTCAAAATACTCTGTATGAACATAATATAGGTCTATACCAGTTACTGCAAGTGAGCTAGCTCCAAGAACTCCTGCCAAAACTGGGTAACCTGCACCTCCTGTGTATGCCGTTAATATTCCTGCTCCAATACTTAATAAAGCTAACCCAAGATCTCTAAATAGTTTATCGTCTTCAGCATTCTGAACTTGACTGTCTATATATTCATTATAATGACTTAAGTTTGTAAAATTACAATTGAGTTTTGCCTCCTCAATGACAAGTTCCATTGCTAATACTTTCTCAGGTTTAGAAAGTACTGTTTCACGAACATCTTCTATATTTTCAAGGCGTTCAACAATATGTTCTTTAAAATGCTGTGCTAATCCCTGAGAAGAATTTTTATCTTTTACATACTCTTCATAGAGGCTCAGAAGATTAATTTTAGGATCAAGAAAAATTGGGTGGTTTGAAGCCAGTTTATTTCTAATGCTATTACTGTATGCTATGGTATTTTGTTTTGCTTTATGATACAGTTCATCAGCTGGATTATCCTTAGAAATAGAAGTACCATATGATGAGCTTCCTCCATCAATAAGTGCTTTAGTCCAGAAATATTTATTTTCTATACCTTTTAATTCAGATAAGTGTTGTAACTCTTTTTCGTAAGAGCATAAAGATTCGAAATGATTTTGAGCATTATTCTTTATGATCCCATTGTATTCCTGAAGTAATTTACTTTCACTTTTAGCTAACCATAGCTCAACTATTTCTACTGCTTTTGGAAGGAAAGTTCCATTATAAAATTTTTTTGATGTCTTTACTAAATGTTCATTGAATGCATTTTCATTAGCAAAACCTTGATCATTTAAGGCTACTTTATATTTTTGCTTTACTTTTTTTAGTTCCTCATGTGATGCACTTTTACTTGCTTTATCCTCAAGATCATTTTTAATTTCGAGTAATTCAGATATATCAAGGTCCTCTTCTAGTTGTTGGTCAACTTTTTTATTCTTAGTTATCACCGATGCATAAGATTTTGTAGAAAGATCTTTTAAAAAGAATTTAAGTTCTTCCTCCTCGAGCTCTCTGTCATAATCAAAACCAGCACACTTCCTTTTAATAACCTCCACATTAGGATGATTCTTAATCAACTTTAAAAATAACCAATAAGGTATTTCACCTTTGACTTTTAATACCCAATATACTTTCTGCATTAATGAAATTGTCCTCCAATCTTGAATTCCAATAATAAACTCCTGAGTATTTAAATTTTGCACAACATATCTTACTAAAGATATATCATTAAAAAAATATTTTTCATCATTAGGGGTAAATAAGCGCATTACTTGAGGAGCTATTTCATCAAAATCAGAAAAGAAACCATGCTCATCAATTAGAACTTTTTTTAATTCATAATAGAAAACAGGGGAAGCCTCAAACTTAGCGTCATTATTCTGAGATTCTAACAACATCCCTTTTAATCTATCCAACCGTTCTCCATTAACTCTTCTATCATTTGCCAAATATTGCTCTTTTGACTTTTGGGATATCGGCTGGCTATCATGATTATTATCTTCCTCATGTTCATAATCATTACTCTGAGATTTATATTTTTGCATGTTAGTTCATTTAATAAAGTTTAAGCATAAAAAATGATATAGCTAGAGTATCATTAATAGTAATTAATTCATTTGGGAATGAAATTACCTTCACTTTACATTTAATGGACTCATCAATAACCTTTTGAGAACAATTAGATAACGAATCAAAATAAGGTCTACCATGTTGATCGAGGATAGCTAGTACTTCTCCATCTTTTTCTATAAAACTAAGCCTAGTGATATAAAGTGTTGATCCTGCTTTTTGATCAATATGTTTTATGCAATTTGTATAAGTATTCATAAAATCAGGTTGTAACACAATCTGAGCATACAAGTTTGTATTAGTATCATCAAACCCAACTTCAACTTTTCTAATATGATCTTGACCAAAAACTGAATAGGTTGTTAGAAATATAAATAATAGGAATACTCTATTTTTCATTATTTGCGAAATTATTATAAGCTTTGGGTACCTTAGAAGAAACATTTCCTTTGTAAAAAGGATTGTCCTTGTTTTTATTATAAAATGATTTTAGATAATTCTCAAAACTAATCCAATAGTCTCCATTTTTCTTTATTGATTTATCACCATCATGAAAATTTAATAAGTAAGACAAAGACCCCTTTTCCATACTAGGAATCGCAAGTTCTACCATATAATCAGGAATTAATGATAATTGTTTATCTGCTGAATTTATTAGTAACATGTCAAATATCTTAGCTTCTGCTTCAATTTCTGCTGTGCTTCGGGGAGATGTTCCTGCTTTTTTATTCTCTTGAGTTATCCCATAGAGATAAAACTGATATTGGTGAAATAACTCTTCACCTATAGCCATCAATCTTTCACTTAAAAAACCTTCATCCTCATAATTATTCATTGGTTTAAAAACCACTAAACCTCCATTATTACTTTTTTTATCTTCATAGGGTGCCCTAGCCATAGCATTTCCCTGTCCTTCAGTAACGTTCAATATTGCATCAATATTAATAGCTATATTAACTTCAAAATCTTGGAGGTTTTCCAATGTAGTATATAGATTATCAAACACTATTGATTCATTTCTATAATTATGAATTACTGTTAGTAACTCTTTATAATGCTTCTCATTAAGATCCGCACTTCCAATAATTCGAGCATTATTATCTACTAATACAAATTTTATATTAGATTCATTATCAGGATTTTGTTTTATATTTTTATTAATACTCTGATTACTTTGCTTTTGTTTTTGAAAAGAAAGTAATTCTTCTTTTAATTTATTCAGCCGTTCTCCATTGACTCTTCTATCATTAGCCAAATATTGCTCTTTTGATTTTTGGGATATTGGCTGGTGCTGGTTCTCATGATTATAATCTTCCTCATGTTCATAATCATTACTCTGAGATTTATATTTTTGCATGTTAGTTTTGTGTTATATCAAAGCATGCTTAAGTAAAATAAACATTTCCTAAACATGCTTTCCATTATTTTAGTCTACATTCTTTTACCTGAATGTACAGAAGACCTACCTAATCGTTGTTCCATAAGTGCTGGAGCAGGTGCTGAATCTCTACAAATAACAAACTGTGAATCACGCTTAAAATACTCTTTTTCAAGATGTTTTTCTACAATAATTTGGTCCACATCATATATATCTTTGTCAAGGCACTCTATCATAACATTAGACATACATGATGCTATGTTTGCTCCTGTAACTTGAAATTCTTCAGCCAATTTCTCCGCAAGATTTTCTTTATACACAAAAGGAGGTGAAATAGCGTTTTCCCATAATTTTAATCGCTCATTTTTAAGAGGAAATCCAAATTCTATTATTTCAGATACCCTTCTAAGCATTGCTTTATCAAAATGAGTTCTTATATCTCTAACATTTGTTGCAAGAATCACAATACCATCAAATCTTTCTACCCTTTGCAAAAGATAACTCATTTCTTGATTTGCATACTTATCCTTTGAATCTGTAATTTCTTCACTACGCTTTGAGATGATAGAATCAGCTTCATCTATAAATAGGATAGCATTTTGACCATGCAGCTTTTGAAAAACTTTTTCCATTTGCTTTTCAAAATCACCAATATATTTAGATACTACTCTAGAAATATCAAGAGTATAAGTATCTAAGCCATATTTCTTACCTAAATGTAGTTGCTGTTAGCGTTTTACCAGTACCTGGGGATCCAGCAAAAACATACATCTTATTTGTTTTGATCTTCTTGAAAAATGGTTGATCCTTTTGCTGTTTAATATTTTGACATATCCTTAACCAAGTGACAAAAGGTTCTAAATTTTCTAAAGTTCCAGAAGTGAGAACTACCTCTTCAAAATCCATCTTAGAAGTCGTTAAGTTTGCAGGAAACCCAACTTCACTGTCTAGAGGTGGATATCCCCCTCCATTAAGGTAAACTAAGAAATTTTCGCTAAGTTTTACAACTTTATTTCTAACACCTAAAACATCACCTTTTGTAACAACTGATTCAAATGTAATTACAGCATTTTTTATTAGAGGATGTTGAGGATCTGTAAAATAATTATACATTACCCAATGACTATCAGGATAATACATAGTCAAAAAAGTATGAAATGAAGGGGTAAACCTTTTCTTTGTCGATTCTAAATGTCCCTGATACTTTGCATGTAATGATACATTATCACCATGAATAAAAAAAGGAGTGAAAATTTCATGGTAGTTCTCCCAAGCATAGGCGAAAACAACAAGTGCTAGATCATCATGACTCAATGATAACCTTTCAATTAATTTGTATAGGTTACTGCTTCTCAACCCTTGCAATATCATATCGAATTGATATGTTTCCAATCGAAGAACACTAGAAGAAAAATCACCTTCATTCACTTCCAGATCAATAATGCTCTTGATATGTAGATCTAAGACATCAATTATTGGTCTAAGATCATTTTTTTCTGCTTTTATATCAAGAGTCTCGTCAATAGTTGTCTTCATTTAAATTGTTCAATAGTTTCATGCTTTCACTAAAAATAAATTCAGTTTGAGAATGTAATGTTAGTTTAAGCTAAATTTTTTAAATTGAAAAATAGTTCCCAAATATAGCTATTTTTGTTAATGTATCTATACATAAATTGTGTTTTATCAATTGACAATTAAAACTTACTAATATAGATATCATTAATACAATTATCAGACCATCGACTATTTACAGATTATTTCTCAGCTAACCTAAAATCTATAATTAAATATTCTTTGTAGGTGTTTTTTTCTGATTTAAATCGAAAACAAAATTTTCTTTTCTGTGTTATCCAATTAACATATTACAATAATACAAAAATGAAAAAAATTTTAGTGATTGGTGGTTCATCAGGAATCGGTAGAGCAGTTGTAGCACAGCTTTCTAGTCAAGGACATGAGGTTTTTGCTACTTATAATAGCACTGCCCCGGTGGATGATTACAGCAATGTTCATTTCTTTCCCCTCAATATTCTAGACGAAACACTTGACTTTTCTGTTATTCCTAATGAATTAAATGGATTGGTTTACTGTCCGGGGGCAATTGATCTGCAACCTTTCTCTAAAATAGCACCACAGGCATTTATTGATGATTTCAATTTGCAGGTGGTGGGTGCGGTGAAAGTGATACAGGCCAATATTAATGCACTCCGAAAAGGAACCGGTTCTGTTGTGTTTTATTCTACAGTGGCCAATCAAATGGGTTTTAAGTATCACAGTTTAGTCGCCGCCTCCAAAGGAGCAATTGAAGGACTTACCAAGTCGTTAGCTTCTGAATATGCACCTAAAGTTCGTTTTAATGCTGTGGCACCTTCATTGACTTCTACCCCACTCGCTTCTAAGTTTTTGAACAGTGATGCCAAGGTGGAAGCAAATGCTAAAACACACCCTTTACAGAGAATTGGCAGTGCAGAAGACATTGCTAATATGACCACTTTTTTATTATCAGACCAGTCATCATGGGTTACCGGACAGGTGATGCATGTGGATGGTGGTTTATCAACCCTAAAAATGTAAAAAGCTATGTTCGGATTATTTAAAAAGAAATCGAAGAAAGAAGTTCTAGAGAAAAAATATAGAAAACTGTTGGAGGAATCACACCGTCTGTCGACTGTCAATAGAATAGAGAGCGACAAGAAAATGTATGAAGCCAATCAAGTTTTAGAAGAAATTGAAAAATTATAAATATGGGATTTTATCAGTTTAAAGCATCACAGGATATTCCTGCATCTGTAGACGAAGTTTGGGACTTTATTTCTTCTCCCAAAAATCTTAAAGAAATTACACCCGATTATATGGGTTTTGATATCACTTCTGAACATGCTTCCGAAAAAATGTATCAGGGCATGATCATCACTTATAAAGTAAGTCCGCTTTTAGGTTTAAAAATGGACTGGATGACAGAGATCACACATGTGAGAGAGGGCGAATATTTTGTAGACGAACAACGTGTGGGGCCTTATAACCTATGGCATCATCAGCATATTTTGGTACCAACTGAAAACGGCGTTACGATGAAAGATATTGTCACTTACGCACCTCCTTTTGGACCTCTTGGTGATATTGCTAATGCGATCATGATCAGAAGTAAGTTGAAAGAAATTTTTGCTTACAGAAAGAAAGTGATTGAAGAGAAATGGGGCGTATTATCTGCCGTTTAGATTAAAAAAAATAGCATAAGAAGCTAAGAATTCATTCTTACTTTAAAGAAAATCATAATTGTAATTATCCTCTGTTTAGGAGACCATAATTAATTATTTCTTGACCAATAATTAATCCCTTGTTGAATACTTTTTCTCCAAGGGATTTTTTGTAGTATAAGGAAATAGAATAATGATTTGCTTTGTATTATTTGTGGTGATTCTTAAGTCACAAGGCATTGTGCACTACAGGTGTCGAAACCTTTCTAATTTCAAGCTACCTCCAAAATATAAAACAAACGGACCACCCTAACTCTTAACTCTTAACTCAACCTCCTCAACACTCACTTTATAGATTGTAGAATGCTGATATGTTTCTTCAGGTTGTAAAACTACACTTGGGAAGTTAGTATGCTGTGGTGAATCAGGATAAAACTGTGATTCAAAACAAATGGATTCTCTGGCTTTGAACGCTTTTCCAGTATCGCTTTTATCATTTCCAGAAAGGAAGTTGGCGGTATACACCTGAACTCCAGGCATCGTGGTATGCATTTCCATTTTAATTCCAGATTGCGGATCTATGGCTGTTATTAATGGTAATTTATCGTTCTTCTTGACAAAGTTGTGATCAATGCCATTCGCTAATTTGATTTGTGCATCTGAAGTATCAATAGCACTTCTTACTGTTTTCATTGTTCTGAAGTCAAAAACAGAATAATCTACCGCTTTAATTTCGCCAGTTGGCAAACCACCACTGATTAAAGGTGTGTATTGATCTGCATTAATTCTTAAGTTCAAATCTAAAACACTGCCGTTTCCTGCTCCTTTTAAGTTAAAGAAAGCGTGATTGGTAAGGTTCACTACAGTTGCTTTATCAGTTACGGCATTGTAATTCATTTTCAGCTCATTATTTTCTGTCAATTGATACTCAACCACCACTTCCAAATTTCCAGGAAAACCTCCTTCTCCATCTTTTGAAAGGTATTTCAATTTCACACTACTTTTAGTTACAGCTTCAATGGACCAAAATTTATCATGAAACCCTGCCTTCCCTCCATGCAAAATAAATTCATCTTCGGTCAAGTGAATCTTTTTTCCTTCTAATTCAAAATTCTGAAGACGATTAGCATATCTCCCAACGATGGCACCATAATACTGGGCATCTGCATTTTGATATTGTTGTAACGTAGAGAATCCTAAAACTATATTTCTCAAGCTGTCATTTTTATCTTTCACATACCAAGACACCAACCTTGCACCATAATTGGTAATTTCCACTTTACAACCTTGCTCGTTTTTCAACTCTACTATTTTAAAAGCATTGCTTTCTGTTCTTATTTCCTCTTGTTTATGTGTATGAGTAGTGCCACATCCTATGATAAATAGTAGCAGGAAAGATAGTAGTTTGTTTGCCATAATTTTATTTTAAAAATGTATATAAGTAATGTTTAAAGCTAGCGGTTTACAGTAAATAGCAGGGTGGGCAAATTGGGCAAAAAAAGAGGTAGTTTCAGATATTTCATCAAATAATATGATCTTGAAGAGTGGGAATTCAATTTTGTGCTATTTTTTTAATATGATATCATAACACTTTGTAAAATCATTTGATAAAAAGGAGTTTATAAAGTAGATTAACAATAGAAATCCATTATGGAATCATTTTAAAACTAACTGATGAAATATTACTCCAATAAAAATGTCTTTATTACTGGTGGAACAAGTGGCATAGGCTTGGAAATGGGTAAACAACTCTCTTCTTTCGGTGCGAATGTGGTCCTTTTTGGACGGAAAAATTTAGAAGAAACACTAGATGCGGTAAGTGATGCGGGAACTGGAAATAAAGTGCATGCTTTCTTTATGGAAACTACAAATTTAGGTACGGTGCAGCTTGGGTTTGAACAAGGTATTCAAACGGTAGGACTTCCTGATATTGTAATACATTCGGCTGGTGTTGGCCGTTGTGTTCCTTTTGAGGATTTTTCTAAAGATGAATTTGAGCAGGTTACAAATGTAAATATCTATGGCACCCGCAATGTGGCGGAAGTTGCTTTTCCTTACCTCAAAGCGACTAAAGGGCAACTTATGTTTCTGATTTCATTGGCAGGAATAGTGATCAACTATGGTTATGCGGCTTATTGCACTTCAAAATATGCTACCCTGGGTTTTGCAGGGGTGCTACGAAGTGAATGGAAACCTTATGGTATAGGAATTACTGCTGCTTGTCCTCCTGAAATTACAACACCTTTAGTGGAAACTGAAAATCTGGAATCTCCCGAAGTGGCCAAAGTATTGAAAAACTTTGCTGGTAATTTACCATTAAAATCCGCATGCAGGTATATGCTTAAAGGACTTTCAAAAAGAAAATACATGGTTATTCCTGGTTTCAAGGCAAAGTTTGTGGCCCTAACACAGCGCTTCGCTCCCTCATTAAATAACTTAATTAGTGATTTAATTATCGCTCGATTTATCAAATAACTAAACACATCTATTCTTCAATATTAATATGCTTCAACAACTCCTAGAAGAACTTAACAGTATCTCAAAATTAAATGAGCAAGAACAACTATCGATCAAAAACCTTATTTCTGTCAAACATCTGGATGAAGGGGAATATTGGTTTTATGAAGGGAAAAAAACGGATCAAGTGGCTTTTGTGGCGAAAGGATATTTAAGAAAATACTTTATGGTTGATGGAAACGAAAAAACAGATTTTTTCTATTTCGAAGGGTCTTTTACAGGTGATTTGCCTTCTATTATTTCCAACAGGGCCTGCAAATCTTTTAATATTGCTATGGAACCCACCACTCTATTAACTCTTTCTTATTATGAAATCGATGAACTGGCAAAAAAATCCATCAATATTGAACGCTTATTAAGAAAGGTGACAGAAAGTGGTTTTGTTATGTATTATGAAAAAGCAACCTCATTTGTATTACAGTCTCCAAAAGAGAGATATGATGAGTTATTGCGTCAAAACCCTAAAATAATGGAGAAGGCAACACAGTATCATATCGCCTCCTATTTAGGAATTACCCCTCAGCACCTTTCAAGGTTGAGAGCGTCTCACCGAAATTAACAAATGTGAATGCGTAAGAATCTTTCATAGTGCTTCTTTGTGATAAAGATTTTGAATTGAGAATGTAGAATTAAGATAATTCGTCAACAGCATAAACACCACACGAACTATTGAAATTCTTCATTCTGATTTATTCATTTTTCAAATAAAAAAACATCATGAAGCACTATTTTCAATACGCAAAAGACAGAAATATCACTACACTATTTTTTATTTTCTTAGCCTCCTACTTATTTCTAAATGTGGGGCATCACCCCTTTTCTATTCCTAGCATCGTCAAATTATCAGGTGGTTTTAGTATCCTCAATGTCATTCCTTATTATAATGCTGAAACTGCTTATGTCTATTTGAATGCTTACAATGAAACGGCAATCGCCATCTATAATAGAATTCTAATTTTTGATTTTCTTGTTTTAATCCCCGTTTATGTTTCCTTCTTTTCATTATCCCTTTTCTTTCTTTTAGAAAGATTGACAGATCTCAAGAATTCAATAGTCCAAAAAATTGCATTGCTTCCGTTTATTGCTGGATTTTTGAATATGGTAGAGGATATCATTATTGCATTATTGCTATATACCCTTCCTGAAAAATGGAATTTCTTAGCTGAAATATGTGGGATTTTGACCTCTTCTAAGTCATTGATTACAGTGATTTGTATGCTCGCCATTTTTGGGCTTTATATCGTTTTGGGGATAAAAAAAGTACAAAAGAAAAGGGCCAACTCCTATCACAAAGCTGGCCCTACAAACTAAACTGATCGCTAAAAATTGTCTTTTTTGCTATTTCAAAAGAGGTTGAATGATGAGTTAAGAGTTAAGAAAAATAATTGGTGTTGTGATCCTATTTAATATAAATACCATTGGTAGAGACGAAATACTAAATCGTTTTCACATACTACCTTAACTCTTCATTCTTAACTCTTAACTTATTTCACCCTATTGATTAATAGCCGTCATTTTGTTTAAATCCTGCATTGAGGTCTAGTTCTCTCTGCGGAATAGGTAAGAATTTACGTGTCCAATTAAAAGGTACTTCATAATCTGAAGGGACACCCACGTCACCCGTTAAGTTTTGATTATTTCTGATGTAGATAGGATCATCATGTGTTGGAGGCACCAACTCATAATTAGTTACTGTTAATTCCTGATCTGCATATCCGTTTCCTCTTCTGATCACATCAAAGTAACGGTGGCCTTCCATTGCTAACTCCAATCTTCTTTCAAGGTAGATATCATCTAATGATACCCCTGATTTTGGAGTAAGACCTGCTCTGTTTCTGATCATATTCACATACTCATCAGCTTTACCTTGGTTGCCAGCTTGTAAGTACAGTTCTGCTGCAATCAAGTAGATATCTGCTAAACGAATATAGTGGTAGTTTTGATCGTAGTTCAATTCAGGAGTACCGTTGTCCGTTCTTCTGTAAGCATGCGTTGTATACTTATAAGTAAACATGCCTGTGAATGTATAATGTGCTTCTAATGATGGGCTGAAGTCTTCAGGGTCATTACCCATTTCTAAGTGATTTTCATACTCTTTGTCTACCAATTCTTTTGCATAGATAATAGTAGACGCTTTTCTTATATCACCTGCAGTAAATAAAGACTCAAGCTCTCTTGTAGGTCCACCAAAACCCCATCCTTGTGCAAGAATATCACTGTTATGACCTCTTGGGCCAGCCATTGTACATTGGTAGTTACCTAGCTTATTATGTGACCAGTCACCAGTTCCAGTGTTAGCGAAAGGAATTTCAAATAATACCTCTGCGTTATAGTTGCCATTTTCGTTGAATAAGTCTTCGTAATTTGCCAACAAGTGAGCTCCTGAGTTCAAAATGATGTCTTCTGCCAATTCAATTGCATCTTGCTGTGTAAATTCTGCACCGTCTTCTACAGGTAAAGATGATTTGTTGTAAACACCTGTGTAGAACATATAGACCTTTAACAACTCAGCTTTTGCCGCATATTTTGACAATCTACCTAATTCATTTTCTGGCAATTGATCCGCCATCAATGGAATCGCATCCAAGATATCTTTCGCTACAAAAGCATATACCTCTTCTGGTGCAGACTGCAATACATCCTCCCAGTTTTCACCTGTCAGTGTCTCTCTGATCAATGGAATGTTTTCAAACAATCTCAATAACTCAAAGTAATAGTGCGCACGTAAGAATAAAGCTTCACCTTCAAAATTAGATTTGATATCTTCCTCATTTGATCTGAATTCAATCTGCTCATAACTACCCAAAAGCGTGTTGGCTCTTTGGATACCCACATAACATTTCTTCCACGTTTTTTCACCTTGCATACTCACTGATCGAGCATCAAAACGCTGCATCTGTTGCCAGCCCAACATATCTGTGTTGTTCGCTCCACCTGTGTACACATCATCTGACATCACATCAGCAGTCAGTGCTTGAGGCATAGCTTGCCAGTCCAAATTGTCATTTCTCAACATCTCATAAGCACCCATCAACGCTTGGCGTGCCTCTGTTGATGTACGGAAAAACGAATCTTGATCTTGTGAATCTTTTGGAGTAATATCCAGGAATTTTGAACATGAGCTTGCTCCAATGCAAAGCATCAAAAGTGCTCCTATATATAAATTGATTTTTTTCATTTCTAGTAAGTTTCTGATGGATAAAAGAATTAGAATGTTACGTTAAGTCCTACTAAGTAAAAACGTGCTTGAGGGTAAGATCCCATGTCAAATCCTGAACCCATTGCACCACCATGACCCATTTCAGGATCTAATCCTGAGTAATCAGTGAATGTTAGTAAGTTGTTGCCTGACACATACACTCTTAAACGTTGTGTACCAATTTTCTTTGAGATATGACTTGGTAAAGTGTAACCTACTTGTACGTTTTTCAATCTTAAGTAAGAAGCATCTTCAATATGTACCATATCATTCATCCACAAGTAGTTGTTGTTCGTATCATCATGCGTGAATCTTGGCATTGAGTTCGAACCGTTTTCTGGCGTCCAGCTGTTTAAGTAACGCGTGTCATAGTTTTGATCACCTAATAAGTCTCTACGCGTAGAAGCATTCATCATCTTACCGCCAGCTTGTCCTTGCCAGAACATCGAGAAATCAAATCCTTTGTACTCCGCACGGATCGTTAAACCATACGTCCAGTTGTGCACTGGCGTACCAATATCAGTACGGTCATTTTCATCAATTACACCGTCTCCGTTTGTATCTACAAAACGAATATCACCAGGTTTTGCATTTGTACCGAACATTTCATTGTAACGGTCAGCTTCTTGCTGGTTTTGGATTACTCCGTCAGTTTTGAAACCGTAGAAGAATGGAAGTGAATGACCTGTAGCCATTGCCATGTTACCTACTGTATTGTGCAGACCGTCACCGAAGATAAAACCATCTGTGTTGTTTACTGCTGTTACTTTGTTGTCATTGTAAGCAACATTACCTGTGATAGAGTATTTGAACTCTCCTTCATTATTCTGGTAAGTCAATGCCAATTCAATACCTTGGTTTCTTACTGTACCTAAGTTGGTGATTGGATCTTCCTGACCTGTGTAATCTGGCACTGGCTTGTTACCCAATAAATCTTGTCTTTCTCTTGAGTACAAATCAACATTGGCTTGTAACATGTCATTGAATAACCCAACGTCAATACCTAAGTTGAATTCTGCTGCTGCTTCCCAACGTAAATCAGGATTGGCCATTCTTGTAATACCGTAACCCGGCTGTGGCACACCACCTGGCCCTAGAGGGTAAGAAGCTGTTGAACCGAAAGCAGACATGTAACCGAATGGAGGAATGTTTTCGTTACCTACTTTACCCCATGAACCTCTTACTTTTAAGAAGTTAACTGTTTCGTTGTACTTCAAGAAATCTTCGTTTGAAATCACCCAACCTGCTTGTAATGATGGGAAGAAACCAAACTGATGGTTAGGACCGAAGTTAGAAGATCCATCATAACGCATAGTTGCGCTGAATAAATACTTCTCTTTGTAATCATAACCCAATCTACCAAAGAATGACATCAAACGGTGATCATAGAATCCGCCATCTGTTTTTTGAGTGTTATCATCAGCACCGTTGCCGATATAACCATAATCCCATCCTGGAAGCTGTAAGCCATTACGCATACCCCACATATCTGTACCAGTACTTTGACGCATTGTCATACCGCCTAATACTGAAATTTTGTGATCCTCATTGATTTTCTTTTCATACATTGCTGTATTCTCCCACTGCCAAGTGCTGTATTCGTTCATACTTTGATTGACAGAACTATTGGCCACTTGATTTACAGAATTGTAATATACTTCAGGACTGTAACCTCTGTTGGCCCATGAACCTACGTCCACACCAAAATCCGTTTTCATTGTCAGACCTTTGATACCTACAGGCTTCACTTCTACGAAAGCATTACCAATAAATTTATTGGATAAGTTAGTTTCATACGTATTATGGATTCTTGCCATTGGGTTGACAATCTCTCTTAGTTGTCTTTCAGAAATACCATAGTAAGCACCATTTTCACCTGTTAAAGGATTGTATACACCTGGATTGTAAGCAGGTCTTACTGGGTACGTATCATATTCAGCATTCTTATCGTAAGCATATACTGGCGTTAGAGGATCGTGCAATAATGCATTTTGGATTGCACCACCAAACTGTTCGTGCTCATTGATACCTCTTCTTTCTTCTCTTACAAAAGTAGCATTCACACCCACTTTTACTGATTCAGAAACTTTATGCGATGTATTCAAACGGAAAGTATAACGCTCGAACTGTGATTTTTCAGGGGCTACAATACCATCTTGTCCAAAATAACCAAAACTTGCTAAGTAATTTGAATTTTCATTTCCTCCCGATGATGAAATACTGTGATTCTGGATCGGAGCACTTTGGAATAATTCGTTCTGCCAATTTGTATCATGAGCAGGATTGGCAATCTGAGCATCACTGTAAATTGGACTTTGCCCTGCGTTCACAGCTCCTTGGTTATGCAATGTCATGTACTGTTGTGCATTTAATAACGGTGACTCTCTCCATGCATTCTGAACACCATAGTAACCATCATAAGTAACCGTTGCTTTGCCAGACTTACCTTTTTTAGTCGTAATCATTACTACACCATTGGCACCTCTTGAACCGTAGATTGCTGATGAAGCGGCATCTTTCAGTACTTCCATCGACTCAATATCGTTTGGATTTAAGAAGTTGATGTCGTCCATTTGCATTCCGTCAACAACGAATAACGGAGAGTTATGTCCGTTTGAACCTGTACCACGAATACGGATATCCACACCTGCACCTGGCTGACCTGATACGTTAGTCACTAACACACCTGGCGTACGACCTTGAAGCGATTGAGCGGCGTTTCCTACAGGTGTTTCAGTAATTTCTTCTGATTTAACTGATGCAATAGCACCCGTTACCACACTCTTCTTCTGAACACCATAACCTACTACAACAACTTCCTCTAGTTGTTCTACATCTTCTACTAGTTCAATTGTAATGTTACTTTTTGAGCCCGCATTGACTTTTTGAGTGACGTACCCTATAAAAGAGAATACTAGTGTTTTCGGCCCATTTGTCTCATCGATCATCAGTGAGAATTTTCCATCAAAATCAGTAATGCTACCGATTGAGGTCCCATCAATAGAGACGTTTACTCCGGGTAAAGCGGCACCATCTTTTGCGTCTGTTACAATACCTGTAATTGTTCTTTCCTGTGCGTGGACGTTCGAAATAAATAATAGTCCCATTAAGAAAAACAATCCCAGCACCTTAGTTAATTGTATTGGTTTTGTTTGCATAAATGTAAGTTTAGATAACAAATTAGATTTAAGTTTCACATGCTAATCAGTAATATTTCTGCAGAAAAAATTAGGTTTTAGCTTCATTTCATAGTGCAATACTAAAGGGATTAAGTGTAAAACAAAACATTGTCAAATATCCATCAATATTTGTTTATACTGTTTAATAAAATCAGTAGAATACTAATTTTCAGCCTTTTGTTTTTAATGTGTTTTTTGTTGGATTTTAATTTTATCAAATAAATAAAAATAGGATTTTAACAAGAGTTATAAATAAGGGGTGCTTTTTAAGAATTTTAAAAGAAAGTTAATAAGTTTCATGACCTGAAAGAAATACAGAAAAATGAAATGCAAACACTTAACACACTATACAACAAAGGTAAGTTCATCATACTTTATGATAAAATAGATATTATGATCCTAGTATTTGTTGTATATTTTGTTACGTTACTATTTGAATAGTTAATGCAAGATTCAGAGTATACTATAACTATTTTAATAAAAATTATAACTATTACATTTTCAGGGTAAAACTTACATCTGTTAGAACTTTTTTACAATTGGTATTTTTTCAATGGCTTATTGGCATGAATTTATCGTATACCAATATTAGACTTTTTGTACTGACGATAACTTTTTACATTAGAATAATGCAATACCCCATGCAGAATAAGGCGTTATTAATTTTATTAATAATTACCTTTTCATCATTGGTAGTGCAAGCTCAAGACCCTCAATTTTCTCAATTTTATGCTGCACCCTTATATCTAAATCCGGCTATGGCTGGAAATACATATGATGGTAGGGCAACATTTAATTATAGGAATCAATGGGTAGGCTTACCTGCCAATTTCGAAACATATATGGTTGGCTACGACCAATTCATTCCAAGCAAGAATATTGCTTTGGGTGGTACTATCCGTCAAGATCGATCGAGTATCAATGGCAATAGAAGTTTCACGAATACAAGCGTGGAAGCTATTGGGAGCTACTTATTAAGCATCAATAAAAATTTGAAAGTCAATTTTGGACTTCAGCTTGGTGTGATGCAATCCTCATTGGCCTTTAATGATATTATATTTAGTGATCAGATTGGTCCTGGAGGTGGAATTAGTGGCCCTACGGCGGAAAGACTTCTAAATGAAAATGCTTTTGTACCTGATATATCAGCAGGTGTTCTTGTATTCGGTAGAGGTTTTTGGGGTGGAATGTCCTTCCATCATATCAACTCACCTAACGTAACTTTTATGAATGGAAAGCAAAATTACCCTATGAAATTTTCATTAATGGGTGGATACGTTATTCCGTTAGAATATGTAAACAGAAGAAGAACTGTAAAAGGCTATAATGGTAAATCTATTTCCCCAGTGGCTTTATTTATGCAGCAAGGCGGTTATTCTCAATTGAGTCTTGGTGCTTATGCCAATTTAGAGCCTATGCTATTTGGATTATGGTATAGAGGTCTGCCTGTCATCAAAAATAATGATGCCCAAACCATAAATCATGATGCTATTATCGTGATGGTTGGTACAAAAATCAAAGGTTTTAAATTCGGATATAGTATGGATTGGACATTGACTCGCCTTCCCCAAGTGGGTGCAATGTCACATGAAATATCTCTAGGCTATGATTTAGATATATATAAGGACTATCGTAAAAAGAAAAAACATAAAGCTGAACTACTACCATGTTCTACTCCTTGGGTAAACTAATTTTTTGAATTGAAAGACATTATGAAAAGATACTTACTGTGCATTTTTATCATTTGCGTTACTAGCTTACTATTCATTAATGAAGCACAAGCTCAGCCTCCTATTGAGATTGATGATATTTTGCTTTGTGGAAAAACAAATAATGGTAATGTAGATTATGAGATTCCTAATTATGATGGCAATGGCTATAATAATGATGGAAAGTCTTACAATTTCTTATGGACGATGGATGTCGTTGAAGGAGAGATTGAAGTTAAAAACGGAGAAACTACTCCTTCTGTAAAGATTCAGTTTAAAAAACAGATTGGAGGTTTTGCCATTGCAAATCTTACTATTGAAGTTTGGGAAGATGGCTGTAGTTACACACCAGGAACACCCAATGCATGTTATAATACCAAAGAAATAACGGTTGGTTTTTATGTTGCCCAAGCCTTTGGTTTAAGTGTTTTGGAAGATCCTATTGATCAATGTGCACCTGCTACCCAAACCATTAATGCTGGTTTTGATAACCTTCCGATCGATGTATCTTTTGATCCACAATGGAATTTAGAAAGCACTACGGGATTGACCGTAACTAAAGTTTCTGACCTTACCAACCAAATCAATCAAGCCACTACCAACAAAGAAACAGATCTACCTATCACGGTGGAAAATATAGATTTTGAACCCACTGCAAATACGGCAACGATAACACTTACAGCGACCTCAGCTTGTGGTGGTACTTCTGCAACATCAGATCCTATTGTCTTAACTTTTTACAGAACTCCAGAAATCACAGTTGGTGCTTTAACCGAAGTCTGTGCTACTAACGGTCAAAACTTAGGACAAGTAATTGCAGAAACGACTGATCCATTTACCTACGCTTGGGATATTGGAGGAGTCAGTTCAGGAACAGTGAATTTGACTGGAGGTTCATTTACTTTCAATACTTCTGGCACAAACAACAGTGGATTAGTAGTCACGGATGTACAATTCGATACCGATGTTTTACAAATGTCTGCTACGTTTGATATTTCTGCCAGTGGTGCATTAGGAGGTTGTGGTGGAGCCACAGATCAAATAGTCGTTACGTTTATCAATAGTGCTTTAAAAACCGTTACTTCTCCTTTTTGTTCACTTCAAAATGGTGGAAACTTTACAGTAGCAAATGAAAATACAGCCTCTTACGGTTATGATTATCAATGGTCCATCAATTCGATGACAGCAGGAGCCAATGTGGATCTTGTGGCTTTTGGTAATGACAACTCAGGTTTACGTTTAGATAATATCGTTTTCAATGGTGATGAATCAGTCATCAACCTTACTTTAGATCTTACAGTTAGTGGTTTAAATACGACATGTAATACTCAATCCTATAATGTTGTCATCAATAGAACTCCTCCTCAATTATCAGAATCAGACATTACTTTTTGTGCATTGGATGGTAGTTCTGGAAATGCGGGTGTAGCAGAAGACGCTTCTCCTATTAATGGATATACTTACACATGGAGTAAAGTAGGTACACCTTCTAACGGTGATTATGATATTGTTCCAAGTGCCAATGGTACAGGATTTACGATTGACAATGTTGCATTTAATAATAAGGAAGAGACAATCACTGGTGTTGCTCGATTGGATATTACGGGCTTGGATCCAACGTGTGGAGACTCATTCGTAGAAATCAATATCACAATCAATAGACTACCTTCTGCACAAGGTTTGACTTCAATTGTCCTTTGTGCGGATCAGAATGGAAGTTATAATGTAATCCCTGCCAATGATCCTCAAGATGTAGTCAATGGGCAAACGTATAATTGGAGCTATACATTAGATGATCCTTCATTAGGTTCTCTTACTTTATCTCCAACCACCAACTTAGATCAATCAGGGCTTGATTTTAATAATGTCACTTTCAACGGTTCCAATACATCACTTACGGGTTTTGTTCACCTTCAAGTCACAGGATCGATTTGTGGTGCGACCAATACTGATATTCCATTTACGATTTATAGAAGACCGAGTGTGTTGGATATTACTTCGGTTGAATTGTGTGCAACCCAAAATGAATCTTTATTAGAAATCATCACTGCACATACTGATAATTTTAGTGGATATGATTTCAATTGGACGGTAGGTGCAATCAATGGTGGAAACATTACACCAATTATTTATGGAAATAATAACAGCGGTGTTCGTTTTGAAGATGTCGTTTTTGATCCTAATTCACAGCAAATCACTACCACCCTCGATTTAGTCATCAATGGACTAGCTTCTGATTGTGGAAATACAATGTCGATTCCAGTAACAATTGATAGAAACCCTGATGTTTTAGCGAACCTTACGGATTTTACCACTTGTCAATTGGACCTTGCGACTCCTGGTATTTTTGTCGTGACACCTTACACTGAGGATTTCCCAACTATCGAATACGATTGGATCAATAAAACAGAAACAGGTGGTACTACTACCCTAACGAAAACTGGAAACGACTTTAGTGGATTACGCTTAGATGATGTTGATTTTGATAATGGGTCATCAGTGATCAATGGTAGTATTGAGGTAACAGTTACCGGAGCTGGGGCAGGTTGTACGGCAACTACTCAGACTTTAAACTATACGATTTATAGAATTCCTGATGGTTTACAATTTACGGCTCCTCAAGCTTGTGTGACCAATGGTCAAAATAATGTAGTGCTTATCCCTGCCAATACGGAAATCGTTTCAGATTTTAATTACACATGGCAATTATTAAGTATCAACAACGGTACAGCTGATTTTAGTGGAATTGACGCAACTGACAACTCAGGTTTATCAGTAAGCAATATTGCATTCAATACCAATCAATCTCAGATCACAGCCACAATTAGAGCATCTGTAACAAATGTAGATGGAAGTTGTAATGCCTCTTCCGTGGATTTTACAGTGACCTTAGATAGAACACCTCAAGTCACCAATATTGGTGATCAAACCTATTGTTTTGTAGAAGGTGTCATTGATCAAGAAGTTTCTCCTGAAATCTTGGATGTACTAACAGGATATACTTATACATGGTCTATTAACAACATTACAAACGGTACACTGATAGGAACAACTTTCGGTAATCAAGACACCGGTTTTAAGCTGACAAATGTGACATTCAATGATAATCAAGAAACTGTCACTGCCGACGTTGATGTAGAAGTACAAACGGCTTCTTGTGGATTAGTAACGCATACCATCCCTGTAACGATCAATAGAATTCCAGATATCATCAACCAAAGCAATATTGCACTTTGTGCTTTTGACCTAGAAACTAATGTTCAAGCCATTACTGCAAATGCAGGAACTGATGTGATCACAGGAGCAACTTATAGCTATACAGTCAATACAACTGACGGTGTGATTACTACTTCTCAAAATGGTAGTGATAATTCCGGTTTGGTGTTTACTTCTATTGATTTTAATGGAAATAATACAACGATCAGTGGTACTATTGATGTAGAAGTGACTTTACCGCAATGTGGTACGGTAACGAATAGCATTCCATTTGTGATTTATAGAAAACCAGATCAACTTGCTTTAACAGCAATTGATTTATGTGCTGAAAATGGTTTAGCTTCGATTACTGCTGTCACTGCCAATACGGATTTCTTTGCTGGCTATACTTTTGATTGGACACTTACCGTGAATTCGGGTGGTACAATGGGTATGACCACCAACGGAAATAATGATAGTGGAGTAGATTTTACTTCTATTACTTTTAATGCCAATTCAGAAGTCATCACAGCCACATTGGATTTAGAGGTTGTTGGCTTGGACGCAAGTTGTGGAAACACAGTGAGTATTCCAGTCAATGTCTATAGAATCCCTGATGTATTTGCCAACCTTACGGACTTTGAAACTTGTATTCTAAAAGGAACTACAAGCGTAGATGTCGTGGGTACATCAACGGAAGATTATCCAAATATGACTTTTACTTGGACAGAAAAAGTAGCTCCAAGTAACGGAAGTACCATTACTTTAGATCCTTATGGAACGGACGGTGAAGCCTTACGTTTTATCAATGTTGATTTCGGTAATGGAGAATCAGAAATCACTGGAACAATCACACTAACGGTTAATAACCCTGCAGGAGGATGTGCTACTACCAAAGATTTTAATTACATCATCCACCATCTTCCTGACGGTTTGCAGATTGGTGATCAATTGATTTGTGCATTAAATGGCGATACCAATATTCAGTTACAAGGCTTAAATGCGGAGATTGTAGACAATTACTCTTACCAATGGAGTATCAGTAATTTTACAGGCGGTACGGCTACTGTTTCTTCTACTGCAGTTGGTGTAGGATCAGATGGATCTGATTTATACCTCAACGATATTAATTTCAATACGGGTTCATCTACGCTTACTGCAACGATTAGAAGTACTGTTATTGGAATGGACAACAGTTGTGCAGGTGCAACAAAAGATATTACGGTCACTGTTCATCGTATTCCAGATGCCTTCAGATTAACGGACCAATCTTTCTGTTTGCAAAATGGTGCAGTGACAGAAACATTAGCTTCTCCTGAAACCGATGTGATTGCAGGTTATACGTATACTTGGACACACAGCGTTACTGGTGGTACAATTTCTACTTCAACAACAGGGACGAATAATTCAGGTTTAGACCTTACCAACGTTGCTTTTGATCCTTCAGCGACTCAGATTACAGGTACGGTTACTTTAACAGTAGCAGGTATTGATGCGAATTGTGGCACAAATTCTCACTCCTTCACTGTCACAATCAACCGTTTACCGGATAACCTTAGTACTTCGGCTGTCAATCTATGTCAATTGGATGGAGACACTGATGTGAATGTTTTCAATCCAAATGCTGTTGCGATAGGTACTTTTGCTTATGTATGGGAATGGGAATCGATCTCAGGAGGAACAGTTACATTGAGTGGCTATGGGAATAACAATTCTGGTTTAGAATTCGATAATATTACTTTCTCAGGAAGCTCAAATATCATTCAAGGTACTTTAAAAACGACTGTCAATAATGTAGATGCTTCTTGTAGCCCTACCCCGATTTACACTACGGTGGAAATACATAGAGTACCTGATCTGACAGGGCATACTGGACCTATTGAGTTTTGTGCCTATCAAGGCGATACAGATCAGTTAGTTTTAAATGAAATTGCTCAAGCAATAAATGGTTATGATTTCAATTGGAGTATTGATAATATCAGCAATGGTACTATTGTTTTAGATCCTAGCGGAAATAATAACAGTCAGTTGGAGTTTGATGATATCACTTTTGATGCCGGTGAGGTATTGATTAATGGAGATTTATTGTTGGAAGTGAATAATGTAGATGCATCATGTGGTACTATTTCACAAACGGTACCTTTCTCTATTCATCTACTTCCTGATGTATTAAAACTTACTGGCTACAGTATTTCCCTTTGTTCTTATGCGGTAAATATAAATCAGTTGATTGATACTGGAAATGACACTGCACTTAATGGATATACTTATAATTGGAGTTTTCAAACTGCTCCTTCAGGAGGTACATTCGACTTACCAACTGCTACTGATCATACCAAAACAGATCAGTCTGACCTTAATTTTTACAATATCAATTTTGATGCAAGTAGTACTGTCATCAATGCTGTAATCCGTTTGACGGTCACAGGCCTATCAACAACTTGTGGTATTACGGAGAAATTGATTCCTGTAGTCATTGACTTGGAAGCTGATGATCTTAACCTAGTAGATCAAGTAGTTTGTGCTGAAGAGGGTGAAACTAACGTAATGGGTTATGCTGAGGATCTCAACCTATTTGCTGGTGTGACTTCTACATGGACGATTTCGAATGTATCGGGTGGTACTATTTCAGGCATTACACAATACGGTAATCTTAATTCGGGAGTATTATTTGATCAAGTCAACTTCGATGCTGACTCTGAACAAATCACTGGTGAATTGACTTTAGTACAGATGACACCAAACTGTACAGATAAAACAGAAACCATTGATTTCACTATCAATAGAACCTTCGACCTTGGAAGCTATACTTCTATTGAGCTTTGTACAACGGTTAATGATACAAACACCACTCAGATTTTTGCTCCTATTAGTGATAACTTCCCAACGATCACTTACGCTTGGGCGAAAAATGGAACCTTTATTGATGGTGATTTCGAATTAGTACCTTCAGCCAATAACACTGGACTTTCAATTAGAAATATTCAGTTTGACGATGGAAAATCAATCATCACAGGTTCGGTTACTCTTAAGGTTACGACTCCTGATTGTGGTGTGATTACTCAAGACATCCCTGTCAATGTCACTAGAAAAGTAGAATTGGCAGATGTTACATTAAATGATCTTTGTGTAACGGAAAACTCCTCAGGACATATTTTACATGATGAGGTTTTAGAGAATATTGCAGGATTTAGCTACGATTGGAATGTAGTGACTGCAACTGTAAATGGCGGTACTTTTGATTTGGATATTTCAGGTAATAATAACTCCTTATTGACGGTCAATAACGTTGTATTTGATAATAATTCCATAGAAATCACAGCCGATATTACTTTAAGAGTAAACGGTTCTTGCGATAACAGCACAGTTACAAAACAAATCAGAATCCAACGTATTCCTGATCTTACAACTTTGACTGATGTAGTGATTTGTGCCTTGCAAGACACCGATGGAGAAACGATTGTTATTGAAAATACAGAAGATTTTGGAAGTGGTGTTACTTACAATTGGAGTATTGCTACTGGAACGCTATCAGGTGGAACGGTCACTTTAGTACCAAGTACTACCAACAACAATTCTGGTCTAGTGCTGGATGATATTCACTTTGATGATAGTATTGATCCTTCTTCCTCTTCCATTTCCTTTACGGTAGATTTAGAAGTGACAGGACTTTGTCAAACCTTGAATCAGTCCTTCACCGTTCAGATTGACCGTGCAGTGGACATGAGTATTTTCCCTGCCTCTATCACAGAATGTCAATTGGATGAAGCCACTGATGTAGAAGTAATCGCCGTTACCACTGAAACGATTGATAACTTTAATTATACATGGAGTATCGTTTCTATCAGTGGAGGTACTTTCAGCTTAGATCCTCAAGGAACGGACGCTTCAGGGTTACAATTAGATGCCATTCAATTTGATGATTCAACGACTCCAAGTTCAGCGACAATCAATGCAGTAATCAGAGTTCAAAACACCAATGGTTGTGCGATTGATTCTAAAGATATTCCGGTTACTATCAACCGACTTCCTTCTATCAATGATGTTGTTTCCATTGAAACTTGTGTGGAAGAAAGTGCTACGGGTGTATTGTTGATCGATCAAGCTTTTGATGAAATAGACGGCTATGTATACTCATGGTCTTATGATAATACGACATTTACAGGTGGTTCTGCAGACTTTGCAGGTGCCAATACGGATGGATCAGGTTTGGAACTGACATCGATTACATTTGATGCCAATAGTGCTACAGTTTCAGGAATCGTTACAGTCAATGTTTCCAACTCTTGTGGTATTGGTGACAAAGACATTCCATTTACTTTACATCGTATTCCTAATACCGCCTCAATCACTTTAAATACAGCTTGTGCTCCTTCAAATAACGGTACAGCAACTTTATTCAACGGACTTTCAGAAACACTTACTGATTGGACTTTTGAATGGGATTTAATTGAAGGTTCAGTTAGTGGTGGTTCATTGACATTAGGTGCAACTACTACTCAGAGTAACGAAGCATTAATGGCTGAGAATATTAATTTCGATGCCAACGAAAAAACCATCACAGGTAATATTACTTTAATTATCACATCGACATCATGTAATGATCAATCGATCACACTTCCATTTACTATCAACAGAGAAATTGATTTGGATGCGATCATGTTCAATGAACTTTGTGTGGTACAAGGAAGTACATTGCAGATCTTGAATGCGGAATCTACTGAAACACTTGATGGTTATGCTTACAATTGGACTAGCCTTAATATCATAAGTGGAGGAAGTTTTACAGTATCATCTGATGGAAATAATAATTCAAGACTATTGGCTAATGATATTACATTTGACGCCAACTCTTTAGTCATCAATGCAGAAATCACATTGGATGTCACAGGTAGTTGTAATACTGCTTCAAGGACGATTCCGATTACAATCAATAGAATTCCAGACCTTTCAAGCATCAGTAATCAATTCCTTTGCTTGGTTCAAAATACCACTGACGAGATTTTGGTCACTGCATCTACAGAGACCTTAGAAACTATCGATTATACTTGGACGATTGATGCTTCAACATTAACAGGAGGTTCGGCTACTTTACAAGCCTATGGAAATAATAATTCAGGAGTAAGACTTCAAACGGTCACTTTTGATACCAATTCTGATGAAATCACCTTCACTGTCTATGTTTCATTAAGTAATGCTTGTCAAGGGAGCACTACTTCATTCAATGTGACGATCAACAGACAAGTTGACTTCTCTTTATTCCCAGATACCATAGAGGAATGTTTGGTAGACAATAGTACGGGCATTACAGTGATCGATCCTCAAACGGAACAAATCAACAATATCACTTTTGATTATGAAATCGTCACTGCATCATTAAATGGCGGTAGCTTTACTTTAGAAATGAGCGGTGCTGACAACTCAGGATTGATCTTGAATGACATTCAGTTTGACAATACTTCTGATCAGATTCAAGCCAATGTAAGGGTATTTAATGAGGCAGGTTGTTCATTGGATGATAAAACAATTGCGGTGACGATCCGAAGAATGGCAGATCAAACGACCTTAACAGGCGTGAATTTGTGTGTAGAAAATAATGCTACAAATACTGAAGCCATTGCTGAAAACGAGTTTGCGATTGACAACATGGTCTACAGCTATCAGGTCATCAATGTAGTCGGTGGACAGATTCCTTCATTTACTCAAAATGGCAACAACAATTCTCAGTTAGTATTAGATCAGGTTATTTTTAATGCAGATCAAACGAACATCACAGCTGACATCGTACTCACAGTCAACAACTCTTGTGATGCGACTCCTGATACTATACCATTGAGCATCGAAAGAACAGTAGATTTATCGTCAATCACACTCAATGAACTTTGTGCTACTGATGAAGATGGAAGCACGATGGAATTATACGCAGAAAGCACTGAAAACCTTCCTTCATGGTCATATACTTGGACTTTGCTATCAAGTACCATGACAGGTGGTTCATTTACTATCGCTCCAAAAGGAAATCAAAATAGTGGTCTTGATGCTTCAGCAATCAACTTTGATGAAGGAAGCAACGAAATCACTGCTTCAGTAAACTTGACTTTAACAGGAAGTTGTAATGATGCTACTCAAACGCTTCCGATTACGATTAGAAGAAATGTAGATCTTCAAAGTATCACACTCAATGAACTTTGTGTGATTCAAGGAAGCACAGCACAAATTTTAAATCCAGAATCAACAGAAACAATTGCCGGTTATACTTATAATTGGACAAACCTTACGATCACCGACGGAGGTAGTTTTACAGTTTCTTTTGACGGTAATAACAATTCTAGACTGTTAGCGAATGACATTACATTTGATGCCAATTCTTTAGTGATCAACGCTGAAATTACATTGGATGTCACAGGAAGTTGTAATACTGCTTCAAGAGTAATTACGATTACCATCAATAGAATTCCAGACTTGTCGGTGATTAGTAATCAAGTACGTTGTTTAATTCAAAATACGACGGCCGAAACATTGATTACAGCCTCTACAGAAACTTGGGGTACGATTGATTATACTTGGACGATTGATGCATCAACCTTGACGGGTGGTACAGCCACTTTACAGGCTTATGGAAATAATAACTCAGGTGTAAATCTTCAAACAGTCACTTTTGATGAGGGGTCTGATGTAATTACTTTCACTGTCAATGTCACACTAAGCAATGCTTGCCAAGGAAGCAACACTTCATTTGATGTAACAATCAACAGACAAGTCGATTTCTCATTATTCCCAGATACAATTGATGAATGTTTGGTGGACAATAGCACAGGCATTACGGTAATCGATCCTCAAACGGAACAAATCAACAATATCACTTTTGATTATGAAATCGTCACGGGATCATTAAATGGTGGTAGTTTTACCTTAGAAACAAGTGGTGCTGATGACTCTGGACTTATTTTGAATGCTATTCAGTTTGATGACACATCGGATGAGATTCAAGCCAATGTAAGGGTATTTAATGAGTCTGGTTGTTCATTGGATGAGAAGATCATCGCGGTGACGATTCAAAGGGTTGCTGATCAAACGACATTAACAGGAGTAGATTTATGTTTGACAAATAATGCGACCAATGTTGAAGCGATTGAGGAGAATGAATTTGCGATTGACAATATGGTTTTCAACTATCAAATCATCAATATCAATGGCGGACAGATTCCATCCTTTACACAAAGTGGCAACAACAATTCTCAGTTGGTATTAGATCAAGTTATTTTCGATACGGATCAAACCAATATCACAGCAGACATCGTACTCACAGTCAACAACTCATGTGATGCGACTCCTGACACAATTCCTCTGACAATTAATAGATCAGTAGATGTAGCGTCTATTGATTTGAATGAGTTGTGTGCTTTTGATGAAGATGGTAGCACATTAGAATTATGGGCAGGGAATAGTGAAAACCTTCCAGCATGGACTTACACTTGGATTCTTTTGGATGGAACAACAGGAGGTTCTTTTGATTTATCAACAAAAGGAAATCAAGGAAGTGGTTTGGATGTTTCATCTATTAATTTTGATGAAGGAAGTGATCTCATTACAGGTTCAGTGACTTTAAATACAACCGGAAGTTGTAATAATATCGTCCAGACCTTCACAATTACAATTAGAAGAAGTGTAGACCTTTCGAGTATCACGGATTATGAAAATTGTGTGGATGGTTTAGAAGACCTGGAACTTTATACTTCCAACGATGAAGAACTAGCGTCTATCGATCATACTTGGACTTCATCTGTAACAGGCGGTTCATTTACATTAATTCCAACAGGAAATAATAACGCCGGTCTTACTTTACAAGACATCACATTTGATAATAACAGCTATGCCATTACAGGTACGTTGACCATCAATCAAACGGGTTCTTGTGACGAAAGAAGTCAAACCGTCGATATCAATCTTTATAGAGCACCTGTATTTACCAATAGTGATACGTTGGTATACTGTCAAGATGAAATCAATACTATTGAAGGAATTTCTTCTGATGCAGGGGTATTTAATATCCGATGGGAAGTGGCTTCAATTGATGGGGCAAGTGCATCGGGTATCAATAAAATCAATGCCTTCAACAATTCAACTTCAAATACGCTGACCAATGTTCAGATGACGAAAGATGATTTCGACGCTTCATCTGGCTTGATCACGGTGACATTCAACCTTATCACGAGTAATTCACTTTACAGCAGTTGTGAAAGCACTCAGGAGGTGGTAGTACAATTTACTCGTATTCCTGAAATTACGATTCCTGATGCAGAAGCAGAAGGTTGTTCAGCTGTTCCGGTAGTGCTTATGCCTTTTGGAGGTGAAGACTTCTCTGAAGATTACAACTATGAGTGGAATTTGGATGTTGCTTCATTGGTTGGAACTTCAGCTGATGGATCTACAAGAATTCAAGGTTTAGTACAAAGCTTTACAGGTCAAAACTTATCGATCACGCTTGAGGATACGGATTATAATAATGTCAATACACAGCAGATCAATTTTGATGTGACACTGACAGTAACGAATAAAGTAAATGCAACTTGTAGCAATACAGGAAGTACGAAGACTTTCAGTTTTACCATTCACCGATCACCTTTGGTTGGTCTTCCTACAGATACTTTGGCCGTTTGTAAAGCTGAAACGATTTCAATTCAGTCGTCTTATGATGAGCAAAGCAATATTGATTACAGTTGGGAAATCTTAAATGTGGTTGGTGGTCAGCTGTCCAATGACGGTGTGAATCAATACAGTGTTAATGTACACTCCCCTGTATTTGATAACGATGTTTATGATATTTACGCAGACGTTGTTTTAACGACAGTCAACAAATTGGTTCCAGATGTTTGTCCAGGTATTGATACTGCAAAAGTTCATTTCCAAAGAACACCAACTTCGAATTTTACTATTCAAAATACGGTGGGTTGTGCTCAGCAAGTATTGACATTGGATGCTTCAACTTCAGGTATTCCAAACGGAGAAAATACTTACGAATGGGATTTCAATTACAATGGTACTTTCTCAGCTGATTCTTCCTCTACCCTTCCAACAATGGATAAAGTTTATGAAGGAGAAGGCACGTATACCATCGCATTGAGAATCACATCAGTACTTGGGTGTACAAGTAGTATTTACTCTGAATCAATCACAATTTACCCAAGTCCTGTCGCCAACTTCAACATTCCTGATCTGATCTGTTTGGATCAAGAATTTGAAGCACTTAATAATGGTTCAACTGCAGGAAATCCTGATGGGGAAATCACTTGGGAATGGTATATGGATTATGGTGGAAACAATACCGTATCTCAAGGAAGTAATTCGTCAATCAATTACAGCTATCCTCAAACGGGTAATTATCAAATTGCCTTAGTGATCACGAACAGTTCAGGTTGTCAAGATGTAATGATCAAGGAAATCGATGTTATAGGACTTCCTGAAACGACTTTTGATCCATTAGTCTATATATGTGAAGGTGAAACTGCCACACTTAGCATCTCTGGAGGTGAATCATGGGAATGGTCTACAGGTGAAACGACTTCCACAATCAATGTTACCCCAACTGAATCTCAGAAATACGGAGTGAAGAGTTTCAATCAATTGGGTTGTTTCAAAACAGACTCAATTGAAGTGGTTGTTCTTCCAAACGGATCAGGAAGCTCAATTATAGAAGCTTGTGATTTTGCAGAAGTGACCCTTTCAACTATCATTGATGACCCTGCCGTAGTAAAAGGTATTGAGTGGAGCACTGGTGAAACTAACTCTTCAATCATCGTTACTGAAGCAGGCACATTCACTTATACTTTACTTGTACAAAGTGATCCAAATGCTGATCCATGTACCTATACGCACAGTATTACGGTCAATAGAGATCCAATTCCAGGTACACTTCTTCCATCAGATACTACGTTCTGTTTTGAAGACGATGCAAGAATTGAATTAGTAGCTACTAATGATCCAAATGTTGTGGTGGTATGGGAAGATACAGAGGAAACAACGCCAACAGTGACAAGAGGTGAAGAAGGCATTTATGCTGTAAAAATCATGGATACCTCTAAAGAAACAGCTTGTTTTGAAGAATACGAAATCAATGTTGTAGAATTATGTCCTCCAAGAATTTCAGCGCCAACAGGCTTTACGCCAAACGGTGATGGATTGAACGACACTTTCTACATTGAGGCTTCTGATTTATTCAATATCACTTTGACGGTTTATAACCGCTGGGGAGAAATTATTTTCTACAGAGAATATGCGGATGAATATGAACTTAGAGATCCTAAAAAAGGTTGGGATGGTACGTATAGAGGTCGAAAGGTGTCGATTGGTGATTATGTGTATACATTGACTTACGAAAGTGAATTGTACCCTGGTGAGAAGTTTAGAAAGGATAGTGGTATTTCAGTCATTTATTAATCCATCGTCAGTCCATAATTAAATTATGGGCTGATGATGTGAGGAAAACGACATAATTAACACCTCCATTAGAATTTTTTGAATTAATTTAATAAAACGGTTTGTCCATATTACTCGGAAAACTGTCATCTTTGCAAGACTGTTAAAACGATAATTTACTATTATGAATTCAAAATTTGTACTTTACTCATTACTAGCTGGAGCTATTTGCTTTGGCGGATGTAACAATGATGATGACAATTCTACTGCCTCAGCAAGAGCTGACGTAAGCTTAAGATCTGGTGGAATTTCAGACTCAAATTTAAGAACTACAGCAACGGATATCCCCGGCGTTGACTCAGTAGTTGTATCAGTGGCTACACTTACAGTACAAGTAGGTGATCAAACGGTAACTTTCAACAAAGAAGAAGGAAAAGGTTATGTAGATTTACTACACTTCGAAAGCAAGGATACACTTATCTGGTCTGATGAAACACTTCCTATCGGCGAAGTAGAAAGTGCTATTCTTGGTTTAGATAAAAACGAGGACAGCTATGTGATCGAAACAGGTTCGGACACTCCTGCTAATTTAAAAGTAGCACACAAAGAGTTATCTTTTGATGTAGAATATGATTCTGCTTTAGCTACTAACACTAAATATATCCTTAAGTTGGATATGGACGGTAGCTTAAGATTAGTGGCTAACGGAAACGGCGACTATGTACTACAACAAGGTACAGCTGGTGCTCCTAAAGAAGGTGTTTTATATATCGAGAAAGTGCAGTAAGCTCACTTTTTTGACATAAAGATATTTTTGAAGTCCCTCTTTCATTGATTCAATGGATGAGGGACTTCTATTTTTATAAGAGATACTGCCTATTTTATTTTGAAGATTTATCCACTATTAACTGTTGCTGTTCAACAATAAATTCATACGATAAGTCCGCTAAACTTTTGCCATTTACAGTTGCTTTCCAAGCACCATGCCCTGCTCCTTCTAAAGGAATTAATTTTGCTGTTAATCCGTTGGCGTCATACGTTTCTTTTAGTGCTTCGGCTTCACTAAACAGCGTATTTTTATTCTGATCTTTGGTACCATGCAAAATCAACAAGGATGGATCTTCACTATCAAAACGGCTTTTCCCATCTAGTTTTTCAAGAACATCTACCACCGCTTTTGTTCCCCAAAGATCAATGATCGTATTCACTTTGTATTCTTCATCAAGATGAGTAGTCGATAATGTAGGGTCTGTTTCCAATCTAATTTCTTCTTTATAATCTTCAAGGTTTGAAATCCCTACACCAACTGCTGTCAATGCTCCCGCTGATGCTCCTCCTACAGTAATATAATCTGTATTGATTTTATACTGTTCTTTATTAGCAATGACCCAACGCATCGCACTTTTTGCATCACGTAATGCAGGGTAAATAGCCAATGCTTGTGCTCTTACTTGTTGAGGGTATTTTTGGGCGACCTTTACCCACTTTGGAGGCACTGTACCTTTATCTTTCAGTACTCTATAATCTGCCGAAATAAATACCCATCCTCTTGAAGCAAAATACTTACCCATCGTCTCAATATGTACCATCTTTCGAGAGCCTCCTTTAAAGCCTCCTCCATGGAAAAATAGATAGACAGGTCGATTTTTATCTTTATTTTTTGGTAGATAGACATCCAATTTTAAGGGAATAGTTTCTGCATTTTCACTATTTAAAGTTTCGTGACTGAGTCCTTCACCATAAACAATATCTTCTTTGATTTCTACCTTATAGGTCGCCTCTGATTTTACTGAGGGCGTTTTATCTTTTCCGTTGAAAGACATCAGTAGAATAAAAAATAACGGAAGGAAAGAGAGTTTATATTTCATACTTTTTTTGTTATGTAGTAAGTACATTGTAAACTAAATCATCATCAACTTTCATTCGATCTTTCTGCAAGACTTTTATGTTCTACTTCCAAGCTTCTTTCTTCTTCATTTTTCCATTGATGAAAAACGAAGCAAAAAATCTAGGCTTTGAAGTCAAAAGCTAAATTCCATTCCTTTCGCCTAAATGATTTTAAACTCGCTGCGCTCAAACAGCAAAATCATTTTTAACGGCTCAATACATGAAATTCTTGACGCTTTTCCCTTCAAGGCCGGGGAAGTGCTACCAAACGAATGAGGTAGAAAGCCCAATGGCGTAAATGTTAAGCGTTAGCGTAATTTGTACCCTAAAGATCATCAAGGATCTCCTGATTTCTAAATGCTTTAATTTGCAATAATTTAATTTACAATGTAGTAATCTTATCCAATAAAGTTAATACAATGGATTGGGCTTTGGTAATTTATTCAATAAAGGGTCCCCTATTTTCAACGAATGAAAATTTCGACATAATTTATCTCCCATCGATAGACTCTATAAAAACCACTGAAGTACGTTGTTATTATAACACTATACAGAACCATATTTCAACCAAACTTAAATTCTTGTGAATGAGTGAAAAAATAAATAGATTTGTGTGTTACAAACGTATTTTGATGACTAAGTAAACTTATAATGAATTCTCGAATACCGATAGTTACCAAGATGGTATTAACCCTCAATGGTATTTATGGTATAATCGCAATTGTATCTTTTCTTACTGCCTTTTTTGCCTCCTACAACACTTTACGAACTTTTGACCTTAAGGCATTTTTATATCTTCAGAATGATATATCCACTGGCAATGGAGAAATTATCAATGTGTTTTATACTAATACAATTGAAAACGGTGTACCTATATACAGATATGATTATATTTTCCATTCAAAAATGGGTGATTTCAACTGGTCTTCCTATCATAAAGCAGGATACTATAAAGTAGGCGATAAAGTGATCATTGAATATCATAATCAAAAACCTCATATCAATAGAATTAAAGGAGTAAATCATTCTGGTATTGATCAGCTTTTCATTCTTGCATTAATTGTTACTGCATTTATGTTGTTTATTAATTTTTGGATTGGAAATAACCGGATTAATATACTATCTGAGGGAGAAATCACTAGAGCCATTCTATTAGAAAAGGAAAATACTTCAAATCCAAAAAGATGGTTGAAAAGAATGCAACTATCCTATATTACAAGCAACTGTCAAATTCGTCAAACTTCAAGGTTCGTCTTAAACCAACCTTCAACAACTGAATACACCTTGATCTATCATAAGAGTAAACCCAAAAAGACAATCATAGTGGAACATCTACCGTGGTATATTCAAGAAGATGTGAAAGACATTTATAACCTCTATTCTTTAACAAAACAGTAAAAAACGAAGCCAGAAGATCCGACTCCGTTTATTTTTACTTGTATGATATTATACATTATTTGAAATTACCAATTGTGGTAGGTACTAGTTCGTCAAAACCACTTTTATCTTATCCGATTTATCATCACCAATAATATTGATGAAGTAAATTCCTTTAGGTAACGTACTCAAGTTCAATTGATGTTTATAGTTGAAATCTATTGTTGTGTTTTGTACTTCTTCTCCATTAAGGTTATATACCAAAATCGTATATTTTCCTATTTCTAAACCATCTATATTCACTACTCCTGTTGAAGGATTAGGGTAAGCGTTTACTTTTTGGAACGTCTCATCATTGGAAGCTATAATTTCTCTAGCTCCACTTCCTGTTGAAAAGTTGACTTTATCTAAATTCCATTGCCAATCATTACTACCCGATGCTGTAATTCTGAAACTGTGTAATCCTGATGAAAGGTAAACGGATGAGCTTGCCGTCAATGCTTCGAAATTATTCCATCCTCCATTGGCAGGAACAGCATCCGTTGCCACTACGGTTCCATCTACTGAAAGCTGAATTCCTGTACCCGTTGTCATGGGAGTTGAGATCATATACTCAATGTTATAATCACCTGCATTAGGAACATTGACACTGTATTCTGTCCAGTCTCCACCATTGACGTAGTTAATACCTACACCTGTCATAATGCTTACTCCATAAGGAACGAATGCGTCATTAAATGTTCCGCCTGTGTTCGTAAAATCTTCGGCTTCTATACTGAAGTTGGAAGATGTTGGAGGGATAGTCACCTCCTCTTCAGGAGTGAAGACTAATTTATCTAAGTTCCATTGCCAATCATTACTTCCTGATGCCAATATTCTCAAATTATGATTACCACTGAAAGTAACCGTACCTGTGGCTGAAAGTGATGTAAAATTGCTCCAGCTTCCATTATTCGGAACATTGGTGGTGTTTACCGTAACGCCATCAACTAAAAGGCTCACTTGTGTTCCTGATGTCATAGGTGTTGAAATCAGATATTCTAAGGTGTAAGTACCAGTCGCATTGATCGAATATTCTGCCCAGTCACCCGCATTTACATAATTCACGCCTCCTGTCATAATATTCATACCGAAGGGTACTTGACCATCATTAAAAGTACCGCCTGTATTAGTAAATGATTCTGCTTCTACTGTAAAAGCTTCTCCTTGAACGGGAGGAGTGGATGAATTGCTTACGGTCACCGTTGAAGTAGCTGTAAATCCACCATCAGTTGATGTGGCAGTAATCACCGCCGTACCTTCTCCTACTGCTGTTACCACACCCGACTGATTTACAGTAGCCACATCCTCATTATTAGAAGCAAAAAGCATTGTTTGATCCGTAGCATTGGCAGGAACAACTTGACCGGTAAGATTACCTTGAGCACCTGTTTCTAATGCCAAAGCGGAAGGTGTCACCATAATATCAGTTACGCCTACAGTTCCTCCACTGGGCACCGGCTTGTACACTCTTACCCAATCCACTTCCATTGTATTTTTTGAATCAGCTAACAAATCTGCATTTGAAGGTGTTTCACCTCTACTTACCAACCAACTTTGCGATTCTACATTAATGATAATGTCCATCTCTTTTGTAAATCCATTACCATTTTGGTAAGCTCCTGGATCAATCACATTGATGCCATTTGAATTATCACTTGCTGATTGTAATGTATTCATATTAAATGAAGTACTTGTAGCGTAAAGCGTTACTTCAGAATAACCGTTTGAAGCATTGACAGGCATTCCACCCACATTATTTCCCCATGAATCCACCGTATTGGCAGGATGCTGACTGTTGTAATACGTATACTCCCAAGTGCCATTCATTAAAGTGGCAATGGCATTATGATACATCACTCTCACTAATTCTCCATCGATATAATACTCAAAATGATTTGGTGTTTTCCAATAAACGCCCAATCTTAAATACCTACGATCTCCATTGTTCCAAGCCCAATCACCCCAACCGTAAGAAGTATTTACACGGCTATCAGGCCACCAACTGTTCCAATCTCTTGGCTGATAATCATGAAATGGACTTCTAATAAAAGAGTGATGAGAAATGTGCGTCAAGTGCTTAAAGCCATTCACTCCACCGTAGTTTTCGATGATGTCAATTTCCTGCGTATCATCTGGACTCAATAACCAAAAACATGATGCTAAACTGATATTCGCCACGCTAATAGCAGATTCCACATAAACAGGATATTGCACTCTCGCGTTGGAAGTCACACAACCTGAGTTCACCCCATTATTCGGCAATCCCATTTTTGGAGCATTACCATTCCAAGGGTTGGCTTGATTGTTTTGATCCCATCTTGAAGCATTGATAAATAAGCTCCCGTTTTTCACAGATACATTTTGATATTTCCAATAGGTAGTACCCGGACCATCCCAAGCATTATGGTAGAAATTGTACCATTTTCCATCTCCAAAGTTGGTCTTTGCATTGACAGGGTTAAAAGTATAATTAAAGTCATCTGATACGTTGTCTTGCAGTTGCCAAGTGTTTCCTGATCCCGCATTGGCAGGGACGGCAATACCGCTCCAATCCTGTGCTGAGGTATTGAAAAACACCAAACAACCTAAAATTAGTAAGAGTAATTCTTTCATTTCTATAAACTAAATTGATAGTAAAAAATTTGATTTAAGGGTGTATTGATAGGAATGAAGAATGCAGAATGAAGGGTGAAGATTAGATCCAAAATGTAATTATAAAACGACTTCATAAATTACATTACAGACCAGATCATTCTTCACTCTACATTCTTAATTCTTCATTCCTTCAGATACTGAAAAAGTGCAACACTTCCCGAAGGAAGCATCACACTCCTTTTATCTTTATTTCATCACTGAAATTCTTACATTTTTCTCCACGCCTTCCCCTACAATTCTCATAAGGTAAATGCCTGAAGTAAGAGCTTCTACATTCAGTTGGTGAATGTATTTGAAATCAATAGCTTTATAATCCACCAATACACCATTGATGTTGTACAATGCCACTTGATAAGCACCGTTAGGTAAACCTTTAATATTGACAACATTGGTCGATGGATTTGGATAAAGTGATAATTCTTCTGCTAGATCTACTTTAGATTCCACTTTTCTTGCTGTTGAAGAAGCAGGGCTGAAAGTCACTTTATCAAGATTCCATTGCCAAGCGTTAGTTCCAGAAGCAATAATTCTTACGGTATGAATTCCTGCTGAAAGATTGGCCGTACCTGATGCTGATAGTGGTTGGTAATCATCCCATTGTCCATTGTTTGGAACGGCATCTGTTGACACTACAATTCCATCAATCTCTATTTGGATAGCCACATCACCACTCGTTGGCGTTGAAATTGAATACTCCATCTCATACTCACCTGCACCTTCTACATTCAAACTGTATTCAGCCCAGTCACCTGAGTTCACCCAGTTGATTCCTAATCCTGTCACACGATTCACACCCAATGGCACATTGCCATCATTGTAAGTACCGCCTGTGCTTGTGAAGTCTTCCGCTTCAATCACCAATCCGCTAGGAGGCGTCACAACATCTGTGACTGTAATTGTTGAAGTAGCTGTAAAACCGCCATCATTTGAAGTGGCAGTGATGATCGCCGTACCTTCAGCAACTGCGGTTACTAAACCGTTATTTACAGTAGCAACTGATGCGTTATTTGTGCTCCATGTATAAGAAGCATCTGTAGCATTGGCAGGGAGAATAGAAGCCGATAATTGTGCTGTTTCATTCACTAATAATGCGACATTGGCAGGAGTAACATTGATACCTGTTACAGGAACGGTTGGAGACGTTACTGGCGTTAATACCACTTTATCCAAGTTCCATTGCCAAGCATTGGTGCCAGCCCCCACAAGTCTTAATGTATGACTTCCATTGAGTACAATTTGATGTGCTGATTTTAAAGGCTGATAATCATCCCATTGTCCATTACTTGGCACATTATCTACACCTACCGAACTGCCGTCTAAGACTGCTTCAATCGAAGCTCCTGACATTGGCGTTGAAATGTAATAAGTCACTTCATAGGTACCATTTCCACTTACGGTATATTCTGCCCAGTCCTCACTGTTTACATAATTGATACCGATATTATCTACTTTATTTACTCCCAATGGAACAACACCGTCATTGAATGTACCACCTGTAGTTACAAAGCTTTCTGCCTCAATCACAATATCACTACCTTCTACTATTTCACTAACAGTCACTGTCGTCTGCGCTTCAAAACCACCATCTGCAGTAGAAACTGTAATAGTAGCTGTTCCCTCTGCCACTGCACTGACCACACCATTATTTACAGTGGCCACTGATGTATTAGAAGAGGTCCAAGAAACATTCTTATTCGACGCATTGACAGGAATAACCTGAGCCGTCAATTGAGCAGTGTTATTGACATATAAACTTAAAGTAGATGGCGTCAACGTTACACCCGTTACAGCTATAATATTGCTTGTTACTGTGATATCAATTGATGAAGTAATACCATCGGCTGTTGCTGAAATAGTTGCTGTTCCAACACCTATTCCTGTCACTACTCCACTGTTATTGACCGTCGCAACATTAGTGTTATTACTTGACCAAGAAATCACTTTTGGACAAACATTAGAAGGAAGAAGTGAAGCCGTTAGAGCCACTGTTTCCGCTTCTCTGATCGTTGTTGTGGAAGCATTGACCGTGATACTTTGCAGGTTTTCATCACAAGTAATTTCTCCTTCAAAGTTCATTTGGAAGTAATCCAGGTTCCATTGCCAATCCGATGTTCCTGCGCCTACTAAACCAATCGTTACATTTCCTTGAGGGAGATTAACTCTTTGCCCCAAAGCAACCGTTGCATAAGCATCCCAATCGTTCATTGGCACCTTCACGGAACCTTGGCTTTCACTATTGACGAACATCTCAATCACACCATCTTCTACAGCTGTTCCTGCAAAGAAAGCGACTGAATACTCCCCTGCTTGAGGAATAAATACTTCGTACTCTACGAAGTCGCCAGCCTGTACATTATTGATGCCTTGACCGCCTGTCGGAATATCATAAATAGCGATATCACCTACAGTTCCGCCCATATTGCTGAAAGATTCCGCTTGAATCACCAAAGTAGTTCCCACCGTAAGGTTACTTGTAGCCACCACTGATGCATTGGAAGCAGAAGTTGCCGTTAATGTCAGTGTACCTTCTGTTGTTGAAGCTGAAATTAAGCCGTTCGTATCCACAGTAGCCAATGCAGAATTGCTTGTTGACCAAGTGATGTTTTTCTCTGTGGTCCACTCCGGCACATACATAGGCGTCACTTGCATATTTCCGCCAGGGAAAACCGTGATGTCCGATGGAATAATGATTTGCGTAGGCTGTACCACCACTTGTGATTTCACACTTACATTGGCCTCAGCATACAAACCACCATCTTGAAGCGTACCTCTGATCACTGTATTTCCTAAGCTTACACCCGTCACCGTACCGTTGTTATCTACAGTGGCAACACCCGGATTCGTTGAAGACCAAAGTACTGTTTTATCAAAAGCATTGGTAGGTAAAACTTCTGCCGTTACAGGCAATGTTTGTCCAACTTCCACCTCTCTTAACCAATCCACCAAAGTGATGCTTTGCGGTCTGATTCTGTCCAGAATTGATAAATCAGAAGCACATTGACTGATGATTTGATTTCCGTTTAATGCAGAAACTCTTAATGAATAATTCCCTACTGCAGGTACATTATTCAACACTAAATCCACTGCTACAACATCTTTTCCTTTCACTTCTGTAGTGGTCGTTCCAGTTCCCAAAACAGTGTTTCCTTGCATTAATTCTACCTTGAGTGTTCGTGTACCCAAAAGATTCACAAATACATCAAAAGTATAATTGGTATTACCAGTGACCTCACTCACCATGGCATCACAATACACTTTTTCTTCTCCTACAATTCCCACATTGACAGTTGTAGAAGCAGTGATTACATTGCCATTATCATTAATTGTCGCTGTAATTACCGCTGACTCACCAATCGCAACACCTGTTACACTACCTGATTTTGGATCAACTTGTACTGCTTGATCATTCGAAGAAGACCAAACTGCCTCTTGATTTGTCGCATCCAATGGTAAAATATTCAATGTTAGAGGAGTAGTAACATAGAAATCCACATCTACACTGTTTCCTTCTTCAATCGAAAGACTTGCTACAGGAGTATCAGCATAAGGAATTGCTGAAATCACAAATGAAGAAGAGATGGTTCCATCTGTATTTGTAGCGGTAATTGTAGCAGTTCCTGAAGAAGCCACACCTGTCACCACACCGTACTCATCTACAGTGGCAACGCTTGTGTTATTAGAAGTCCATACTAACGCTTTGTCAGTTGCATTTACTGGAGAAAGTACTGCTTTTAAAGCCTCTTTTTGACCTTGCATTACTTCCGTATCTCCTTCAATTGAAACGCTATTTAACGCCACTGCATTTAAACCTTCACGACCTGGAGCTTTTGAGAAATCCCATACTTGAATTTGAGTCGTTGCCCAGTCCGTTGGTGCATTCGTTTTACATTCAATCGTATTTGAAGCCTGTAATAAACCTGCTGGAATATCTACTTCCAAAGTACCTAACCATTGGTTTCTTAGGTCTCCCATTGAACCTCTCCAATTACCATTGTGCTCTAATTCAACACCATTTAGCTTTACAACTACTGAACCTAAGTGCGCTTTAAAAAAGGCTCCTGAAACTCTTAAAGTTGCTTCATAATCTCCACTTGGAACTACAACACCATTGACTGAAGTAGTCAATGTAGGACTTGTTGTATGAATTAATTCACTTCCAAATTCATGGTAACCAGAACCAATCTTTTCACCCATAAATTTCGTTTCTTCAGAAGTTTGATCTAACGTCACAGCGTTTTCGAAAGTATACTCTAATACCATCGTAGCATCTTCGCTTAATGTCACCGATCCAGGTGCTGTAGCTACTGTAAACTCATCCAAAGCAGGCTTACCAAACTGCCCTTTGTTGCTATCCAAGTAAAGGTTTTTAACTAGCACGCTTTGAACAGGGTTTTCATAATCATCGTAAAATGAAAGGTTGATGTCTTTTGTATTATTTTCTAAGTTATTCAAGATCAAATAGATCTTATTACCATCTACATAAGCATCTACCTGTACATCACGGTTGGTTGATTTTGTATCGATACGAGTACCTTTTACATTACTCCATAGCTCAAAGAATTTGATGTACTCCGACCATTCCCATTCACCATCACCGTTTTCATCACGCATCATTGCATAAGGATAACGTAGGTCTTGATCTGGAATATCTCCCCAAATCGCTTTGATAGGTGTAAAAGGCATTGACTTCGTGATGTAATCCGGACGCTCCAAGAATTGCATAAACATAGCATTGAATGGTTTCAGGTTCTCCCAGTCCATTCTTTGCTGATCATAAACTCCCGGTCTGTTATTGTCATTGTACTGACCATTTACAGCTCCAAACTCAGAAACGATCAACTCTTTACGTGTTCCTGTTTTATGCAAATCATACCATTCGATAATATCCAACATCGCTTCAGTATGACCACCTGATCTCGTTGCAGAAGGGGCATCATTTGCATTCAGATTCCAACCCGGCCAATCATAAATGTGAATCGAGTAGAAATCCATGTTCGGACCACAAGCATCCATAAAACCTTGCCACATAATATCCCACTGATACCAAGGGTTAGATCTGTAATTGTTCGCTTCAGAATCCATCATGTTATGGTAAGTGATATACCCATCACCGTCCAGCCATTGATCCAAATAGTTTTCATCATAACGAGAAATACCATCCGGTAAGTGGAAGTCATGTAAACCCCAAGTCATACCACCGATTTTAGGGCGGTAAGGGTTATCCGCACCAAAACGCTCCTTTACGCCTTGAGCAACGAGGTTATGATATTCCCAGATTTTCTCTTGAGAAGTACACGTCATATGCCCTGTCATCATTGGCATATCAGGTTCGTTGATCACTTCCCAATAACCAGGTAACGGTTCACCTTGTCCACCTTCTGTTTTTCTAAAGAACATGTCCAGGTAATTCACCACCCATTCTGCAGAAACATCCACATCCATCGGTTGCCAACCTGTCCAAGTGACACCGTCGCCATTCCAAGACAACGTAGGATATGTAGGGTGAGGATTGGTACCGCCGATCAGTTCTCGGCTTTTTTTCTCATACTGATGTGTGAGATAATCTTTTTCATATTCCCCTTTTAACCAAGTCCCAAGCTCATTCATGTGCTCTAAACTAGGGCGGTTAGGACGATTGGGGTCTTCTTCAGTAGCACTGAATTTCCAAGTAGCAGAACCTGTATCTCTACCAAAATACGTATCGAGTTTATTTAAGAGATAGTCAAGTTTGTCTTCTTCTCCGTCCCAGTCCGTTTCGAAAGCGGTACCATGAAGGGTCATGTATTTTTCCCTTTCAAATTCGGATACACCGTTGACAGAGTGCTTGATATTTAAATTGACATCCACGTTGACGTCTTGTGCTTTACTGAAGTAAGCACATGAGAATAGTATTAAAAAAAGGGAGAGCCTTTTATTAATCTGTAAAAAATAGTTCATTTTTAAAATTTCATTTCATTTGATTTAATGTGTCGGAACTACAGTACTTAAAATAAGGCTACTGCAGTATCAAAGGACACTTAACTAAGCTTGGTTTCTTCACTACCTCTAGCTGATAAGGCATGAAGATGCATTTACACTAGAAAAAATCTAGAATAGATTAGAGATTTAATAATAATTCATTCATATTGCAGTTTGAAGTTGAACATAATTTCAATTTAGAGTCTACCACGATTAAGATTGCCGTCTTGTTGGTAGGCTCTTTTTCATTTAAAAGGAGGGAAGTAAATAAACACTTGTGGTGTTTGGTTTCGCGTTCACTAGTTATAAAAAAAGTGGTCACCACAAGTGTAATATCTACATTAGCAAATATGGAGAGTTCAAAAATCGGAATCAATTTTTCCGACTAGACAAAAACTGTATACCAGCTTTTTATTCTCAACAGCAACACCATCGCGAATCGTAAAATTTTACTAGACATTCAAATAAAAAACTAGACAAGAACTGTATAAAACTGGGCAATTGACACTACATCAAGAGTTTTTTGATGTTTTTGTTTAAGATTTGACTATTCAAAAACTGAACAATCAAAACTCCAAAAAAATAAAAATCTCCCCTAAAAAAAACGCTATTTATAGACCTTTTTTCTTTATTTCTACCAATTTCCCAGAAAAATATACAATTGTTCAATATTGAAATATTGATATCAACAACTTTACTTTAACTTACAAGGCATAAAAAAACACCTTGACGATATCATCATCAAGGTGTTTCATGAACTTAACTCTCTCAATTTTTTTTATCACTTATCTACTAAGCGCATTCATCTAACTTCTGATATAATAAACTGATATTAGAAGATTTTTGTTTCAATTCAAACTAATTTAATTCAAAACGATTGTTAAGAGTGTTATTGTTCGGTATTGAGTTAAGATTAAGAGGGAAGAATTAAGAGAAATATACCTGATTGTGGACCGTTAAATCCTTTTTATTCGGGTTATTTTGAAATAAATCAATTCGTTATTAAAAGTCATAATCCTTAATTATATTCTTAATTTGACTAATGATTAAAAAATGCACTCAATCCCATCAATATATGATTGACTGCTACAGCCGACAGAATTAAGCCCATTACTCTACTTATTAATGCTGCACCACTGTTTCCTATTTTATGAAATATTTTTGTGGAGAATAACATGAAAAACCAGGCAATTGCCATTACAGTAAGCATAATCAATGAAGTGATGAATTGTTCCTGAATGCTATATTTGCTTTTTTCTGTTAAGAGCATAACTGCCAAAATCGCTCCCGGACTAGCCAAAGAAGGAATAGCAATGGGAAAGATGGCCATATCGTCTTTGTTATCTACATGAGAAAGTTCTTCTTCTGGTTTACTTTCTCCAAAAATCATAGTCAATGCAAACAAGAAGAGAACGATCCCTCCAGCAATTTGGAAATTGGATAGAGGTATCTCTATCACTTCTAAAATCACCTCTCCTACAGCAATAAAAAACAGTAATACTCCACTTGCGGCAAAAGTAGCTTTCTTTGCAACGGACACTTTCTGTTCGTTCGTCATATTGGAGGTCATTGCTATAAAAACGGGTATCGTACCAATGGGATCTATGACTGTAAAAAAGGCAATGAATTTGGTAAAAAATAGTTGAAACATATATATTTTTAATAAGTATAAAATGGAAAGAAAACTACAGGCTCAGTTTGAGTTTATCAAAAAATTACACCTGTAGTCTGTCTTCCTATCTTGATTGTGAGACTATTTTTGTAGTAAACTGATGTCTTTCATTCTTATTTCAGTATATGAATTGTCCTCACCCTTTTTGTAATAAGCTGCTGTCATTTTCTCTTCTTGCATTAAAATCACTTTGTAGATTTCATTTTGATCTCCTGCCTCTGCTGTAACTACAGACATCTTATGTACTTTGCAAGCAGGAATCACTTCAGTGTAATTTCCGATTATTTCTTCCGGAAATGTAAACTCATTATGCTCTGTAATTTTAAGAAACTCCTGTCCCATTGCATTGTAATACCTTGTCTCTATGGTTTCATCTAAGATAAGAAGTACCTCATACGCATCTTCTTCAAGTAAAAACTCTGACGCCTCTTTATACACTGAGAAATAATCTTCTTCTAGCTCCTCAAAATTCACCAAAGAAATACTTTCTAAATAAGCTGAAGGTTCAGTTTTAAAAATGCCCTCCGCAATCTCTTCTGCTATTTTTTCTGAATCGTTTATCTCTTCATCAGATAAATACCTTTTCTGGGCAAAAATGCTATTGGACAGCAATAAAAGAAGTGTAGTAATTTGAACTATCGTTTTCATAATGTTTAAAATTTGTTGTTGATGAGATTATAAACGATAGTGTGAATTCAATTTTATATAAAAAACAGTTTTAAACTACTAAAAAACAACTGCACTTTACTGTCATTCCAACTACTCAAAACAAATGAATAGAACTTTAATAACTCAATACAATTATTACTGCTTACAAATAAAAAAGTAACCGAATCCTATGAGGAGACGGTTACATTATTCCAACTAAATGTGATCTGCTTTTATTATCAGTACCAAAACTTTTTCGGGTTATTGTAAGTACTAGGACAAAAGTAAAGGTACATTTTATCTTATCTTTTTTATCCTACTCTTCGTTAGATTTTTATCGCGTAACTAAGGCTATGCTCTGCAAATCTGCCTCGATTAGAATAAAAAATATCAAACTAAAACCTTCCCTTTTCTTCTGTCCTAGTACTTAGTGGATATAAGAACATCATTCCGTTTTGATACTGTTTTTTTTTCTGGGATAAAGAATACGTTCCATCCTTATTTTCAGTCACTTGAAGACTATGCATAAAGTCGAGTTTGATACCATACTTCGATGAAGGTTCAATTTGTGTTTTAGAAAACAGCAAAAAGTCTAAACCTGATTTTTCCAACCTTAAAGGGTACTTCACTCCATTGACATCCACAAGGTAATTATTACCTAATTCTACCTCTAATATTCCTTTCCTATCCAATTTCCCACTTTTGACGGGCACCTCATTCCAAAGCACTGTGTCTTTTGAAACAAAGCTCAACAAATCTATTTTTTTATTTTCCAGAGGATAATACAAAGTGTCACCACTGACCGATAACTGAAAGGAAATAATGTTGATCAATACAGAATCGAAATCTAGAAATGCCTGTCGGGTATTTCCCCGAATATCTTTACTTTCCAAACCGGTCGATTGAATATCAATAACTACACCTGAAGCGGGAAGAATAAAATGTTCTTCTTCGTAAATTTTGCAAGCGTATGCCAGTAAAATGAATACAACTAATAGAGCATAAAATTTCTTCAAAACAATATGCTTTTAGAACTGAAATCGAACCATCAAAGCGAAATCTCCTGAATCAAAATAGGAATGATTGGCAAGCCACCAAGTAGGTCTCCAATCAAAGCCCACTACAATTGGTGCTCCCGAAAAAGCATATTGAATACCTAAATTACCGCCAATACCAAAAGGAGACCAATCTTCAAATCGAACAGCCATACCAGCACCACCATAAACTGCTAAACCTGGTGCAGAACTCACATTAAACATCCAATCATAGTACATGTTCAACTGGAAATTGTGAGTGAATGTACCTGTAAAATGAAGTCTATTTTTATTGAGGTTATAAGTCATATCAATTCCCACATCAGAAAGAAAACGGAGACCTAATTCTATTTTCCCTTTCTTTCCTGCATTGACATCAATGGTGCCTTGGGGAGTTTGAAACAAATACGTTTTATCAATTTCTCCTTCTACATTTTTCAAGTTCCCAATATCTCCTGCTTTCACAAAATGGACAACAGAGGTCAATAAAATTAATAGGGTAAATCTGATTTTCATTGTTATAGTGTTTTGTTTGAATGAATGAGTCACTACTGCTGAGTGACATTATTCTTAAACTCTATTTCTGATTGTCAGACTTTTAAAAAACAACTCTATTTCATCAAAAATTGGTTATTTGTATTTTAATGATCCCATAGATAACGGTCTTGTTTGTAATCTTTCGGTGTTACTTTGAATTTCTTTTTAAAGACCATTGAAAAATGACTTGAACTAGAAAAGCCCAACTCCATTGCAATCATTGACATTGATAGTTTCCCTTCATGTAAAAAATCTCTCGACCTTGTTAACCTCACATCTTGATGGTATTGATGTATTGTCGTACCGAATACTTTTTTGAATAAAAACCGCAAACGGCTCTCGCTCAAACCACATTCTCTTGTAAGAAAATCTATATTAACGGGGCGGTCTAGAATATTCAGCAGAATTTGCCTTGCTTTCATAACAGGCTCAATATTAAAAGGGTATTTATTGGTCTCTATCATGCTTTCCCTTTTATTGATATTTTCAAAATAATGCAATACGAGATTACTGGCAAAAACCTGTGTCAATTCTTGTTCAAAAATATCTTCTTTTTTCACTTCATAGATACGATGAAAAAGTAATTTCATCTGAGGATCAAACTCTTCAAAAATATAAAAAGTATCATCTTTTCTAAACAAGCTTTGCAAGGTTTCTGAACGATTTACCAATTCATTGAAATAATCTTTTTTTAAGCGAACACTTACAAATCTCAACCTCTTCCCTTTTGGATAGGTCCAGCTGATTTCTCTCTCTGTATTTGTACATAATGCCCCATTTGAATTGAAAGAATAATCTTGGGTAATTGCCTCCCCGTTTTCATAAGTCACCTCTTTTACCACATTATCCTCCACAGGTTCACCAAAAAAGATCGGCTGATATTCCATCGGAATCGTGATTTCATCTCTATGAATATGAAGAGGTTCTTTGAGTATAAAATTAAATTTGAAGATTTCAATAGTGTCAGAACATTTATATCCCCTCACTTCTCCTTCTCCAACTGTTTTATCCAAAATAATGACATCACCTCTTCGTTCGCTCTTAAATGCTAATGACCATAAATCTAAATAATAATCAAACTCGTATCTGCTCATTTTGTAATTGTTTTTGCAAGTTATTGCCTTCCGAAAATTGACAACTTAAACCTTTACTTTGCAGTATTTTAGGTTGACTATTTTCAGTGTTTTATATAAAATAATTCATCTCTTGAAAAAATAATTCTTTTGAGGATTTGAAAGACAAAATAATTCTAGTTTATCTGATAATGATGAAATTATCGTTATTGAATGAAGTTTAATTAAACAAAAAATCAGTTCCCAAATGAAATTATTTCCATTCAGAAACTGATTAATATTGAAAGGCAAAAAAGACTTTCGTTTAAAGCGTATTTGTAATATATTTTAGAAGTGAAAATTATTCATTTCTGGTTGTGAGGAAATTAATAAACTCATGTTATGAAAGGGTGGATTTTTACTAAAAGAAATATTTCAAACATGCGGTTAATGCTTCATTTTGAATCCTTTATTCGCTTGAACCAACGGTTTTTTGTAATAATTCTTTTCCCATCGCAACTGTACATCCGAAGGAATCAGTCTGTAGTATACCCGTTCTAAAGGCGCTACATTATGCATTGAAAAAGGCTCACCGATCTTAATACCTACCTCTTTCATCTTTATCAGCATTTCTTTATTTCGAGTCAATGTTTTTTTATTTTTCATGATCAAAGAAAGTTCTGTAAGGAATTCTTCTAGTGAAAGAGATTTTACCTTCTCTATTGGTGAAAGTAATATTGATGATTGTTGCACAAAGTTGATCTCACCCTGTTTCGTTTTTTTTTGATTCGATTTTTGAGAATAATAAAGCAACACAATTGGAAAACCATAATTATAGATCTCAGCAATTTTTTGGGCATTATCCGTTACCTGTTGAGTAGACTGCTGAATTTCCTTAAAAGCATTAAATGAAGTCAGCACACCTATAAAACCTAAGATCACGAACAACCGATTATTAATTTCCATGATATAAACCACATCGTTTAAAGATTAAAGCACCAAATATTGAAGAGAACAATGATCTGGTATGAGTTAATAAATAAAACGACGTTACCAAGTGTCCGTTTTTATAAATTCTGGTTTTATGTTATTAAAATACGGTTAAAGTGCTCAGTCCAAAATAATGAACTGCTTTTGGCTGAGCACTTATATATTAGTAAAATATTAGAATGAACGCTACATGAATATCTTAGAGAAATTCGCTGTTCAAATTATACAACTGACAGGAAGGGTAAAGCCCTAAAAGGCAAGTAACTGCCTCTACTTATTCTTACGCTTCTTCTTCTTTTTCTTTCCTTTTTTATCTGTTTCCGTAAATGAGGCATGCAGATTTTCCATTGGGATATCAATATTGAAATACACATCTTTCTCCTCACCGTCATTATAAGCGGTTGTCAGGATATCATAGCTATGTTCATCTTTATGTACTAAAGCTTGACTCGACGAATTTAATCCCATATAATAAATTACTTCATACTCATCAGAAGCAGATACCACAAGGTAGGCTGATTCGAATTCGGTACCATTACCTGTGGCTATAATACCTTCTAAAATACCAAAGTAAACCGCATAGTACTTTCTGAACTCAGTTATATTGCCTAATGCAAAATGTGCACTACATACTTTGAACAACTCTGAAATTTTCAATGGCACCGTATTGAAAATCTCATCATCATGCTTCACCAATTCTTTAAAATTCTCCTCTTTCCAATACTTTTCTATATTAGGGTTAGAGGCAGTAAAGTAAGGAGAAAAGCCTTTTTTGTGCTTTTGAGAAAGATAAAAACGTAAATAATCTTCTAAAGAAAGGATCTCTCCTGCTTTCACCCTCTTGAGGTATTGATTGTAATCCTCTTCCGTAATTCCAGCTAAAACTTCTTTCAGATTACTGTTGTTGTAATCCACGAACTTGTTTTGGTAGTCAATCTTACAAATCTTTTTGGGATCTGTTTTCTTGAGCATAACCGATTCTATATACAATTTGTTCAAGTCAAAATCAGTAGAATCAATTTCAAATGCTTCCTCACATGCTTTGATTACTTTATCATAATTACCTACTGCACTTTCTAAGGCACCTTCAAGGACATAGAAACTAATATCATCGGTTTCCAAAGCTTTACCTTTTGCTATAAAGGCTTGAGATTTACTGTAATCTTCCTCATAAAAGTACTCTTGTGCTAGCGTGTAAATTGCATAAAGATTGGTAGAATCAAGTGCATAAGCCTTATCATACAGGTATTTGACACTGTCTTCTTTACCTTGACCTCTAAGTGTATACCCCAGCCTTAAATAAGCATCCGAATCTGTGCTGTCTAGTGTAATATACTTTCTGAAGAAAATTTCAGCACTGTCCATTTTATTTTGTCGCTCATAACCATTGGCTAGATTGAAATAAGCATTTTTGAAAAGAGAATCCATCTCAATTGTCTTCTGATAGGATTCCATAGACAATTTCGGTTGCCTAGCATAGTGGTAACAGCTTCCTCTCAAGAAATACAATCTAGCACTTACAGAATCCATCGCAATCAAGCTGTCAAGTATACCCAGTGCTTCGGTATATTTCTTTTCGTCTCTCAGATCAGATACCTTGTCCAGTTCAAGCGTCAAATTCTGAGCAAAAGATAGGGTGGCAATAAAGCTATTCAAAATGAAGAGTAACGTGTATTTTTTCATATAAAGTTTAGTTTAGCTCTTTTGATAAGAGACCATTATAGTAATGTACTGTTTGCTTTAACAGATTATTTTTTAAGTTAAATCAACATTTTATGAATTACTAATTAAATAACAACAACACTCTTAATATTAGAATTATTTAAGTATGGAATTCTCATTGTGGTAAGAAAATGAAATTATTCCCAACAAATTATAATATGGAATTATCCGCCTACTCTATTCATTTACAATACCATACCGCTCATAAAAATGAATACATATTCAAAAACCTGCGTTTTAACAGAATAAAAATTAGATTTTAACAAGAAGTTATAAAAATTTAAAGGGGAGCTTGTTTCGTTAAATTTTATTTACTTAATTGCGATAAGCAACAGAGAAAATGAAATTATTTTTAATAAACATATCGCCAAAATGTTTGCCTTGTAAAGACCTCGGACTACAAGGATTACAGCCCATATTTAATTGCTGATTCATACCCCCTATCTCATTTTTTTAGATTTCATATTTTTTATAATCTCTCGTTTTTATCCTATTTCATAATTTGATTCATGAGACAGTATTACTATCTAATGCTTGCTGTCCTTGTCTCTTCTATATTTAATTCATCGTTATTCGCACAAGACATTCCACTTTTATTAGTTGGGGGTGGTAGTGAGATAAAAGGAGGATGGTCTGATGAACCGTATCAATGGTTTGTAGATCAATCTGAAAACAAAAAAGTAGCAATTATCTCTTATGCAGAAGTCGATGATGACTGGCTGAAAAATTACTTTCTTGCTTTAGGAGCTGAAGAAGTCAAGGACTTTAAAATTGATCGAACAAACGCCAATAATGCTGATTTAATCAGTGAATTAAGGGGTTATACAGCCTTCTTCTTTAAAGGAGGCGATCAAAATAAATATTACTCTTATTATAAAAACTCTAGCTTTCATCAATTATTAGAAGATAAAATTACAGATGGAGTAGTGCTTGGCGGTACATCTGCTGGCATGGCAATTCTTGCTTCTATTGTTTATACAGCCGAAAGAGGGAGCCTTTATCCTGAAGACGGCTTCAATAACATGGATGCCAAATATTTCACGTTCCAAAATGACTTCCTTAATGTATTACCTAATACTTTAGTAGATACTCATTTTGCTGAACGAGGTCGGTTGACTAGGCTTATGAGTATGTTAGCGTATTGGAATATTCACAATTCCAACGATAATCCTATAGGTATTGGTGTTGATGATAGAACTGCACTTTGTATCGACAAAACTAAAGTGAGTACTGTATATGGTACGGGAGCAGTGTCTTTTATAACACTCAACTCAACGCATAACATCGCTCCTTCATCACCTTTACAGCTCAAGAACAATCAGATTACAAGCTGTATTCATGGGCAACAATACAACCTTACGAATCAGTTGAAATTGAGTGCTGACAGTATTTCAAAATTGAACAATTCCAAGATACATCAGAATAAAGTATCATTGATCAACGGTGGGGAATTTGAGGATTATCTTCAAAATTCTTCCAAAAAAACAATGGTTATCTATGATCAAACAACTTCAATTGAAAATACTTGGGGAGAAAATGTTACGCTACTCAACTTAAAAGACCTCCCTACATCCCAGCTTGAAGATTTCAAAAAAACACTACAAGAAAAAGAAGAATTTCTATTACTCCCTTTTGGAAGTCAATACATCACTGACTTTTACGATGAAAATTCAATCTTGAATTGGGTATTGAATCAGATGAAAAGCAGTACAACGCAAGTATATGTTTTTGATGAGGCTATTCCATTCGCAGGAGCTATATATGCTTCAAATCTCTATGCTAATGCATCAGCCGCTTACAACGGTAACTTGAGTTACAAAGAAGGGTTAGGTCTTATAGAGAAAATGTTGATTGTCAATGATATTTTCAAAGAGAGTGATTATAGTGAGAATTTGCTTGGAGTTTTACAGGAAGGATTGATGACACAAGACCTTCAGTGGACAGTAGGAATCACTGAAAAGTCAGTCACTACTTTTCAAGTGAAAGAAAAGCAATGGGAAGTAGATTACAGTGGTGAAAGCTCTTCCATTGTATTCGAAAATCAATCTGACCACTACAGTTTAGCCAACAGCAAACGTGCAATAGTCGGTTATCCTTCTATCACGTCGCATGTTATTTTCAACAATACAACGCTCTTAAAAGAAGTTTCATTTGAGGAGTACAAACCAACATTCAATTCAATTATTATCAATGATTTAAAAGAGACGAACGGTATTCACTTCCAATGGAAAAATGATCAGTTGATCTTTCAAGATTTGGGTGATCGGAAAATTCAACTCATCGACTTTCAAGGAAGACTGCAAAATGAATTCATTAGTTCTGCTCAGTTTATTGATTTACCAATTCAGTCTAATATTCCAATGATTATCAGAGCCATTGATCTCAATTCTGGTGCTCAAAAAACATTGAAAATCAAAAGAAACTAAAGACACCCAAGTACAATTATTATGAAACATATTCGACTAATTTTTACTGCTATTCTAGTATTTAGCATAAGCTTAGCCTATTCCCAAGATTTTAAAATTGAAGGGGAAGTTATAGGTGAAGCTGACGGGTTACCGATTCCTGGCGTAACTGTTTTTATCAAAGGAACTACTCATGGTACGGTTACAAACCTGCATGGCAAATACTCTTTGTTGGTTACAGCACAAGACAAAGGTAAACTGCTCGTCTTTAATCATATTGGAATGGTCAACCAAGAGCATACAATTGGTGATCAGACAACACTCAACATCAGTATGGTGTCAGAATTAGAGGAATTGGAAGAAGTGACTGTGGTGGGTTATTCATCAACAAGTAAAAAGTTGCTTTCTTCTTCTTTGCAATCCGTGGACAGTGAAACTTTAAAAGATCTCCCAGTGGCTACTTTAGATGCTGCATTGGCGGGCCAAGCTTCTGGTGTTCAGATCAACTCCAATTCAGGAACTCCGGGTAGTGCGCTTTCCGTTCGTGTTCGTGGCGTAGGTTCTGTCAATGCGGCCAATCAACCGCTTTATGTGATTGACGGTATTCCTGTGATTACAGAAAACAGTTCACAAGTGAGTTTCAGTGGTCAAACGATCAGTGCTTTATCGGATTTATCTCCTTCGGATATTGAATCCATTACAGTGCTGAAAGATGGTGCAGGCGCGGCTATTTATGGTTCGAGAGCGGCCAATGGTGTGGTTTTGATCAACACCAAAAGAGGAGCTACAGGCAAAACAAAGATCTCATTTAATGCTTATGGAGGTATTCAGCAAGTATATAAAAGATTGGATTTACTAAACAAACAACAGTGGTTTGAATATAAAAATGATCAGCTAGGGATTGAGAAATACACGCAAGAGTATATTGATAACTTTCCGCATGATACGGATTGGCAAAATGAAATTTACAGAGATGCACCTATCGCTTCTTATGACCTTTCTTTGCAGGGTGGAAATGAAAAAACGAGCTTCTACTTATCGGGAAGTTATTTTGATCAGCAAGGTGTAATTAAAGGCAGTGGATATGACAGAACAAACTTAAGAGCCAACATTGACCATCACTTCTCTGAAAGAGTGAAAGTGGGAACGAGCTTGCAATTTGGAATGTCGGAGAACAACAGAATTGAAGGTGATCAATCACTCAACGCTCCCCTTCCCAATGCTTTATCATTACCGGCCATTTACCCTGTGTACAATGAGGACGGCACTTATAATGAAGACGGTCCGTATGCAAACCCTGTCGCTATTGGTAATGAAGCCATCAATAAAGCTTACACTTATAGAGGGTTAGGCAATGCTTACTTAGATGTAGCCATTATGAATGATCTGACTTTCCGCACACAGGTTGGTTTTGATTATTATAACCTTAGAGAACACAGCTATGATCCAGTAACCACACGCCAAGGAGCATCTTACAATGGTTTGGGTTTTAGTGCCAATAATACTTCCATCAACACTACCGTCAATGCAACTTTACAATATGTAAAATCAATCAACAATCACCGCTTTGATGTATTGGCAGGTTTTAGTTCTGAAAGCTATGAAAATAGAAGTAATTACATCAGAGCTCAAAACTTTTCTAGACCTGAATTTGAATACATTACTTCCGCTTCAGAAATCATTGAAGCCGACAGTTACGGTTTGGACCGAGGCTTGAATTCATTTTTCGCGAAAGCCAACTACAGTTATGCCAACAAGTATATTTTTGCTTTCAGCGTACGTAGAGATGGTTCGTCGAAATTCGGCACAAATAATAGATACGGTACTTTCCCGTCTGCTTCTGTGGCTTGGAGAATGATTGAAGAAAACTTTATGAAAAGTTCAAGTCTGTTTTCAGATTTTAAAGTCAGAGGTAGTTATGGTCTGACGGGTAATGATGCCATTGGTGATTTCAGATACCAAGCACTTTACAGTTCAGGAGCCGATTACAACGGTCAGCCTGGCATTGCTCCTTCACAATTACCGAATGAAGATTTGAAATGGGAGACCGTGAAACAAGCTAACTTCGGTCTTGATTTAGGTTTCTGGGGTAACCGTCTTACTTTGACCACAGACATTTATCAGAAAACGACAACAGACATGTTGTTATCAAGACCGCTACCTCCAACTACTGGCTTCTCTTCCGTTATCTCTAATATTGGAGAAATGAGAAACACAGGTATTGAAGTATTGTTGGGTTATGAGATTTTCAGAAAACAAGATTTCACTTGGAAAGCCTCTTTGAATGTTTCGACTTACAGAAATGAGGTTTTGAAACTTTACAATGGACAGCCTATTGACAACATCGGCAGAGGAAATAACAGAATCGAAGAGGGTGAGCCGATCAGTATTTTTTATGGCTATAAAGCACTTGGGGTTGATTCTTCTACAGGTGATATGGTCTTTAAAGATGTGAATGGTGACGGTGAAATCACTGCAGAAGACAGAACAAAAATTGGCAATCCTCACCCTGATTTCTTTGGTGGATTTACCAATACATTAAATTATAAAAACTTTGATTTGAATATCTTCTTCCAGTATTCTGTAGGCAATGATATTTACAATGGTACAAGAGTTTATTTGGAATCGATGAAAGGAGAGGACAACCAAACCACTGCCATTTTGAACAGATGGAGAGCACCAGGTGATGTGACGGATATTCCAAGAGCCACCGCCAATGATCCCAACAATAACAACAGAGCTTCAAGCCGTTTTGTTGAAGATGGATCTTACCTCCGCTTAAAAAATGTAACATTGGGTTATACCCTTCCGAAAAAGATTACTCGTAAAGCATTTATTGACCGCATGAGAGTTTACGTTTCGGGTCAAAACTTATTCACCATCACCAATTATTCTGGTATGGACCCAGAGGTAAATTATGCGGGTGACGATGGTGTAAGAATGGGTACTGATTTCTTCACTTACCCGAATGCAAGAGTTTACACAGCTGGTTTAAATGTATCATTCTAATGTAATCAATCATGAAAAAATTAAAACATATATCAAGCATTTTACTGGCAGCCCTTCTGATTGGATGTGAGAGTAATTTAGATGTAAAACCAGTCGCTTCCATTGATGCTAATGAGGCCATTACCGATGCCAACGGTTTGAATTCTGCACTCATGGGTCTTTACAATGAATTTCAATCGGACAGCTATTACGGAAGGGATTTATACATTCTGAATGAATTATCTGCCAATGATGGCCAAAGAACGGGTACCTCTCTGGATTATCAGCAATTTGAAAACCATTCTATTTTAAGTGACAATGCCAGCATTGAAAGCTTTTGGTCGAGTGCTTATGGAGCGGTAAATACAGCCAACAACATCATTGAAAGAGGAGAAGGAATTGTGATGGATGAAGCTCAGAAGAACAACGTCATTGGTGAAGCTTATTTTATGAGAGCTTTGGCCCATTTTGATTTGTTGAAAAACTTCGGAGGAGTGCCATACAAATCCATTTCGACGCAAGGCATCACCGGCGACATCAACCCTGCCCGATTATCCAAAGAGGAAGTTTACACTTTGATTCTTCAAGACTTAGCTACGGCGAAAGAGAAAATCACCATTGAAAAAGGGAATTTCTTTGTGAGCAATACGGCTGTTGATGCTTTGATGGCAAGAGTGGAACTTTATTATGGCAGTGAATTGCTTCGTAATAATGAAGATGGAAAGTCACACTTCCAAAAAGCATTAGACTTGACCACTTCAGTAGTAGATAATTCTAAGTATGAATTAGAAGAGGAGTTTGGAACCATCTTTACTTCCAAAGAAAATAATGAAGTAATCTTTCAGTTGAATTACTCTTCACAAGACAGAAACAGAATGTCTTATTACCTTTCGCCAACTTCCTTGGGTGGTCGTGGTGAGGTGAGTTACACCAATGGTTTAGTCAATTCTTATAAAAAAGACGATGCACGCTCCGCTTTTATTTTCCAAGACTTCCCTACTTTGGACGGCAACGGGACAAGCAAAAGAGTAGCAAAATACCAAGACACAGCCAATGGAGCTGATCCTATCGTTATCCTCCGATTAGCAGAAATGTATTTGATACAAGCAGAGTGCCATTATAGAATTGATGGACTTGGTGGAGCCACTGCAATTCTTGAAGCTTTGAATGCGGTAAGAGACCGTGCCATCACTCCTTTAACAAGTTTGGGCAGTGATCCCATTAAAACGATTTTGGATGAAAGAAGATGGGAATTGTGCTTTGAAGGGCACCGATGGAATGATTTGGTAAGAACCGACAGAGCGTCTTCTACTTTAGGAATTTCGGTAAATGCTACATTGTACCCTATTCCTCTCAAAGAAATTCAGACGAATACGAGTATATCACAGAAGGATCAAAATCCTGGGTACTAGAAGCAAACAATAACTAAAATCCTACCTGTGATTCATTTTGCAGGGTGGAGAGTTATTGCCTAAAAAGCCATTTTACGATGGTGAAAAATAAAAAATCAAACATGGGCTGACCTAAAAAAACAGCCTCCAACAGCATATCTTTTAATTATTTTATTTAACGAACTATGAAAACTTTTTCTAACTTATTCTTAAGGTTTTTAGTAACCTTACTACCGCTTTCATTTATAGTATTAACGAGCTGTACAGAAGACGAAGAACCACCTGCATTGGCAAGTGTTGTGGCTAAATTTGATTATGAATTATCGAATGAAGGTATCGCTCCATCCACAGTCACATTTACTAATAAATCAATTGCCGCTACATCTTACGTTTGGGATTTCGGTGTAGACAGTGAAACATCAACAGATGAAAATCCTGAATTCACTTACGAGGAGTTCGGTACTTTTGATGTTACTTTAATTGCGAGAGCAGATGATGAGAGAGCAGACACAACAACTCAGACCATTGTTATCAAAGATCCTCTAGGCGGTAAAAAACCAACGCTTTACTATACTGATAGAGCAACAGGACAAGTGCATATGATCATTTTGGATGATGAGGCCACAACTCCAGTTATCCAGACTTTCGGTGAAAATCACACAAAGCCTTATGGAATCGTAGCAGACTTGGACAATGAAAACCTTTATGTGATTGATCAAGCAGACGAGTTATTATATCAATACAATGCGTTGGTGAATGGAGAGAAATCAGTTTTATTAAACGTGGCGGACCTTGGTGACAAGGAACATATGATGTACTACCCTGCTGGTGTAAAAGTAATTGAAGGACGATTGTATTGGGGTGCTGATGGAGGTATTTACACATCGGCTCTTGACGGCACAGACTTGAAAGCTTTTGTTGAATTCTCAACGAATACTGGTGCTTTGGAAGGTTCATTGCCTTTGGGAATTTCATATGATGCAGAAAATCAAGTAATCTACTTCGCGAATGATGCTTATGATTTCAGTGGCGGTATATACAAAGTGAACTTAGACGGTACAGGTTTAGAAGAAATTATCAGTGGTGTGGATGCAGGTGACATCTCTTATTTAGATGGTAAATTATATTATTTTGATTATGCCACTTCTAAAGGTACAATCTATGACATTGCATCAGAGTCAACAACAGAGTTTGTAGATTATCCTTCAAGATTTGTTTGGGGTACAATTGCGGATCCTATCACAGAAAGAGTATACTGGACAGATAGAGGAAGCAATGACGATGGAACTGATGGCAAAATCATGTCGGCAAATCTTGACGGAACAGACATCAAAGTAGTGCTAGATATTGAGGACGCTCCTGTGGTTGGAGATGCTAAAACCTTAAGACCTTATGCATTAGCATTGGGCTTATATTAGACGGTTAGCTTAGCTAAATTTTAGGTGAATTACACTCCCCCTTTTAGTTTGAGAGGGGGAGTTAAAAAGAAAATTATATGAAATAAATTATAGTTAATTCTAATTTATTTTTTGTGAGTACAATGCTAAAAAACGTATTGAAAGTTTTTTGAAGGAAGTAATCGCAAAATAATAAATAGAATTAGTATTAGATAATTTTGAATTTGTACTTATTACAACTGATATACAATAATAATGAGTCATAAAAAGTGCACGTATATTGCTTTCGCTCGGTTTACTTATTGTTTATAAATATAAATTGTAACACACTAAAAGATGGAAGAATAAATTGTTAATTTTATTATGAACTTCTATCCTACTACATCTATTTAAATACAAAAGCTAAATACAATTATTACTATTATGAAAAAAGTAACACACTTTTTATTGCTACTTGCACTTGTCTGTATTACAGCATGTAGCGTAAAAGAACAACTTCAACCAGAAGATGAAAGCACTATCGAAGAAAGTAACAAAAGACAAGCCGTCTCAAAAACAATCTACGGCACTTCCAATTCAGACTTCATTGAGGGAACTTCATTGTCAGAAGAAATCTTAGCGTATGCTGCTGATGACCAAGTATATGCCAATGCAGGTGATGATGTCATCTATGGAGGCAAAGGAAACGACTTTTTACAGGGCAATAGTGGTTCTGATATTATTAGAGGTGACCGCGGTCTTGACAAGCTCTACGGAGGCACAGGTAACGATGACCTTTATGGAGGAAAAGACAATGATGACCTACATGGAGAAGATGGTAATGACCACCTCTATGGAGATAAAGGCAATGACATGCTTTATGGAGGACTTGGAAATGACAATTATTACTATGCACTTTATGGCGGATATGACGTCATAAGCGATGATGGAGGAAGTGACCTCCTCTTTCTCGAAGGGATAAGTGCTAATCAAGTAGCAGTAAGTTATAGTGGTTCTGACGTGGTACTCAATGTACCAAGTGGCAGAATCACCATTAAAAACAGTAGCGTTGAGGGCGTCTATGCTAATGGTCAATCTGTAGGAATTGGTGGAAACTCTCCTACACCTTCTATTGGACAGTTTTACTATTCGTCTGCTCCTTTGGAAGTCAATACAAATGAAGAAATAGTAGTCAATCTCTTAGAGAGTAGCAACACTTCGATCAGCAGAAGTTATGCTGTTGAAGTAGTAGTGCAACGTAGTTCGGGGAGTTGGGTTATAGCTAGTGGCAATATGAGCATTAATGCAGGCAGTACACAAACTAGTCGTACTTTCACCTCACAGTTAAATCAAACAGGACAAATTTACACTACTATAAAAGTGTATAATGCCAATAAGACTAAACTGCTTGCCATCCGTCAAGGTACTTACCCGGATAACATCGGTGGTGGTAGTAACTATATCACAGGTGTACCTTACTACTGGCAATTGGATAACAGTGTTTATCCTTACTCATCTTGTCAAAATACAGCCATAGCCATGGTGATCAACTACTATGGAGGAAATACAACTCCTGATCAGATCACCAATTATTATGGCAAAAACCAGGCACAGACGGTACCCGGTTTCCAATCTGTATTTAACTCTGAAGCGGCTTATGCAGGTCTTAATGTTCGAGATGCAGGGACACAGTATGGTTCTTTATCACAATTGAACCGCTTACTTTCTGAAGGAAAACCTGTAATGGCACATGGCTACACCACAAGCTATGGACACTTAGTGGTCTTTTTAGGGTTTGACGGAACTTATTATTATGTGAATGATCCATATGGAGCTTGGGATGGCGGATATGGAAGTTCAGGTTATTACAAAACGCGAACTGCAGGTAAAGCTGTAAAGTACCATAAAGATGATGTACGAGCGGCATTTGCCCCTGATGGATACGTATGGTTACATGAAATTTACTTCATGTAATTAAAATGAACCATACAGTAGTAGGCTAGAAAAGTATTTTTTAATAAGTACTAAATCAAAAATAAATCATAGTTAATTCTAATTTATTTTTTGTGAGTACAATGCTAAAAAACGTATTAAAAGTTTTTTGAAGGAAGTAATCGCAAAACAATAAATAGAATTCGTATGAGATAATTTTGAATTTGTACTTAAGAGCCAGTTGACGTTAATTATTTCGTCACCACTCTTTTACAAAACAATAAATTAACATCTCCCTCTCCCATAGCTGGAGAGGGAGTCTTAAAAAAGTCAGCAATTTTGAAAAAGATCAGATTAATATTGCCCTTTATGATACTCTTTGCCACATCAGTTGTGGCTCAGGGAAAATTATTCATCATTGGTGGAGGAAAAAGACCTCCTGCCCTAATCCAACGATTAGCTGAAGAGGCCAATTTGAAGGAAGGGTATGGTATCGTGCTTGCCATGTCGAGTATAGAACCTGATACTTCTAGCTTTTATGGGATAAAACAATTCAAGGAGCTAGGATTCACAAATGTTCAGTCAATGTTTTATACACACGAGAACATGCCTTCTTCCTCTGCGTTAGATTCTTTGAAAGGTGCAAAATTAATTTATATCACTGGTGGTGATCAGAACCGGTTTATGAAGAGAATTGAAGGAACTGGAATCTATGAAGCCATTCATTCTTGCTATGAAAACGGGGGAATGATTGCCGGAACAAGTGCAGGCGCTGCGGTAATGAGTCATGTGATGATCACAGGAGATGAGAAGAATTATCCTGAATACGACGATACCGGCAGAACCATAGAAAGTAATAATCTTATTTACAGTAAAGGTCTTGGCATGCTCAAAAATGTGATCATTGACCAGCACTTTATACAAAGAAGTAGATACAACCGCCTATTTTCTTCGGTGATTGAACATCCTGAATTAAAAGGAATTGGAATAGACGAATCAACGGCAATTTTAGTAGAGAACAATACAGCGGAAGTAGTGGGTGAAAGTCAGGTAATACTTGTAGAAAAACCCCAACATATAAACACAGACAAAACAAAAATCAGTACGCGAAAGATGAATGTAAGTATTCTTCGCAGTGGTGATAAAATAAAACTATAAGAACTATGAAAAAGAAATTTGCCCTAGCCATTCATGGAGGTGCCGGAACACTATTACCTTCAGAAATTACACCTGAAAAAGCAGATGAAATACAGGAAGCATTACAACATGCGCTTTATGAAGGCAAAAAATGTTTGATGGATGGAGGCACTGCTGTTGATGCCGTTGAAATTGCAGTGACCGCTTTAGAGGATTGCCCGTTATTCAATGCAGGTAAAGGGGCCGTAATGGCACATGATGGCAGTTTTGAAATGGAAGCTTCTATTATGTCGGGTCAAACATTAGAAGCCGGTGCTGTGGCAGGTATCCGCGGTATTAAAAACCCTATTCGTTTAGCCAAGAAAATCCATGATGATATGAACTTTGTATTTATGCATGGAGAAGGGGCTTTGAAATTTGCTAGAAGACATCAACTGCAAGAAGTAAAAGATGAATATTTCTTTACGCAATCACGATACAAACAATGGCTGATGGCCAAAGAGACCAATCAAATGTTGGTGGATCATGATGGAGAAAGAAAATTCGGAACGGTGGGTGCCGTGGCATTGGATCATGAAGGAAATCTTGCGGCAGCAACTTCTACTGGCGGATTGGTCAATAAAAAATACGGCAGACTAGGCGACAGTTCTGTGATTGGTTCAGGTACTTATGCCAACAATGAAAGTTGTGCCGTTTCTTGTACGGGTTACGGAGAGTTTTTCCTAAAGGCAACGGTGGCTAGAGATATCGCCGCTTATATGGAAATGGGACAGCTTTCGTTAAAAGAAGCATCTGATAAAGTGGTGCATGATAAGCTAGTGAAAATGGAAGGTGAAGGTGGAATTATTGCCGTTGATCATGAAGGGAATATTGAGCTTTCATTCAACTCTGAAGGGATGTACAGAGGTTGGACTTCATCAGAAGAACAGAAACTCAACGTTGCTATTTTTAAATAGATAATCAAAATAAAATGGTCAAGAAGCTACCGGACACACTGGTCATCACCTCATGTATTCTGCTCTTTTTTATTGGTCTCACATGGGTAATCTCAGCAGGAGAATATCAAAGGGAAGTTGTAGATGGAAGGAATATTTTAATTCCAGATACTTATCATTTAGTAGAGGCTCAACCTCAGTCGATCACTTCTTTTTTCATTGCCCCAATTGAAGGTTTTATTGCGGCAGCTGAAATCATTGCTTTTATTTTTATTGTTGGAGGAGCCTTCGGTATGCTGACCACCACCAAAGCAATTGATGCCGGATTACAAAAATTAGTAGCATGGAGCAATAAGAAATCATCTTATAAAAAGGTCATGATTCCGTTTGTGATTATATGCTTTTCTGTTGCGGGGGCCACTTTTGGAATGTCTGAGGAAGTGCTCATTTTTATACTCATTACGCTTCCTATGGCACAAGCTTTGAAACTCGATCCTATTGTTGGGATTGCGATCCCTTTTGTGGGAGCAGGTGTAGGTTTTGCAGGGGCTATCAGTAATCCGTTTACCATTGGCATTGCACAGGGGATTGCAGAAATTCCTCTTTTCAGTGGTTGGGAATATAGAATCTTCATTTGGGGAATTTTCACTTTGATAGGTGTATTATATATAATGCATTACATTTCAAAAATAGAAAGCAATCCTCATAAAAGCGTTCTCAACACTTCTACTGATACTACTGAGAAACAGCAACCTGAAGTCATTGATTTCACCTTTAAAAGAAGCCTTGTTTTAATGCTTTTCCTCTTCGGTATCTGTACGCTCGTGATAGGCGTGGCTCAATACCAATGGTATATGGTGGAAATTGGTGCTTTGTTCTTTGTGATTGGGTTCCTCAGCTGTATTATTTGTGGAATTCATGCCAATGCAATGAGCGACAGCTTCATTAAAGGTGCCAAAGAAATGATGACCGCCGCCATGGTCATTGCTTCTTGCAAAGGAATTTTGATTGTAGCCACAGAGGGAAAGATTATTGACACTGTATTGTTTTCCATTTCAAACCTTATGAACGGCTTACCAAAATACGCAGCTGCTGAAGCAATGTTCTTGTTTCAAAGTGCATTGAATACAGTATTGCCATCTGGATCAGGACAAGCCGCATTGACAATGCCTATCACAGCTCCACTAAGTGACTTGTTGGGTATTTCAAGACAAGTAGCTGTATTAGCGTTCCAATTTGGCGATGGTCTCACCAACCTTATCATCCCAACTAGCGGTGTCACCATGGGTGTGCTTTCCATTGCTAAAATTCCGTATGAAGTTTGGCTGAAATGGATGTCACCTCTCTTAGGTATTTTAATGCTGACAGCAGGCGTACTTCTTATTCTTCCGCTTTACATTAATCTTTTATAAACTCATCCACTATTCATAAAATATTCAACCAACTATTCACAATTTTAAGGTTATTAGTGTTAAGAGTTAAGAATTAAGGGGGAAGAAAAATGGTTCGTGTTATGGTCCAGTGGACATTGCAATGCAACATCCCTACAACGTTCGCCGAACCCTTATAAAAACTTCTTTACGAGCCCTTTTTTCTACATTCATCATTCTTAATTTTTCATTCAAATTGTCCTAATACTTAAAAGAAAACCTTTTTCCAAAAGACATTCTTGGGGTGGAATTCTACTGTCTCAACACTCAATTACAAGAAGCATGCTTCTCGTATTCACAGTAGAGGATACTCCTTGAATGTCTATTATAATTCACTCCATAAATTATAACTATTATGAAAAGTAACTATTACAATGTAAAAGGATTTGCATTCATTGCTATTTTATTTTTAAACGTGCTCAACACTTTCGCACAAGGCTATAACTTCTCTTTAGAAGGAGGCACATGGAACGGGCATGGCAACATTTCTCCTAATGGGGGAACTATGCTTGTAGGCGGTGCCGAAGTAGGTGGAGATGGTGAGGTCAATGCCACACAGTGGTTTGTAGACCAAGCAGATGGAGGCGACTACTTGGTACTAAGAACTGATGCTGTGGGAGGTCAGGCTTCATGGGTATGGAGTAATTTCAGCAATTCCATCAGCGCCGCTGCGGAGCTTTCCATCACCACCAAAAACGGTGCAAACAACGCCACTGTGGCCCAGTATATCAGAGACGCTGAAGCGGTTTTTATTGCTGGCGGTGATCAAAGAGAGTACATGGACCTTTGGAAGGGAACAGCCGTTGAAGATGCTCTTAATTATCTTATCAATGTCAAAAATGTGCCAATTGGTGGTACTTCGGCAGGTATGGCCATTATGGGAGGTGCTTATTATGCTCCTGAAACTTCAGGGATTTTAAGCTCTGAAATACTGAACAACCCTTATCACCCTTACACAAGCAACTCTTTATTTTATAATGATTTTATCAACAACCCTGTTCTTACCAACGTTATCACTGACACACATTTAGACCGAACACACGGCACTAATAATGAAAACCGATACGGAAGAGCATTTGGATTACTGGCTAGAACAGTTGCTGACAATAATGCAACTGCTCGATATGCGATTGCTTGTGATGAAGCTACGTTTGTGTGTATTGATGTCAATGGAATGGCAAAAGTATTTGGTGACGGCGGACAGACGCAATACCCTACAAAGGCTTATTTTATGGTGGTCAACTGTGCTGTTCCTGAAACTATCACATCAGGGCAATCTCTTGTTTGGAATAATAACAACGCCGCTGTAAAAGCTTATGTGATACAAGGATCTACCAATGGGAATGGCAATTCCTTTAGCCTTACGGATTGGACGACCGCATCAGGTGGTGGATGGCTAGATATGTATACTAGCAATGGTTACAACGGTTTCAATTACATCAATGGAAGTGGTGCAAGCATCGGTGCTACAGCTCCAAATTGTGATGGAGGAACGACCCCTCCTATATGCGACATCCCTACGGTTGCTATAGGCACTACCACCGCTTCAAGCATCGCAGTTTCTTGGAATAATACAGGCGCCTCTTCCTATCAATTAAGACATAGAGTCACTGGCACTTCCTCATGGACAACAATGACAGTGAACACGACCAACTATTCTATCCAAGGTTTAACTTCTTCCACTTCTTATGACATCAGAGTGAGAAGCGTTTGCGGAACGGAGCAAAGCAACTACTCTCCTATTCAAACGGCTTCTACTACAGGAAATATCAGCTATTGCAGTTCTTATGGCAACTCTACCCGCTACGAATTTATTGATGAAGTAGGTATTGATGGTGTATATAATTTTTCGGGTAATGATAACGGTTACGGCAATAACACCTCCGTCACTTTCAACTTAACCAAAGGAAATACTCATACACTTTTTGTGGATCCTAATACTTCTGACCGAGAACGTTTTGTGATCTGGATTGATTACAATCAAGATGGTATTTTCGATACAAATACGGAGGAAATCGCTTATAAATCAACAAGGCGTTCGTTTACAAGTAACTTCACCGTTCCTACTTCTGCATTAAGTGGCATTACTAGAATGAGGGTGAGCATGCAATACGCCAATGATGGCTACCCTAACCCTTGTGATGTCATCAGCTACGGGGAGGTGGAAGATTACACGGTTTCAATTAGTGGAGGTTCTTCACAGCGAACACAAAACTTCACAACACTAGCCCCAAATAACGCACTCTATCCAAACCCAACTGAAGGGATTATTTCTATCCATTCTAATGCTGAAAACATAGCACTAAAAGTGGTAGATATGCTTGGAAATACATTAATAAAAGTACAGACAAACAGCGTTGATCTTTCTTCACTGAATGCTGGAATTTACATGATTCAAGTAGAAGAAGATGGCGTGAAATCAATACATAAAGTCATTAAGAAATAAAATTATGATAAAAGAAATGGGAACTTCTACACAGGAAGCAATCGATTTAGAGAAAAAATATGGAGCCAACAACTACGCCCCCTTACCTGTGGTTTTGGAACGTGGTGAAGGTGTTTATGTTTGGGATGTAGAAGGTAAAAAATATTTTGATTTTCTCTCTGCTTACAGCGCCGTCAATCAAGGTCATGTGCATCCGAGAATCTTAAATACAATGACAAAACAGGCTTCTAAATTGACATTAACTTCCAGGGCTTTTTATTCTGATCAATTGGGAAAAGCGGAAGAAATGCTCTGTCAACTCTTTGGTTATGAAAGAGCGATTCTCATGAATACAGGTGCTGAAGGAAATGAAACAGCCATTAAATTGGCAAGGAAGTGGGGTTATGAGCAAAAAGGGATTCCTCAAAATGAAGCGATCATTGTTGGAGTAGAAAAGAACTTCCATGGAAGAACTACCACTATTATTTCTGCTTCTACTGACCCTGTCGCTACCACCAATTTTGGTCCATTTATGCCCGGTTTTGAAATTGTACCTTACAACAATTTAGAGGCTTTGGAAAACGTTTTACAAAACCCAAATGTAGCCGGTTTGTGGATGGAACCTATACAAGGGGAAGCAGGTGTTTACCTTCCGGATAATGGTTATTTGAAGAAAGCACAAGCACTTTGCAAGAAATACAACGTGCTGTTTATGGTAGATGAAGTACAAACCGGAGTGGGAAGAACAGGAAAGTTATTGGCGTCTGATTATGAAGAAATCAAACCTGATATGATCATTTTGGGAAAAGCCATTTCAGGTGGTTTTTATCCCGTTTCAGCAGTGTTGACATCCTCTGAAGTAATGGATGTTTTCCAACCCGGCCAACATGGTTCTACGTATGGTGGAAACCCATTGGCGTGTGCTGTGATAATGGAAGCTTTACAAGTGTTGCAAGATGAAAGGTTGACAGAAAACGCATTCCGACTGGGTAATATTTTCAGAGCAAGAATGCAGGAATTATGCAAGCAAACGGAATTGTTAGTGGGAGTACGAGGTAGAGGTTTGCTTAATGCACTTATTGTCAATGACACTGAAGAAAGCAGTACAGCCACTCAAATCTGTTATGAATTGATGCACAATGGCCTGCTGGCAAAACCCACACATGGTAATATCATCCGTTTTGCTCCTCCTCTAGTCATCAATGAACATCAACTGAATAAGTGTTTAGATATTATTGAAGCTACAATAAAGAAATTTGAATTGGTTGTGAGCTAAAAACGATAATTGTGGTTATTTACAAGAACCTAGAAAGTTATTCAAGCACCAGACATTTGTTTGGTGCTTGTTTTTTTGATAATTCCTAACATGTACAGACCATACATGCTAGCTTGTACAATTTGTAAGTCCTAGCACATACACACCGTACATGCTACCTTGTACAATGTGTTGGTCTCAGCACTCACTAATTTCACGATGTTTTTTTATGAAAAAACAGTCTCAGAAGCCACTTTTTCATGTTGTTCTAAATCTGCTTTCACACTCTCCAGCTTCATATTAATCGTCATCAATGCCGTTTTTCCCAAAGGCATTCGAAGAGAAGGATTATCTGCATTTACTAAATCAATAATGGCTTGGGAAGCTTTCATTGGATCACCCTCCTGTTTTCCATCTACTCCTTTCAATTTTGCCTTAAAAGCACCTGACGTTTCAGCATATTCATCAATGGTCTTTTGAGCGATTTGTAATCCTTTCCCTGCAAAATTAGTTCTGAAAGGACCTGGTTCTACTATAGACACTTTAATACCAAGCGGTTTCACTTCTTGTGCTAACGCCTCACTAAATCCTTCTAATGCAAACTTACTCGCATTATAAACTCCAAAACCCGCGAATGCTTTGATACCTCCATGAGAGGAAATTTGAAGAATATGACCTTGTTTTGCTTCACGCATAAATGGTAAAACAGCTTGAGTGAGATGCAATGTTCCAAAGAAGTTGGCTTCAAAAACTGCTCTTACTTCTTCTAATGAAGCTTCCTCTATTGCTCCAACATATCCCACACCTGCATTGTTAACCAATACATTAATTCTTCCATAATTATTGAAAATAGAATGCACCGCCTCGGTTACTTTATCGGTCTCTGTAATATCGAGTGTAATACCGAAAGCTTTTCCTTTGTATTCTTGATTGAATTGTTCTGTTTGGGTTTTATTTCTGAAGGTTCCAATGACAAAATCTCCTGATGCAATGACCGTTTCCGCTAGAGCTTTTCCTAATCCACTTGAAATGCCTGTAATCATCCAAATTCTCTTATTCGTAGTTTCCATTTTTATTTTTTGGTTTGATGAAAATTGATTAGGACTAGAGCAAGAGAAATACAACGAAATGACGTGCACCATGACTAGAAGTCATGGGCTTTTGGGAAGCTATTACTCTTTTTGACCTTCATTATAAACTTGATATATTCAGGTGATTTATAATCTCTCACATCCACGTGAATATTGATAAGCCAAATGATATAATCAAGAGTTTATAAACTGAGATGTCTTCCCAAAAGCCCATAATTTCAATTATGGGTCTACGAAACATCTGTTTTCTTTTGCCCTAATACTTACTACAAAAATGGTGGATTCACTTCCCATCAAAAATGAACTAGAACAGGAAATTATCTTGAACTAGTTCAAGATTTATCCGCCAAGCGTTTTCTAATCTTACTTAAAAACTCGGCAGACATGCCTAAATAAGAAGCTAAAGCATATTGGGGTACTCTTTTTACAATACTGGGGTAAAGCGTTTGAAATTCAATGTATCTTGCCTCTGCAGTTTTTCCTAAGTTGGATAGTACTCTCTTTTGAGCATAAGCAAAGGATTTTTGTGCGACCAATCTGAAAAAGCGTTCAAATTTGGGGTTTCGGTCACACAAAGCCTCTACATCTTTGTAAGCAATTTGATGAATCACCGCATCTTCTAATGCTTCTACAAAAAGAGATGCGGGTTCTTGATGAATATAACTGTTGAAATCGCTGATAAACCAATCTTCAATGGCAAACTGAATGGTGTGATCCACTCCTTCGCCACTCACAAAATAACTTCTAAAAGCTCCTTTCTGAACGTAGGTTTGATGTTCACAGACAAAATTAGGTTGTACAATAAATTGTCTCTTTTTCACTTTGGAAGTTTTGATGATGCTTACAAAATCTTGTTCATCTTCCTCAGAGAGGGCAACATAACGTTTGATGTTTTGGAGTATGTTTTGGTAATCAGTCAATTTCTGAAATTTATTATGATGTTTTTATCAATCCTTTTTTTGTGGCATAAAAGAGCAAATCCTCTACCGTTCCTTTCACTAAGATTTCAACGGCCTCATCCAAATATACTCTATCCCAATTCCACCATTTCAAACCTTTTAATAAATGAATTTCATCTTTGGTATATCGATAGCGAATCACTTTTGCAGGATTTCCACCCATTACCGCATAATCTGGAACATCTGATGTCACTGTGGAATTACTACCAATAATAGCACCATCACCTATTTTCACATTGGGCATGATAGTAGCACCGTAGCCAATCCAGACGTCATTGCCTACTTCAATATCTTTGTATTTTTTAAATGGATATTCGCCTATCGGCAATTTATCCGACCACTCTTTACCGAAAACTGCAAATGGAAAAGTAGAAACACCTTTAGTAGAGTGATTGGCATCTGCCATAATAAACTTCACTCCATGAGCTAAAGCACAGAATTTCCCTATTTTCAGCTGAGTGCCTGACATTCCAAAATTATACATCACATTCTTTTCCAAGAACTTTGTTGGGTCATCAAAATCACTGTAATAAGAATAATCTCCTACGATGACATTTTTGACATCACTTTCTTCCACTAACACTTTTAAAGAAACAGTATTCTTAAATTCTTCAATGGGATAAAGGGTATTAAAATTTACTTTGTTCATATTTGTTGTATTTATAATTGATAAGTACTAAGCCAAAAATTAATGATAATTAATTCTTAATTATTTTTTGTGAGTACAACGCTAAAAAACGTATGAATAGTGGTTCTATTTAAAGTTTTTTGAAGGTAGTAATCAGAAAAAATAATATGAATTAGTGTTATTTATTTTTGTCTAAGTACTTATTAGTACTTAGGTTTTTACACTTTTCCTTCTTCCTGATTTTTCTCTTTCCGAACCAAAGATAAAAGAGAAACAAAAGCCCAAACGCCTTCTAAGACAATAAAAGGAACATAATTCACCAGTACTGAGGCAAGGCAAGCAAGAGAAGCACCAAAGAGATTTAATAATTTATAAGCAATACTTCCTCTATCTAACTTTCCTGTAACATTTAAAGTGTAGGCTAATAGTATTTGAAATACTCCTAATGAGCCAATCCAATCTATTTCATTCATATCTTATTATTTTAATTGATGACATTCAATATCGTCTATTTCAGCTAATAAGACACAATAATTCATTACTCTTTTCGGCTCTGAAGTAAAGTCATTTGGTGATGGCTATTTTAGGTTGATCTAGCTACATCCGTTACTAAAATTACCACATTTATAGTAATGTTTTTC
>NZ_JABANE010000390.1 GCF_012844305.1 Flammeovirga aprica JL-4
GTGCTCGATGCCCATCTGCCGCTGGATGAGATGCTGACGGTGGATATCAGCCATACGCCGGAAATGAAGGGGATCTACTCCCGCGTGCGCCTCAACAGCCAGATTAGTCGCCGCGATATGTTGCTGCTGGCGCTGATGTCTTCCGAGAACCGCGCGGCCGCCAGCCTGGCGCATCACTATCCGGGCGGCTACGACGCTTTTATTCGCGCGATGAACGCCAAAGCCCAGGCGCTGGGCATGACCCATACCCGCTACGTGGAGCCCACCGGCCTGTCGGTGCATAACGTCTCCACCGCCCGCGATCTGACCAAACTGCTGATCGCCAGCGAGCAGTATCCGCTGATCGGCCAGCTGAGCACCACCAAAGAAGAGACCGCCACCTTCGCCCATCCGGCCTACAGCCTGCCGTTCCGCAACACCAACCATCTGGTGTATCGCGATAACTGGAACATTCAGCTGACCAAAACCGGTTTCACCAACGCTGCCGGCCACTGCCTGATTATGCGCACGGTGATTAACCAACGTCCGGTGGCGCTGGTGGTGATGGATGCCTTCGGCAAATATACCCACTTCGCTGACGCCAGCCGCTTGCGGACCTGGATTGAAACCGGG
>NZ_JABANE010000391.1 GCF_012844305.1 Flammeovirga aprica JL-4
AGGGCGTCACCGCTATCAACGAAGGCTGCAACGTGCTGGGCTTCGGCTTTATGGATAAAGAAGAGCTGGGCGAGCGGCTGGTAGAAGCCTGGAAAAAGAAATACGGCGCATAAGTATGAAAGAGCAATTCACCACCACGGTGAGGGTTGCCGGCAAAGGCGAAAGCAAATCACGGGCCTTCGCCGATGCCCTGAACCATGTGCAGGCTGCGGTGATGAAATCATCCTCGCGCATCCTACTGCGTATTGAGCCACAGGACGTGACGGTTGTTCATGCGCGCGAAGCGGTACGAAAAGAGGCGTTTCTGTTCTTCTTTTTGCGCCGTGAACGACGGACCTACAGCGTGGAGCTGGACGTCACCGTCAACGTGACCGCCATCGATCTCGATAAAGTGGATTTCGTCACGCAAACCTGATTGTTAGCATAAGGTCTGACTATGTTCCTGATAATTTTAATAAAATCGCTTATCATCGGCGGCCTGGTCGGCGTCGGCGTGGGCGCCGGAGCGGCACGCATGTTTCATGCCCCCACCACGCAGGGGATGGGGGCGTTTCGAACCCTGGGCGAGCTGAATTCCTGTGAGGGCGATCCGGCCTCCCACTTCTCCTTT
>NZ_JABANE010000392.1 GCF_012844305.1 Flammeovirga aprica JL-4
TAATTAGGTAGCACTATAGGGAAGTGCCCATTATGATTATTACTTAAAGATTACTTAAAGAGGGGACTCAAATGTTAAAACCTATAGAGCACATCCTTAACAATCCTAATGACCTTCCTGACGTACCGCGAGCTGTCAAGGAGTACCTACAGTCTCGCTACAATGCTGACTTCCTGTATCAGTCAGAGGTCCGTAAGCTGCGTGAGGCTGGCCATAGCGAGGAGTTCATCTCCGGGGTACTGTACGGTCACCACATGGCTTCGCGTGTCCTTGATGAGATGGAGGGACGTCAGCGTGCACTCAAAGAAGGAGATTGATTATGTGTTTCTCACCTAAGATGAAAGCACCTAAGGTTGACACAACGACTGTCCCTGAGCCAGCGCCACTGACGGAGGAACCTAAGGGTATCCAGTATGGTGGTGACGAGGACTCAAACAGCACCACTCCTGAGGTGTCAGGGCGTAAGTCACTCAAGGTGGCCAAGACGACCGAACCTACAGGGTCCGTCAGTAAAATCCGTAAGTCAGCTTTAGGAGGCTAACATGGGACTGTTCAAGAAAATCAAGAAGGCTATCTCCAAGGTAGTCAAGGCACCACTCAAGGCCGTAG
>NZ_JABANE010000393.1 GCF_012844305.1 Flammeovirga aprica JL-4
AAACCGCACGTTAACGTCGGTACTATCGGCCACGTTGACCATGGTAAAACAACGCTGACCGCTGCCATCACTACCGTACTGGCTAAAACCTACGGTGGTTCCGCTCGCGCATTCGACCAGATCGATAACGCGCCGGAAGAAAAAGCTCGTGGTATCACCATCAACACCTCTCACGTTGAATATGACACCCCGACTCGCCACTACGCGCACGTAGACTGCCCGGGCCACGCCGACTATGTTAAAAACATGATCACCGGTGCTGCGCAGATGGACGGCGCGATCCTGGTTGTTGCTGCGACTGACGGCCCGATGCCGCAGACTCGTGAGCACATCCTGCTGGGTCGTCAGGTAGGCGTTCCGTACATCATCGTGTTCCTGAACAAATGCGACATGGTTGATGACGAAGAGCTGCTGGAACTGGTTGAGATGGAAGTTCGTGAACTGCTGTCTCAGTACGATTTCCCGGGCGACGACACCCCGATCGTTCGTGGTTCTGCTCTGAAAGCGCTGGAAGGCGACGCAGAGTGGGAAGCGAAAATCATCGAACTGGCTGGCCACCTGGATACCTATATCCCGGAACCAGAGCGTGCGATTGACAAGCCGTTCCTG
>NZ_JABANE010000394.1 GCF_012844305.1 Flammeovirga aprica JL-4
TTTAACTTGCATAAATTTGAGTTCCAACAAAAAATCTATTACAAGTCTGACTCAAATATAACATGCAATTCGAAATCTTCAAGCAAGAACATGCACAACCTTTAAAATATTACAAATTCAAGAATACTGAATTAGGAAAAGTACACTCTTGTATTCCATGGGAAGAATTAGAGAAACTTTTACCTTCTTCAGAAGGTAAATCAGGTAGAAAGTCTTGGTTCAATAATAAAGGGAAACTAGCACTCATGTTTCTAAAATCTTACTCTGGTTTGAGTGATGAAAAACTGATTGAAAGGCTGAACACCGATTGGGCTTATCAAATGTTCTGCTTTCGTCTTTTGGGAGATGATGAAATCATTCGAGATATCACATTACCGAGTGCAACACGCTCTTATATTTCATCAATTATTGACATCGACGAGCTTCAATATACCCTATTGGAATCTTGGAAAGGTGATATCGATTTTTCTAATTTATTACTGATGGATGCTACCTGTTATGAAAGTGATGTCAGATATCCAACAGATGTAAAGCTATTGTGGGAATGCTGTTATTATGTTTTTGAAAAACTACTATTCAAATTTTGTAAAGAGCTTAAAATAAAA
>NZ_JABANE010000395.1 GCF_012844305.1 Flammeovirga aprica JL-4
ATAATGAACATTAGCTCCGTTTTCTAAATACAAAAGAATAAACCGATTATCTTCTTTGATCTTACACGCCGTTGTAAAAGCTGAATCCCCATCGTAAGGAGATGTTATATTTACATCGGCTCCTGCATCCACTAATGCCCTACAAGCATTGTAATAACCTTTTAGAGTTGAAAAAGATAGTAATGTTTGCCCGTAAAATGGTTCTTGATAGTCAATTAGATTACCAGATAAACCTCTTAGTTGATGCAACACTTTGTCATAATCATCAGATGCTAATGTTTTCGCTACTTTATATACCGGAGTATCCTTAAAAATTTTCACATTTCTAGCAGACACTTTACCTGAAGGATTTAAAGCCTTGTTCAAAAAATAACTCACAATTTTGTCTTTAAACTTTTCCATGGAAGTTTGGGAACATGATGTTAGACCTAAAATCAAGGTGAACACTATTATTTTATCAAATGATAAAAATGATTTAATCAGTTTCATAGTCAGCTTTTTAGTATTACGCTAAATTTATTTTGTTCACTTAGTACATTGTAAACTAAATTATCGTAAATTATAGGTCTAAATTTTATAGAGATGAAAAAAGACCATATTCAAC
>NZ_JABANE010000396.1 GCF_012844305.1 Flammeovirga aprica JL-4
GTGTTAGTCTTGGCGCGCATTTGCATGATTAACCAAAGGCTTCACATAGTTTATGTCTGGATGGCAACGAATTTACTATAAATTACTGAATTTACCATTACAGGTGCTGGTAAAAAGCAAGTCTATTCCGGCAGAGCCTGCCCAGGAATTAGGACTCGATACCTCGCGTCCGGTCATGTACGTCCTGCCCTATAATTCGAAGGCGGACCTGCTGACGCTGCGCGCCCAATGCCTGGCGCATGATTTACCTGACCCGCTTGAACCGCTGGAAATCGACGGCGCCCTGCTGCCGCGTTACGTATTCATCCACGGTGGGCCGCGCGTATTTACTTATTACACGCCAAAAGAAGAGTCCATCAAGCTGTTCCACGATTACCTCGATCTGCACCGCAACCATCCGGACCTCGATGTGCAAATGGTGCCGGTTTCGGTCATGTTCGGCCGTTCGCCGGGTCGCGAGAAAGGAGAAGTCAATCCGCCGCTGCGGATGCTGAACGGCATTCAGAAATTTTTCGCCGTCTCCTGGCTCGGCCGCGACAGCTTCGTGCGCTTCTCGCCGTCCGTTTCGCTGCGCCGCATGGCGGATGAGCACGGTACCGATAA
>NZ_JABANE010000397.1 GCF_012844305.1 Flammeovirga aprica JL-4
CTGTACTTACCGGAGCCTGAGGGATATACCCCGATGAAGCTCTACCGTCTGAACTCATATGTGGTCCAGCGAGACGCTTTCGGTAACGTACTCCAGATTGTCACTCTCGACAAGATTGCGTTCAATGCTCTCCCTGAGGATGTCCGCAGCCAAGTGGAAGCAGCCCAAGGTGAGCAGAAGGAAGACGCTGAGATTGACGTCTACACCCACGTGTACCTGAACGAAGCCGGGGATGGCTACTCGAAGTACGAAGAGGTTGCCGAAGAGGTAGTCAAGTGGGTGAAACGCGCTCCTGAGGCCGGAGAGACGCTCTGGGATTGCATTAAGTCCATTGGTGCCAAAGCAGGGATGACCGAAGAGGAAGTAATCAAGCAGGGCCAGATGGCTCGCATCCTCCGTTCTGATGAGTACAACATCGAGACTGGGGAGATTACTCTATGGCAACCGGGCAGCTGATTCTTATCGTCCTGACTATGGGCTTAATCGCTCGTGGTCTCTGGATGCTGGCCTTGATTATCAAGCAGATAGTCGAGCATAAAGCAGAGTGATAAACTCATGGGCACTAATTAGGTAGCACTATAGGGAAGTGCCCATTATGATTAT
>NZ_JABANE010000398.1 GCF_012844305.1 Flammeovirga aprica JL-4
CTAATTTTGAAACTTCTTCTTTATAGCTACACCACACCTTATAGGTCGAGTCATGAACTTGAGAGATTAGCAAAGGAATCTATTCCATGTATGTGGCTCCTGTCAGGTGAAACGCCAGATCATGCTACAATTTCTAGATTTAGGAGTAAATACCTAAAAGATATTTTGGAAGATATTCATATTAATTTGGTATTGAATTTAGCCCAGCATGAATTTGTGAATTTAGAAGAGTATGTTTTAGATGGCACTCTAATTAGTGCTAATGCGAATAAGCATAAAACAGTTTTTAAAAAGAATTCAGAGAGGTTTTCACAGCAAGTACGTACAAAAGTCAAGGAATATATTCAGACTCTTGAAAACTTAGAAAAAGAATCTCCCGACAAAGACAGATCATTAAATATTCCTTCAGATACTTCTTATTCTGACAGTAACAAAATGAAAGAAATTGCTGAAGATCTTGATGAACAATCATCTAAGAGAGGAAATGACCGAACAACAAAAAAGCAAAGAACCCAATGCCGGAATATTGTAAAAAAGGCAGATCAGTTAAGTAAATATGAACAACAGCTTCAAACATTAGGCACCCGTAATTCCTATTCTAA
>NZ_JABANE010000399.1 GCF_012844305.1 Flammeovirga aprica JL-4
CTAATTTTGAAACTTCTTCTTTATAGCTACACCACACCTTATAGGTCGAGTCATGAACTTGAGAGATTAGCGAAAGAATCTATTCCATGTATGTGGCTCCTGTCAGGTGAAACACCAGATCATGCAACAATCTCTAGATTTCGGGTTAAATACCTAAAAGATATTTTGGAAGATATTCATGTTAATTTGGTATTGAATTTAGCCCAGCATGAATTTGTGAATTTAGAAGAGTATGTTTTAGATGGCACTCTCATTAGTGCTAATGCGAATAAGTATAAAACAGTTTTTAAAAAGAATTCAGAGAGGTTTTCACAGCAAGTGCGAACAAAAGTCCAGGAATATATTCAGACTCTTGAAAACTTAGAAAAAGAATCTCCCGACAAAGACAGAGCATTAAATATTCCTTCAGATACTTCTCGTTCTGACAGTAACAAAATGAAAGAAATTGCTGAAGATCTTGATGAACAATTATCTAAAAGAGGAAATGGCCGAACAACAAAAAAGCAAAGAACCCAATGCCGGAATATTATTAAAAAGGCAGATCAGTTAAGTAAATATGAACAACAGCTTCAAACATTAGGCACCCGTAATTCCTATTCTAA
>NZ_JABANE010000004.1 GCF_012844305.1 Flammeovirga aprica JL-4
CTATAACTTTTGTTTTACGACCCATAATTAGGGTATAAATATAGCTTATATTTTAATTTGTCTCAGTACTTAAGTGAAATTAATCAGTTTTCAATATAATCATATTCTTTTTTTGAACATAAAGAAGAATGACAAAAGTGTAAATTAATCAAAGAAGTGATTTTGAAATTAAAGTTAAATCTTAATCTGTTTAGTTTGAAACATTATTTACTGATTACAACGTAGTTAATATATGCAAACGTCAATATTCAATGTGAAGTTTTTTTTTTTTTTTGAAATAAGTTAGCAATATTTAAATGAAGTTAAAGAGAAGCTAGCAAATCAATAACACGTCATTCACTAATCTACAAAACTTAACTAAAGAAAAAATATGTACACATAAAAATTTTTGAGAATACTGATGTTTCTTATTTCAGTTCTCACTGTGGCTTCTTGTCAAAAAGATGATAATGATACAATTTTCTCTGATGAAAATTTTGCCAAATCAACTGTCAATTTTGTTCCCGAAAATCAAATTATAAGTATTGCATCAAAGATTCGTTTTCCTTTGGAAGGAGGTTTTAATACAGCAAATCATAGCTCAAGTAGAATAAAGACTATCAACAAAGAAATAGAAAATATATTAAAAGTACCTGATCAAACTGGAGAAGTTGCTTTGTATATAATAAATTATAAAGATTCTGGTTTTATTATTATTTCAGCAGATAACCGGATCAATCCTGTCAGAGCATTTTCTTTGAAAGATAAATTTCCTGTTGATACTGAAACTCTTCCAAATGGTTTGATTGGTTGGTTGTCAGAATCGTCCTATATGATTGGGGAAATTAGAACTTTAGATAAAGATCAAACTGAAACAATATTACAAACATGGGATCAATCTGAAATTCAAGCTAGTATAATGCTAATTGATCCTGATGACGGTAATCATTGTGAAGATCAGTCAACTTATGTTGGTCCTTATTTAACAACCGAGTGGGGGCAGTGGGGTGGTTACAATGATTTTTCTCCGAATTTAGGTTGTGCATATACTCAGGGTAAAGCTCCTTCAGGTTGTGTGGCTACTGCTATGGCTCAGGTGATGAAATATCATGAGTATCCGTATAATTATAACTGGGAAGCGATGCCAAATAATATAGGTTCAACAGAAACGTCAATTTTAATGAAAGATATAGGCGATGCTGTTGGTATGACTTGGGGGTGTGATGGTTCTGGTGCAAGTATGAGCGCTGCAACTTCAGGTTATGCAAATGTTTTTAATTATAAAAGTGCTCATTTAGCATCCTTCAATCATGAAACAGTAAAATAGCAGTTAAAGTTGAAACAACCTGTAATATTATCGGGATATCAAGATCAAGACTCTTTTTTATCTTGGTGTTCATATTATGAGGGTCATGCATGGGTATGTGATGGATATAAGAGCTTTTTTAGTTGTGATACAGGTGCGAGTTACTTGTATTTACATATGAACTGGAGTTGGAACGATTCTGAAAAATATCGTTTACTAAATGGATGGTATTCTTTTAATAATTGGAATCCTGGTGATGATTCATATAATCACAAAAGGGAAATGATATATAATATTAAACCTCAATAATTATGAAGAATTTTATTTTATTATTAATTGTACTAGTAGCAGGTAGTTGTAAAACGGAAGAAGATTTATTTTGTTGTGCTGTAGATGATGTAGGTTATAGTTTTAGTTTAATTAATGAAAAAGGGGAAGATTTACTAAATAAAAATACACCTGGAACTCTTAATTCTTCTAATAATATAAGGTTGTATCGTTTAGATACCGAAAATAATGAATCATCTAATTATCCACGAATGGGATATTCCATTAACGATCATGATGGGTTAAATAAAATTTCATTGTCATTTGGTGCAACAAATGATGACTTAATTGTAAGAGGAATAATAGAATGGTCAGAAAATGATAGAGATACTATCGTTTTAGAAAACATACAAGCTTACAAAAATGTAAAAGTTTTAGTGAAAATAACCTATAATGGTAAAGTTGTATGGGATGCTAATAAAGAGAATAATAGTGGAATAAGATATTTCCAAATTGTTAAATAGATAATTCTTAATTATTTTCTGTGATCACTACACTAAAAATTGTATGAATAGTAACAATTAAAGTTTTTAAGAAAGTAATCGAAAAATAAGAATTCAGAAGAATAATGAGACAGTGCTCAACTGACACTTCCGCTCAAAAAGTTAAAATCAATCTTATTAGAAAGAACGATACTTAAAAAAATAAAAAGATAGAATCTCATCAACCATTTTATTAATCTATGACAGATGAGATTCTATCCCATATCTTAAGTTTCGAAAGAAACATTATGGTTATTAACTGCTTTTCTTCGAATAGCCAATTACTTTCAGTATCGCCGAACTGATTTTACCGTTGCTATCAGGAAAAGTGATACTCACTTTATTATCACCTGACTTGAGGTATTCAGCGGGTACTGGAATTTCCAACAGACCAAAGAATTCTTTTCTGTTGTGCTGATTATAACCTCTGATAACATCTTCTGGAAGCGTTACTTTATTACCGTTGACCGTCACCACTGGCTGAAGGCTTTTACCGTGTGCTCTACCTACTCCCAAACGTAATACCGCACTTCCTTTTGCGTCAGCTGTTACATTTTGGAAATCAAACGTATTTGCCTCGTTGGCTTTGATCGGCTTTAAATATTCACTTGCGTAATATTTTGTGCTGTATTCTTTCTTCTTTGTAGGAAGGTTTTTAGAGAAATTGTAAGTCAAAATGATCGTTTCACCATATTCAATATCAATTGTTGAAGGGGCTTCTTTAGAGGAATCCTTCACTAATTGTGGTAATTTATTGACGTAGGTTTTGATTCTTTTTGTCTCAACTTTTTTAAGACCTTTCAACTCCTCAACTGCTAGATTCAGTGTTTGCGTTTCCTCATTTAAGTTATTCAAAATCACATACAGTTGCTTTCCATCTACAAAGGCTTGTGTTTGAATATCCACATTATCAGAACCGATATGCACGCGGTTACCTTTTACATCTTTCAGTACTTCAAAGAAATATTTTCTGGAAGTCAATTCCGCCTTACCGTCTTTATCTACTGTCCAAAGACCTGCTTTTGCATATTTTTTAGTAGAAGGTTGTTTTCCTGTTGAAAATGGAATAGCACACACTAAATTATCACCTCTTTCCATAAAGCCCATCGCTAAGTGCATCTGAGACCTTACTGCTTGTGAGTTTTCGATAGGGTGATAATTTGATTTTCCGTTTTTAGGAGTCCAACCCGGCTGATCATCTACCAAACGACCGTACTCAGTAATGGCAATTGGTTTCACTTCACCAAGACTGATATAACTATAAACCTCTATCATATCCAAAATTGCTTCAGCATTTGAACCTGATCTTCGGCCTCCAGCATTGTTCAGACCTTTTCCATCATAAAGGTGCACCGAAAGCATGTCCATATCTTTACCGGCAATATCAATAAAAGTACGGTAGCGTGTGTCCCAAATTTCAAAATTGTTCACTTCAAAAGCTGGCCAAGCCGAAGCGTATCCTGCCACCTTCATATTTTCCAATTCTGGAATGGCATGTACCGCTTGCCCTATATCTCTCAGCGCTTCAGAAATCTTGATAATCGCTTTATTGGACTTGGCTTTATTTCCCTTTCCAGGATACAAATCCTTTGCGTGTACAAAAGGCTCATTAAACGGTTCATAGATGGCAGGCATTTCTGGCCAATCTTTCTGATAACGCTCCGCAATATAAGCCGCCATTTCTTTAGAGTAGGCTGCCACATCTGCTTCAGAGTAATCTACACTTCTGTCATAAAAGAAATTAGTAGCACGGCCCGTACTTACTGAAAATGGCGTCACATCTCTAACTCCTTTGTATTTATTTTTCACCTTCGGTTTCTTCCCTTGCTTTACAGTAGCCAATGGGTTCCAGAATCTTCTTGATCCTTTATAAGCAGGGTTGATATTATAGGTGCTTTTAAAAGCTTCAAACTCTTTATCTTCTTTTTCCCCAATCCAAATATGGGCCTGCATATATTTATCGCGGTCCAGTTTGCTAGTGTTTTCTCCTAGATAACGTTGGATGGTGGGTTTCACTGTAATGGTATTTTGAGCGAAACCTTGCGTTGAGAGCAGACTCATACCTACTATAGTAGTACCAATCCACTTTGATAATTTCATATTCATTTCGATGTATAAAAGTAACAGTTAAAAAAATGTTTTAGAGAAGAAGTAGGAATGAAGAAAAGGTGGTTCAGCATTTTGTAAACTAAATTATCGTCAACTTTCTATCGACATTTCTGCAAGCTTTTTATACTCTACTTTCAAGCTTCTTTCTTCTTCATTTTTGTCTTGAAACAAAAACGAAGCAAAAAATTCAAGGCTTAGAAGTCAAAAGCTAAATTCCATTCCTCTCGCCTAAATGATTTTAAACTCGCTAAAGCTCAAACAGGAAAATCATTTTTAACGGCTCAATACATGAAATTCTTAACGCTTTTCCCTTCAAGGCCGGGGAAGCACTACCAAACTAAAAATGGTAGAAAGCCCACTGGCGCGAATGTTAAGCGTTAGCATCATTCGTGTCCTACAGATCATCAGAAATCTCCTGATTTCTAAGTACAATAAATAACGATAATTTAGTTTACAATGTATTCAGATTGTGGTTCATTAAGTTGTTGTAAAAATCCTCTTTCAATCAATGACATCATTAGATTGAAAAGAAATCGCTACGTAGAGCCACAATGCCTTGTGTCTCAAGAACCACCATAATCACCACTTTATGAACCACAATACGATCCACATCTTCATTCTTCATCAAATTTTCTCCATTCTATAAAAAGCTCTCTGGCTCTTTTGTCTTTTTAGTCTCTACTTGGATAGAAGCCGCCTTTAATTTCTTTCCTTTTGCAGAGATAGTAATCATTCCTTCCTGACCTTCATTTGCTCTCGCAATAATTAAAGCCAAACCATTGAAGAATTTTAACTTCTTGCTGTTAGCGGTAATCAATGAAGCAGCATCACCGTTTCCTGAAGCTTCAAAAGTACCTGTTCCTTTTACATCCAATTGTAATTCACCATTGAAAGTAGCACAGAAGTTACCATTTTGATCTACAGCTTTCGCAGTTACGAACACTAAATCTTCACCATCATTACAAGAAATCACTTTACGGTCTGCTGATAACTCTATTGCTTTTGCTCTTCCTGAAGTAGCAATGATTTCTTCGCTTACCACTTTACCATCTGTATAAGCCACTGCTTTTAACTCTCCTGCTGCGTAAGGAACATCCCAACGTAATCTATAAGGTGACTCAAAGTTGTTAGGTCCTTCATAAAATCTGAATTTTACAGGGATCATCGCTTTGTCTACTCCTTTTACTTTCTTACCTAATGATTTTCCATTTAAGAATAACTCCACTTCTTCAGCATTTGTATATGCGAAAACAGGGATTTCTTTTCCTTCAAAACCTTTCCAATTCCAATGCGGAAGCAAGTGAACCATTGGAGTGTCTGTCCATTGACTTTGGTAAAGATAATAACGGTCTTTAGGGAAACCACATAAATCTACCGCTCCAAAGTAAGAAGATTTTGAAGGCCAATCATCGTTCCAGTAACCGTTTGTAGAATTGTCTCTACCACCGTAAGGTGTTGGCTCACCGAAGTAATCGAAACCAGTCCACATAAACTCACCCATAATAGAAGGGTTTTCAGCTTGGAATTTGAATTCCATATCTGGAGGGTATGCCCATACTGGCCCAACAATATCATAACTTGTTACCTGATTGTCTGAAAACTTAGTGTATTTCTCTAAGAAAGTATCATGGTAAACACCTCTTGAACTTGTCACTGACTCTGTTTCAGAACCGTAGATGATCCAATCTGGATGTGCTTCAACTACTTCCTTATATTTTGCAGGCTTATAGTTGAAACCAACAATATCAATTTGATCTGCCAATTTATTTTTGATCGATCCGTAATAGTTATTGAAACCGGCAGTACTTGGTCTTGAAGGATCTTCCTCGTGACAGATTTCCGCTAAACGTTGTGCTACTTTCCATCCGTCTTTTTGACCTTGCTCCAAGATCTCATTACCAATACTCCACATAATGATAGAAGGGTGATTTCTATCTCTGCGGATCATATCTCTTAAGTCACGCTCATGCCACTCATCAAAAACTTTATGGTAACCGTTTTCAATTTTAGCGATTTTCCACTCATCAAAGGCTTCATCCAATACTACTAACCCCATCTCATCACACAATTCCAACAACTCTGTACTTGGAGGGTTATGTGAAGTACGGATGGCATTCACACCCATCGATTTCATGATTTGCAACTGACGCTCAGTCGCTCTTCTGTTTACTGCCGCACCAAGAGGGCCTAAGTCATGGTGTAAACAAACACCGTAGAACTTCGTCAATTTTCCATTTAAGAAAAAGCCTTCTTTGGCTGTGAATTTTATATCTCTGATACCAAAACGAGAAACATATGTATCTGTCACCTCTCCTTTCTGGTTTTTGATTTCTGTTTTCAAGTGATACAGGTTTGGATTTTCCTGCGACCACAATTGAGGCTTCAGTAAATTGAATGATTTGAAAGCATGAATAGTTTTACCAGCTTCCGCTACCGTTTTTGTCTCTAACGTTTCGATCACTTTTCCTTCAGGAGAAATAACACTTTGTACTAAAGAGACAACCTCATCTACTTTTAAGTGATTTTCAACTTCAACTTCCATTTCCACAGTAGCTACTCTCGAAGAAACGTTGGTCGCTTTAACAAAAGTACCCCAATGTGCAATGTGAATCGGATTGTTGACATTCAGCCAAACTTTTCTGTACATTCCGGCTCCAGGATACCATCTTGATGAAAGATCCTCAGGTGCTACTTTTACTGCAATTACATTCTCTCCATCTTTATTTAAGTAAGGAGTTAGGTCATATTCAAAACCGATATAACCAAAAGGTCTTTTGCCTAAATAGTGCTCATTGATCCAAACTTCAGAGTTGTTCATCACACCTTCAAACTCAATCGCTACTTGTTTGTCTTTTTGCGTGTTGGTCAATGTGAAATGCTTTCTATACCAGCCTTCGCCATGAAACGGAAGACCGCCACTTCGTGCATTGTACTCATCAGAAAAAGGACCATCAATAGCCCAATCGTGAGGGATTCTGACAGTGGCCCACTTATCATCATTAAGCGTTTTCTGCTCACCGTTTGCTACAGTTCCTTTATAAAACTTCCAATCTTTATTGAAATCAATCTGCCCTTTGGACTGTGCCCAAACTGACATTGGCATCAAAAGTAATAGCCACAAAAAATTACTAAATCTCATTTCTTTACCTCAAGTATGTTTGATCTTATTATTTAAGTACTAAGTACCAAGCCAAAAATAAATAACACTAATTCATATTTTTTTTCTGATTACTGCCTTCAAAAAACTTTAAATAGAACCACTATTCATACGTTTTTTAGCGTTGTACTCACAAAAAATAATGAAGAATTAATTATTATTTATTTTTGCCTTAGTACTTAGGACAGAAGAAAACGGATAATTTTAGATTAATATTTTTTATTCTAATCGAGGCAGATTTGCAGTGCATAGCCTTAGTTACGCGATAAAAATCTAACGAAAAGTAGGATAAAAATATAAGATAAAATGTCAGTTTACTTTTGTCCTGGTTCTTATTTTCATTTCCTCATTTGAAGATAGGCAAGTATAACACGTATTTTTTTCACACTATTCCACAAAAAAAACCAAAAAAGATCTCCCCCCCTTCAATTAATTAATTTACACACCTTTCAAAAGCAAATAATCGTAAAAACGACGTTTTTCGACTGAAATCAACTTTCAAAATGAGCTCTTTTAGTTAACGACTGCAAATATCCCCCACTATTTATGAGAAATTTATTTGCAATCCTTCCAAAAGGAACCTCTAATATTGATCCTGTACTAGAAAAAACATTTTTGGAATGAAAATGATAAACGAACTCAAAACATATTTTTTACAACTACTTAAAGATAAAGTCTACGTCTGAAGTAAATCCAAAAATAAAAAGTACAACGAACTGATATTATTACATTAAACTATTTTTTTAAGAGAAATGAAAAGAAGTTACTCTACACTACTAATAGTGGCTATGATCAGCTTAGTCACTTTTGTAAACACGTCTCTATTCGCACAAACACCTACCTATTCAGGAGGTACAGGTACACAGGAAGATCCTTTTTTAATTGGTACAGCACAAGACCTTTATGACTTGAGTTTGGATGCTACCTTTGATGCAGGACATTGGGCAGCAAATGTTTATTTCAAACTAACTGCCGACATTGATATGGCAGGTATTGATGGCATGAACTGTATCGGTTATGAGTACAATGGAGGTGAAAAGAAAAATCAATTCCAAGGAAAAATTGATGGTGATTATCACGTCATCCGTAACCTTTATATTAGTGGGGTTCGTGAAAATGTAAAACATATTGGTCTTGGACTTTTTGGAAGTACACATAATGCAAAAATTACTAACTTAGGTCTGGTCAATCCTTATATCAATGCCCTTGCTGAAAGAGTGGGTCCATTTGTCGGTAATGGTTCTCAAACAACTCTTGAAAACTGTTTCGTTATTGGCGGTTCAATTGAAGGTGAATCAAAAGTAGGCAGTATCATGGGTAAACCTAACTGGGGAACTATAGTTAAGAACTGTTTCTCATCTGTTGAAATTAGAGCGAGATATAAGAAAAATGGAGCTATTTTTGGCGACATCGACAACATCACAGAAACTTGTCTTTTTGAAAACCTTGTTTTTTATGGAAGCTATGGTATCAGTGAAAATTACAACAAACAAACAGAAGGAGAGTCAGACTTTGGTGGTAATGATGGCACGAATGGTCAGAAGTTTATTGTCAGTACTGATTATGTGAAAAATATATTTACAATTCTCGAAAAAGATCCAAAGTATAGTACTGCTGCTAAAAAAACACCTCTTGAATTAACTGAACAAGCTACATATACTGGATTTGATTTTACTGATGGTTCAGGAAAATGGGTAATGAAAGAAAATTCTTTTGCAGTATTACAAGGTTTCTCAAGCAGTGCTTTTGATGGATTGACAACATTTGCAAAACTACCTCTTCAAGTTATCGCCTCTGACAACACTACACCAATTGAAGGTGCAACAGTAACCATTGATGGTACACCTTACACAACTAACGCGGAAGGTAAAATTGACAACTTATTCTTCCCAGGTGTATATGACTATGAAGTCACTAAAACAAACTACCAAACAAACAGTGGTACTGTCAATACAGAAGGTGAGGAAATGGCCTATGTTGTCTTCTTAAGAGATGATGAAATGTCTTATAATGTTGCATTGAAATTCTTAAAAGAAGGTGGTGCTGCAATTGAAGGTGTATCAGTGACTGTAACTGATGGTGATTTATTCAATGTCACTTTAACTTCAGGTGCTGACGGCATTGTGACATTAGGAAAAATATTAGCAAAACAATATAGCTATACGACTTCAAAAGACTTATTCATTGATAAAACAAGTAACATTACAGTTACTAAAGATGAAACTTTTGAAATCACATTAGACAAAGATAATAAGGCCCCTGTAGCAGATACTGGTGCTGATAGAGTAGTTGCTTCTGGTGATTTAGTTACATTAGATGGTTCTTTTTCAACTGACCCGAACGGAGATGCTCTTACCTATACATGGGAATCAGTAGATCCTGCAATTACGCTTGAAGCAACTGAAGCCGACGTTGATCAAATTAGAACTTTTACAGCTCCTGCTGTTGACGGTCCAACAGACTACACTTTCAAACTAAAAGTAAGTGATGGAGAATTAGAAACAGAAGGAACAGTAGTTATTACAGTAAAAGGAGCAATTTTTTATGGTCCTGAATTAATAAAAAATGGTTCTTTTGAAAATGCTCTAACTGAAGGGTGGACTGGACTTCAAGATGTTTACGCTACTTCTGATGATGTTCCTGAAACATCAGAGGGATCAAAAAGTATTAAAATATTCACTAAAGCGACACAAATTGGCGGTTACCATGATGCTCCAACTGAAATTAAGAACAACTTACAAAAACCATTAATCATTGGACGTAAGTATGTGCTTAAAGGTAAAGTTAAGGCCGTTGCAATGAGTATGAACGTGATCAATCTTCGTATTATGCCTCAAGATCAATGGTATGACGGAGCCAAACTTGGTTTAACAAGACCTACAGTAACTTGGGGTAAAGAATTGACATTGAATGAGTGGATTGAGTTTGAAAAAATTATAGAAATCACTCCAGAATTTACATCAGACCCTAATGATGGTATTGGTGATGAAGTACTTTCAAAGTTAAATATCTTCCCTTCACCAAGAAACGGAATAGGCCTTGATGAAACATCTCTACCTGAAGACGAAATTTATTTAGATGATATGAGTATTGTGGAGTATGATGCTGATATTATGTTGAGTGCTGGTGAAAATATAGAGGTGAGAACAGGTGCAACTGCTAATTTAATGGGCTCTTTCTCAACTAGTGATGTATTGGCATTAATGTGGACTTCGAAAGAAGGTTTAACCATTACTAACCCTGATGCTAAAGAGGCTTCTTTTGTAGTTCCAGCAGTAACGGAAGACACACAATATACATTTACTTTAAGTGCTACAAAGGCAATCAGAACTGAAACAAGCGAAGTGGTAATCACTGCACTTCCTAATGCAGTAGCAAGTGCTGGTGATGATCAGACAATCGAAGCGAATCAAGAAGTAACTTTAGATGCATCAGCTTCATTGCCTGCAAATGTTACATTAGAATGGAGCAACACGCATGATATTACACTTGATGACGCGACAAGTGCTCAACCAAAATTCACTGCTCCTTTAGTGGATGAAAAAACAGATTTCACTTTCACTGTAAAAGCGAGTTATAAAGGAATGGACGTAATGGATGAGGTAGTGATTACTGTATTGCCAATCACTAAAGCTATGGCTGGTGAGGATCAAACTGCAGAATCTGGTGAAGTAGTAACTTTAGATGGTTCTGCTTCTACTCCAAGTAGCGTTACTTATGCTTGGACTGCACCTGAGGGCATCACACTTTCTGATGCAACTGCTTCGATGCCTACATTTACAGCTCCTACTGTAACTATGAAAACAGAGTATGAATTTACATTGAAAGTTAGTTATGAAGGAAAAGAAGATACTAATGTTGTAAAAGTAACGGTTTACCCAGTGATAATAGCAGATGCAGGAGAGAATCAAAGTGTGATCGAAAACGCTTCAGTTAATTTAGATGGTTCAAAGTCAACGGCTGAAAATGTTACTTACGCTTGGACTGCTAGTGATGATAATATTGTAATTACAAATGCTGATCAAGTAGCCGCTTCATTCACTGCACCTGCTGTAGATGTAGCCACTGATTTCACTTTCACTCTAAAGGTTACTTACGATGAAAACTACAGTGCAACTTCTGATGTAATCATTACGGTTTACCCTGAAATTATGGCCAATGCTGGCGATGATCAATCAGCTATGTCTACTTCAACCGTGACTTTAGACGGTTCTATGTCATCTTCAGATGTTACATACGCTTGGTCAACTACTAATGATAATATTACAATCACTGATGCGGATAAAGCTACTGCAACATTTGTTGCTCCTGAAGTAACGCTTGCTACAGAAATCACTTTCACATTAACAGTTTCTGGTCAAAACAATCAAGTTAAAACAGATGATGTAGTGGTAACTGTTTATCCTCAGATTATTGCCAATGCAGGTGATGATCAAACAGTAATGGAAGGCACTTCAGTGAACTTAGATGGTTCTAATTCTTCTGCTAATGTGACGTACGCTTGGACTTCAAACAATGAAGCGGTGATCATCACAGATGCTGACAAAGCTACAGCTTCATTCACTGCTCCAGAAGTAACAGTTACAACTGATATCACATTTACTTTAACAATTACTGATACTCATAATCAAACAGCCACAGATCAGGTAATGATCACTGTTTACCCTGAAATTTCTGCTAATGCAGGTGATGATCAAACAGTAAATGAAGGTGATGCAGTGACATTAAATGGTTCTAATTCATCTGATAATGTGACTTACGCTTGGACTTCAAGTGATGCTTCAATTGTGATTACTAACGCTGACAAAGCTACGGCTTCATTCACTGCTCCTAGTGTAGAAGAAGCTACTGCAATTACATTTACATTGACTGTTTCTGATGAATTTGGTCAAGAAGTAACAGATGAAGTAGTGATCACAGTAAACCCTGTAGAAGAACCAACTTCAGTAGATCCATCATCGGCAATCACATTAAATGTATATCCTAACCCTACTACATCAAACATTAATGTAGAGGTTACTCAAAATGCTACTGCTCAGGTGATGAACTCAAACGGTCAGGTACTTCAGACAGTAACATTATTAAAAGGAAATAATACAATCGATCTTTCAACTTACAACTTCGGTATCTATTTTATCAGTGTACAATCTGAAGATGCTGTGGAAGTAGTGAAAGTGATGAAGAAATAAAACTTAGGCAACATTTTTTAATAATTAATAATAATTCAACTAATGGAAAGCTCCTCAATGTATTGGGGAGCTTTTTTCTTACTCTAAAAATTCTTCTGGGATTTCTATTGGTATTTCTATATCAATGTCTTCTTCTAAATCATCCACCTCAATCGCTCGAAGGGCTTTTACCATTTCTTGTTCTTTTCTAAGTGCAATTTCTTTTTCATCTGGATAAAAAGCTTTATCCTTTTTAATGGCATTAAATAGTTGAGAAAGATTATTTGTCTTATTACTTTCTACTAAAACACTGGTAGTACTATAATTTCGGGAATACTCCTGTAACACACCAAGGTCTTCATTGACATAAATTGTTGATAAAGTATCCTTACAATCAAAACAGCATGAATAATATTTTTCTCTAATCCAATTAAACTTTTTTACAACAATCTTCTCGCCATCAATCTGATAAACCCTTTCACTATCAAATGTATAATCAATTGTATCAATAGGGTCTGAGTATTCTATCAAAACTTTATTAAATGTATTTTTAGACTGATCTAATGTATGTTGTATATAACGATTCGGGAAAAATTCATAGTTAAAAGTTACTACCGATGCTTCAGCACCATTGTAGGTAATGGTTAGAAGTTCTTCACGCGTTGTATCAAATTTTGAAAAATAAGATTCTTCTAAAATTGCATAATTTTTCATCCTCACGACCCCGTTATTTTGCTTTCGATTAGGAATACTATGCCTGTCAAAATCACAGCTAAAAAATACAAGGCTTAACAAAAAAACTACAGATTGATATGTTCGCATAGATTGATAGAATAAGTGTTTAAAAAGAATAGTTGCTATGGAATACAAGTTAGTTGAATTTCTTTCATTAAGAGAAAAAGCATTCTTAAACGATACTAAAACATCTAAACGAATGTTCAAAAAAATGGTTCTTGTTGTGGTTTGGTGGACGTTGCAATGCAACATCCCTACAGTAGATCATAAAAAATATTGTACCCAAAATTGAAAGCAGACTGTTAGGATGTCATATCACAAAATCCACCAAACTACCAGAAAAAACCATTTTACGAACCATTTTTCTTCATCCTTCATTCTTCACTCTTCATTTTTTAAAATGTCCTCGTGCTAAATCAATACACACTGCCTAATGGTGCAAATCCACACATTCTCCCTTTTATAAATTTCCCCCCTCTTTTTCTGCTCAATTTATTTCTAAGTAAACCACCGCTTTCAAATAATTTTGGAGAAAAGAAAAGGAATGATGAAAAGATATTACTTATTAATAACTGCACTTTTGCTTATGCAAAGTGTAATGGGACAAACTTCATTTTCAACTAAAGCTATAGACCAACAAGTAGAAAGTTTGATGGCTACGATGACTTTGGATGAAAAAATCGCTCAAATAGAAGGAACTCGTCTGCGTGATATAATGGTAGACGGTAAGGTATCACTTGAAAAATGTAGAGAACATATACCGCATGGGATTGGGCATTTTTGTCAGTTTTCATCGGGACAGGAATTACCGCCAGAGGAATTAAGGGATTTGGTGAGAGAGGTGCAAAATTATCTGATGACGGAAACGCGTTTGAAAATTCCTGCCATTTTTCATGAGGAAGCTATCACTGGTTTCGCGACCTACCAAGCCACTACTTTCCCTCAGCAAATTGGAATGGGATGTTCTTGGAATCCGGATTTGGTACAACAGAACACCTCGGCTATTTCTAAAAGCATGAGAGAAGTGGGGGCTTCTTTTGCATTGTCTCCTATGATTGATATTAGTAGAACAGCCCACTGGAACAGACATCAGGAAAGCTACGGTGAAGACAGTTATTTGACTTCAAGAATGGGTGTTGCATTTGTGCAAGGTCTGCAAGGTGATGATTTGAAAACAGGTGTAGCAGCTACTGTAAAACACTTTGCGGGGTATGGAACAAAAAACAACTCTGTGAAGGAGTTGTATGAAGAATATTTGATGCCTCATGAAGCGTGTATTAAAGTGGGAAATGCAAAAAGTGTGATGCCTTCTTATGGTACGTACAAGGCCCTTCCTATCAGTATGAGCCCTACCATGCTGGATCAGATTTTACGTAAAGAAATTGGTTTTGATGGATTGGTGGTGAGTGATTATGGCGCCATTAATATGATCTATAAAAAATACAAAAGAGCTCCAGACCAAATGACTGCCGGTGCAATGGCCTTGAATGCTGGTGTGGATATAGAACTTTCGTCACCTATGACTTTCCCTTATTTGAAGGATGCATTGAAAAAAGGATTAGTGACGGAAAGCGATATTGATCAAGCAGTCAGAAGATCATTGACGATGAAAGCTCGATTAGGTTTGTTGGTGGACAACCCTGCTATTGGTAAAGACGGGGACTTAGATTTTGATCCTGCTTCCAACAGACAATTAGCGTATCAGTCGGCTGTAGAATCTATCGTTTTATTAAAAAATGATGGCGTTTTACCACTAAAAAAATCTACTCGTAAAATTGCTTTAGTAGGTCCTAACGCCTCTACAGTACATTGCCTTTTGGGTGACTATACTTATCAAGCGATGCGTGCTTTCTGGAAAAGTGCCAAGTTTGATGAATTGAATCCGAAGTTAGTCACTTTGAAAGAAGGACTGGAAAGCAAAGTGGGTAGAAAGGTAAAAATTCAGCATGAAAGAGGTTGTGACTGGAGTGCAGCTTTGGAAGCGACCATTGATAAAGATGGTTTTGGGGATGACCGATTGAGCAAGCTGAAAATGATTTCTGTGCAAGACCTTCCTCAACCTGATTTAAAAAGAGCAATGAAAATTGCGAAGGAAAGCGATGTGATTATCGCTGCTATGGGGGAGAACATTTACTTGAATGGTGAAGGAAGATGGAGAAAAGGCATCGGTCTACCGGGACAGCAAGAGGAATTTGTAAAGCAATTGATTGCTACGGGAAAACCTGTAGTACTAGTACTTTTTGGAGGAAGACAACAAGTGATTGCTGATATTGAAAAAGATTGTACTGCTATTGTAAATGCTTGGTTCCCCGGTGAAGAAGGCGGTAATGCTGTGGCAGATATTTTATTAGGTAATGCCAATCCTTCAGGAAAGCTTTGTGTGACTTATCCTAGAACGCAGGAGAAAAAGGAGATTGATTATAAAATGGGATATGACGCAGATGATCAGCCTCAATACCCTTTCGGTTATGGTTTAAGCTATACTTCTTATCAATACAACAATATTCAATTATCAAAAGAGGCTCAATTGACAGATAAAGCGATTGAAGTTTCTTGTTCGATCACAAATACAGGTAAAACGGATGGAGCTGAGGTCGTTCAACTTTATATCTCTCCTTTGGATAAAAACACAACAATGAAGCCGATTCAATTGAAAGGTTTCCAAAAAGTAAAGCTAAAAAAAGGAGAAACGAAAGAAATTACATTCAAAGTGTCACCACAGGTATTGGCACAGTATAAAAATAATAAATGGATAGTAGAAGGTGGAAATTATGCATTCAAAATTGGTGCTTCTTCTACGGATATTCGCTTGAGTGCTTCGGTAAATATCAAAGGTGAACCTTTAGAACTCAGAGAAGGCCGTAAGGAATTTTTCTCATCCACCACTATTCAGAATCAAAAGCTTAATAAGTAGATGATACCTATAATTCATTCATTAATTGTAACGATAGGGGGAATAATATTTATTCCTCTTATCGCTTTTTCACAATCGGAAAAGACACCGAATGTTATTTTAATACTTACCGATGACCAAGGCATTGGAGATTTAGGCTGTCATGGTAATCCTTGGCTAAAAACACCCAATATTGATAAATTTTATGCTTCTTCAGTACGCTTTACAGACTTCCATGTAAGTCCACTCTGCACCCCCACCCGTGCAGCAATTATGACTGGACAATACCCCATTCACAACGGAGCATGGGCTACTTATAAAGGAAGAGACGCATTATCAAAAAATACAACAACTATAGCCGAAGTATTTCAATCGGCAGGTTATAAAACCGCTCTTTTTGGTAAATGGCACTTGGGTGACAATTATCCTGTTAGGCCTACTGATAAAGGGTTTGACTATGTGGTACAACATCATGCTGGCGGTATTGGAGAGCTTTCTGATCACTGGGGAAATACTTACTTTGACGACGTTTATTATGTCAACAATGAACCCCAGCAGTTTGAAGGGTACTGTACAGATGTGTGGTTTGATGAAACGATGAAGTTTATAGAGCAAAATCAAGATGAACCTTTCTTTATCTACTTACCGTTAAATGCTCCTCATGATCCATTAATCGTGGCGGAAGAATATGCAAAACCTTATAAGCAATACGAGGAGAACAACGAAATCATTGATGCTAACCTGTATGGTATGATTGCGAATATTGATGAGAACTTCGGTCGTTTTCAGAAATTCCTCAAAAAGAAAAAACTAGAGGAAAATACGATCATTATCTATATGAGTGATAATGGAACTCGTTTTGGATATAGTCCTGACGGGAAGAAGGGCTACAATTACAATCTAAGAGGCATTAAAGGGGCAAAACTTGAAGGAGGGCATCGAGTTCCTTTCTTTATGCGTTGGGCAGGTGCTGGTATCAAAGGAGGGAAAGATATTCCAACTTTAGCAGCACATGTAGATTTATTTCCAACTTTAGCACAATTATGTGAGATTCCGTTGGCCGATAGTTTGATGTTAGATGGTGTCGATCTTTCTCCAGTATTAAAGGAAAAGCAAGAAGTGGAGCGTTCTGTTTTTGTGCATCACAGACAAGACTGGCGACCTCCAACCGCTGTAGAGGGTACTTGTGTGTTGCAGAAGGATTGGCGATTAATTAATGGTAAGCAACTTTACGACATTAAGAAAGACCCTCTTCAAAAAACAAACCTTGCGAATCAACACCCAACCATCATCGCTCAGCTTCTGGCAGATAATGAGGTGTTTTATCAGAAAATAAAAAAGGAAAAAACGTTTTCGGAAATGCCTTCAACCATCATTGGGAGTGATATTCAAAATGAAGTCACATTGACAATTCAACATGCTATTGGTGAAGACAAAGGAATATGGAAATGTGAACAGGTAGCTTCAGGTTTGAAGAACAAAAACAACACGCATGCTTTGGAAGTGATAAAGGAAGGAATGTATAAGATCAGCTGTAGAAGATGGCCGAAAGAATGGGCTGGACCTATGCATGGGAAACCGGCTTTGCATCCTAAGCATACATTCGAATATAAAGCGATAAAACCGGAGTTAGCACGCATCAAAATCGGTAATCAGATCCATGAAAAGGTGGTAAAACCCGAAATGGAAGAAGTAGATTTTACGGTCTATCTGGAAAAAGGAAAGACGCTTCTGGTCAATGATTTTGTGGAGAAAGGTGACAAATATGGCGTGTATTATACATACATCTCATATCTCCCCCCTAAATAGAGACAAAACTCCTTATTGTAAAGTTATTCATTTCTAACTTTTGGAAAGTATATAATGTGACGACTTATTAAAAGTATGAATTAAATGAAATTACTATTACTCTATCTCACCTTGGGACTGTGTCTGAATACGGTGATTTATGCTCAGAAGAAGCCGAACATCATTGTCATTTTTGCCGATGACATCAGTGCTCGGGAGCTCCCTATTTATGGCTCTACAAAATGGAGCCCGGCTCCTCAAGGAGGAACTACTTCTGATCAAAAGTTCAGAGCAAAAACACCTGTGCTAGATCAATTGGCAAAAGAGGGCGTTTATATTAAAACAGCTTGGGCCACTACTATTTGTTCACCAAGCAGAGCCATGATGATGACAGGACGCTATGCTCATATTCATAAATGGTGGCACCTGAAAGACAGAGGCACATGGGTAAATCCTCAGGGGAATAAAGTGACATGGCCTTTGTATAAAAGCTCTCCAAAAACCATTGGTCATATCGCAAAAGAAGGTGGGTATGCCACGTATTGGGCAGGAAAAACACAGATGAGCGGAGTGGATCAATTTGGTTTTGATGAAGGTGTATTTACGCCAGGTGAAGTACGCAACCGTAAAAACCTTTACCCTTACAGCGACTTTAAAATCAAAGCTAAAAAAGTAGACGGAAAGCGCGTGTTGGTCAATGTTGATACAGATCAAGTAGTAAAATATTATGCTCAAGATGGATGGTATTGGCAACCCCATGTCCAATTGATGAACCATCCTGACGCTCAAAATAAATTTGAATGGTGGCCTAATACAAAAGAAGCTAAAAAGGAATATGGGTTGCATACTTACGGTCCGGATGTAGAGATGGAATACATCATGGAATTTATGGAAAGAAAAAAGAAAGAAGATCAACCTTTCTTCATCTACCACACCAGTCATTTAGGACATGATGGATGGAATTTCTTCAGCAGAGATACAAACCCTAAAACCAGAGAGAAATGGCCTGGTACACCAAAAATCAAATGGGAAAATGGAAAATATACTCGTACGCAACCAAAAGTCACGGGTGATAAAGGAGTTTACGATACACACAACACAGTAACTGAAGGGGGTATTCACCATCATGTCAATTATCTAGACTATCAAGTTTGGCAATACATGAACAAGCTCAAAGAATTGGGTGAAGAAAACAACACTATCCTTATTTTCTGTGCCGACAACGGTACAAGCAAGTACGGAAAAGGAAGTTTTGTATCGCAGAAAGGTGTTCATGTTCCATTGGTAATTTATGCTCCTGGCCTTCATTTCAATAAAAAAGGAGAGCAAGACATCTTAGTAAATATCTCCGATATTCTTCCTACTATTGCTGAAATAGCTGGAGTAAGTATCCCTAAGGAATATGAAATCAATGGTAAAAGTCTACTTCCTTATCTGACTACTGGAAATAAGGAACATAGAGAATGGATCTATTCTTATCATAAAGACAAACAACTAATCAGAGGTAAAAATGTATTGATTGACGGGCATGGAAAATATTTTGATGTCTCTAAAAAACCTGCTGACTTAATCAGTTTTCCTGTGATTACAGATTGGAGTAAAGTTTCAGAAGCACATCGAAAAGAAAAAGAAATGCTGGAGGAAATTCTTCCGAAGTACGACAATTTTGATACTGAACATGACGCCCCTCAATTATAATCAACTACTAAATTTAATAAACAAAAATATGAAAAATCGTTTCCTTAAACTGTCATTATTACTCTACCTATTGCCTTTGAGCCTCTTTGCTCAGGTGCAGTTGGAAAGTGCATTGAAAGATGCCGCTAATGCTCCTATTATTGAAGATATTCCGGTAGCACCTAATGGTTTTGTATTTGAAAAACCTACAACAAACAACAGTATCAAATACAAATCGTCTATCACTTTTAATAGAACGATTTATGTGGATGCTAAAAATGGAAAGGATAAAAATGATGGTTTATCCGCTAAGAAAGCCATCAAATCATTAGAAAAGCTTGGAACAATGAAATTGACTTTTGGTGATCAAGTATTATTGAAAGGAAATCAGACACACTTTGGTACAATTGAATTATTGAACCTTAATAAGAAAAAAAAGGCAACTGAAAAAATACATATTGGTAGTTACGGAAAAGGAAAGGCGACGATTGACTTTAAAGGCTACCCTGCCGGAATTATGGTCCAAAATACGTCGAATGTAATCATCACTGATCTTAAAATAACAGGTGACGGCGGACCTAGTAATGCAAAACCGATGAAACGTCCTCAGGATCAGAAGAAAGATCAACGTTATGCCATCCGTATTCAATCAGATGAAACTCACCCTCACAGTTTAATGGAAGATTTCACTGTTTACAACGTGGATATTTATGATGTATTCTTGTTGAACAGTGCGGAAACTTCTCGTGCTTGCCGTCAGTGGAATATGAACGATGGTGCTGGCTGGGGCTGGGGTGTCTTTGGTCAAGTTTTGAGAAAAGGCAAAGGTATCAACAACGTCACTGTAAAACATGTAACGGTAGAAAACATTAGTCAAATGGGAATCCGTTTTAAAGGAAGCGGTAAAATTGACGGTTCTGCTCCTCGTAATGTCAACAATGTTCATATTGAGTTCTGTACTGTATACCAAGCAGGTGGACCAGGAATGCAGTTCAACAGGTGCAACAACAGCCACTTAAAATACAGCAGAATTACAGAATCTGGAAATAGAAACGACAAACGTAAATGGGGTCGTGGGAGTGGTATGTGGACTTGGGGTCTTCAAAATTTCCTTTTCGAATACAACGTTTTCGAAGGTGCACAAGGAATTGCGGACTGCTGTGGTGCTCATATTGATTTCAACTGTAAAAATGTAGTGCTTCAAAACAACTTAAGCCGTTATAATGCAGGTGGATTTATTGAAATTCTTGGGCTGAACTACAACTGTTCTTACCGTTTCAATATCAGTGTAAACGATGGATGGAGAAATATGAAAGACCCTGCTCAGGCATTCTGGGGTAAGGTAGGAACTCCTGGCGCTATCGTTACGGTAAATGGACACAATCATAAAAAACAATATGAAGGTCCTTACCAAACTTACATCTACAATAATACAATCATCAATACTAAAGAAGGAAATGCTCCTTACAAAAACCCGAATGTATTCAATATCTCCACATCAAACGAAGGTCTTGTGATGATGAATAATATTTTCTGGATGGAAGAAAAAGCAAATAAAGGCTGGTCAATGCACCGCTGGAAAGACGATGCAGCTTATGATGCAGCATTCGATTTTAAAATTTCAAATGAACCAAAACCAAACGCTAAACCTGAAAAAGGTTTTGATGGTTCTGTAGCAGCAAAGGCGCGTCCTATGAATGCAGAAGAACTTGCAAAAATGGAGCTGAATATGAGAAACAATATCTATCAGCTTTATAATGAAAAGGGTACAGATAAATATTCTAAAGTAAAAAATGCACTAGCGGAAGGATACTGGGACGAAAAAGCAATGGGTGGCAACCCTGATTTCGAGAATGAAAAAGGTTCAAACCCTTCTGATTTTGTTCCTAAAAATACCGTTCTTATTTCCGCTGGTGAGAAGATTGAAAAATTAAAATCAGATAAAACAGAGAAAGGCATCTACTTCGGTGGTTTGGAAGTAACAACAGACTTCTTCGGTAACCCGATCAAAGGAAACATCATCGGTGCCGTTGTTCCTAATGCAAAGATCAGAGATTGGTCGAAGGTGATGAAAGAGAACGATAAACCGCTTGAAAACTAGATTTAAGTTATGAGTTAAGAGTTAAGTATGAAGAGTTAAGGTGGTTCGTATTGTGGTCCTTTAACCTCATCTTACTTGTTTAACAAATGCCTTAAGCATTATGATATGAAGATGAACTTAACTCTTAACTCAAAATATTGTAAATAATTAATCGCTATATATTGAAATGAAAACAAACAACAAATTAATGCAGTATGTCCTTCTTCTCATGATGATTGGAGGGAGTGCATGTCAGCCTACTTTTGATAAAAAAGAAGTAAAAAATGATTCGGCTTTCCCTTTTATTCTACCGAAAGAAAAGCCTACTGACAGACAGCTTAGCAGAGCTATGGAAAGAAACTACTCTTACCCTGCCGCACGTCCAGAGGAAAATGAACTGTATACGCAATTCAAGTACACTGAACTGAAAGGGTTTGATTATAATGGACATGATGGTACTATTTCCAGAAGAGACCCTTCAAAAGTCATCTTCGAAAATGGTCAATACTATGTTTGGTATACGAAAAGAGATACCCCTACTCCACCCAAGGGGCCTGACTTATGTAATGATACGATTCCTTCGAGAGACTGGGATTTATCAGAAATTTGGTACGCTACAAGTAAGGATGGCTTCACTTGGGAAGAAAAGGGTGTTGCAGTACCTCGCCCTCCAAAACCAAACGTAGGATGGAGATCAGTGACTACCACTGACATCTTAAAGTGGAAAGGTAAGTACTATTTATACTACCAAGGATTTATGCAAGCTAGTGGAAAGCGTGGCGACGACTGCCCTGTAGCAGTATCCTATGCAGACTCTCCTGACGGACCTTGGACTCCTGCAAACAAAATCGTGATTCCAAACGGAAAAGAAGGCGAATGGGATCAATACTCTATCCACGATCCCTACCCAATTGTGTACAAAGATAAAATTTATTTGTACTACAAATCTGATTTCGACGGAGATCCTAATCTAGTACGCATGCAAGGTTTAGCAATTGCAGATGATCCACTAGGACCATTCGAAAAGCACCCGCTGAACCCTGTTATCACATCAGGACACGAAACTACATTATTCCCATTCAAAGAAGGTATGGCGGCTTTAGTCATTAAGGATGGTACAGAACATTTCACAATCCAATACGCTGAAGATGGTGTAAACTTCGATATCGCTTCTGTGGTATCATTAATGCCAACTGCGGCCGGTCCATATGTTCCAGATGCCTTTAACAGCAATGGCAACGGACGCGGTATCACATGGGGTATTTCACACTTCACAAACGTCACAACTTGGAAAGAAAACCACGCCATCATCGCTCGTTTTGATTGTGACCTGAGCTTAGATGTTCATGACCCTGTAATGAAGCAAACACAAGTATACTTCAAACCAAAAGTGTACTTCTCTCAAGGTCTGAATAAGAAACAAAAAGCTCGTATTGATAAAGAAAATCAGGCTTTATTGAAAAAAGCTTCAAAGTAAATCATATAGAAATAGTGTGCTTCTTATATAGTTTAATAAACAGGTAATTATTGGTAAAGCAGGAGGTTTTAGATCTCCTGCTTTTTTGTATTTGCATAGGTAAAAAGTCATTTTTTGGAGGTAGACTCAGAAGTAAAATAAGTACTTCATCTCGTTCTTATTTAATCACACAGCTCTTCACAAAAGTCTCTTTTATTAACCTTCAAACTTAAAACTACACCCTTCCTCCCTCTAAATTATCGTTCTAAGCCCCCCAATCCCCCCTTCCACACTTGCATCTTTTTCCATCCTTCTCAATGGACTTTTACTCAACAACAAATCTCCCCCCTTTATTTACGTGAAATATACACCCTGTCCACGTCGGCAATCTAGTATTTTTGAGACCATAGCAACAACAACTTTTTAAATTAGGAATGAAATGAAGAAATACTTATACGCTTTAGGGTGCCTACTTTTATGTACACTCACCTACGAAGCCAAAGCACAGGAGGAGTTTATTTGGTTAGATCCTTATAGAGATACGGACGAGAGAATTGATGCGCTTTTGAAGGCGATGACTTTGGAGGAAAAAGCCTCGCAGATGGTGGATATTAGTGAGGGAATTCCGAGATTACAAATTCCTAAATATAGCTGGTGGAATGAGGCGCTGCATGGTGTGGCGAGAAATGGTAGAGCTACTGTTTTCCCTCAGGCAATTGGTATGGCAGCGAGCTTTGATAAAGCATTGATTCAGGATATAGCAACGGCAATTGGAGCTGAAGCGAGAGCGAAATTTTTGGTGGCTCAAGAAATGAATAATAGTTCTCGTTATGCAGGGTTGACGTTTTGGTCTCCGAACGTGAATATTTTCCGTGATCCGCGTTGGGGTCGTGGACAAGAGACGTATGGTGAGGACCCTTATTTATCAGGACAAATGGGATTGCATTTTGTGAAAGGTTTGCAAGGTGATCATGAAAAATATATTCAGGCGGCGGCATGTGCAAAACATTATGCGGTACACTCAGGACCAGAGGAAGACCGACATGTTTTTGATGCGGTGCCAAGCATGAGAGATTTTAGAGAGACATACCTTCCGGCGTTTAAGACGTTGGTAAAAGAAGGTAAAGTAGAAGCTGTGATGGGGGCTTACAACCGTGTTTTTGGCGAACCGGCTTGTGGCAGTGATTTGTTACTGGAAGAGATTCTTAGAAATGAATGGGGATTTGATGGTCATGTAGTTTCGGACTGTGGAGCGATTCAAGATTTTTATGCTCATCACAAGGTTTACCCGACAGCAGAAGCGGCAACTGCAGCGGCAATCAAGGCGGGAACTGATTTGAATTGTGGAAAGGTATATAAAGGAAGCATTGTTGCGGCGGTGAACCAAGGTTTGATCACAGAGAAAGAAGTGGATGCCCGCTTGAGAAACTTACTGGAGACGCGTATTAAATTAGGCTTGCTTGATCCTGCTGAAATCAATCCTTTCAATAAAGTGAGCGGTGATACTGTAGAGTGTGCTACGCATAGAAAACTAGCGTATGATGCCGCATTGAAATCAGTGGTGTTATTGAAAAATGATAATAATGTACTTCCATTGAAAAAAGATATCAGAACGCTTTATGTGGTGGGGCCTAATGCCAACAACTCAGAAGTGCTTTTGGGTAATTACTTTGGTGTAAGTGGTCATATGACAAATATTTTGGAAGGTATTGTGAGTAAAGTGAGCTTGGGTACAAGTATCAATTATAAGCAAGGAATTATGCTGGATAGAGAAAACCGCAACCCTATCGACTGGTCTACAGGTGAAGCTGCCGCTGCTGATGCATGTATTGCTGTAATGGGTATTTCTGGTTTGATTGAAGGAGAAGAAGGTGAAGCAATTGCGTCAGCATCTAAGGGTGATAAAAATGATTTGAATCTACCTGCTAATCAGATTGCTTACTTGAAGAAGATCCGTTCTAAATCTAAAAACCCTTTGATTGTAGTGCTTACAGCAGGTAGTCCTGTAAACTTAACGGAGATTGCGGAGATTGCAGATGTGATTCTTTTTGCTTGGTACCCTGGTCAGGAAGGCGGTGATGCCATTGGTGATATTATTTTCGGCAATGCTTCTCCCTCAGGAAAATTACCGATTACATTCCCTAAATCCGTAGATCAATTACCGGCCTATGAAGATTATACTATGGAAGGAAGAACGTACAGGTATATGGACGTTGATCCTATGTACCCATTTGGTTTTGGTCTTTCTTATTCTGAATTCAATTACAGCCCTATCACTTTCGCCAAGGAAAAACTAAAAGCAAAAGAGGATTTAGTAGCAAAAGTGACAATTACAAATTCAGGTCAGTTTGAAGCAGAAGAAGTAGTACAGCTTTATTTATCTGATTATAAAGTGAAGTTTAATGCACCGAACTCTTCTTTAAAAGGATTTGAGAGAGTGCGTTTGAAGCCGGGTGAATCAAAAGAAGTGACGTTTAGAATTACGCAAGAAGCAAGACAAATTTTTGACGATAAAGGAAAGGCAGTTGATCCGAAAGGAGCCTTGAAGATTACAATTGGAAATGCCTCACCAATGCAGAGAAGCGTTGAGTTGGGAGCAAAATTTCAGACAACGAGTGTGACTATTATGTAACTGTTTACACATTTAAAATGAGAGTAAATATAGGAGGTATACTGTGCCTCCTATTATTTCATTTTATGTGAAAACACTTTTTTAAAAAACATGAAAAATCTATTACTGTTTTTATTCTTTACAATGCCTATCTGGAGCGTCAATGCTCAGAAAAAGGCAAAGGAAACCCGTCCTAATATTATTTTTATTTTAACGGATGACCAACCTTACGATTACCTTAGTGTGACTGGTAATAAGGTATTGAAAACACCTAATATTGATCAATTGGCCAATCAAGGTACTTTATTTACGAATGCACATATCACAAGCCCGATCTGTATGCCAAGCAGGGTTTCTATGTTGACTTCTCAATATGAAAGAAAACATGGTGTGAACTTCAATTCGGGCACTGCTTTATCAGAGGAAGGATGGAAAACAACCTACCCTGCTGTAATGAAAGAAGCGGGTTACTTTACAGCATATATCGGAAAGAATCATACGCCACTAGGTAAAAATGGATATGACTCTAAAGTAATGGAACATGCTTTTGATTATTTCTATGCCGGACACAGACATTTAGGTTTCTACCCTAAAGACCGTCATAAAATTTTCAGAGGAGCCAAGAATGATACACAAATTGAAATCTTACAAGAGGCTTCTTTTGATGTATTGGACAACAATGAATTCAGAATTAAAGAGGCGTTTAAAGTGATGGAAGGCAGACCTCAAGATCAACCTTTCTTATTAAATATCTGCTTCAATTTACCGCATGGTGCAAGTACTTCTACCATGAAACAGAAAGAAACGGATGATGAGATTTACAGAACATTGTTCAGAGATCAAACACTTCCTTTACCAGAGCACTACATCGCCAAAAAAGACATTAAAACACCAAAACTTCCAGAAGAATTACTGCACGCTGAGGACCGTCAGACGATTTATGATCATGTAGATACACCTGATGGAGCAAGAGAAAGATTAACACGTCAATATCAGGCAATGATCGGTATTGACCGTTTAGTGGGGAACCTTACGGAGAAGTTGAAAGAATTGAAATTAGATAAAAATACAATCATCGTTTTCTCTTCAGATCATGGTCTTTTGATGGGACAATATGGTTTAGGTGGAAAGGCTTTATTGTATGAATACTGCACAAAGGTTTCGACCATTATTTATGACCCTCGCCTTCCGAAAAAGAAAAGAGTACATAGAAATGACAACTTAGTTCAAAGTATCGATATCGCCCCTACTATGCTGGCAAAAGCAGGTATTGAAATCCCTTCAGCTTATCAAGGAAAAGATGTTTCGGCATTGTTGACCGATGAGAATGCTTCGGTAAGACCTTATGTGTATACAGAAAACCTTTGGTCTACACACTTCGGAAACCCAAGATGTGAAGCGGTACAAAATCAAGAATGGAAATACATCAGATATTATAAGAACGACAACTTCTCAGCGAGTAAAAGAATTGAATACGCAAAGGCATTGGGTTTGAATGTAAACAGTGTGCTTTATGGTATGAATGACAAGGAAATACCTGTTTACAGAAGTTACGTGGAAAGTCCTCTAAACGGTGAGGAAGCAGTGTATGAGGAGTTGTATCATTTAGGGGAAGATCCTAATGAATTACAAAATTTAGCTTCTGATGCTCAATACAAGGAAAAGCTAGAAGAGCTTAGAAAAGTGTGGGCCAAAGAAATCAAAATGGCAAGAGGTGAAGGACAGCCGTTGGTGGAGCGTTTCACAAAAGAATCTGCTTTTGAATTTAAGCAAAAACATAAACCAATAGTACACGATTAATTGACAAGTAATGTATAAATTTATCACTTTTATCTTTTTACTTCTTGGGGGTAATACTGTATTCAGTCAACATAAAATTAGTTTCAAACCAAATGAAACGGTTGTATTTATTGGCAACAGTATTACACAAGATGGAAGGTATCATATGCTTTTTCATTCTTACTGTGCCACTAAGTTTCCTTCAACAAAACTGTCCTTTTATAATACAGGTATTGCCGGAGATGTGACGGGTGGTATGTTGAAAAGGTATAAAGAAGATATACTTACGCGTCAGCCTGACTATGCTTTTCTGATGTCAGGTATGAATGATGTGATGAGTCACTTATATGCACCCAGCCTTAAAGTAACCAAAGAGGTAAAAGAGAAAAGAAAAAAGGCAATTGACACTTATAAAAATAACTTCTTGAAGATGGTGGCATTGCTCCAAGAAAGTAAAATTACCCCTATTTTGATTGCTCCTTCAATTTATGACCAGACTTCAGAAATAGCACAGGAAAACAAAATAGGAGTAAATGATGCTTTGGAGGAATGCGCTGCATTTGTATTAGAATACGCCAAAAGCAATAATATTTTAGTAGTCGATTTCTTTCACCTTTTAAGTGATATTAATACGACCTATCAGCAGGAGAACCCTTCTTTCACAATCATAGGTAAAGATAGAGTTCACCCTGAAGACGCAGGACATTATGTAATGGCAGGGGCCTTAGTAAAAGAAGTACTAGAAAAACATCCTTATGCTTATTCTATGATCAGCAAAAGTGAAAATATGGTGATTTTTGAAAATGAATGTACCGTAGTGCTTTCCAATAAAAATAAGCCCAATCAGTTTTCTTTTGATCGTAAAAGTAGCACTCTGCCATTTCCTTCTATTCCTCAGTTTAAAAAAGGGGAACAATTTTCCAATGTTTTTCAAACTTTCAATACAGATATCATAGCAGTAAGCGGTCTTGAAAAAGGAGAGTATTTAGTAGAGATTGACAATAAAACTATTGGACATTTCAGTCATCAGCAGCTTCAAAACGGGATTAATCTTGCTGTATTATCTGAAACACCACAATATAAGCAAGCTCAAAAAGTAATACAGCTTTGTAGTGAATACCATCAACTTCAAGCGAAAGTACGAAGTGTGGCACTGACAGAATATAGAATGCTGAACGACTATAAAGGTCCTGCCACTTTTGAAGCAAAATTAGATTTTCTTCTAGAGAAATTAGAAAAACAAAGAGGAAAGAGTTGGTATGCATACAATAAGAAGACCATTGAGTCTTATAAAAAGTATGTCACTAAAGTAGACCAGATTGAACAGAAAATGACAGAGGTAAGATCAAACATTTATAAAGAAAACAAGCCTCAAAAACATCACTATAAAATCACAAAAAAGAGTCTTTTGAATTAACGGAATGAATGATGAATAGATTAAAGAAATTAGGAATTGGAGTACTGTGCGGGCTAATGTCCTGTTCACAGCAACTCCCACAGCAGGACTTTGAGAGTCTTGAGGAAATCAGTTTTAATGACAACTGGAAGTTTTCTAAAGGAGAACTAAAAAACGGAATGGCACTGGACCTGAATGATGAAGGTTGGAAACAATTGGATCTTCCTCATGATTGGGCGATTGAAGGACCGATTGATAAAGCTTATAACGCCCGTTGTGGTGGTTTGCCTTTCCATGGTGAAGCTTGGTACAGAAAGGATTTTAATGTGCCTTCAAAAATGGAAGGTCAAAAAGTGTTTGTTCACTTTGAAGGGGTGATGAACAATGCAGAGGTTTTTGTCAATGGTCAGAAGATCGGTGAGAGACCTTATGGTTATATTGGTTTTGAGTTGGATATGACGTCTTACTTGAAATTTGGAGAGGAAAATACAATTGCCGTAAAATGTGCTCCTGAAGATTTGAGTTCAAGATGGTATCCTGGAGCCGGTATTTACCGTGATGTATGGATTGAATATAAAAACCCTATACACATCGCTTTTGATGGTACTTTTATCAAAACTCCTGTGGTTTCTGAAAAAGCAGCAGGCGTTGAAATTGATATTGATTTAGTCAATGCATCCACTAAAAATAGTTTAATTACTATTGAAACAAATATCTACAATAAGGCCGGACAAAAAGTAGGTGATGTAGTTTCAAAAGATAAAATCAATGCTTCTACGGAACATACATTCAGTCAGAAAGTTACGCTTTCCAATCCTGAATTATGGTCTATGGAAAATCCACATTTATACACTGCGGTGACAGTATTGAAAAGTGGTGATGAAGTATTGGATAAATATAAATCTACTTTTGGTGTGAGAACCATTGAATTCTCAGCTAAAAAAGGCTTCCTCCTAAATGGAGAAAGAATACAGTTACAAGGCGTTTGTCTGCACCACGACCAAGGGCCTCTTGGAACTGCGGTTAACAAAAGAGCGAAGGAAAGACAATTACAAATCATGAAAAATATGGGTGTCAACGCCATCCGTACAAGCCACAACCCTCCTGCTAAAGTGCTTTTAGAACTTTGTGACGAAATGGGATTGGTGGTCATTGATGAAGCTTTTGATAACTGGAGAATTGGCAAGGTAGAAAACGGTTACAATAAAGATTGGGATAAATGGAGTGAAACAGACCTCCGTGCCTTGATTCGCAGAGACCGCAACCACCCTTCTATCATTATGTGGAGTATTGGAAACGAGATACTTGAGCAAGGTAGAAAAGATGGTTGGAAAGAAACTAGAAGATTAGCTAAAATCACAAAATCAGAAGATACTTCACGCCCTGTAACGGCAGGTTTCAACTATCACCCTGCTTCTATTGTCAACAAACTGGCACATGAAATTGACATAGTAGGTTTCAACTACTTCCCAATGCGTTATGAAAAAATTCTAGAAGAATACCCTGAGTGGGTGGTATATGGTTCTGAAACTTCTTCATGTACAAGTTCAAGAGGATATTATGAAAGACCTGTGGCTCCTACATTCAAAAAAGGCGTGAATCAAGTAACAAGTTACGATTTAGTAGGACCACCTTGGGCTTACCCTCCTGATTTAGAATTTGATATGCTAGCGAAGAGCCCTAGAATTTTGGGTGAATTTATGTGGACTGGTTTTGATTATTTAGGTGAACCAACTCCTTACGGCGGAAAAGACAACTCTACAAACGGGTATTGGAACGGTGATTGGCCAAGTCACTCGTCGTACTTCGGAGCGGCAGATTTATGTGGTTTCCCTAAAGACCGTTACTACTTATACCAATCACAATGGACGGACAAACCAATGGTACACGTACTTCCTCACTGGAACTGGGAAGGACATGAAGGTGAAGTGATTCCGGTACATGCTTTTACAAATGCGGAAGAAGTAGAGCTATTTGTGAATGGCAAATCAATGGGTAAAAAAGTGAAGGGTGTGGACTTAACGCCTATCAAAATGACACACCGCGACTGGAAACAGGAAGGTCCGTTGATGTCGAAATATAGATTAAGCTGGGATGTACCTTACACTCCGGGCAGTATTGAAGTGGTAGCATATACCAAAGGAAAAGAAGTGGCAAGAAAAGCAATTAAAACGGCAGGTAAACCACATCATATTGAATTAGAAGCAGATCGCAGTTTAATTGCATCAGACGGTAAAGACCTTTCTTATGTCACTGTAAAGGTGGTAGATGAAAAGGGTAATTTCTGTGCTACAGCTTCTAATATGATTCAATTTGAAATCAACGGTGACGGCAAACTAGCCGGTGTGGGTAATGGTGACGCTGCTTCATTGACTTCACTTCAAGGCAACAAAATGGAACTCTTTAACGGTTTAGCCCTAGCGATTATTCAAGGGGCAAAAAATCCTGAAACGCCCATCACTTTAACAGCTAAAGCGGAGGGTCTTCAGGAAGCGAATATTAAAATATCTTTTCAACCATCATTATAATTATTAACAAATGAAAATCAACAAATTCTGGCTTATTCCTCTGTCTTTACTGGCCTTGGGATGCCAAAAAAACACATCGACTTCAGAGGAAGTCAAGTCGAGTAAACCAAACATCATCTTCGTTTATATGGATGACTTGGGTTACGGTGACATTAGTGCAAATGGTGCTTCTACCATCAACACGCCAAATATGGATGCACTAGCGAATGGAGGTATTAACTTCAGCAATGGTTATGCTTCTTCTGCCACTTGTACTCCATCAAGATATGCGGCATTTACAGGGGAATATCCTTGGAGAAAAAATGCTCAGATCTTACCGGGTTCTGCTCCAATGTTGATCACTACAGATCAAATGACGGTCCCTAAAATGTTACAAGGTGCAGGCTATGAAACAGCGATTATTGGTAAGTGGCACCTTGGATTGGGTACGCATGACAAAGACTGGAATGAGCACATCTCTCCAGGTCCAAATGAAGTAGGATTTAATCACTCTTACATCATGGCGGCCACTCAAGACCGTGTACCAACAGTGTATATTGAAGACGGTGATGTAGTAGGTTTGGATAAAAATGATCCTATTCAAATTGATTACAAAAAGAACTTCGAAGGACAACCTACGGGTAAGGATAATCCTGAGTTGATCACAATGAAATGGCACCACGGTCATAACAATACCATCGTAAACGGTATTCCAAGAATTGGTTATATGAAAGGTGGTAAATCAGCGTTATGGAGCGATGTAGACATGGCGGATAACTTCTTAGATAAAGTGAAAAATTATATCACTGCACAAGCGAAAACGGAAAAGCCTTTCTTCTTAGCCTATACAATGCAACAGCCTCACGTACCAAGAACACCACACCCTCGTTTTGAAGGCAAATCAGGAATGGGCCCTAGAGGTGATGTGATTATGGAAGCGGATTGGTGTATTGGTGAATTGATGAAAACTATCAAAGACGCTGGTATTGAAGAAAACACAATGATTATCTTCTCATCTGATAACGGTCCTGTTCTAAACGACGGTTACTATGATGATGCTGTAGAATTAATCGGTAATCACGATCCAAAAGGTGGCCTAAGAGGTGGTAAATACTCTTTATTTGATGCAGGTGCTCACGTGCCATTTATCACTTACTGGAAAGGTAAAATCAAGCCAGGTAAGTCAAATGCTCTAGTTTGTCAAATGGATATGTTGAACTCATTGGCGGCATTAGTAGGCAGTGATGTGAGAAGCGATGATTCTAAAGATGTTTTAAATGCTTTCTTAAACGCAGATGCTGAGGGTAGAACTTCATTGATCTTGGAAGCTACAACAAGAACTTCTTACAGAAAAGGTGATTACGTTTTAATCCCTCCTTACAAGGGTAAGAAAGTAAACAAACAAGTGAACATCGAATTGGGTAACGATAACGAAATCCAATTGTATGACTTGAAAAATGACCGTGCTCAAACGCATAACATCGCTAAAGAAAAGCCTGAGTTGACAAAACAACTTTTAGAGGAATTCACAAAGCTTAGAGGTGATGGGTTCGGTAAAACTAAAAAATTAGAATTGATGTAGTACTAACAGTACCTATTTATATTTTGAATTGTTTGTGAGGGAGATCATTTTGGTCTCCCTTTTTTTATTCAAAAATTGATAAGTAGATAAAAACCCGTGCACCATGACTTGAAGTCATGGGCTTTTGGGAAGCTATCCTTCTTTTCGACTTTCATTATAAACTTGAAATGTTTCAATAATTTATAAGTGCTGAAGTCCCTTTTTTTCAGTGATAGATTAATAATTATGATCAATAGTTGCTAAATGCGTTATCTTCCCAAAAGCCCATAATTTCAATTATGGGTCTACGAAACACCCATTTTAAATTATCCTAATGCTTAAAAGATGAGGTATGAAACAAGATGGTTTTACTAGCCACAATAATACCCATTTTCACCCTACTGTTTATTGTATTTATCGACAACATCACTAAAAACTCCACGATCGAAAAAACCTTGAATTATAACTCACCTTTCTCAAAATACTATCAATAATATTCCATACTACGTTGATAAAAATGCTTAGTGGGCCACACTTCAATAGGGCGTTGCACATTATTTTTCAATTCTAATCAATCAAAATATTACTTTTCAATTCTATTTTTTTCCCATTTTTAAAAGTTGAATTACATATTCCACTTCATCATTTCACACCCCATTTCCCTTTAAATTAATTAACTTTCATTACGATTTATCTCAAAAGGACGCTAAAACAACTTCTCCTAACACGCTAGTAATGATAGATGTACAAAAACTGATAAAAAATACCCCCGTTATTGGCTTTTATTTTACACCCCAATTATTAGTGTAAGATTTACATCTTTGAAAATGAAATTCTGATCCACACAAGGCAGAATTTAAACTAGAAGATGAAATACTTTTTAAACCAACTATTATTTAGTACAGTATGAAATACTTTTACAGTCTACACACATTAATGTGTTGGAGTGTGTTGTTCTTATGCTTTCTCGGCAACACTCACGCACAAACTTTTACAGGGACCGGAACAGGTACAGCCGAAGATCCTTTTCTCATTGAAACAAACGCTGACTTAATCAAACTTAGTGCCTCATATGATTCATGGGATTTATATTACAAACTAACTGCAGACTTAGATATGGATGGTGAAACTTTCCACCCAATCGGTTATAAGAGAACTGCAGGAGACAGAGCTTTTACAGGTACATTTGATGGTAACTTCCATACGATTACAAACCTTACAGTTACACTCAATCCTGAGCAAGATGCCATTGGATTAGGCTTTATTGGATTTGGGAATAGTGCAACGGTAGAAAAACTTGGGTTGATCAATCCGGTTATCGGAGTAGATAAAGGCGTTGGTAGAGTCGCTGTTTTTGTTGGCTTCGCTCAGAATACAACTATTGCTGATAGATGTTTTGTTTTAGGAGGAAAAATCAATGCAAACGGTGGTGCAGGTGCTATGTTCGGTCGTTTTGATGGTAACTCTATCACGAACTGTATCACTGATATTACATTAGTTTCCAATAACTGGGCTACAGGTGGTATTGCAGGTGATTTGAGATACATGTATCCTAATACTGCACTTTCTCAATCGATCAACCTAAGTGATATGAGAGCACTGGTTCCTGATAGTGATGTAAGTGCTGCTGAAAATATCAACTTTGCGGGTCTATATGCTTTAAAAACTTCTGGCAATTTCAATACAAATACAAATGTAAATGTTTTGACTTCATTACAAATGACGGATCAAAGCAACTTCCCTGAACTTGATTTTTCTGCTGATGGTGCATGGGAAATGAGAGAAAACTCATATCCTGTGTTAAAAGGTTTTGCTCCAGAAGCATTTGCCTCTATCAAACAGTATCCTGGTATACCTCTTATTGTTACTTCAGATGGAGCAACTCCAGTTGAAGGTGCTACTATCACTATTAATGATATAAATTATACTACTGATGCAGAAGGAAAAGTGAGTGGTCTTTTAGATGACGGAACCTACAGTTACAGCATTACTGCTGATGGGTTTAAAGTTTACAATGGGGAATTTGAAATCAACGATAACACAGAATCAAGCACTATTACTCTAATTACAGAAGGTGTGACTACTTATTCTGCTACTTTTACGGTTAAAAACGACAAAAACGAAGTAGTTGAAGGTGCTGAATTCAGATTATATATTGCAGATGGCTATGATCAAACTGAAACTACAGACAGCAATGGTCAAGTGACTTTCGATCAGCTAGTGGGTGCTACTTATCAGTACAGCATCAACAAAACTTTACACCTTGAGACAGCGAGTGAGGTTTTAGTTGATCAAGAAATCAATCAAGAAGTGACATTGGTGATCGATAACAAAAAACCAGTGGCAATGGTCAATACAGGAAGAAGTATTGAATCTGGTCAAGTAGTATACCTTAATGGTTCAGCTTCTTATGATGCCAATGGCGATGAACTTTCTTATAAATGGACCGCTCCTGAAGGTATCACTTTAGAGAATGAAAACAATGCCATCACTACTTTCACAGTACCGGTTGTTAATGTTGACACTCCTCTAACGTTCTCTTTAGTAGTCAATGATGGAGTAAATGATTCAGACGCCGCTTCAGTTACTTTTATGGCAAAAAACAAAATTATCTACGGTAAGAATTTATTGACAAACGGTAGTTTTGAAGAAGCATTAACAGTAGGGTGGTCAGGTCTTGATATTTACACGGTTTCAGAGGAAGTAGCTAGTGATGCTAAAGGCACTCAAAGTTTAAAAATTGAATCAAAAGGTCAGTTCGATAATATTCAAACACACCCGGATAATTTCATAGAACTAGAAGTAGGTAAATCGTATAAATTCTCAGGAAAATTCAGAGTGGACCAAATGAATACTTCGGTTTATAACTTAAGATTAATGCCTCATGATGATTGGAAAGATGCAGACAATACGAAGTTCTCCATTACAAGAGGTGATTTAAGCTGGGGAGATATCCACCCTACCATCAACGAATGGGTTTCTTTTGAAAAAACGTTGGTGATTGATGAAACATTTAAAGCAGGTGTTGTAAAGGGTGATAAAGTATTGGGGAGAATGTATATTCAAAGCTCAGGAAATACAATGGATGAGTTACTTTATTTGGATGATCTAAGCTTAGAAGTTGCTGATTTCCCAATGGATCTTACTGCTGGAGAAAATCAAACGGTACTTCCTGGAACTGTAGTCGATTTAAAAGCTATGCACGGATCTTCAAACGGTTTTACTTATGCATGGTCTGCTCCTGAAGGCATTACATTGACATCTACAGATCAAATGTCTACTTCATTTACAGCTCCAAATGAGATTACTGAAGTAACAGAATTAGACTTTACTGTAACTGCTACAACAGGTAATCTTTCATTCCAATCCACTGTCAAAGTAACAGTATTAGAAAGTATTCAAGCATCAGCGGGTGATGATCAAACAGTAGATGCAAGAGCAGTTGTGACTTTAGACGCTTCGGCTACTTCTCCTTCTACAGCTATGATTACATGGACTGCTCCTGAAGGAATCGAATTGTCAAGCTTAACAGAGAAAATGCCTACATTCACAGCGCCTGACGTGACAGAAGTAACGACTTATACATTTACGGTTACAGCAAAAATTGGAGAAAGAGAAGCAACGGATGAAGTTGTAATTACGGTAGAGCCAGATCTTACTCCAGTCGCTAATGCCGGAGAAAATCAAATGGTATTCAAAGGTGATCTTGTAACGTTGGATGCTTCACTTTCTGAAAGTAAAACACAAAATGCATTGACTTATAATTGGACAGCACCTGAAGGCATTACACTATCTGATGCTAACGCTGCAATGCCAACTTTCACTGCTCCTGAAGTTGAAGAAACAACAACTTATACTTTCAAACTAACAGTAACAGACGGTGAAAATACTTCTCCTGAAACAACAGTGACTGTTACCGTTCAAAAAGTGAAATTAAGAGGTAAAGAGATTATTGTAAATGGTGGTTTTGAAGAAGAGTTGACAGTAGGCTGGGCAGGTATTGAAAACTATACACGTTCAGATGTAGTGAGTGGTGACAGCAAAGGAACTAAAAGTATGCTGGTAGAAGAAGAGGTGAAAATTGATGCCCTTCAAACAAGCAGTGACAGCTATTTCGACCTTACAATTGGTAAAACATATACACTCAGCGGTAGAGTGAAAGCAGATAGAATGGGTGCTGATGTATTTAACATTAGAATAATGCCAGTAGATGAGTGGGCTGATAGTTATAAAGTGTCAATTGGTAATACAAATATCAATTGGGGTGATTTTCAAATTGTAATTGGTGAGTGGATTTACTTCGAGAAAGAAATTTTGATTAATGAAGAATACACTGCAGAAGCGGTAAATAATGGTGATAAAGTTTCTTCAAGACTTTTCTTCCAAAGCCCTAAAGATATAGCAACAACAGTCTATTTTGATGACATTAGCTTAGTAGAAAGTGATATTGAATTTGCATTAAATGCAGGTGATGACGTTACAATTCAGTCTGGTGGAAGTGTAGAATTAACTGCATCTCAAAACTCATCAGAGGAATTTACTTACACTTGGTCTGCTCCTGAAGGAATCACGCTTTCAGCAACTGAAGGAATAACAACAACAGTAACAGCAACGGAGGAATTGACTGCGGTAAAAGAATATATCATCACTTTAACGGCTCAAAACAACGACTTCATTTCAACGGATGAGGTGAAAGTAACGGTAACGCCACAAATCAAAGTAAATGCTGGGGAAAATCAAGAAGTAAAAACAGGTACTACTGTAACTTTAGATGCTTCTGCTACGACTCCTGCTGACGTGACTTTAGAATGGACTGCCCCTGAAGGAATTACACTTTCGGATATAACATCAGCAATGCCAACATTCACTGCTCCTGCGGTAAGCGAGGAGACAACTTATACTTTCACTTTAAAAGCTTCTTATATGGACAATGAAGCAACTAGCGAAGTGAATGTAATGGTATACCCTCAGTTGGTAGCCAACGCAGGTACAGCACTTTCATCTTTCGTCAACGAAATTGTGACATTAGATGGATCTGCAACTGTTCCAGCCAATGCAACACTAACATGGACTGCTCCTGAAGGCATCTCACTTTCGGATGTAAATGCTGTAAAACCTACTTTCACAGCCCCTGAAGTAAGTGAAGAAACGACGTATACTTTCACATTATCTGCAAATTACAAGGATATGACTGAAACGGCTGAAGTAGCAGTAACCATCACTCCTAATACGCTTCCTGTAGCCAATGCTGGTGCGGATCAAGTGGTAGAAATTGGTGATATGGTAACACTAGATGCCTCTGCTTCTACTCCTGAAACGGTAACATTTGAATGGATGGCTCCTGAAGGAATTACACTTTCTGATGTATCAGTAGCAAAACCAACTTTCACAGCTCCAGAGGTAACGGTAGAAACGACCTTTACTTTTGTAGTCAAAGTTGCTCTAGGAGATGTTGTAGTGATTGATCAAGTAGACATCACTGTCAATGCTCCTGATGAGGAAGTACCAACATCAGTTGAGGATACTAAAATAGTGATCAACCTCTACCCTAACCCAACTGCTGATCAAGCAACAATTGAGTTAGTGGAAAGTGCAACAATCTCAATTTTAAACCTTAATGGAGCTAGTATCTTAACTAAAGAACTTAGAGCAGGGAAACACCTTTTGGATGTTTCTGATTATAAAACAGGTATATACATTATTCAGGTCAAAACTGCAAACGGACTTCAAAGTGTTAAACTGATCAAAGAATAATATTGTTAACGTGATTTCAAAGCAATTTGAATCACAGCTTAGTTAGATTGAAATAAGCCGGAATTATCTTAATTCCGGTTTTTTTATATCCTATTTTTTGGACAACTATTAATCAATTTCATTGCAAAATTTTAAGGTTCTACTTTCAAGCTTCCTTCTTCTTCATTTTTTCCATTGATGAAAAAACGAAGCAAAAAAATCTAGGCTTTGAAGTCAAAAGCTAAATTTCACTCCATTCGCCTAAATGATTTTAAACTCGCTAAAGCTCAAACAAGAAAATCATTTTTAACGGCTCATTTCATAAAATTCTTAACGCTTTTCCCTTCAAGGCCGGGGAAGTACTGCCAAACTAAAATCGGTGGTGCAATAAATATAACTCTCTTGCTTCTGGCTCAAGCAACACATGGAAAACCTTATAATTTGTAGTACATTTACATCTAAATCAATTAAAAAAGCAATGAAACACGAGTGGAGAAAAAAGGAAAAGGCCATTTACTTACCTAAAAAGAAACCTGAAATTATTGATGTCCCTGCCTTCAATTATATTGTATTAAGTGGAAAAGGAAATCCTAACGGTGAACTGTTTGCTGAGGGCATCGGTGCACTTTACAGTATGGCTTACGGTATTAAAATGACGCTCAAAAAAAGTAATCAATTACCTCTGCGGTATGAAGATTGGAAAGTTTATCCTTTGGAAGGTGTATGGGATATTTCTGAAGAGGCTAAAGCAAATTATACTGGGGAATTGAATAAGGATGAATTAGTCTATGACATCATGATCAGACAACCTGATTTTGTAAGTCAAGCTTTTTTTGATGAGATACTTGAACTCACAAAAAAGAAAAAACCACATGTCCTTTTGGATAAAGTTAGGTTTGAAAAAATAGCGGATGGAAAATGTATTCAGATGCTCCACACTGGAAGCTATGATAATGAACCGGAAAGTTTTGCTATGATGGAAGAGTTTGCGAAGGCATCTCATTTGATTAGAAAATATAAAGTACACAGAGAAATTTATCTTTCTGATTTCCGTAAAGTGCCGGAAGAGAAATTGAAGACCGTTTTGAGGTTTGAAGTGGAGTAATATCTATCGTAATTTCACAATAAATTCGTTTGGTAATGCTCCCCTGCAACCTTGAATGTTTTATTATTTTTCATCAACACCCACCCCAATATCCCTCCAATCCCAACCATAAAAAATTTTCATCCCCTATTCCATGAATAATTTCTCCACCTTTTGACGGTTTGAGTGGTAGTTTCGGCTTATGAATTATTACTAAATATATTGTAAACTAAATCTTCGAATATTTATGGTGCTTAGAAATCGGGAGATTTCTGATGATCTGTAGGAGACGAATGACGCTTATTCTTAACGTTCGTATCAATAGACTTTCTAACCAATTCGTTTGGTAGTGCTTTCCCTTCAAAGCCATGAATTTTTTGTTTCTTTTTGTTTCAAGACAAAAACGAAGAAGAAGGAAGCTTGAAATAAGAACTCCAAAAGCTTGTAGTAATGTCGATTGGAAGTTGAAGAAAATTTAGTTTACAAAGTACTAAACTATCTTGTTTTATGAGTCGATTATTTACCAATTGGCACAAATACTTTTTGTCCTGTCTCTTCATCTGTATGTTGGGAAGTGTATTTGTAATGCCATCTTTTGGACAAACTACCGTTAAAATCAACCCTAAGGTACAACGCTTTATCGGTAACGTTTCTGAATTGGAACGTAACAAATACTTCAACCTGCACTCTAGTGGAAATGATGCTGATGTGAGGCAATTCTTTTCTGATTATAATGTATTCCCAAGCAGAGGCTTTTGGGGACCTTATTCTTACTCCAAAAGTAAAGGGAATCCTGTAGGGACTTACCCAAGTTCTAAATCGGGAAATGATAATGTAAGAAATGTGACACGGTTTGTAGGAACTGAACACCCTAAAAGTGTTTTCCTAGATGGTGTAGATCCTGAAAAAGCAGGAGACTGGGCTGTGGAGTATTATAAAAATTATGTGGATGAAAGTGGCCGACCTGAGTTCTTTGAACCGATGAATGAGCCATTTGTACATGCCGTCGATTTTTATGATGGACAATGGATTGACAGTGAGGAAGACCGTATCAAAAGGCAGATGGCACAGGTATTTGCTTCTGTAGGTAAAAAAATACATGCTGAACCTACTTTGGCAAAAATGAAAGTCATTGGTTATTCAGCCGCTTGGCCTTCCATGGAATTGAAAGACTTTAGACATTGGGATGAAAATATGAAGTTGTTTATGGACATTGCCGGTGCGGATATGGATGCATTTGCTACTCACCTTTATGATGGAGTAAATGTAACGGGACAAAATAACCTAAGGTCAGGAAGTAATTCAGAGGCGATTCTAGATCTGATTGAAACGTATAGTTTTATCAAATGGGGAATTGTAAAACCACATGCTATTACGGAGTATGGAGGGATCACGAAAGGGTTTGAAGATCATTTTACCGACCTTGAGAGTATTCAGGCCATCAGAAGTATAAATCATATGTTGTTCAATTTGCTGGACCGTGAAAATGTGATGGACATTTCTATTCCATTTATCACTGATAAATCACAATGGCATATGAACGCAGGCAACAATTACCAACCTTATGGTGCCGCTTTGTTTATCCCTACCAATATTGGTGAAGCCAATGTAGAAGGCTGGAGATTTTCTCCTAGAATCCATTTTTATGAATTATGGAAAAATATAGAAGGTAGAAGAATTAAAGTAGAAACTGACAATCCTGATGTACAAGTGCATGGATTCGTGAAAGGAAATACGCTTTTTATAGCATTCAATAATTTGGACAATAAAACACAAACTGTTCAACTAAATTTTGAAGAGACCGCTGGTGAATTAGTAAAATTGACGACAAAATCTTTAAAAATCTATGATGATATTGATCCTGTGATGTCTATCAATGAAGCGACTTCTGCTCCTGCTTCATTAGAACTGATTGCGGGGGAAACAGTAGTTTTGGAATATGAATTTGAAGCTGAAATTAAGCAGACAAGTGCTTCTAAAGAGACAAAATACTATTCGACAACTTATCTACAGCCCATCAAAGGCAATACAACACTTTCTTTTGGATTTTCTAATGTGACGATTAATAAGGGAACAGCTACGCTTCTGATGGGAATTGGTCGTAAGCATGACCGCTCTAAACAACCAACCATCAAAGTGAATGGTACTGCTGTCAACGTTCCCGATAACTGGAAAGGACAGGATCAAGCACATAGGGATGACTTTTTCGGTGTGATTGAGATCCCTGTGGACCTGTCTTTATTAAAAGAAGAGAATACTGTAGAAGTGACCTTCCCTGATGATGGAGGACATGTCAGCTCATTGATTTTAGAAGTGAAAAATGACGATGCTACGGTAGACAAAGATGAAGCTATTCATATTGAAAGCCCTAAAACTGAAGTAATCCAAAGTCAGGAAGTGAAAGTAAAACTGTCTTATAATGCCAATGTCTCAAGAGATATTGTCGCAGAATTTTGGTCTTCTGAAGGATGGATTGCCGAAACTAGAGCTACTGTTCAAGCAGGCGAAGGAGAAAAAGAATTAATGATATCATTGCCCAATTTACCCGAATTGGGCGGTGATTATATTATTAAATCAAGCATCAGGCCTGTGGGCAGTAATTGGCAAGAAAATATTGCAAGGCATCAAATAAACAATATCAGCGTTGTAGAAGCTTTAAGTACTACATCCACTTTAAAAATCATAGTTTTAGATACTGAAAATCAACCTCTACAAAATGCATTAGTGGCATTAACCAACGAAAATCAAAATTTCAACACTTCACAATTGACTAACGAAAACGGAGTAGCATCATTTGATGTTACACCCAATGCAGACTATAACTACATTGTTACTAAAGAAAATTTTAATGAATCCACCGGTACTGTTACTGCAAATCAGAGCGAGGTGGAAAAGACAGTGGCACTTTCGGAAAACATTACGATTATTCCGTTGGTAGCCAATGCAGGAGAAGATCAAACAGTAGATGCAGGTGAATTGGTGGCTTTGGACGCATCTGCTTCTTCTCCTGAAGGTATTACATTTCAATGGACTACCATTTCTTCTATTCAACTTCAAAACAGCACTTCCGCAAATCCCACTTTTACAGCACCTGAAGTGGATGAGGAAACGACTTTCGTTTTTGAAGTAAACATCAGCAAGGAAGATCAGACAGATGCTGATCAGGTAAATATCACCGTTGTACCTCGTAAAGATAATGAGATCCCTACGGCTATTGGCACTGATCAAAATAGCGTCAAAATTTACCCCAATCCTGTGCATAATGTATTGAATATTGATGTAGCATTTAATGCTGTATTGTTCATGTATGATGTATTGGGAAATAAAATATTGGAACAAAACCTTCTCAAAGGTAAAAATAATTTAAATCTGTCGTACGAAAAAAGAGGTGTTTATATTATTTATATCCACTCTGATCAAGAGCATCAAAGTTTTAAGTTAATCAAAGAGTAATAAGATCTATTTCTAATAAAAATAGTTTAATATAATAAGTAGTTGTAAAAGCTAGGGTTCTTTAACTCTAGCTTTTTGTGTTTTAATGAACATAATAGAAAGTATACTGTTCATTGTTATGGCTCAAAAATCATTTTTAATTCTTCATTAAAAATTCTGTTTACTACTACCTTAGGACTTATCTGTGAATAAAATGTATTATTTCCCAAAGAGTAATAACACATAATACATTTATGGAATAATATTCGCTGATAGAATACATGCTTTTGGGTACTAAACTATTCATCAATAGCAACAACTATTACAGTATAATAACTGACTAAAAAACTAATTAAAAATAAACTAACTGAATAATATGTCGGGATATAAATTAGAAAGGGAAGATAAAAACAAAACGCAAGCATATGGCAGAAGTTATGGAGGGTACTACAATAATTCACACAAAGCTCCAGCCTATGTACCTCACCAAGGGTTGTATATTAAGACATTCAACCTTACAGATCCATTGAAACAAACTACGGATGTATATTATAAAACAAGCGATAGAGAATTCTACTTTGGTTTGTATGAACTCTCTAAAGAAGTAGGGATTGAAGAACAAACCATAAAGGAATTAAACGTAGAGAAACATTGGTCCAGAGACTATATGCCGAAGTTGCAAAAAGGTTCTGAAGTTTATTTAGGTAAAATCACAGATGGAAATCTTGATACAATGTTAGAAGAAACTTTTAATACTTCTAATTTTATGAGATTTCCAGAGCAAGAAGAAGCCTATCTTTTCAATTACTTCTACGGTGCAAATAAAGAATCAAATAGTATACAATTTGAACGAAATTATCCCCAAAATGTGCCAGAAAAGAATTTACCAAAAAGTGAAATAAAAACAGAAGCGGATTGGAAAGAATTTAAGGGTAAAGCCTATCGAAATAAAGAACAGATGGCTAAACTTATAGCTGATCATATTTTTTCAACAGTCGGTTTACTAAAATTCGCATTAGATGATGCTGGTTTTGGCAAAGATGATTTAGCGGGACTAATTATACAGAATTTATCTGTGACTGACTTACCTTTTCTAACTATTGAAGATAGAGAATTATTAGGTGACGCTTTGGATTACTGGTACGTTCCTGATAGTGATGAAGGACATATCAAAAACATAGAGGCGATCAAGGGGATAGATAAACAAAAAGAGCTTGAAGAATACGGCCTTACTCATTTACGAATGATTGAAATAGTAAACGAATTATACTATTACTTGAATTCGAAAGAGGTTGTCGTTAAGGTGGAAGAAAATGTGTTTAGATTGTTGAATGAAGTGACTGTCTCTCAATATGCAACACAGTATCTTGAGCTATTGTATTTTAAAGCCTATAAAAGGAAATTATGGTCTGACTTATTAGGGGAAAAACATGCAAACGTTGATACAAGGCACTTAATACTTCTATTAGATACTGAACAACTTACTTTAGTCCAGGAGGTTTCTATTGATTCTTATCAATATCCTAGTGGTGAATTAATAGTTGAGAAATTCCCCCAAGGATATATAGAAAATAAATATATCGTGGAAAATGGTGATAGTATTTATGCGATCGCCAATAGATTTAGTGTCTCCATCCAAGATATAGCATATAAAAATGGATATACATATGAGAATCAGAAATTAACTGATAATCAAACCAAAAAAGAAGTCATTTTATATGAAAAAGATGAGGTAATCTTACCCAAAAATTTGAAAGTGAAAGAGGCAGATCGTTTTACGGTTATCGATCATCAAACGGAAGGTAAGGCAAAGGTCTCTCATTTGGAAAAGAAAGGAACTAGTGACTTTTATACGCTAAAGGATTATACTATTGTAGTAAACAAAATCAATAAATTAATCACTAGTGGAGCAATGACTAACCATAGGTTAATCTGTTCAATGATCGCTAATTTTAATAATGAAGCTGTAGCACTTGAGATTCTTAATACAGTTTATTTTAGCAAATTTAAAGCTCATTTAAATATGCATTGGATAAATAATGTGATGAGAGAATTTCAAAGGTCATTGAACCCCGAGACAATTCGTGCATACAGTATGAGAAGACAACAAACAGGGATTGATCCTTATGACGAATTAAGGAAACGTCATGCAAGTGATATTGCAGAAGTCTTTGGAGAACAAAACTATAGCCTTGAATATGCTTTGGCTTATGAGAAGATGCGCTTTATTGCATCTATAGATATGCGAGGTAAAGATAAGTTATGGGAAGGTCTTAGCTATAAACAAATTGCAGATACGGTGAGAGGAGAATTACAAAAAGCTCCTGATGACGCTAATGTTCCCATTGATGTTCATAATATAGTAGTCTTTCTGAATGGCTTGAAAAGGGATGGAAATCACATCGAAGAGTTTTATGAACTGTATCCAAAAGAGCAATTATTAAAAGATGTTGAGTATGCTAGACAAAAATTTCGAACCCGAGAAAATATAGTGGTAGCTTATACATCTTACGGTCCAGTTTACAGTGAAGTTGACATCAATTACCTTTCGAATCATGATGCTAATGATATTTTATTCCTATTAAATGAAAAAATTGAAAATCGTTATTTGACCAATTCAGAAGATGTATCAAAGCTCTATCAGACTTACAATCATCAAGTAAACAGTGATTTATCTGACAGGAAATTTATTTATGATGAAGGCACTATTATAGAGTTCAGGAAACAAAAAATGGATGAACCTGAACATTATTATATTGTTAGAAATGGAGATACCCCCAATAAAATTTGTGAAACTTTGGGAATATCCTCAAATGAGTTGATTAAACTTAACGATTGGAAAAGTATTTCTAAAGATGGTCAAATTACAGAAAAAGAAGGTGCTCAACCAAAATTTCTACAACCAGGAAATGCCATAAAAATTACGGCTAATGCTTTTGATATTCAGAGACGTGTCCATGATTCTTTATATATAGTAGGCAATACGGTCATTAAAAAGTACAAAGATGCGGGTATTATTGATGCAGGAACTTACAGAGTAAATGAAGATAATTACCACCCTGAATTTATTCATGACCTTCTTAATATGATTCTTGGGCAGAAAGGGGGAAGTTCACTAAGTTTTACATTAGAAATTTTTGTAAAAGGAGATATCATATTAGTAATTACGTTAGAATTAGGCACCGAATACAATGCTTCTTTATCGTTGGATGATGACACTTCTATCACAAGTAAAACCTCTTTTGCTGTAAAAGGAGAAGCAGGAGTAGCCGGGCTTGGTAATGTAAAACTAGCAGTACAACTTTCCTCTTCCGCAATAAGATATAATAATATAGATCATTATGCAGTACATTTTAACAATTCAGTCTATTCATGTCTATTAGATTTAGATGCACAGATGACCGATAGTTTCAAGGAGTATTGGGATGATGGTTCCCATATTAATTATTTACGCACTAATGCTTACAAAGTAAGAAAACAGAATGGATCATTTGGTGCAGGGGGTGGAGCAAAAAACAAAACAGGTGAAGGCGAAGGTAGTGTAAAATTAAATTTTGGCTTTTTCTCCTATGATAAATTACCAACTGTAGATGCCCCTGGTCAAGAAATAGATATTACTCAAGCTGACGAAGGAAATAAAACTTCAAAAATAGTATCATTAGATGTGGTTGATGCAGGCTTGACCTCTTTAGGCAAAAAAAGTGGACTAAGCCTTGTCTATAGTTATTATGGCAATGATGTGAATAGTGATAATAATGGATCATATCTTACAGGAGAACTGACTCTAAATGCTAAACAGCTCAAAAGCCTTTTATATGGAGGTATAAAAGCATTAAAAAATTCACCCTCTATAGAAGACTTGAAAGGTGTCTGGGATAAGGTGGTAAAACCTGGTTCTTCTCATAATTTCTTAAAGAGATTAAAGTCAATAATCAAAAGTATCCCAGCAAAAACATCTAATGCCATTATGAATGAAATGGTAAAATCTGTTTCTGGAGAAATGAAAATTGGGGGACATAATGCTGGTATATCATTTACTGAATCAGATACAGAAGCTAAAAGTTTATTTGAACATATAGAGTCGTTAAGTGAAAATGAAAACAAAAGTTCTATAGGAATTGGCGGAGATGCAAGTGTCACTTTCCAAGTACATTTTGTTAAAGATGGGGATAGTATTACTGATTTAAAACAACAATATACTAGAGTTTTATTAAGTGGAAATTTAACATTTGAAGCGACCACTGGAAGAATATCAACTCTCTATGGAATTTTAGGGTTTGAGGCTGGTATGAAAACGGAATTGGGTTATACTAGAAATGTAGTAGAATCTATCTCTCCAAATACGCTAACTTATGCTTCAACAGTTTACAATGGAATGATGTCTCGTCAACTTAAGAATTACAAAGAGGGTGAGAATATTATGAAAAGAAGAGACAAAAGTTTTGCATTAATTGAACGCTTAAAAAGTAATAGTTTAAGTGATGAGGATAACACTAAGTTGAAGGGGCATGAGGAGGATGTTAAAAATTATAAATCTTTTAGAAGTGACATTATAATCTTAAAAGAAGAAAATAAAAAATTAAAAGATAAAACCGATGATGTCAGTCTGAATGCATTTAAAGCAAACAATCTAAAAATCAAAATCTTAAAGCAGAATCAAGATAAGATTCTCTTTAACCTCATGAACACTCTACATTGGGATAGTGTATTAGGCTTAGAAGGCAAACCTATTGAAGTCAACCTAAAAGAAAACACCTGGGAGGAATACAGTACAGCTCATAAAAGCGAACTAGATCAGTTAGCTCATAACTTCTATGAAGACCTTTGGAAGGAAAAAGATAAAATAAAATGGTCTGAAGTAAATGAAAGTAATTTAATGACAATAACAGCAGTACAAGCTGAAAAGTATTTTGGGAAAGGTGGACCAAATGAGTTCTTTATGGAGTTATTGGATAGAAAGGAATTAACAGGCGATATGCCAACGTTTACTTCTCAGCATTTAATAATAATATTAAAAAATCTATATAAAGATCAACAAAGTTATGATTACACGTATAAAAACTAAACTACTATTCATTTTTATGATCATCTTTATCAGTTGTGAAACTTCGATTAATAAAGATCAGCAAACCCTTAAAAGAATTAATAAAAAGTATAATGCAGAATTAAATATTTCTTCCCATAGTGGAGATACTATTACAGGGTTAAGAATTTATGGACATAGTTTTTCTGTTATACCGGAAGAGATTAAGGAATTTAGGTATTTGGAAGATTTAAGAATTGATGGAGTAGAAATAACAAAACTACCTGATTGGATAAAAGAATTAAAACGATTAAAAGCGATTACTATTGTAGATGTTCCATTTAACTCATTTCCAGAGGAATTACTAGAAATAGATAGTATGGAGCATTTCAGTTTCAATAATCATTTCACTCTTAATAATGCTGTGAAAGAACTTCCTAAGGAGTTGCATTATAAAAATCTAAAATCGATCCACTTAAGTAGATTAAAGATTCAAAAGTTACCCCTACTTCATTTTAATACTAAAGAAGGGGTGAGTTTTACATTGAGGAAAACAGATATAACTGAAATTCCAGATGAATATAGAAAATATCATATTAGAGAATTTACTATTGATGATAATCGTAAACTAGATCATGTAGACAATCTCTTTGGTACATATGATTCATTAAAAGAGGTGAAATTTCAATACCGAGGACATACTGAGTTCCCAATGGAATCTTTTAAAAAATGTTATAACCTGGAAGTATTATATTTAGTAGATCAAGGCCTTAGGGAATTTCCTGATTTTATTTATCAAAATACAAAGCTAAAAAGGCTTTATATAGATGATAACTTTTTTGAAAACATAAAACCTGATATTATCAAATTACAAGATTTAGAGTTGCTACATATGAGTAATACTTTTATGATTGATCTACCCGAAGAAATATTTGCTTTACCCAAGTTAAGTTATCTAAATATTAGGAACCCTCTAATAAAAAAACTCCCTTCAGGCATCATGGGACTTCCAAAACGTGAAGTGCCTATGAAGATTTACGTCAGTAATGCCCCTGAAAGTTATGTACCTGTAGGAATGTCTTTGGAAGAATTGAATGAGAAGGGGTATGTCTTGTTGAATTATAATTAAACTATTCAAGGGAAAGGGCATCTGAAATAGAATAATAAATGATATAATCGCTATCAATGCTGAAAAGTAGAGACTAAGAGTTCTTTTTATAAAATTACTCTTGGTCTTTGTTTTGCTGAATTAAAACAGAAGGCAAACCTATTGAAGTCAACCTAAAAGAAAACACCTGGGAGGAATATAGTACAGCAAATAAAAGTGCATTGGATAAGTTAGCTCATAACTTCTATGAAGGCCTTTGGAAAGATAAAGATAAAACAAGCTGGGATGAGGTAAATGAAAAGAATTTTATGACAATAAATGCAGATCAAGCTAAAAAGTATTTTGGTAAAGGAGGACCAAAGGATTTCTTTATGACGTTATTGGAAGTAAAGGAATTACCAGACGATATGCCAGAATTTACTTCTAAAGATTTAATAATAATATTAAACAATCTATATAAAGATCAACAAAGTTATGATTACACGTATAAAAACTAAACTGCTATTCATTTTTATGGTCCTCTTTATCAGTTGTGAAAGTACAACCTATAAAGATCAGGAGACTTTTAGATTAATTAATAAAAAGTATAACGCAAAATTAAATACATCTTACCATAAAGGAGATACAATTACAGGACTAAGAATTTACGGAAGGTATTTTTCTGAATTACCAAAAGAAATTATGGACTTTGAATATTTAAAGGCATTAAGGATTGATGGTGTAAATATAAAAAAACTGCCTGATTGGATAAAAGAATTAAAACAACTAAAGACGGTCACTATTGTAGATGTTCCATTTAACTCATTTCCAGAGGAATTATTAGAATTAGATAGTATGGAACATTTCAGTTTTAATGGTAATGAATTGAAAGAACTACCTTCGGAGTTACATTTTGAAAATCTAAAATCAATCTATTTAAGCGAGTTGAAGATTCAAAAGTTACCCCTACTTTATTTTAACTCAAAAGAAGGGATGAGTGTTATATTGAGGAAAACAGATATAAATGAAATTCCAAACGAATATAGAAAATATCGTATAAGAGAATTCATCATTGAAGATAACCGTCAACTAGATCATGTAGATAACCTCTTTGGTACTTATGATTCATTGAAAGAAGTAAAAATCGAATACCGAGGGCATACTAAGTTCCCAATGGAATCCTTCAAAAAATGTTATAACCTAGAAGTATTATCTTTAACGGATCAAGGCCTTTGGGAATTCCCAGATTTTATTTATCAAAATACAAAACTAAAAAGGCTTTATATTGGTAATAACCCTTTTGAAAAAATATCTTCACAAATCATTAAACTACAAAACCTAGAATACTTAGGTTTATATAATAGCCTTATGATTGCGGATTTACCTGAAGAATTATTTGCATTACCAAAATTAGAGGCTATCGATATTAAATCTACTTTAATTGGTAAACTCCCCTCCGGCATCATGGGCCTACCAAAACGTGAAGTGCCTATGAAGATCTATGTTAGTAATGCTCCTGAAAGCTATGTGCCTTTAGGAATGTCTTTGGATGAGTTGAATGAAAAGGGGTATATTTTGAAGAATTAGAAGCAATTTGTTGAAGGGAATTTGAAGTAGAATAATAGATGATATTATAACTATCAATATTGAAAAGTAAAGACTAAGAGTGCTTTTAATAAAATTACTCTTGGTCTTTCTTTTTATAAATCAAAACAGAAGGTAAATCTATTGAAGTAAATCCAAAAGAAAATACTTGGAAGGAATACAGTAAAGCACATGCTGGTGAACTAGGTCAGTTATCACAGAACTTCTTTGGAAATTTAAAGATAAAACAAGTTGGAGTGAGGTAGATGAAGATGCCTTTATGACAATTAATGCTGTTCAAGCTAAAAAGTATTTTGGGGATGGTGGGCCTAAGGGTTTATTTCTTAAGTTATTGAAAAGAAAGGAACTTCCTAAGAAAATGCCAAAATTTACTTCTAAAGATTTAATAATAATATTAAACAATCTATATAAAGATCAACAAAGTTATGATTACACGTATAAAAACTAAACTGCTATTCATTTTTATGATCATCATAATCAGTTGTGAAATGACAACGCATAATGATCAAAAATTAATATCATTAATCAATAAAAAATATAATGCTGATTTACATGTTTCGGATGATGAAGGGGATACTATACTTGGGCTTAGTATTTATGGATCTGACTTTTCTGTTATACCAGAAGAGATAAAAGAATTTAGGAATTTAAAAGATTTAAGAATCGATGATGTTAATATAAAAAAACTACCTGATTGGATAAAAGAATTAAAACAACTAAAGACGGTTACTATTGTAGATGTTCCATTCACCTCATTTCCAGAGGAATTATTAGAATTAGATAGTATGGAACATTTCAGTTTTAATGGTAATGAAGTGAAAGAGCTACCTGCAGAGTTATATTTTGAAAATCTAAAATCAATCTATTTAAGCGAGTTGAAGATTCAAAAGTTACCCCTACTTCATTTTAATACTAAAGAAGGGGTGAGTGTTATATTGAGGAAAACAGATATAACTGAAATTCCAAAAGAATATAGCAAATATCATATTAAAGATTTTACAATAGATGATAACCGTCAACTAGATCATGTAGATAACCTCTTTGGCACTTTTGATTCATTGAAAGAGGTAGATTTAGGATACCGTGGGCATACTGAGTTCCCAATGGAATCTTTCAAAAGATGTTATAATCTTGAAGTTTTATATTTATCGAATCAAAGCCTTAGGGAATTTCCTGATTTTATTTATCAAAATACAAAGCTAAAAAGGCTTTATATAGGTGATAACCCATTTAAAATTATTAAACCTGATATTATCAAATTACAAAATTTAGAATACTTAGATTTAAGTGAAAGTTTTAGAATGAGAGAAATACCCGAAGAGATATTTGCATTACCAAAATTAGAGGCTATCGATATAAAATCTACTTTAATTGGAAAACTTCCTTCCGGCATCATGGGGCTTCCAAAACGTGAAGCACCTATGAAGATCTATGTTAGTAATGCTCCTGAAAGCTATGTGCCTTTAGGAATGTCTTTGGAAGAGTTAAATGAGAAGGGGTATATTTTGAAGAATTAGAAGCAATTTGTTGAAGGGAATTTGAAGTAGAATAATAGATGATATTATAACTATCAATATTGAAAAGTAAAGACTAAGAGTGCTTTTAATAAAATTACTCTTGGTCTTTCTTTTTATAAATCAAAACAGAAGGTAAATCTATTGAAGTAAATCCAAAAGAAAATACTTGGAAGGAATACAGTCAAGAACATAGAAGTGAACTAGATCAGTTATCGCAGAACTTCTTTGGAAAACTTTGGGAATTTAATGATAAAACAAGTTGGAGTGAGGTAGATGAAGATGCCTTTATGACAATTAATGCTGTTCAAGCTAAGAAGTATTTTGGGGATAAAGGGCCTAAGGATTTCTTTATGAATTTACTAGGGGTTCAATCTTTTAAAGATTATGAACCTACTTTTGAAGCGAGACATTTAGATATTATTTTTAAAAACTTATATAAAGACCAACAAAGTTATGATTATCAATATAATAAGAAAAGTAATTAGTATCTTTTTTGTAATTCTTTTTGGTTGCTCTTCAAATATTAATGATCAGAAATTAGTTGAAGAGATTAACAATAAATACAATACTAAATTAGCATATAAATCTAATGAACAAGGAAATGTATATAGTATAACCTTATCATCTCATTTTGATACCATACCAAATGAAATTCAAGGATTTAATAACCTAGAATATTTATTTATGAACTGGTTAAATAATAAAACTGTTCCACAATGGATTAAGAATTTTGATAGGCTAAAAAAAATCACTTTCATTAATGTGCCTCTTCAATCTTTTCCTATTCAGGTTCTAGAACTAGATAGTCTAGAACATATTGGATTCAAAGGTAATAATATTGAGTATCTACCTGATTCAATATGCTTGGAAAATTTTTCTTCATTATTCCTTAGTAATATGAAAGTTAGAAATCTACCACTGCTAAAGAATAATCAAAAACCAAAATTCCTGTTCATATCCAAAACAGATATCTCCGAAATTCCAACTGAATATAGTACTTATGAGATAAGTAAAATTTCTATTGAAGATAACCGTAAACTTGATCATATGGATAACCTTTTTGGTACCTATGATTCTTTGAAAGAGGTAAATATAGGGTATCGTGGTCATACCAAATTCCCAATGGAATCTTTCAAAAAATGTTATAACCTAGAAGTATTATCTTTATCGGATCAAGGCCTTTTTGAATTTCCTGATTTTATTTATCAGAATACGAAATTACAAAGGCTATATATTGGTAAAAACCCGTTTAAAATAATAAAAACTGATATTATCAAACTAAAAGATTTAGAACATTTAGATTTAGATAATTGTGTAAGAATTCGTGAACTGCCAGAAGAAATTTTTGCACTACCAAAACTTAAGTCTTTACATATTAAAACTACTTTAATCAACAAACTCCCTTCCGGCATCATGGGCCTACCAAAACGTGAAGTTCCTATGAAAATTTACGTCAGTAATGCCCTTGAAAGCTATGTGCCTTTAGGAATGTCTTTGGTAGAGTTGAATGATAAGGGGTATATTTTGAAGAATTAGAAGTGATTAAAAAATATAATACAGTTTTTTTTCATGTAAAAAAAGGGATGAAGAAAGAGGAATAAGACTACCTTCCTTCTTCCCTTTTTAATGTTTACATCACATTCTTATCCAATACCATTTTGAAAACAAAAGCGTGATCACAAGGCTTGTCTTTTGGTAGTTCAATTGCCAAACCATCACCTTTTAATGACCATTTCAATTCTTTATTTGAGCCTAGTAATTGTAGGCTTTTGATTTTATTTTTCAAGTAGGTTTTATCTGTTCCTAAACTTTTAATATTCAATTTTCCGTCTTTTGGCCAGTCCAATGCTATTGCATAAAGATTGTTACCGTTGGTTGTGAATCGAATATCTTCTGCGACTGCTTCTTTGTTTTTATGTTCACTCAAGTGACCTTCCTTGATTTCTTGAGGACCTTCACCATAAATCACCCAAGGGCGAGTGTCATAAATTGCTTCACCATTCATGCTTAACCATTGCCCCATTTCTTTTAAACGGGTCACTACACCTTCTGGAATTTCACCGTTGGCTTTTGGAGGAATATTTAATAATACAGCTCCATTTTTAGAAACTACATCCACCAAAAAGTCAATTAATCTATTGGTTGATTTGTACTTAGGATCATCAATATCACACCATGCTTTCCAGTCTACAGAGTCATCCGTTAGCCAAACAAAAGGTTGCTTGTCTTTCATTCTTGAACGTTCTAGGTCAAGGACTGCGGTCCCTTTTTCCATGTCTTCGAACTTATAGGTACAAACTACTTCTTTGCCCCACTTCTGTGCATTGTTGTAATAATTGGCTAAAAACTGCTTTCTGTGTTTTTCATCAATGATGTCCATTCTGTTATCAAACCAAATAATATCTGGCTGATATTTTTCCATAAGTTCATCCAAACGGGCCAGCCATTCATCATTGAACTTTTTGTCTGGAAGCGGGTCACTTTTTACATCTGCCATAGTGAAAGTCCCTTTGGGAGTATATGGGCCATATAGACCTTCGTATTCAGGGTTTCCGGCATCTGTTGATTTATCCCACGTAGGGTACCAAGCGTACATCCAATGTCTATGGTAAGTGGCTATAAACTTCATATCGTATTTCTTCACCGCTTTCGCCATCTCCCCCACAATGTCCCTTTTCGGTCCCATTTCTTTGGCATCCCAGTGCGTCAATTCACTATCCCACATGGCAAAACCATCGGCATGTTCTGCTACAGGACCAGCAAATTGAGCACCAGCTTCTTTGAAGAGTTTTGCCCATTCATCGGCATCAAAATGCTCTCCTGTAAACATTGGAATAAAATCTTTGTACCCGAATTTATCCAGGCTACCATATTTTTCCTCATGGTGCTTTCTGATTTTGCTTCCTTCGTTATACATATGGTGTGAATACCATTCTGTTTCATAGGCAGGCACTGAATATGGACCCCAATGGAAATAAATTCCAAATTTTGAGTTTTTCCACCATTCCGGTACTTGGTATTGCCCTAACGACTCCCAGTCTGCCTCATATTTTATTTCTTCTGTTTGCTTTGCTTTTTCAGTAGTTGCACACCCTGCCATTAATATACCGAGCAAGGCACCTGTTATGTATTTCTTAATCATGATTTATTATTGCTTTAGTTTTTTTATTCAAATTTGACGTCTTTCAAATTCATCAAAAACCCGTTATTGCCTTTGAATACAATATAGATTTTCTCGTTTTTAGCCACTTGAGAATTAATGTCTGAAGTAAGATTAGTCCAGTTTTGCCATCCCCCTGTTTTTTCAATTTGGAAAGACGCTAAGAGTTCACCTTTTACATCACTTTTTCTGATTTCAACTACACCTCCGTTATTGGGTGTTGCTACACCAATCGTCACTTTCTGAGGCTGTTGATGGAATAATAAATTATTGAACATCAAGTAATCTCCATTTTCAATATAGCCCACATTTTTTCCTCCAAGTTTACATGATTCTGTCATCACACCCTCCTGATCAGAGAAGTTTGAAGCATCTATCCCTGCGAAGGCATCGTACATTTGTCTGGCTTTATCTGTACTGAAACTCACTACATCTCCACTTTCTAAAGCAGTCAGCTGATTGACTTTTTCACCATTGATATGTAAATCACCTTTTACCAATGCATCTTCTAAAAAATGTGGTGTTGCTTTATTGATTGCTTTCGCAGAATAAACCACTCCTTGATTGGGTTGGAATATAATTCTTTGTTGGGCCTGATTGAATAACTCAATGTTTGAAGTCTTCCCCAGCAATACATCATTCTTTTTCATGCATTGCATCCAATCCAACTGTAAAGTCTCCGTATTTCCTTTGAATTGGAAAGATAGATTTTGCATTCCTTTCGGTGAGAAATTCGTTTTTCCTTTCACCAATCTCCACTCTCCCTCTTTCATGGCAGGAACTTCTAGCGTAGTCCATTTTTTTCCATTTGCTGAGATTTCAATTGTTGCTTTCGTTGTTGAACTTACAAAAAGAGCCACTTGTGTAAACTTCTGTTTTTCAAAATTGATATCATGAATTTCTAACTCCGTAGCAGGCGTAATACGTTTCACTACCCAATTGATCGTTGCCGAATTGGTTTTCTCAACTTTTCCTTTTTTCAGCAGGCTATAACGGTCCACCTGAATCGCATCTTTGGCAAACAATTTCGCTATACCTCTTTGTGTTGCCTTTATCTCTGGGATATTACCATCTTCATCAAAAAAGATTCTGTCTGCACACATTGATCTTCTGTGCTTATTGCCAGAAATATCCATATGATGATAAAACAACAACCACTCTCCTTTATATTCTACAAATGAATGATGGTTAGTCCAACAGCCGTCTTTCCATCTTTCCAGTACTTTTCCTTTATATTCAAAAGGTCCTCTAGGACTATCACCGACTGCATAGGCTATTTCTTCAGACCCTTCAGGAGCATGCGGGAAAGTAAAATAATACTTATTTTTTCGCTTAAACATAAACGGTCCTTCTTTATATTTTGAAGGTAACCCTTGTACTTTTTGAGGGGTCGTTTTAATCGTCTTCATATCTTGATTCAACTCCACAAAATACAAGTTTTCACCACCTCCGTAATAAAGAAAAATACTTCCATCGTCATCAATAAATACATTGGGATCAATTCCCTCAATTCCTTCTATATAAGACTCCTCCGGCGTATAAGGTCCTGTGGGAGTATCAGCTACCGCTACACCAATTCTTCTGAAAGTACTTTTATCTTTTGGCATTGCCGGAAAATAGAAATAGTATTTTCCATCCTTTTCAATACAATCCGGCGCCCACATACCATAACTGTTCTCTTCTACCCAAGGCACAGTGTTGTGAGAAAGAATTTCTCCATGATCTTTCCAGTTTGTCAGATCCGTGGTAGAATAAACATGGTAATCCGGCATACAAAAACCATTGTTCCCTTGGATTTGAGCACATGTGGTATCAGAAGATGGAAATACAAATAAGGTATCATTCATCACTCTTGCTGTTGGATCAGCAGAAAAGCGGTGTGTGATTAAAGGGTTTTGAGCAAAAGACGTTAACGCAACGCTTCCCCAAAACAGAACGATCAGAAAGTAAAAGTTTAGTTTCATGCTGTATTTAATAATTCATTAATTCATAACTAAAGAAAAGTAAAGTACACGGAGGTTATGATGTCAAATTAAAAAATCAATTAAGAACTACATCTCCCCGCGTACTTTTTCTATTTCTCACTTCCAATTACCTACTATTCCTTAAGATAGACCCGAAAGAATTAATATGAAATTTAGTAATTTCTTAAATGCAGATTTTACCCCCCTTATTTCATTGAAATATCTCCCCGATGTATAAAAAAAGAAGCTTCCAAAAACTGTTTAAACAGTCTATGAAAGCTTCATAATTTAGAAAGCAAGTGATCTATAAGTGTCTACTGATGATTGTGAAATCTATAAAATAACAATATTAATGGGCTACAGCCACCGTGTAGTCTGTATACCCTTTTTCTCCCGGAGTGTAGAAAGTATCAAAGTCCGGTGTAGCAATTTCAGCGTTTTCTTTTAAGCGTTCCACTAAATCAGGGTTCGCAATAAACGGCCTTCCAAAAGCGACTAAATCTCCCTCTTCTGCTTCCAAAATACCTTCTGCCTTTTCTTTATCCAAACCACCGCTTGAGATAAAAGTACTTTTAAAAGCAGACTTCAATTTCTGTTTAATTGATTTTGGTACTTCAGGAGCCCCCATTCCGCTGTGGTCTACAATGTGAAGATACAAAATATCTAGCTCATTTAAAGCATCCACTAATGCTAAATATTGCTCATCGATGCCTTCAAATGGTGCTAAATCATTAAATACACCATAAGGGGAAATTCTAATACCTACTTTATCAGCACCAATCGCTTCGACTACACCTTTAGCCACTTCAACCGCAAAACGATTTCTGTTTTCTGGACTTCCTCTGTACTCATCTGTTCTTTGGTTTGTAATAGGGCTCAAAAACTGATTGATCAAATAGCCATTTGCACCGTGTAATTCAACACCGTCCATACCACTTTCGATAGCGTTTTTAGATGCAGATACAAACTCCTGTATCGCCTCTTTGATATCTGCTGAAGTCATTTCCTCTGGAACCGGATAAGGTTTATTTCCCTCTTGATCCGTGTACATTTCTCCACTCAACGCAATGGCTGAAGGTGCTACAATTCTAGCATCAGTTTCCATATTCAAAGGATGAGAAACACGTCCCGTATGCATCAACTGCACAAAGATTTTTCCTCCTTTATCATGAACAGCTTGGGTTACTTTTTTCCATCCTTCCACTTGTTCAGAAGAATAAATACCAGGAATACGAGCGTACCCCAGTCCATTTTTAGAAGGTGCCGTCCCTTCTGTAATAATTAAACCTGCAGACGCTCTTTGAGCATAATACTCTGCCATAAGATCTGTTGGAATGTTGTTTTCTGCTCTACAACGTGTCATTGGAGCCATCACAACTCTGTTTTTTAGTGCTAATGGGCCTAAAGAATAGGAAGAAAATAGTTTCATGTTTATATTATTCGTTTCTACGTGTATTGTTCAAACAAATATAACGAAATATTTGAAATATGAAAAGGAAATTGGTGGTGTTTACAAAGAATTAATCTAACTAAATCTTCGTCACCTTTCAATCGACATTTCTACAAGGTTTTCATGTTCTACTTTCAAGCTCCCTTCTTCTTCGTTTTTGTCTTAGAACAAAAAGAAGCAAAAAATTCAAGGCTTAGAAGTCAAAAGCTAAATTCCATTCCTCTCACCTAAATGATTTTAAACTCGCTTTGCTCAAACAAAAAAATCATTTTTAACGGCTCATTCCATGAAATTCTTAACGCTTTTCCCTTCAAGGCCGGGGATGTACTGCCAGACGAATTGGGTAGAAAACACTCAAGCGCAAGGTTCATTTGTATCCTACAGCTTATCAGAGATCTCCTGATTTCTAAATACTATTAAAATTCTCCCCTTCTTTTAAGATTAATTATTAGCGGGTCTGATTTTGAATTGAATTATCTTTATGTAATAGATGGGGAACGGAAAACAAGGCTAAATTACGTAAACCATGACTGAAGTCATGGGCTTTTGGGAAGCTATCCTTCTTTTCGATATTCGTAATAAATTTGATGTCTTTCAAAGGTTTATAGGGTTTTATTATTTTCTAAAATCAGACAGATCAACTGTTATGATCAAAAATATAAGGTGAGATATCTTCCCAAAAGACCATAATTTCAATTATGGGTCTACGAAAAGATAGACTATAATAATTTTATGTAATACGACACCTATTTTCTTGTGCCCTCCTACTTCAATAATAAACAACTTTTAAAAAATAAATGAAATGAAACTAAAAGCACTTTTTTTCTTACTACTAATTGTTGGATCAAACTTCAGTATTTTTGGCCAAGAGCCACCGCAAACTTTTAAGAATCCAATCATAAGCGGTTATCATCCCGATCCATCCATCTGTAGAGTGGGTGAAGATTATTACCTTGTCAACTCCTCTTTTACATGGTTTCCAGGGCTTCCAATATATCATAGTAAAGATCTTGTGAACTGGGAACAGATAGGCAATGCTGTCACAGACCCTGAACATTATGATTTTGATGGTTTAAAAGATAAACTAGGTTTATTTGCCCCTACTATTCGTCATCATGAAGGGGTATTCTACATTATCAATACGTGTGTGGGTTGTAAAATGAATTTTTACATAACGGCAAAAGACCCTGCAGGACCTTGGTCTGATCCGGTATGGCTTCCTGATGCTCCGGGTATTGATCCATCTATTTTCTGGGATGATAATGGGAAATGTTATTACACTGGAATGAACGGAATAAAGGAAAAAGATTGGCCTAATCAAACAGTGGTCTACAATCAGGAATTAGATCTCGAAAAACAGAAACTTGTAGGCGAAAGACATGAACTGACTTACGGTCATGCCAATAATGCTTCGTACACAGAAGGGCCTCACCTTTATAAAATCAATGGTAAATACTTACTACTTGTATCTGAGGGTGGTACAGAAATGAATCATGCTATGTCAGTACATCATAGTGATGATATCAACGGTCCTTTTGTTACTGATATTGTAAATCCAGTGCTTACACATAGACATTTAGGGAAAGATTATCCTTTGTACGCCATTGGTCATGGTGATTTAGTTCAAACTCAAAACGGTGAATGGTGGGCCGTGATGTTGGGGAAAAGATGGAACCACGGCATTACTACTTTGGCTAGAGAAACATTTTTAGCAAAAGTAGATTTTGAAGGGCAAACACCTTTTTTCAATAAAGGTAAAGGAGTGGTTTTACCAGAACAGAAACGTCCTGATCTACCATGGACACCTGTTCCTGAAGTACCTATTGTAGATGATTTTAATGGTGAAAATTTAGCCTTCAAGTGGTGTACGATTAGAACACCCAAAACTTCATTTTATACTTTAGAAGAGGGTAAACTGAAAGTAAAACTAAGAGCTGAAGTAATGGAAAACTTAGTCAACTCTTCACTACTTCTTCAAAGAATTACAGCACATGATTTTGAAGCCTCTACCCACCTTTCTTTCAAAACCTCAAAACAAAATGAACAAGCCGGTTTAAGTATTTACAGAACCAACGAGAACCATATCAACCTTCTAAAGGTAAAAAATGAAATTGTATTGCTAGAATCTTTTAAAGGTTCTATTACAGAAATTGCAAGAGTACCTTACAAAGGAAAAGAGGTGGTTTTGAAAGCAGTGGCAAAAGACATGAAAGTACAATTCTACTTTGGTGAAGATAAGTCTAAAATGACTCCAATCGGTGATGCAAGAAGCCTGATCGTTATTGCTGACGCTCAAGGCAATGCTCAATTTAATGGTCCTGGTGTAGGTGTATATGCCACTAGCAATGGTGTTGCCTCAAAAAATATGGCTGTTTTTGATTGGTTTTCTTATGAAGGGAAAGAGAATGAAGAAGTGGTGGATTAATTTATAATTGTAACTGGTTCAAGTGTTAAGCGATAGCATCACTTGAAATTACTTATTGTCTCCTGATTTCGAAATGAATATAAATATGTTTTAAATTCGAAATCAGGAGACTTTGCCAATATGTCATCACCAATGGTACCTATGTGCTTAACACTTGTGATATAACAATAAAAAAAGACTGAGTAAAACCCAGCCCTTTATGCAATAAAATTATGTTTTAAATTATTTCACCTAACTGCAAAGTCAAAAAATTACTGTGTTATTTTTAACTCTTTGCTCGTTTATGATTCTCTATTTATTACTATTATTTTTTCTATATTCCGCTAAAGCTTTTCTGTATTTTTTGTAGAAGTCTTTCCCTAATTTTTCTTTCACACCTTCCTCAAAAGCAGTTCTACACTCCCCTCGTGCCGTATTTAATCCTTCTTTGTCATCCGCATATTTTGCTTTAGATTCTTTGAAACAGATTTGACGATCTACCGATATTGCTACCAAAGCTTCTCTTTCCTCTTCTGTGAGTTCCATCTGAAGCTTGTCGATACTTCTTTCAGCACTCTTAAGGATTTTTGGATCAGTTGGGTCGTTTGATAATCCACTGAACAATAAACTATACACCACAAAAAATAAGGTCGCTAACTTCATGTCTGTCTTGATTTGGTAAAAAAATGATTAAAAAATGTTTTGTCAGAATGTTATTATTCTTAGAATAAGGATGACAGGTTCTTCGTCCCTGATTTCAGGTTTTTACTTCTCTGCAAAGCTTCCAATAGATAGTAATCACCATAATTCAATGGAGCGTCAACTTCTCTACGGTTAGGCCAGTTGCCTGTACAATGCTTTAAAAGAAAATAACCGTTTTCTCCTTCCTGTGCTAAATACGTATCGCTACTCAAAGAAGCAAGGCTTTTTTCGGCAAATGTAATATAAGAGTCCGATAAGTCATTTTCTACATAAGTTGACAACTCGTACAAGGCCGAAGCAACAATCGCTGCCGCAGAAGCATCTCTTTCCGCATTTGGAATATTAGGCGCGTGGAAATCCCAATACGGAACTAGATCTTCTGTAAGAATAGGATGATTCATATAATACTTCGCTATATTTTTCGCTTGTTCCAAAAAGCGATTGTCTTTGGTGAAACGATAGCACAAAGTATAACCATACAGTCCCCATGCTTGTCCTCTTGCCCATTCTGATGTATCTGAAAAGCCCTGGAAAGTACCTTTATCTCTTATATCTCCATTTTCTGGATTGTAGTCTACCACATGATAGGTACTGTAGTTTCTTCTGAAATGATGCTCCATTGTGGTCAATGCGTGTTGGTTCGCAACGTCTGCATATTTCTGATCACCCGTTTCTTGAGTAGCCCAGTACAGCAGTTCCAAATTCATCATATTGTCAATGATCACAGGGTGTTCCCAATCCAATCCTCTGTTTTGAGAAGGATCTTTGTGCCAATCCCATGAGCGTATTGTTCCTGTTTCCGGTACGAAACGGCTCATAAGGCTTTCCGCTGACTTCAATAAAATCTCTTTATAATCTTCTTTTTGTGTCAGTCTGTAGGCTGTACCATAACTACAATACATCATAAAACCGATGTCATGTGTATTTTTGGCGTATTGTATTTCCTCCAATTCTTTTAAGCGTTGCTCTGCTTTTTCTTTCCAAAGCTTATCGCCTGTCAACTCATACATAAACCAAAGTGAGCCTGGAAAAAATCCACTGGTCCAATCTCTAGGCTTTACGTAATCCACACTTCCATCTTTATGCAAAGATCTTGGAAATAATTTTTTAGGAGTTAATGAATCCGAAAGACTCAGCTGTACGCTTGCCACTGAAATTACTTTATCGTGTAAGTCCACTGGAAGTTCTTTTTGTTCTTGTGGCTGACATGAAATTGCTCCTGCTAAGAGTAATGTTCCTAAGGCCTTTTCTAGTATTGTTTTGTAAATCATAATTTTTCAATTGAGGTACAAGAGATTCTTCTTATTAAGAAAAAAACTTTATTCAATTCAAGGACATTGGTATATACTAATCAAGTATGCTTTATTAGCATTTTTATTTTGTTATTCTTTTAATTAAAAATAAGTAGTCAAACATCATTTGTTACAGAAGGTTGGAAGAGCCAACCCTAGATCATTACTCGAAATTTTGATTTTTCTTGGGACATTTAAAAACTGAAAGGATATATAAAGATTTACAGATTACAAACAACCAATAATAAAGTAAAAAGTATTTCTATCTATTTTCTATTTTTTTATCAACGTCATATCTACAGTAGCTGCATCTAGAACCTCTAAATCCAAAAGTGTGTTACCTTCTTTGTATGATATTTTTACGTTGCTATTATTTACAGAAAGATACCATTCACCTTTTAAAGTTATTTGTAAATTCTGGGTAGTACTTTCTGTATAAAGATGTTGCATACTTTTTATTTGAGAATAAGAAAGCGTTTCATTTTTAGGAATCCACCCAAGGTCTGGATTTGTAGCTACTAAATGAAGTTTGTGGTCATCCTCTTCTGTCATTATCATACAAGCTTCATCCACTGATAAAATATGATTCAAGCCTTCACCAGCTTGAAAAAATGCATAACCTAAACTAGTTTTATACTGAACAATATGAGCTGTTTTATTCTTTTGTAAAACCTTATAATACTGGTCTTTATTTTTTGACATCTTTATTATTTTGCTATCCTTGTCATCTAATAAAATTATAAATTCATAACCTAAGTCTTTGCCTAATTCGTGTTCTATCCAAGCAGTAGCAAATCTCCCTTTTTTTAATTGTCCTCCTCTATCACCAGCAAATGTTTGTTCTCCATAAGTCATTTTTACATTCCCATTCGGTATAAAATAACTATTACCATCATTTAATGTTACCCATGTATTACTTTTATTTTCTTGCAATGCTATAGGTTTTTTACCATTAAAACTTAGTTTACCATTTTTAACTAACAAAGAAGATTGAAAAAGAGTAGTTTGTAGTTTTTGTTTTTCAAATTTCCCACTAAAATTTGAACCCAATGCAATCACCAAATCATCAAACATGAAAACGGAAATATTACCTTGTACTCCAAAGTCATTCAACCCTTGATGCTTAACTGCAAAAAGACCATTATTTTTTAAATTAACTCCCCCTAAAACATACTCTTTCGAATAATAAGGCTCCTTCTTTCCTTGGTTTTCTAAAGATATATTATAATTTGTTACTCCTGGTATTTTAGTATAATCCCACCCCTTTGGACTAAAGCCCGTATGGTTATTTTTACCAAATACAAACAATGCTCCTGAAGAAAAATGGTGTCCATGATTATTCTGCTTTATACCGGCTACTTCACCATATTTAATATACTTACTCTGACCTTTTAATGATACCGAAACATCATTGTAATAATGTATCGAAGTTCCACTGTAAGGAAAAAATGTATTATAATTCCCTAAATCTAAAGTTTTACCTTGTTCCCTCACTCCTTTATTAAAAGACATTGCTTCTCCTATGTATTTAAAAGAGAGTTTTTCTTTTGAATTGATCTGAGAATAAATGTGTTTGAATGTTTCAAGATATTTTATTTTTCCAGTAGCCTGATACATTAAATAGTAGTAAGGGCTAAAATTTTCTAAGAATGTATAGTTGTTAGGAAAACGTCCTGTTAACCCCAAATGTATTTTATTATTAGGTGCAAAATAGATTAATTTATCAAAAGCATTTTCTATAACAGCTATACTTTTAGGTGACAAACTATACTCTGTCCCTTTTAGTAAATATAGTAGTAAAGCAGCGTCTTGATAAGTTGAAGAACTATAGGCTGCCATGTATGACATTTTATGGTGATACCCAGAACCATCGGGTTTAAACGTATCTGCCCAACCTGGTGCATAACTAATACACTTTTTCATATAACGTAAAAAGTGTTGCATATGTACATTTTGCTTTTCTCGGTCAGGCTCTAATAAAATGTAAGGCAAATAAAGTCGTGTTAACTTTCTAAATCCATCTGAATTAAAACCCTTGAATTGAAAACCAGGGTGCGTAATACCATTAATTTCTGGAAACCAGATTCTAGCCACCCACTTAACCATCTCAAACTCCCGACTATATCTATTACTCTTTTTTAGTTCATTTTCAAGTATCAAAACTGCATCTACATATGAAGATGCTTGATTATAAATAGTTCCTCCTAACCCTACAAAACCTAATTCATCGAGCTCTTTCCAGATAGCCAATATTTGATCTCCTTCTACTTTCATTGTATGAAGGTTAACTCCTGCTTTCCATCCATTCCTATTCATATAATCAAAAGTTGCAATAATGTAATCTAAAAACGCTTGATTGTTATAATATGGATTGAGAATAGTTTCTGAACTCGGTAATTTGTATACCTGTGCAAAAACATAAACAGCTGAAATAAATTTTCGTATTCTCACCTGAGCCTTTCTATTACTTCCATTTTTTAACTCTGAAATTTTGAATAAAACCTCTTTCTTTAACTCCTTATCTATTTGTTTTTTTACTTTATCTACCTTTGCTAATACGTTTTGTAATTGATAATCATAAAATGGTTCAGAAGTTAAACTACTATTTCCAACTTTCCACTTTATTAGTTTTTCTTTGATAGCTTCTGTATCTGGATTGGCATTTATTGTACCTGTCAACAACACAAATACTAATATAAAAGTAGTATACAATTTCACGTTAATTTTATTCATAAGTTTAGTTTAAAAACAAAAACATTATTGTTTAGATCTTAAAATATTTGGATTATAAATCATTAAAAACAACACCTTTAATTAAAGACAAGGAACAATCCCATATACTTTTTCCCAAAAAAGATAGGTTTTCTGAATTTAGACTACAACATTCAAAAAAAAACTAATGAATAATAGAATTAATAGGTAAAACACGGATGTATAGTCCTTATTAGATATTGTTTGATTTACAAATAATAAAGGATTGTAAGATTATATTTTGGAAACCTCGATTGTTACTAATTAAGTAATGGAGGAAGGTCTGTTAAATACCCCTCTTGTTTTAAAAATTTATTTGTTTCATTAAGTGTTTCATTATAAAAGTGAAGGTCTTCTTTATTGTAATTGAAGAAGCCATGTTTTCCTCCTTCGTATATTTTTAATACACAAGTACTCTTAACTTTCTGCATGACATGTTGATAATATTCAACAGTGGTTACTGGTATTAAATGGTCTTTTGTCCCTAAGAAAATAATGGTTGGAGGAGCTCCTTTTACGATGTTATGAAGAGGTGAGAAGTTTTTATACTCCATACTTACTCTATCAAATCCATAACCGCCTGGACCGTTATCAATTACTGGATTGAAAAGTACCAAAGCATTGGGTTTACAGCTGATAGACAAATCGTCATTTGAGTCATCATAACCTTCTACTAATGCTGTAGCGGCGGCTAAATGACCTCCGGCTGATCCTCCTGATGCTATTAATCTATCTGAATCGATTTGAAATTCCTTTGCATTTTTTCTAATAAAACGAACTGCTGATTTTGCATCTGCAAGTGATTGGAAAGGGGTTGAGTTATTGCTTTTTTCAACTCTATAATCAGCAAGAAAACATACTATACCTTTGTCTGCATAGTATTGAGCATGTTGTATAAATTGGCTTCGACTCCCTGACTTCCATCCTCCTCCGAAAAAGAAAACCATTGCTGGGTATTTTTCTTTTTTCTCCATCTTTTTGGGAGTGTGGATTTCAATATAAAAATCAATGGAATCAATGCTTTTGTAAATGATTTTTTCTTGTGCTACGATCTCAAAAGAGCACAGTAGTAGTATATATAGAGATAGATGGCTTATTATTCGTTTCATTCTTTAACTGCTTTTTTTCATGTAAACTTTAAAGTTTTCTATTCTCATATGATTTATCAATGTTCTAAAAGCAAACCATCCTTCTCTATATGGGGCATCATCTTTAATATCAAAAATCAATTGATCATCTCTATAATATTGTACTTTTTCACCTTTTGCTACTAGTGTAACAGTGTATGTTTTATTAGCAATGATCATAAATTTCTTGTCCCTTAAATCATGTTCTGGAAGAAGAGGTCTATCAAAGTTTCCATCATATCGTCGAAATCTTGTTCTTGTATTCCGGTAGCCACCAAGCCCCACATAATATCCTTGTAACTTATGATAAGTTTTGAACCATCCTGTTCTACTGCTGTGTCCAAACTGTAAATCTCCGTCGGGTTGATACGGATCTGTGAACATCCAAAAGCAATTCATATCACTGACTTCATCGTTGTCACCTCCTCCATCTACTATGGTAATATCATATTGGATCACTACGTCTCCTTTTAACTTCTGATTGAACCAAACAGTAGCTCCCTTCGAAACATCTATATCTAATGTATTGTCTTTGAACTGTATGTTGCTTCCTTCTTTTTGTTGTATTTCTGCTACCCAATAAGTAGAATCACCAATAACATTAGAATACACTAATTCTAAATCTTCTGTCAATGAACCTCTATCTTGAAGTAAAGATGTTGCAAATAGAAAAGCAAACAATTGGAATAATAGTGTTATTTTACTCATTATTTTTTTTAGTATTGTTATTCTTATTTAAGTATTGAGATTGGGCAGTCGGATATTCAGAAATTATTATTAATAACCCGAGAAGGTGATAAAGCAACATAATTAAGATCAAACCCTCTATTATGTTGCTTTAATTATTCCTAAGTGCTGAGTGGAATGAAAAAAAATCCAATTCCACTCACTTGAAAGTTTAACTTCATATGTGCTCTTAGATTACAGAAATATCCTCTAAAAGACCACTTAACTACCTTATTAATAATACCCTATTGTTCTTAATAACCTGGATTTTGACGAATCTTTGGATTGACATCAATCTCCTTTTGAGGAATAGGTAACAATTCGTGTTGACCTTCTATAAAATAATCTGCAGCTACGTAAGGATATTCTTTTGTACGGCTATCAATACCGTTTTCCAACTTGGCTTTCTGAGATGTTTCACGAATTTTTTTTGCTAAAATATTCCATCTAATCAGGTCGAATTTTCTTTCACCTTCACCTACCAACTCCCAAGCTCTTTCTTGTTGTAAAGATTCCTTAAATTCTCCATAACTCAATCCTTCAAGATCAGGTAACACTATCAAACCAGTTTTATCTGTAGCAGGTCTCGCTCGTTCTCTTACTAAATTTATACTCTCATAAGCTAAAGCTGTTGGACCTCCATTGATTTCATTCTCGGCTTCTGCCAGTAATAGTAATACATCCGAGTATCGGAGTATACACCAGTCAATACTAGTTTGGTTCCTTGAAATTAACCCTTCCTTGACCTTTCTTCTATCAAATTTTGCTGTAGTCCAATGATGATTGTTATTATCTGTTCTTGCTTCTTCAGTCCCATCTTTACCTACCCTGTATTTTGCAATCCCTTCAGTCAATCTTACATCTTCCTCATAATAAGTATCTACAAACGGTTTCATCAATACAATTGATGCTAATCCTCTTCCAACTTCTGTATTAGCTGCATCAATAAAAATGCCGTAGGTTGCCCCCACACCACTTGGTCTATTTAATGCAAAGTTAAACTGGATATTAAACATGGTTTCTGATGGATTGAACTCACCTAAATGCAAATCATTAAAAATTTCAATAAAGTCATCTAACAAAAAGTGTTCAGCAGAATTTTTAACCTTCAAAGCATATGTTGACGCCTCCTTCCATTTTTCATTATTTCTTACTGGATAACCTGCCCAAAATGCATATATTTTCGCTAACATTCCTTGTACAGTGGTTTTTCCAATTCTTCCATCATGATTAATTTCTGAATAGTACGGAATATAAGCTTCCGCTTCTTTCATATCTTTTTCAATCTGTTTATACACTAATTGTGATGGAGTGCGTGTAGTGCCCGTCCATCCTTCATAAGTAGTTGTAGGTTCTGTTATCAAAGGAATATCACCCCACATTCTTACTAAATTAAAATACATAAAACCTCTCAGGAATAACCCCTCACCCAACGACCTTGCAATAGATAAACTGTCTGTTACCGTTAGCCTTTCATTGATACTATTTACATAGTTTCCTGCATCATCCACTTGGTTTTTTGCAAGAAGTTCTCTACCACTTTGAATAACCCAATTGGCTCTTGTGATACCCTGATAGTGCTCCTTCCATGTTTCTTGCACGGATCTATTGAATGGTGTTACACCATAGTGAGCAATTCTTCGTCTGTCGTTGTTGAGACCTGTTGCTCTCTCTTGGGCCAAGTCCGTGTCAGCTTCACCAAATACATAAGCCATCTGCCCCCCATACATATTGCCATTTGATCCGCCTGCCAATGCATTATAAATACCATTTACGCCCATTTCCATCTGCTGAGAACTGTTATAGAACTCTTCTGCGATAAAACGATCTTTTACTTCTACTTCTAGAAAATTATCACAAGAAACTGTTCCGGTGATCACTAATACTCCAAATAGAATTTTATAAATAATTGATTTCATAAATCACTGTTATTAAAATTAAAAAGTAACATTAAGCCCCAATGTATAGCGCTTTGAAACAGGATAGGCCCCCCAATCGACACCTGCCGTAGTAGCATGACCTCTTGTATTAACATCAGGGTTCATACCTGAATAGTTAGTCCATGTAAATACATTCTGCAAAGAAGTGTATAGTCTTAATCGTTGTATATAAACCCTCTCAGAAATTTTCTTTGGTAATGTGTAACCTAAAGTTATATTTTCTAGTCTAATAAATGATCCATCTTCTACATATCGGTCCGTCAATTTATCATCTCTAGCATCTGTACTTCTGATATTAGTATTTGGGTTTTCTGGTGTCCATCTATTAGCAACATCAACATGTTTATTATAAGATTGCTGAACAGAAGGGTCAGATGTTACCAAACGAGTGGCATTCAAAATGTCATGTCCTATTTGATAGCGGAAGAAAATACTAAAGTCGATGTTTTTATAAGTCAATGAGTTATTAAACCCACCGAAGAAATCAGGAAGTGCATTACCAATCACAGTCATATCATTGTCGTCAATCACATTATCACCATTCAAGTCTTTATATTTTTCATATCCTGGTTGTACTTGAGCGATTGATGCTATCCCTGGCACGCCTTCTTTTAGTTCATATTTCTGCGTATTATGATTGTATGTAAAGTCATCCTGCTGATATAAACCATCATGCCTAAAACCCCACATCTGTCCGATTGGTTGTCCCACTTGAGCAATGTAGTTATTTGCTGGATAGTTACTACTAAAAGAAGCATAAAAAAACATTCTGTCTTCTCCAGACAATGCCATTACTTGGTTATTAATAGTAGTAAAGTTGAATGTTGTTTCCCATTTGAAGTCTTTCTTGGCTATGTTAACCGATGAAATAGATAATTCTATACCATCATTACGTACTGTTCCCACGTTTTTATAAACATCACCTACGCCACCCCAATAATAAGGTTGTTGCGCTTTAAGTAAAAGGTCTTTGTTGGTCTTTCTATACCAATCTGCAGTAACTGTGATACGATCTTGAAAAAAACCCGCATCTAGACCAATATTTATTTGCTCAGAAGTTTCCCATGTTAGATTTGGATTAGCAACATTTGAAACTCCTACTCCAGGAGCGATTGCTCCGTTAATAATTGCATTTGAAACTTCACCTAATTGAGTAACTGATTGAAAATCTGGAATATTATCATTACCATTCTGACCCCAAGAAGCTCTTATTTTTAAATTAGAAAAAATATTTAAATCTTGTATAAACTGTTCGTCTCCTGCTCTCCATGCCACTGAAAGGGCAGGAAAAGTGCCCCATTTGTTTGTGAATTTTGAAGAACCATCAGCACGAATAACACCATTTATTATATACTTATTTTTGAAAGAATAATTAAACCTCGCAAAACCAGACATTCTTCTATAATCCAAGTAACTTGAAATTGGAGCTTCTAATACTGTACCATAATCAAGCCCCCATCTTCCAAGACCATCTGTAGGCAACCCTTTTGATCCCGTTTGCATGGACTGTATAGTACGTTGCTCGAATTCTGCACCAATCACCATAGATATTTTATGATTATTGAAGGTATTTGCATAATTCATATAGTTAGAATTAAACCAAGTCGCTTGTTTTTGATCTGTTACAGAACCATAAGGTCCATTATTAAACCCTTGACGTGTTTTTTGTTTATAGAAAAGTATATCTTCTCTGTTGAGTAATCTAATTCCTGCTCTGGAATTAAAATGAAGTTTTTTTGTGAAGTCAATCTTCACTCCTCCATTAAATATCAGCTGATCTCTTTTTTGTTCTTGTTGAGTATTTTCAACAGAAATAATAGGATTAAAAAGTACATTACCACTTTCATCTTCTCGAGCAGGGTCAACAAATTGCGTTTTCAGTTCTTCATCTGTGACCATATTTCCTCCGGTTGGTCTGTAAGAAGCAATTTGGTAAAGTTGATTAAAACGATCTGAATTTCCAGATGTACCCACACCATGTTTTACTGAAGCAGTATACGCTACATCTGCATCAACTTTCAACCATTTCTTTTGCTGTGAATTTATTTTAAGCCTTAAATTATTTCTCTTAAAACCACTATTTACAAATAGTCCTTTTTCATCAAAAAAGCCATATGAAAACCTATATCTTGTCTTCTTTGTTCCCCCGGATGCAGTAATATTATGAGACTGTAGAGAAGTGGGTTTAAATACCTCGTTTTGCCAATCGATACCATCATAACCAATATAATCATTTAGTGTTTGGAAACGATAAGGAACACCATTCTCATCTACTCCTTCTTGGAAATACTGACGGTTTGATTCAGAGTCTTGAGTATCAAGCTGGTATTTAACAAAATCATAAGGCTTCATCATACTTAAACGACCATCCATTTCATTACGGCCAATTTTTATATCATAAGTGACAGATAGTTTCTCACCATCATCCAAACCTCCTTTTGTCGTAATCAGCACTACTCCATTTGCACCTCTTGAACCATAAATTGCCGTAGCAGAAGCATCTTTTAAGACCTCAATTGATTTAATATCATTGGGATCTATACTGTCCATCCCCCCATCATAAGGAAAACCATCTACTACATATAAAGGGGTATTGCCTTGCGTAATTGAACCCATTCCTCTAACAGAAATATTTACAGCTCCACCTGGCTCCCCGTCAGTAGTAGACACCGCAACACCAGCAACTCTTCCAGAAAGCATTTGTTCTACATTGGAGCTAACGCTTTTAGTAGCTTCCGTCATATCTACAGGTGACATCGCAGTTGATACTTCTCTTTTTTCAACCTCTCCATAACCAATGACAATCACTTCATTTAGTTCATTGATATCTTCTTCCATAGTAACATCAATTGTGGTGTTTTTACCTACAGTAAATGTTTTATCAACTAACCCGATAAAACTGAAAACTAACACATTCCCTTCTGTTACTTTCAATTGATAATCACCATCAAAATTTGTTACAGTTCCTATGGTAGTTCCTTGAATCCTCACTGATACTCCTGGAAGTGAATGACCTTCGACATCAACTACTTTTCCCTTTACATAAACTTCTTGTGCTGTTGTAATTAAGCTTATAAATAGTAATAAATTGAGGAGTATGAACTCAAGGAGATAACTTTTTTTATTGTCTCGTATATTCATAAGAGCATGATTATTATATTGTTGATTTTTTATGATATTATATTAAGTGTTTTAAATGGCAATTATTTTGAAATAATCACCAAAGCTGGTATATGCACTGGATGAAGTTCCCCTCCTGTGTAAATTCTATATGTAAATGTATAAGTACCAGGTTTGAATCTTACAGGGTCAATCATAAAGTTGGATGCTTCTTCTAATGTAACATTATCACTATTACTAGGCACGTTACCATCTTTATACATCCAAGTTCTAAAAATTGTCCATGAAGTACCCATTTCTAAATATTCCATTACAGCTAGTCCATCACCTTCTGATTGAACACGATCAATTTTAGCCTCACGGTATACACCATCAATTTCTCCTTTAAATTCAAAGTATCTCATTTGAAATAATTCAAGCTGAGGAATTTCATCACCGATATAATATCCTCTTCCTGGAGTAATATGCTCTAATGTTTTACCATAGTCAATACGAACAGTATCAATAACAGGGTGCACAATGTCACCTCTCAAGTCACTATTCTTAGAATTATTCGTAAGATCTGCCATTGCTACTTGATAATCAGCAAAAGAGTCTAACCTTGTTGAACTTGTGGCTTTAATTCTTAGCTTTTTCACACCTTTTGTTAAGCTAGCAGAATTTGTTGCGTCTAATTGAATCTCTCCTTCAGGTGTGATAGAAAAAGCACTATTTTCATTATTACCTACGATCTCATAAGTAGCGATTTCAAATCCTTCTTCAACAAATGGTTTTGAACCTTGAAAAGAATCACCAATCAATACGATAGTGGAAAGGATATCTGTTTGATCATATGTAATTTCAAAGTTTTTTAGTATTTCAATACTCAAAGCTTTATCAAAAATAGCTTCACCGATTTCATTTTTAGCTATAATAGTAATATCATAGGTTCCTATATCTAAGAAATGACCTTCTTGTAATGATATAACTCCTGTGCTTGGATCAATTGTAAAATCTTGATAAATCAAATCTTCATTAGCAATCTGAAATTCGACTGGGGTAATTGTTGTTTCATCCAAAGTTGGTGCATCTGAAGTAAAACTTTCTCCTAAACTCAAAGTTACTTTTTCAGGTGCATATTTCAAGCCTTGAGGCATTCCTTCTAAAGAGCGAACCGTAATTTCTAAGGCTTCGCTGAAAATTGACTGTTTTCCATTTGACGTAACTTTCACAGGCACCTTATATACCCCATAAGTAAGTTTATTGTTATTGGACAAAGCAATTACACCGTTTTCCTCATTAATGGTAAGATAATCGAAGGCAGTAGTTGGTAGTAATTGAAAATCAAAAGTCTCTAAGCCTTTTATTGTAGGTGGTGCTGTAATAAACCCTTCACCTTTCTCTACAGTAATTTTCGATGGTGTATATACTAATTCATGAGGAGCCCCTTCTACAATGTTTAGGGAGAATATATCAGAAAAAGTATGCTTCAAAGTACCGTCATTAACAGAAATATCAAAAGTGTACTTCCCTATAGGAATTGTAGTACTTGATAAATTAGATATTATACCAGTAGTATCATTGATAGTAAATTCATCACCTTCATAAATAAATGAAGTATCTCCTTTGCTATAGGTAACCTTATCAATAAAAAAGTTATTTAAATTGATCGATTTTGAAGGTGCAAAGGAGCTAAATGTACTCCCATAAGCGATGTCTTCAATATCCATATAGGCTAGAAAAATATTTGGTTTGCTTTCTTCCGACTTATTGCAAGATGACATAAACCCTGTCATAAGTAATGGAATACAAATTATTAAATAGTTAAAAAGTTTTGATCTCATATGAATCAATTTTAAAGAGTAAAAACTAAAAAATACATACTTGTGATTTGTATATATAACACTTATTACATTTGTGAATTTACAGAGTACCTACTCTGCAAACAATCGGATAAGGAACCCGTTATACGGAAAGCGATTTGCTCAGTATGTATGTCGGTTTGATAGGTAAAAAAAATAAGTGTTAAAAGCTTGGTTCACTCTAATTAAAACTAGGCTTAAATAAAAATACGTTAAATTTATCAAAATAAAACCGTTGCAAATTTAAAAAAGTTATCGTTGTAATCTATAAAAAACGACTTAAAAATGTACACCAACACCCTTTTTCAATAACACTAAAATAAATATTCCTTTTCGTAATTAATTAGGCATAAAAAGAACACAGCAAAACAAACACTATAACAAATTGATGTATTGACACTTATATAACCAAAAGAAATAAAAACATTAAGGCACTACTTGCAAAACAATAAGACTAAAAATGGGAATGCCCAAGGTAAAGCATTAAAACATAAGAAATAAAGTTGATATACTAAAATTCAAACAAGTTTAACATTATATTAGCATTCAACGAAAAAAATGTTAAGATACTTTTTCAAAAAACAAAAGAATTTATGCTTATCCGGAAGTTTAACAGTATTGATGTTCAATTGCAATAATTGCTCTATCAAATAACCTATCACCGAAATACCTTCTATTGTGTTTATAACAAAACTTATCAAGGTATTTCTGTAGATATTTCACCTTTATATGATGATATACACCAAGGAATGTACGTTTGGCATTACTTATTGCAATATGAACCAGACCTAATTTGTCTTTAAATAACCTTTTGTAGATTTTTCAGCAAAATGGTATTCTACAAGGTCTCCAATATCAACATAAGATGCACTTTTATCGGAAAATACGACAGATGTATCCTGAATATTTTCTTTGATATATTCAAATGAGTTTCTAGCACCTTCATTTTAAAGTATCTTCATTGGTGATACATAGTGTCATTATCTATATCTTCTTTAGGTACAGATTCTGCCATAACTGCTACATTTTATTGTTTTTGGCTACCTTTACCTCTCTTCAAATCGGTAGATTCTGGAACTCCAGTTGTAAAGTAACCTTCATCAAATTCAACCATATCTTCCAATATATAAAGTCCATCTCTTTTCCCCATCACTTCTCTAATTTTATGCATCATACGCCATATGCTTTCATATCGAGAATGGTTTAGTTGACGCTGTACTTCTTTCGCCGCGAGATCCCCTTCTTGGTCATCTTTATAAAAGCACTTGCCAAATACCACTTACGAATTGAGATTTTACTACCATGCATTATTGTTCCACTACGAAGAGTCGTTCTGAAATTACAGGAAGAACACTTCCACTGTTTGATAGCTTTTAACCAAAAATGTTTCTTACAACCATATTTTTTACAGGTAATACCTTCTTTTTCTCGAGTTGACTTAAAGTGCTCAATACACGACTGCTCGTCAGGGAATATTTCTGTGAATTCTAATATTTTCATAACTTTTAATTTAGTTTCTGAAACTAAATTAAAAGCACAGAGCATATTCTAAGTACGTACTGTTATTTAAGCGGATAAGCATAAAAGAATTAATTGATTTTATAAGAAAAAAGGACAAAATACCGTGTTATTTACTTGTGATTGATAACACGATATTTTCTCCTAATATGTACTACTTACATTGCCTCCTTAAAAAGTTCTACAGCATCTTCAATAGTCACTTTCCTTGGATTGCCAGGCGCACAAATATCTTTCAATGCATTTTCGGCCATCAATTCAATATCTTCCTCCTTAACACCCAAAACACCAATCCCAGATGGAATATCTACTTTCTTTGTTATTGATATAACAGTTTCAATGGCAGCCTCTGCACCTTCTTCATCTGTCATACCAGTAATATCTACCCCCATGGCGCTTGCAACATTTTTCAATTTTGGAGCACAAACTTTAGCATTGTAACGCATAACGTGAGGTAAAAGTACTGCATTAGCCACCCCATGAGGAATATCATACTGACCTCCTAATTGATGTGCCATAGAATGTACAAAACCTAACCCTGCATTAGAAAATGATTGCCCTGCAATAAACTGAGCCCAAGCCATCTGGCTTCTTGCCTCTAAATCATTACCATTTTCAACAGCTTTTACTAATGACTGAGAAACTAGCTTAATTGCTTGCAGTGCCAAATCGTCAGACCAATGAAAAGCACCCACAGTAATATACGCCTCAATAGCATGTGTCAAGGCATCAATACCAGTAGCTGCTGTCAATGATTTCGGCATTCCAAGCATTAATTTTGGATCATTTACCGCAATTGAGACAAGACAGTTTTTATCAGCCATTACCATTTTAACATTTCTCTCTACATCAGTAATAACGTAATAAATTGTCACTTCACTTGCTGTACCAGCTGTAGTATTAATCGCAATGATTGGAGTAGACGGGTTTTTAGAAATATTTACTCCTTCATAATCTGCTATATTCCCTCCATTGGTTGAAAGAATACCAATTGCCTTTGCTGTATCTTGTGGAGACCCTCCTCCTAAAGAAACAATTACATCACAATTTTCATCTTGAATTTTTTTCAAACCTGAATGCACATTTTCAATAGTTGGATTGGGCTGTACATTATCATAAATAACATACTCTAATCCCGCTTCTATCAGCAAATCACCAATACTTTTAGCCATTCCTAATTCATTCAGTGCCTTATCTGTCACTAATAATGCTTTTTTATAAGGCAGATCTTTTAATTCTATCACTAATTCTTTTAAGGAATCAGGCCCAACCAAACTCAACGGTGGCAAATAGATACGTTTGCTTTCTAGCATAGTTTTATAAAATAATTTATGAGCATCCTGCTCGTGAAAAATCAATATCTTTTAAAAAAAAATTAATAGATAGTCGAATACAAATTCATATAAATAGAGCTAACGCTTTTGAATTATTTTATGAATTACGATTTATAAAATAATTACGAAATTTTATCCGTTTCAATGATAATTCAATACCACAAACCTGAAGGAAGCATACAGATAAATAATCAAAAAACATTAATATTTTTAATATCAATTAATCTACATTTATGATTGTTAGTTTTTCTTTTGTCTATTAATATTCACTTTAAGTTATTCTCTTACTCATTAGACCTGTAGATTAATTATTGCCACCAAATAATCATGTTAATAAAAGTCAAGACTGTTAATTCATTAATTTTATTTTACAAATAATCATCTTTTTTTGAAGAAAGCCTCTTTGTAATTATTTTGGTATGTGATTATTTTTCAACATAAAAAAAATACTCATTCATAGCGTATCCAATAAAACGAATACAACCGAATGAGTACTTTAAAAGTATGAATAAAATGAAATGAATATATATATATCGTTATATGCTGTTATCAGGGCTTTTTCGTTAAAATAAAAAACTAATACCTAGCGCAAGTGTTAAGCCGAAGGCGTCACTTGTGCTTATAAATGTAATCTTTTTTCAGATATAGGTCCAAGTCACGCTTTCAGCTTAAGACTTGAACCAGTTTCAGGTTTTATGAAAAAGCCCTGATGCTGTTATTATGCTGTTTTGAAAGTTTTAATATCGCTTATCACCTTCTCTGTCAGACTTCTGATCCCTTCCACATTAATTGCTCCTGAAGGATCTTTAACAATTAAATTAGAGCCAATACCAACGCAGTGAGCTCCAGCTTTAAACCATTTTTCTAGGTTCTCTTTTTCTGTGGTTACACCTCCCGTTGGCATAATGTTAGACCACGGGCAAGGGGCTTTTACTCCTTTGATGAAATCAGGACCTCCTACTTGTTCCGCTGGAAAAACTTTTACGAGTTCTACTCCCAATTCTTCTGCTTTACCAATTTCTGAAATGGTGCCACAGCCAGGGCTTACCGCTATTTTTCTACGGTTACAAGCTTTAATAATTTCTTCATTGAAGAGCGGGCTTACAATAAAATCAACTCCCATTTGGATGTACTGCAATGCGGTGTAAGGTTCTACTATAGAGCCGATTCCCAACATCATATCAGGAAGTTCTGCTCGAACATAATCGAGTAACTCCTTGAAAATGTCTTGTGCTCCATCACCCCGGTTGGTAAATTCAAATACTCGACAACCTCCTTCATAAGTGGCTTTCAAAACTTGTTTGGCCACCTCTACATTGGGGTGAAAAAATACGGGAACCATTCCAGTTTCCCCCATTTTATTAAAAACTTCTATTCTTGTATACTTTGACATCTTATCGCTGAACTAATCCGCTATCTTGACCTTCCATTAATCTTAATACTTCATCTAGTTCACAGATCAAGGCGTCTCCTTTGATACTGTGTTTTAAACATGAACTAGAACCTGCAAAATTGACCACCTTATCCAAGTCACTTTTGAAGTGCTGTAAACCATAAATCAAACCTGCCATTAATGCATCTCCTCCTCCTACTCGGTCCAACATATTTGGCATATCAAACCAACGGGATTGATAGGTTTCAATGCCGTCAGTAATCACACATGAAATGCGATTGTGGGTAGCAGAGAATGATTGTCTTAGATTGGTTGCTACATACTTCAGGTGAGGGAATTGTTCTTTTATTCTTTTTGGAACATCCTCATAACCATCATTTTCCTGGAATTGAGTTCCAAGTAAAATAGAGGCATCATTTTTTCCTCCTAGAACAATATCTGATGCTTCAATAAGGGGAACCATCCATTTTTGAGGTGCGTCACCATACTTCCAGAGCTTGCTTCTGTAATTTAAATCGCAAGAGACCGTAATCCCTTTTGATTTTGCAATCCTTACACCTTCAAGACATGCTTTGGCCGCATCTTGTGATAAAGCAGGGGTGATGCCAGAATAGTGAAACCAATCGACATTTTCCAATACTTTATCCCAGTCAATCATACCGGTCTTCAAGGTTGACATTCCTGAATTTGCTCTGTCATATTCAATATTTGAGCCTCTATCACCAATTCCCACTTCCAAGTAATATGTTCCTAGGCGATCTCCACCTTCAAAGGAAGGATTCGTGTCAACATTGTTATACTTCAGAAATTTAAGTGCTGATTTCCCTAAAAAGTTAAATGGTAAACGAGTGAGGTAAGATGTTTCTCCTCCCCAATTCGACAATGCAATAGCCACATTGGCTTCTGCTCCACCATAATCTATATTAAAAGAGGTTGATTGCTCAACTCTTAGGTGTGACGGGGTAGACAACCTTAATAGCAACTCTCCAAAACAGAGTGTTTTAAAATTGTGATTCATAGCTTAATGATCTTTTGAGAGGATAGTCCTCTAAATGGTATTACTTGGTGGTTTAGTTTGGTAGTCTATCGCAAGTGTTAAGCCGATAGGCGCCACTTGTGATTCGTAATTGGCGAAGTCTCCTGACTTCAAAATGAATAAACATAAAGTATTTTATTCGAAGTCAGGAGACTTCGCCAATGTTCAGTTCCAAGTGATGCTAACGCTTAACACTTGAAACATAGTGGGATGTTCTATTTACTAATTGTAAACTTCTACTACCAGTGGTGTTTGAATTTTTTCTGCATAAAATGCTAAGTAATCATTCCACTCTTTTTCTGAAGTGAATTGCTTGCTTCTTTCCCATCCATACCCGACGTAATAGCTTAATTCAGATAAGTTAGGTTTTGATAAAACCATCAGGTGACTTGCATCTTTATGGTCTACTTTTCTTTCGAATGCCTTTTGTACATGTTCTTTTGGAAGTACAATTCCTACACCCAAATGGTCTTCATCTATTTCTTCCCAATAACTGAAAACACCTTCTTTTTCAGCCATAAATGTTTTCCCTTTTTTATCATGCAATGTAATGCCAATACCTACTGATGGTAACGCTGATGCACTGCTGAAAGTAGATTGGAAATGACAAAGGTTACTTCCTAAATCAAGGGTTACTTTCTTCTCTTCTGTCACCTTCTGACCGTTTACATCCCATGGCTTGTATTTTAATTTAAATACCGTTCTGATTGGTCCTTCAGAAATGGTTTCATATGAGGCGAAGTTCTTAGAAGTATAAAGTGAATCATTCAACCAAAAACCAATTCCTCCTGCTCCTCTACTTACACCTACGTGGTATGGATCATAACCTTCTCCTGAGTCAATATGGTAAGCCCCTTTTTTCTCTTCGTTATTTTTATACCATTTGTTGATGATAGGATAATCTACTCTCTTCAACCATAAATCAATACCTGAAGTTAATGTTCCTCCCGGCTTTTTATTTTCAGCTCTTTGCTGTGCATCAGGACCAAAAGTTCTGAAAGCGACACGGTCATTTTCCCATGCGTAATCATCCGTACGCTCCGGTACAAATCTAGAGTAAGTGGACTTTTGAGATTGCGGTTGTTTCTCCCCTTTTTCTAAAGGTCTAACCACAAATTCTAATTTTGCATTAGGATTGAAATCTGCTTGAAATATCCATTGGTCTTGCTGTCCATTTCCATTTTCATCAATCCATTGATTGAGTAAAAGGTCTCCCGTTTCTTTATTGAAAATTCCTAAATTAGAATATCCATGTTCATCAATTAAACTTTTGAATTGACTAGGATCTAATTCAATTGTTTCATGTGTTCTTTCAAGGTTGGTAGGGTTGTGGACAGAAATTGTCAATTCTTGTCTTTTCATACATCCCCCCAATAACAGCGACAATAAAATTACTGAAATGAAGGAATGTGATAACCTATAATTTTTCATTGTATTGCTATATTTTTGTTTGTAAGTACTAAGCCTTTTTTACTTTAGCCATTTCAAGCTTCGGTAAGATCAAGTGGATGATCCCTAAGATGATCAAATAAGAACAACCTGCAATCAGAAACATCCAGAAATAAGCTCCAGATCCTGACCCGTCTAATACTTGACCTAATATAAAATCGATGGTCATCCCTGTTACTGCACCAACCATTCCTCCGAAACCTACAACAGATGCAATCGCTTCTTTGGGCATTGTATCTGAAACCACTGAGAACAAGTTGGCAGACCAAGCTTGATGACCTCCTGAGGCTAACGCGATCAAACATGCCGCTACCCATTGGTTTGAAGTAGTCGTGGCAAAAACAACAGGAAGGATACATAATGCACAGATTAGAAGTGAAATTTTTCTAGCTTTATTCAAAGACCATCCTTTATCAATAAAGAAACGAGACAAATAACCGCCTCCAATACTTCCTAAGTCTGCCATCACATAAACAATCACTAATGCCGCTCCCAATTCTTTGATAGAAACACCAAATTTATCTGTGAAAAACATTCCTGACCAGAACATGAAAAAGAACCATACACCGTCTGTCATTTTACCAATAGAAAATGCCCAAGTCTGCTTTAGTGAAATGACTTTCCCCCAAGGTAGTTTCTTAACTGCTTTCTCTTCTTCCTCCATATTCAATTCATCTTGTTGAATATACGCCAGTTCATCTGCACTTAAAGCCGGTGTTTCTTCTGGTTTCTTATAAATTTTCAACCACAACAAAACCCAAATAGCACTAAGAACACCTGTTACTAAAAAAGCATATTGCCAATTGGTACCATCTTCCATAACAATAGCCGTAACAGCTACAGGAGCTAAAATTGCACCTACGTTTGATCCCGCATTAAAAATACCTGTGGCAAAAGCTCTGTCTTTTTTGGGGAACCACTCCGCCACTGTTTTCACTGCCGCAGGAAAGTTTCCTGCTTCACCAATTCCAAGACCAAATCTTGCCATGATAAAGCCAATTAAACCAAATGCAGGTCGAAGTGCCGCGTGAAGCATACCAAATGAACTCCAAATGGCAATGGACAATGTATAACCAATTCTCGTCCCGAACTTATCAATGATACCTCCCATTGACAACATCCCTATAGCATAAGCTACCTTAAATGCGATATTGATAGTGGCATAGTCTGATTTTGTCCAAGCAAATATTTTCTCTAATGTTGGAGCCAAAACACCAATAATGCTTCGGTCCATATAGTTGATAGTCGTGGCCATGAAGAGTAGGGCTAAGATGCGATATCTATAGTTTCCTTTTTTCTTTGGCGTTTGCTCTTCAACGTTCCTTTCAATGATGATATCCTGTTCAGTATTCATAGAAGTTTACGTATTGTTTAAAACTGATATCATTTGACTGTGCACTAATCGTAATTATTGTTTTGTAAATAACACTGCTATAAATACGTCTTTATGTGTTGAATTTCCAAAACAATAATGGTAACATTAATTACACTTCATTGTCATGATATTATTAAAAAATTCTCTTTTTGTTGTAGTTAAGTACTAAGACAAAATTAGTTATCAATTATTTTTGGCTTAGTACTTAAGAGGGAAGATGGTTCTTGGTGTGGTTCAGTGGACGTTGCAATACAACGTCCCTACAACTTTGTACAAGATAAAGGATATTCTACCAAATTTTGAAAACTGAGCCATAATTCAGGCCACTATTCCTCTACCTTCTTCCTTCATACCTCTTCCCTCTTAATTAAATTACTCCTCTCCGTGAGGCTTGCCGATTGTAGCTAAAATACCACCATCAACATAAATCACTTGACCGTTTACGAAATTAGATGCCTGAGATGAAAGGAACACTGCAGTACCTGCCAAATCTGAAGGATCGCCCCATTTACCTGCAGGCGTACGGTTGATGATAAATTCATTGAAAGGATGACCATCAACACGAATAGGAGCTGTTTGTGAAGTAGCGAAATAACCTGGTCCAATACCATTCACCTGAACGTTGTATTTTGCCCATTCAGTCGCTAAGTTTCTTGTCAACATCTTCAAGCCACCTTTTGCTGAAGCGTATGCACTTACACTATTTCTTCCTAATTCACTCATCATCGAACACATGTTGATGATTTTACCTGATCCTCTTTTCACCATTCCTCTACCTACATATTTAGACATGATAAATGGACCCACTAAATCAATATCAATCACTTGTCTGAAATCAGATACATCCATATCTAATGCTGGCGTTCTATTGATGATACCTGCATTGTTTACAAGAATATCAATTCCACCAACTTCTTCTTCAATGATCGCTACGCTTGCTTTCACTTGCTCTTCTTTTGTGACATCAAATGAATAAGCCGCTACTTCAATGCCATTTTGCTTATACTCTTCCACAGCATTTTTCAGTTTGTCTTCAAAGACATCATTGATCACAATTTTGGCACCTGCCTTCGCTAAACCTGTAGCGATTGCCATTCCTAAACCATGTGTTCCACCTGTTACTAAAGCAACTTTTCCGTCTAAATTAAAAGATTGTATCATAATATTAATAGATTATTTTGTATCAAAAAAAAATTGGTCGTTTTTGTGAGGTAAGAGTGAAGAATTAAGGTAGGCAGGATGTCATTTATCTAGTTACAAAATGATTACTCAATTCAATTTCACTATCGCTATCGCTATTTTTGAAGGCATAAATCATCCTTCTTAACTCTTAACTCTTAACTCTTAACTCTTAAAAAGAATTATTTCAGCTCTGTAATCGCAAACTTATCCATATCGTCATAGTCTAAGTTTTCACCCGCCATGCCCCAGATAAATGTGTAATTACTAGTTCCAGCTCCTGAGTGCATCGACCATACTGGAGAAATTACAGCTTGCTCATTGTGCATCCAAATATGTCTTGACTCTTCCTTCTGTCCCATAAAGTGACATACAGCTTGATCTTTTGGTAATTCAAAGTAGAAATACACTTCCATTCTTCTATCATGAACGTGACCTGGCATGGTGTTCCAAACACTACCCGATTTCAACTCTGTCATTCCCATTTGCAACTGACAAGTTTCTACTACAGAATTCACCAAAAGTTTATTGATGATTCTGTGATTTGAAGTTTCCGGTGACCCTAACTCTACTTTCTCTGCTTCCTCTAATGTGATCAACTTTGTAGGATACGTTTTATGTGCTGGCGTTGAATTCAAGTAGAATGATGCAGGATTTGAAGAGTCAATACTTTTAAAAGAAACATCTTTGATACCTCTTCCTAAATAAAGTGCTTCTTTAAAACCTAAGTTATACACCTGTCCATCTGCAATTACAATTCCTTTTCCACCTACATTGATTACACCCAATTCTCTTCTCTCTAAGAAGTAATCTGCCTTTAAAGGATCGATAGGTTGTAACTCCAGCGTATTATAAACCGGTCTTGCCCCTCCTGTAATGTATCTATCCTCATGGGAGTAAGTCAAACAAATATCATCGTCTTCAAATACTTTCTCAACTAAAAAGTGTTCTCTTAGTTGCTCTGTATCATAACGTTTTGCATCTGCTGGATGCACTGAATATCTACTTTCGTATTTCATAATATTTAATTTATTCATCAGTACAATCGATTGTATTTTGTTGTAAAAAAAGAGAATTTACAACTCTTATCTTTTTGCTGATAAATAATATCAATTTGGATTTTATCAGACTTAAAAATACAATCGATTGTACAATTGTTGTAAAAAATAAAAAACTCTCCTAGCCAAATGCTCTTTATAATAATTAAGTTGTTTATGAACTGCAGACAAATCATTAAATAAAGATGTTTATTTACTATTAGTAGTAATTCATCAATTAAATGATTATTGACAACTTAATGCTACTCATTCGAATAGTACTTGTTTTTCTATACCGTAATATTACGAAGTATTATTCTTAAAAACCAAATTTTCACACAAAAAAATACAATCGATTGTATTTTTGGGATTTTAATTTCATATTTGTTATAAATAAGCAATACTTCTTCCACTAATTCAATACTTTTTTGGAAGAGTATAGACTACTAGTTTATCTTTATCAGCTGATATATATTTATGTATTGGAAAGCTGAAAAGTAAACATAATCTTCAGAAGCATGGAAAATAAGAAATCGGTCACAATACAATACATGATATTGCAAAGACCCTGAATATAGATAGTTCTACAGTATCAAGAGCACTTAATGACAACCCTAGAGTATCTGTCAAAACCAAGAAAATTGTGCAGGATAAAGCAAAGGAGATGAATTATCAGCCTAATACTTTAGCTTCCAATTTAAGGACTCAAAAATCAAATACAATAGGAATTATTGTACCTCATATCACAAAGTATTTTTTCTCAACGGCCATTAGTGGTATTGAGGAAGAGGCACATGAACAAGGTTTCAACGTGATTATTTGTCAATCTAAGGATTCTGTAGAACTGGAAGCAAAAAACATTAATACATTGATGTCCAGTAGAGTGGATGGTATTTTGATTTCTCCAGCTATTGAAACTTCTAGTGTAGAACATATTCAAACCGCCATTAATAGAAATATTCCTGTTTTCTTCTTTGACAGACATATTGATTCCATCTCTACGACAAAGGTAATTACGGATGACAGGTCAACTTCAAAGGAATTGACTTTGCATTTGCTTTCTCAAAATATAAAAAGAATGGCCGTTCTTACCGGTGATCAATCTGTGAGCATTTATAAGAATAGAGTGAAGGGTGCTTTTGAAGCTTTTCAAGAATCTGGTTATAACACGGAAGACAAGTTGATCATGCAACAGATTCATTTAAATATGGATGATGCGTATAGAGTCGTCAATGAAATGCTGGATAATAAAATGGAATTTGATGCCGTTTTTGCCATGAACGATATGGCCGCTATCGGTACTCAAAAAGCTTTACAAGACAGAGGTTTACGAGTTCCTGAAGATGTTTTGGTTGCTGGGTTTAGTAATGAATTGATTTCAAAATTGGTGAGCCCTCCAATTACTACGGTGCATCAGCCTGCAAAAGAAATTGGAAAAATGGCCACTAAGAAAATGGTCAACTATATTAAAGAAAAGGATAAAGGTTTGATCGCTTCTGAAACTACCGTTTTGGAAAGTAAATTGATTATAAGGGCTTCTACTCAAAGAGACAAAGTAGAATAGCCTAAAAATGATTTAGCCCCATAATTTGAAATTATGGGGCTAATTTGAAAATAAGTAATACAATTTAATTAAACCTAAATTAGTACTTCTTTACTCTTCATTATTTTTTCACTTGATAGTGCTTTCAAATTCACTCTCATATGAACTCTATACGTGTTATTTGAGGTAATATTCAATTGGTAATTATCTTTATAAAGAATATCCAACCTGCGTTTCACGTTCTTCAACCCGATACCATTCCCCAAATTCTTTTTATGTTCCTGCATCAGGGTAGAAATACTGTTTTCTACTTTAAAGTCCAGCCAGTCATTCTCGTCAATATTGATTTTGATATGAATCCAACCATTTTCGGTGTGTCCATTTAAACCATGTTTAAAGCTATTTTCCAAGAAAGAAAGCATTAAAAGAGGAGAAATTGTATGTTCTCTTTCATTGGTATTCACTTCCAAAACCACTTTGCAACGCTCTCCATATCTATTTTTCTCTAGGTCGATATAATCTTTAATGTACTCTAACTCCTGAGAAAAAAGAATAGTTTTGCTCGTAGCTTCATAAAGCATGTAGCGTAATAAGCTTGAGAGTTTTAATACTAAATCCTCAGCTCGGCTATCTTTTGTGATGATTAATGAATACAGGCTGTTTAGTGTATTGAAAAGAAAATGTGGATGCAGTTGACTCTTTAAAAAGGCAAACTCTGCTTCAATTTTATCTTCATGAAGTGCTTGTGTTTCTTTCTGAAGGTTATACCATCTTTCAAAAAACGCAAAAATTAAAGGGAGCATCAAAGCAAATGCTAACTTCATTGCGGAGTTAACTAAAGCATGAAAATCAAAATCGTGAGAGGGCTGACTTTTTACAAAAAATGGAAGTTCAGTAATGACGTATACAAACATAAATCTTGTCATCACTGTAATACCAATCAAAGCCACTCCAAAGAGCAGAAAGAATAAGGAGATCTTCTTTTTATTAAGAAAATTGGGGACTAAAAACTCGATCACCCCGTACACAAACATCAACCTAAAAGGCAGTTGCATCATTTCTGTAAAAAACGAGGAAGTATAATCGCCATGAAGACTGCCGTACGTTAGTGTAAAGGTGAATAGCCACCCTACCCAATACAGTACATGTACTTTTGTCTTATTTTGAAATACTTTCTCTATTGTCACGTTCATATTGTCTCTCTCCATAATTCTTGCCTGTTTAGTATTAATCGTTAGCTTTAATAAAAGAACCAGGACAAAATGAAACGAACATTTTAGCTTATCTTTATTATTCTACTCTTCGTTAGATTTTTATCACGTAACTAAGCTATGCTCTGCAAATCTGCCTTGATTAGAATAAAAAATAAAAACCTAAAAGTGCTCTTTCCTTCTGTTCTAGTTCTTAAGTATATTCATTTTCACCAATTTAATTATTAATGCTTATCGTCTGAATTGATTTTTTATTCCTTTCTAATTTTAGTCAGAAAACACTTTATCTCAAAAAATTGAAGGATTAAATTTTCATATTGAGAAAAATGGTTCTTGTTGTGGTTCGTAAGACGCAAGGTATTACCTCTCTACGCGAACCATAATTCTTCATTCTTCCCTCTTCCCTAGAATCTAGTTCAACCATTCTGGAATCCCTTCCTTCTCCCACTCTGCTACATAATTATCCAATTCATCCTCATAAATATCTTCCATCAAGAAAGGGTTAGCCATCTTTTGGGGCAGATCCTTCTTTAATGTTTCCTTGATACTAGAATACTTTTCATCTGCTATTAAATTTTTCTTTTCCAGAGGATCCACTTGAATATAATAAAGCTCTTCTCCCCCATCTCTGTACTTAATGTATCTCCAATCTTTTGATCGAACTGAATGATTATTGTACATCCACGTTGTCAACACATTACGGTTTTGAGATTGCTCTGGATGATTTAGAATTGGCATCAAACTTTCACCTTCTAAACGTTCATTTTGAGGTAATTGACATAAGTCTAATAATGTGGGATAGACATCCAATAAACTTACAGCATCATTCGTCACCTTTCCTTTAGCTGACGAATTTGGTAATTTAAAAATCAGAGGAACGTTGGTTGAAGGTTCCCAAAGCGTCATTTTTCTCCAACTATGTTTTTCCCCTAAATGCTGACCATGATCCGACCATACAACTACAATCGTATTATCAGCATAAGGACTTTTTTCTAATGCCTCTAACACTTTACCAATCTGCGCGTCAACAAAAGAAATACACGCCAAATAGGATCTTACCAATTCCTTCGGAAAATCTTCTCCTACGCCCATTACTTTTGCATGATCTCCACCAGGAGTCAAACCCATAGAAACCGCTTTTCCATACAACGGTATATCCTTCATCTCACCTTCGGCTACACTTGGAATATAGAAATCATCCTCTGCATAAAGATCAAAATATTCTTGTGGTGCAGTATAAGGCACGTGGGGCCTTGCAAAACCAACACCTAAAAAGAAAGGCTCATCATGGTTTTTATGGAGCTTCTCAATGGCCCAATCTGCCACCCACTCATCGTGCATTACTCCATCCTTCATATCTTTTCTTTCCACAGGACCACCACAAAGCGAAAGCCCTTTTACCTTTCCGAATTTCTGATACAACTGCCCTCCATCTTTGGGGAAAGGGTAAAACATATCTCCACCATAATGATTACCACTTTTCAGCATTTCCTGATCCGTGATTTTATAAGCCGGCGTATGATCCGTCCACAGTTGATCAGCATCTTTTTCAAACTCCATTACACCCGAATGAAACAGTTTTCCTGCTCCATAAGTGGCATAACCATTGGCTTTGAAATACTCCGGTAAAAACTGATTCATTTGATGAATGCTATCATACGTAACTTCTTTCAAATCTTTATCCCAAACGTTGCAATACCATCCTGTTGTTGTGGGTTTCAAACCACTTAAAAGGGCGATTCTTGATGCTTGACAAACCGGACTTGCTGTATGTGCATTATTAAAAAGAATGCCTTGATCAATGAGTCTGTCAAGATTTGGTGTTTTGACTTGAGGGTGCCTTTTCATCTTCCCTACCCAATTGTTTAAATCATCTACTGCGATAAAAACAACATTAGGTTTGGGCTGTTGCTTCGCTTGATGCTTTTTTTGACAGGAAAAAAGAGAACATCCTATACATAAAAAAATGATGATAAACTTATTGATATTCATATACTTTAATCTGATTGGCGAGTTCAAAAAATGTTGGCTAGCATTTGTACTATGCGAGCTTTTAGGATATTCTCTTATCATCATTAGCCCACGACTTAAGTCGTGGGCTAATGATGATGCATAAAAGGATTTAATTAATTAACCACTTTCTTATCAGACTTTTTTAATCCAACCGCATAGCTTTGTGCATCTACACATTCAAACTCTAATACTGTATTGGATTTGTTTCTTTCGATTACTTTCACAAAACCGTAGTCTTTATCAAGTTCCCAACCGCCGTTTAATTTCAACTGTACTTTTTGCATTTTTGAAGGCTCAAATACTTCTGAATCTGGTAGTTTTGTCGTCTTGTAATGTGGTCTTCTGAAATCAGGATCACATAACGAAAGATTGATTTTTTCTTTATTCTCTTTCTCAATCATCAACATCACTGGCGCTGAAACGCTTGCAAAATATTCGTTCTCCAACTGTAATGATGGATCGAAGATAGACAAGCCGTAAGTGTCTTTTACTTTATGGTAAATCACATGGGCTTGAGCATCTTTTTGAATGACTTTGTAAGGTAATTTTTTAGTGTAAGATTTTGCAACACTATGAGGTTGTTGTACCAATACCATATATTCATATGACTCATTTTCAGGAGCTACACCATGATCCAACCAAGCCACAGCATAGTTGCCACTTGTCGCTTTTTTATTACTTACATTACGAGATTCCTGTGCTTGTTTGCTTACCTTCAATTGACCTGAGTTTGGAACAATGTAGCTGTTGCCATAAGGATCCGATAAAAATACATTCTCCTCCTGTCCTTCAAAAGTATATTCAGATTGAGTGATTTTCTTTCCGTTTACCATCAAATCTTGTCGCTGTAATGATAGTTCATTTTGGAATAATGTTGTCTCTACTTTATTCGTTGTATTGGCTACATTTGAGATATTAGATCCCAATAAAATGATTTCATTATCAAAGAAGAAAGCTGATTTTTTGGCTTCAAATTTCTTTTGGAAAACTTTGTCCTCCAATTCCATAGCGAACATACCGTTTTCATCATCGAGGCTTAAAGCACCCATAAAGGTTTTCTTTGAGAAGTTTCTATGCTTTGATTGAACATCATTTTTCTTTTCCTTTTTCGTATACTTTTCACAAAGCAATAAATCTAATGGCAAATTGACCGTTGTAGTACCTGCCCATCTGTTCCAATCCCATCCTTTGTCCAAGGCATAACCATTTTCTTTATGTCCACCTTTATCACCAGCAAGGATTTGCATGTGACCATAACTGATATATCTACCATAGCGGTTTTCTTTTCCACCCGACTCAAAATCGTAAATGTATTGACTGTAGCCTTTCATACTTACCATCCAGTTGTCCTTTCTTTTGACCGCTAAACCTGCATAAGGCTTGTCATAGAATCCAGAAGGAATTGCTTCTTTCTCAGGGTAATCTTTCAATAACTGCAACATCAATTCCATCGAGCCTAGTGTATTGAAGTAAGAAATGTTTGCTCCTGCTCTACCGAATAATACAGAGAAGTCTTGGTCTTTTTCATCCCAAAGTCGCACAGCAACTCCACTCATTTCAGTATCTACTTCTTGCCCTTTCCAACCACTGTAAGCTAAATAAACATACGTTGGGAATTCACCAATCAATGGAGCGTGATTACTCAAACGTCCACCCACACTAAATGGCGTATGGTAACGGTGAGCAATAATTCTTTGTGCCAATGCTGCTTGACGTAAATTGCCATGGTATTTCTCCTCTATCGCAAATTGTGTTTTGCTTAATAAGTAAACGGCAATCGATGCATTATGGAAACCATTAGGTGCATAACCATTGGCGTAAACACCTCTGTGGTGGTAGCCCATAAAGTCTGGTTTGATGGTATCCGCAAAGCCCGGTGAAACTCTCAAACTCTTTTGGATATAGTTTCTTACGGCAGACATATACATCACTTTCTCAGGAGAATCATCCATGATCAATACACGCACCAAACGGAACATTAAACGTGTACGCATCGCATCGGCAGTGATTTCGTATTCATCCTCTGTAAAACATTGGTTAAAGGTCACCATCCAGTCCAATGTTCTCATTTCTCTCTCTAATGCACCTGCTTTTTTCAACTCATCTTTACACAAGTAAAGGGCATATACATAACCTACTACTCTGTTTGTCAAGTGGTCCAATGTTTCCATACCACTACCTTCAGCCCATCCTTGGTCATAAAGGTGATCCAACAAAAGTAAGAGCTTATCAAGGCTGGCTTTATTTCCATTGATTTTGTAATCTAATGCTAAAGCCAATGGCATATTTTCTAAAACGTCTTGCCCAACATACGTATAAGCTGGAGCGTAAGGCGAATGTCTTGAGAATAAACTAGCACCTGTAATACGGCCATCAGGATGTCTTACGATGTTCAGTTTATCAAACTTTTTGACATTAGATTTGATGTATTTTGCATTGGCATTCGATCTTAATTCATATTGCTTCTGACCTGCGAAAGCATTGGAACCTAAAATCCAGTGTTCAAATCTTTTAGTGATTTCTGCAAAGTCAGCAATCTGCTCTTTGGTAACACTTTTTTGAGTAGGTTCAGGCACTTCATATTGACTCCAACGGTACGTTCCCCATGCAAAACCATTACTTTTTGGCTTTTGCCATTGGTAACTCGACTCATTTTTGGTCATCACTTTTTTCACATAATTGACCATATCGAAGTAAATCACACCTTCCTCTATGTTGTTAGGAGCATGCACTTCCATAGAAGCCAACTCCTTTTTTCCTTTGTAACCAAGATCCGTTCTAAAGCTCATCCAGCTTCCTCTCCAGCCATCAAAATTTCCCAAGTAATCAAACTCAAACTGTACATTTCCTTCTGTATCTTTAAATACAAAGTGAAAAGCACCATCCACTTCTTTAGGGCTGTATAACCAAAGCATCATACCACCGTTTCTTGCTTTCCCTGCTTCTTTCAAAAAAGCAGGGTTATTCACGGTAATCACACTTCCTTTTTTCCACTTCCACTCCAGTGAACTTTTACCATCTTTGGCATGCAGTTCACTCAATGAAAGTTCTCCGTCATTCGCTTTCCAAGTATCTAAAATTACTTCATTCTCAAAGGATTCTAACGTTTTAAATACTGGGTAAGGATAGCGATTGTTGAACGCATCTTTTTTCTTTTGTCCGAAAGCCATTATCGCCATTCCGACAAGGTATATTGTGAATAGAAAGAATTTCTTTTTCATCTTTGTCTAGTTTAAAAGATTGTTTGCTGTCTCAATTTTTTCCAATGGTAAATCAATTGACTTTCCATCTTTTGTAAAGAAAACTACCTCTGTTTTGTCTTCCTTGATCGTTAAACTGATCAGTTCTGCAGAGTAACCTGCCTGTTTCCAATTTCCGTTTAATTGCATCGTTACAATCATTCCGGCATTAGAAGCATGTACAATTTCAGCAGGCATTTTCGACATATTGTGATTCCAAGTTACTAGGTTTAAATCAGGATTAGCCACTGTCAATAAAGAAGAACTTTTTCCTTCCTTAAACATACAAAGAATCGGTGTATCTGTGGTATAAACAACGCCTTTATCTACTGTGTTATTGGCATCAAAGATTGCATAAGCCGTTGCGTTTGTTTTTGTGTGATGTACAATATGTGCCTTATCATCTTTCTGAATGACCTGATAGCCACCCTTTAATTCATTCGCATCCGCAGTGGCTCTTTTCGTTACGATTTTATATTCATAACCTTCTGATTTTGGTTGCTTACCATGATCAATCCATGCTTTTGTCGCCAAAGCTGAAATAGGTGAATATTTTCCTTTCTTCATCTTATACGACTCTTGCGTGTCGTTTTGTAAGATGATATTATTGCCTTCAGGGACTACATAATAAATACCTTGTTGATCTTTTAAAACACCTGCAGTTGCCGTCTTCTTTACATTTGATGCAGAAGTATTGACCTCCTCACCATTGAAAGAGATAGGCTGTCCGGCTTTCTCATCATTGATGTATTGGAAAAGCGTAGTCACAGTGTTATAAGTATTGTCTTTATTTTTGATAGAAGAACCCAAACAGATGATTTCATTTTCAAAGAAGAAGTAAGACTTTTTAGCACTGAATGTCGCATCAAACAATACTTGCTTTGGTGCAGGCGTCACTTCATCTCTTAAATCTACAGCGTAGATTCCCAACTGATCTTTGGTGTTCAAGCCACTTGCAAATTTTGAAGAAGTAAAGCTTCTATGGAAACCTTCAAGGTACTTTTCTGTTGGCGTATTGTAATACAACACTTCTTCTTTTGGTAGCATTTTGGTTGTCGCACCCGGCAACATAGACCAGTCAAAACCAGCGTTAAAATCAATTCCTACTCCTTTCAACCCTTTTTCTGAATCTCCTTGAGCCACCAATAACATACCGTGACTTAAATATCTACCTAAGTTATTTTCTCCTTTACTTCCTGTTTCAAAATCCCAAACATACCTTCCGTATCCTTTTACTGCCGCATAGGCTCCATCATAACGGTGCACGTTCATAGAAGAATAAGGCATACTGATATGTTGGTTTTCAATAGTATAACCTTCACTTGTTTTAGCACTTAAATTCTCCATCAAATCAACTGTACCAAATGTACCAGCATACGTTAATGAAGGGAACAATACAGAGTAGATTCCTTTTCTTGGAGAAATCTTATAAAGATAATGGAACAGATTGGCCATTTCTTCGTCTTCAACTTCTTCTCCGTTGGTACTTACAAACATATAAGCAGGAAGGATAAAACGATCAATTGCATGATTATTATAAGGGAAACGACCACTAGCTCCTTGATGAATATCCACACCGTAAGCAATTTCCGCTTGACGTTTTAACGCTTTCTTCAGGGTATTCACTGAGTTAGGTGAAATAGCGTAAGGTGTTCCATCCAATAACCATTTCAACATACTTAAAGTATTCAAAGTTGATACTCCATAAGCACTTAAGTAAGTTCCTCTGTGGTGGAAAATAGAAAAATCAGGCTTGATGGTATCCGAATACCCCGGCGCAAACTGCATTGCATATTCCAAGTACTCTTTATACTTCTGTAACATCAATTGCTTTTCTGCTCCATCTTCCATTAATAAAATAGCGACTAACTTTGGTAAAGCACCGCCACGGATCAAATCTGTGTTTTCTCCTTTGGAAGTCTGTAAATTAATCAAAGAACCCAAACGAGTATGCCACGCCAACATTTCTTGTCTGCTCTTCAATTTATCTTGTTGTTGCAATTCATTTCTCATCAAGAAAATACCTGATGCGTACGAATTCAAACGGATAATATGATCAGCAGTACCGATAGCACTTCCTGCCGCCCAACCTTGATCTTCCAAGTGATCTAAAACAGCAAATAATTTCTCTTTTGCTTCTTCCTTCTTGTTGATTTTATAATCCATTGCAAGAGGATAAATCGTTTTCTGTCCAACATACTGGAAAGTATAAGACTCCGTTAAACCATGCTCATCTCTACTTGCAAATACAGGTAATCCATTGATATGATTTCCTTCTCTTTTGATGCCCAATTCATCATAAAATTCGTAAGCACCTTTAATATTACTGTTCAACCTTTTCTTCAACTCAGGCAAGCGTTTCTTCCATTGGTTTGACTTATTACCTAAAATCAACGTCTCTAGCTTATTCATAATTTTTTCAGAATGAGCCTTCAGATCCCCAATATTTTGACCTTCCAATTCTTGCTCAAAAAGCTTTCTATATTCTAAATAAGCCGGTAAGATCACATAACTATCCACTCTATTTCCTGCTTTTTTATTCTGAATCTGCATATCAGAGTTTCTTTTCTCTGAGATAAATTCTAACAGCTGAAAATGATCAAAGTAGAATTTCGAAGGTTTTTGTACACCTTCAGGAATAGCCACAATACTGTGAATCTCTTCAGCACCTGAATAATTCGGAACAGAAGCATCTTGCTCAAACTGTACCCAAATTGCTCTCCAGCCTGTAAAACCAAGACTTACTTCAAACTTGTACTTAGGGTTCTTTTTTGCATTGGCCAAGTCAGAACCAATCTGGAAAATCATTTTCCCTGACTGAGCCTCCTCTTGGTACACCCACATTTTGATACCACCATACTTACCTTCTTTAAAATAAGAAGCTTCGTAGATTTCTGGTGAGCCACCTTTGTAAGGCAGTGCCGCTTTATTCAAACCTTCCAATTGATCAATCTCCAGAATGTCACCTTTCTTGTACTGCCATTCTAGTGATGTTTTTCCTTCTTTAAAATGAAGGGCGTTAGGTATTAACTTCCCTTTTTTACTTTTCCAGTTTTGATAGTCTGAAGCATCTTCAAATCCAATTTTATGAATTACGATGTCTTCCTTCACTTTAAGTTTACCATTTTTAGCAAATAAATTAAGTGCTAAAAATGTGCTGATTACCAATGTAAATCCCTTAAAAAGTATCTTATTATTAATCATAAAAAATGAACACATTAAATATTAAATCCCATTCTGTAAAGTAGTCGAACACCTATTTCGAGGTAAGAGTTAAGAAGGAAGAGTTTATTAGCTATCTAGAAACCAATGTGTAGATCGAAATGATCAGTGCTATCTTCATTCAATAAGTCAAAAAATCCTATTATAGTATCCTAGTGCTTATTACTTCACTAAACCGAACTTATACATTAATTTTTTCTCCTCTTAATTATTTCTTTAAACGGCCATTTGAAGAGTACATTCGACGCTTACTGAAGTAAAATTGAATTGGACATTAAGGTAAAAAAATTAGGGAATGGGACCTTAAAAAAATCTTAGGATCAAAAAACTACAATCTTCATTTGTGATAACGTTTGTAGGGACTTTGTATTACAACATCCTCATGTACTACAACAAGAACCACCTGAAAGCTCTTTTCACTTAATCATTCCAATCCTAAAAATAAGAAGATGGGGTGAGTTACAAAACCTTCTCACAATCAAAGCATAAAAAAACGCCTCACTATGTAGTATAATGAGGCGTTTAGTATCAAAAATGATACTTTGATAGAGTATTCAAAGTTTTATAAAACATATTATCAAGGTTATTGAAACTTATTTTCTTACTTCAAACCTTTTAGTTAGTGATCTATTCTCATTAACTAATGAGAGGTAATAAAAACCATTTTTTAAAGATGATACATCTAACTCATATCCATTTTCAACTTGAATATCATTTAAAACTAAAATATTTTCACCTTCATCATTAATGACTACCAATGTATAGATGTTATCCATAGATTCTATATTGGATGACGGGGTAGTCTGCTGGACCATCAGTTTATTTTTTGACTCCGTTTCTTGCAACGTAATTGTAAGGGTTTCGGAAGTAGGCACTGGAAAAAAATGTATTTCACCACCACCACATTGGTCAACACGAATTGAAACGAAAGCAGTATTTGATCCACAAGTATTATTGTCTGTTTCCACATCAAAATAAATAAAACCTTGCTGGTAAGGGTAAATATAAATCGAAGTTCCACTGATATAATACCCAAAGCGAGCACTACCTGAATAAGTTTTCACAACAATATTTTCAACAGAAAGATCTACACCATTAACAATTACTCTATCTGAACCTGTATGTGTATCATAACATAAACTATAAGGTATGTTACTGACACTAATGGATGATGGTCTGGATGTAACATTTTTTAAAATTACTTTTTCCCAGTTAAAAGTTCCATTTGAGTTGTAAGGACCAGAGATTGTACATTTAATTGTTGCAATGATGTTATTATCTACTACTCCTGATATGTGATTTGTAGGGCTATTATTTTCTGATAAAGTATATGAGTTCACCCCAATTACCTCCCATTTATAATGTAATTTTAAATTAGATGGAGGTGTTTTTGATAATGAAACTGAACCATTACTACTTATACAATCTGAGGAATTAATTTGAAGATTGGATACAAAGCTTGAAAAAATTGCATGATCTCTTGACTCTTCAACATTATCAATTTCATTCCAGATAAAATCTCCTGCAGCTTGAGTAAAACGTGTGTGCAATTGATTTCCTAACGGTTCTGTATAGATATTATCAAATGGAATTTCATCAAGATCATTTGTTACTGTATATGCTTTTTTTAACTGTGCTTCTGTATACTTCCCATTATTGGCTGGCGTAATATTCAATGCACTTACTTGAGGAATGAAGTAAAAATTATTAAGATTTTCATTTATGTTGATACACCCTAAATCAAGTTCATCTACTTCTTCATTTAAATTAGGGACTTCTCCAAACCCTTCTCCAATCAAACCTCCGTGAGCACTATCCCAAGGTAATTCTCCATTTTCAGAAGTATATTCTATGTCTTGATTGTAAATGGTTTTTTCCCAAACCAATAACACTTTAACTTTAAAATTAATATTAAAATCCGTGATTTGTTCAGATTGTGAGGATAATGCTTTTAAGTTTAATGAAACGGATCCCTTTGTATTTAAAAATAAACCTAAATACTTTAAAAAATAATAACCAAAATTACCTGTTACTGCATTAGTTAGTCTACATGAGGCTGAAATGTCAATCAGGTCATCACCAGGGTTAATTCCATTCCAATTATTACCTAATGAATTATTTCCACTATTACTTAGAGCCACAACTCTACAATTTTGGGGTCTACCACGGCCGTGGTAGTCATTCATAAATGCTTCATGCATACTGTTATCTTTTGTCACTGTAGTAGACTGTGCTGAAACATAATTGATTAGCATTTGCCTTGCAGAATTTGTGAAAAACATTTTTTGATAGGGTCTTAAACTATGAAATATATTATCTCCATATATCTCAATACCTCTCTGTACTAATGCTATTAGTGATAACGGTATATTTGCACCTCGATGTGGAGAATCCATTGTCATCAATAATCTCGTATCATGATCAACACCATCCAATTCCATTGACCTTAAGGCATAGTTTGCTACTAGACCTCCCATACTTATGCCCATTACAACATTAGGTTCAGTACTACCTGCATTTGCTTTCTCATCGTTGACCCATTCTATCACACTCTCTGCCAAAAGTGCATTGTTCTGAATATAATCACCTGCATCAATATAATCGACAAAAACAATATCATACCCATTGTTAAATAAGTCATCATTCAGAGTCGTTGGTATAACTCCTATTTGTAATGGTCCTTCCAAAGAAGTATCATTTGCCCAGGTTTGCACAAACCTATCTCCATATTCCATTCCAGGAAAACCAAAACCACCAAATACGATTAAAGGTTTATCTAACACGGTCCCATCCATATATACTCGTACCCTTCCTTGTGCAGGTTGTTCCGAAAACCAAAAAGTTTCTTTAGAAGTTATAGTTGTATCTAAATCAACATTAGATGGTGTATATCTACAATTGGAACAAGAAGCACCTAATACATATGTTTTCCCCTTAGTTTCATAGGTTTTTATGTGTCCTGAAATATGATACCTCACTCTCAGTTTCCAAGTTTTAGAGCCTGTAGAAGAATAAGAAAACTTCTTTATTTCACCTATTGTAATGGACTGATAGCCTAATCCATTACCTGCATCAAATTCAATAGAAGAAAGTGTGCCTTCATGGTTCGAGAAAAACTGATCACTCTTTATTTGAAGTTTTAATTCCCCCCTATACACATTTTGTTGAGGTAAATAAGCTGAAAAGAAATATTTTTCTTCAAATGGATTGAGATGAGATGCATAGTTATCGATTAGTTGTTCGTTCTGGTAAAGATAATAATTGTTATTGGCCGCAGTGCTAGAAATTTTATTATACTTCACTAGACTTATAGGTAATTGAGCCACACCTTCATCTAAAAATGATTATCTATAACGAGCAATTCTTTTGTAGCATCATAATAATTAGTATGCCTAACAGGCATACGAGCAGAAAGCCAACCTCTATTCAGAACTTCCCATGTATATTCATCCATAAAGGTAGAATCTGTCAATATACCATTATATGGTTCTGGGTCTAATAAAAACAGTCCCTGATCTTTCAGGAATCCTGTAGTTACCTTAGTTTTATTAATTTTTGCGTAGATTTCTTTTACTTCTTCTTCTAAGTTTACAGTTTGGGAAAATGAAAAAATAGGAAGAAAGATTGATAGTAAAAGAGCTAAATGTGAAAATTTAATAATTAATCTAGTTTTATATCAATGTTTCTTAAATCAAATCTACCCTCTGTGATCGATAATAGAGAATCTGGATAAGTAGCCCCATAGAGCTCCATAGAGAATTCTCCTGCAGAAACTTTTTCATCAAATCGATGGAAAATCATTTCTACTTCTTTCGCAAAGTACATATAATTTTTTCGATTATCATTGCCATAAACCCCTCCTTTTGAGGAAAAAAAGGAATATTTTATGTAATCGTCACCGTATTCTAACACATCTGTTTTAACTGTAAAGTAAGAACCTATAACTACTTCATCTTTAGGAATAAAAAGACGAATATTTTGTCCATCATTATCATAACACCATATCACAATAGCAGAGTCACCAGCATCGTAAAAATATAACCTAGGTGATTGTATAAAATTACGTTCATTCGATTTCAAAAAAAGCGAGTCACCCACCATACACCCAAAGGTATTTTTGCCTCTTTGTGTTAAAGGTGGAAGTTTAGTGCGGTCTTCCTCTTCAAAAAGATCACCGAAAATAAGACTGCAACTCGAGAGAAGAAGAATACTCAATATATAGAGTAAAATTGATTTAGTTTTCATATTATTAATGGTAATTAGGTATATCTATAAATTAGACTCTTCAAATTCTATTTATAACCACAACAACACGTTAATAACTTTAAAGTCACACAGGTATAAATACTAAGCTATTTTGCTACATTATCGTTGATTATTTTAAAAAATCATGTTGTGCACAGTATGAATCTTAAGATAGTTATTTACTATATTGTAATTCAGAATAAATTTACAGCTCAATTCATAGAATTATATAATCAAAAAGGTGGCTTAAACTTTTATTCGAAAATTGATGCAAATTCACTCTTATAGTTAGTGGGGTAGATGTTGTTTGTATTTCCCGTAAATAAAAGTACCCAATAGAGCAAAGAATAATACAATTGCCATGCTATACTGACCATATCCAATCAAGATAAATATAGGAGCAGTACAACCGCCTACTAAAACCCAGCCCATGCCGAAGAATGTTCCTCCTAGCAGGTATCTCCAAATGCCTTTTTGCTTATCTGGAATAACGATGGGTTGACCGCTGATATCTTTAATATTAAATCTTTTGATTACTTGAACAAGGATTGCACCTGTGGCTACTGCAGAGCCAATCAGTCCATACATATGAAATGATTCAAAACGGAACATCTCTTGAATTCTGAACCATGAAATGGCCTCTGATTTTGATAAAACGATGCCAAATAATATTCCTAAGAATAGATAAATTAATGTTTTGCCTACTTTCATTTTTAAAATTGAATGATAAATGGAAGAATCAAAAATGTCATGATCAAGCCTCCAATAAAATAACCTATAACAGCAATAAGTGACGGTAGTTGAAGGTTGGATAAACCACTGATGGCATGTCCTGATGTACAACCACCGGCATATCGTGCACCAAATCCAATTAAAAATCCACCCATTGAAAGCATTAGCATTCCCTTTATACTAAAAATGGCTTCCTTATTAAAAAGTTCAGTGGGAAGTACATAATGGGTGTCGCTTGTAATACCAAGTTGATGTAAATGATCTATCGTTCGATCGGATACACCAGCCAATACATCACCCCCTAAAAATTGATTGGATATAAAACCACCAATAATACAGCCTAAAGCAAATACCAAATTCCATGATTCTTTTTTCCATTCAAAATTAAAGAACTGAGTGTTTTTGCCAATACCACATGCCGTACATATGGTTCTAAAGTTGGATGAAAGTCCTAAGCTTTTTCCTAATAGTAAAAGTAGACCCATTGTAGCTCCAATCATAGGCCCACCAATATACCAAGGCCACGGAGCAAGTGAAGTTTCCATGTAAGAATTTTGTTATAGAATTATGTAAAAAAGTGTCACGTATTAGAATGAGGATATCCTCTTATGAAAGGTCCTCATTTTTATATTGTATACATTGTAAACTAAATTATCATCAACTTGTAATTAGCATTTGAATAAGGTTTCTATGATCTACTTCCAAACTCATTGGATAGAAAGACCAATGGTACGAATGTTATTCTTAATGTTAAATCCCATTGTTCATCAAAGAACTTAGTTTATAATATTGCAAAGAAGAGTCCCTCAAAAAAGGGATTTATTGCTTTTTAAATCAATTCAATGAAATTCGTTTTCCTGTATAAAAGTCTAATATTTTGGTCCTAAAAATAAAAGTATATTTAGACCTTAATAAATTTGAATAGGCCTCAAGTCTATCCAAACTAGCAATATTTAACTCATAAATATCACTAGAACCTGCGTTATATTTTTCCTTTACAAAAACATATGATTCGTTTGAAGAAGTAACTGCCTGTTTTGCTGCATTATATGAAGCAAATGCTGCTAAAGCATCACTGTGTGCATTTTGCACCTCTTTAAATAAATTGTTTTTCAGCTTTACTAGAGTAAGTTCAGATTGCATTTTATCTATTTTTGCTTTCTGAATATTGGTCCTATTTTGAAACTTCTTAAAGATTGGTATACTTAGACTTAAGTATACAGAACTATTATAATTATCCATTAATTGGTCCATATAATGGTATTGACCTTCAGGCAGTTGCCTAGAAGAAGAATACCCAGTCGATAAATTCCCTCCCATAGATAGTGTTGGTAAAATAGCTCCTTCTTGTATTTTTTCTAATGCTTTAGACACCTTAATACGATATTGCTGTGCTTTAATTTCAGGCATTGTATTCAAAGATGTTTTATATATATCTTCCACCTTTTTGAAAGTATATTGCTCATCTAAGGTCATATGTTCAACTTCCTGTATATCAAATTGAGGGTCATATTCTAAATTTAATGTTTGAGAGAGATTAACAAATGAAGTTACTAATGCATTTTCCTGATCAATGAGATCTACTTTATCATTTGAAATTTGGGTTCGAATTTTATATAAATCACCCTTTGGCCGCTTCCCTGCCTCTATCAATATTTGCGTCTTCTTTAATTGAGTCTGACTTAATTCTAACTGCTTTTTAACCAATTCCACTAACTCTTTCTGATATAAAATTTCAAGATATTGTGTACTTACTAGAATTGATATATCATTCTTCAATTTTTCATTTTCTAAAAGCGACACTTGTAAGTTTAGTTTATCGGCTTTTATCTTATTATTAATTCGATTCCCTGTAAATAACGTAGCACCTAAATCTACCCCTAAATTTGAATTCGTTGTAGCATCAGTTGCAAAAGTGTTATTAAAAGGGTCTAAGTATCGTCCATAATTTTGTGAATTATTAAATGATCCATAAAGCTCTGGCAATCTTTCATTTTTGGCTTGTTTCAGGTCAATTTTAGAAGTCTGTATATCCAGCAGTCCTAACTGAACATCTATATTATTCGATAATGCATAATCAATACAATCTACCAGAGACCACTTTTTAACTGGTACTTTATCTTGAGCAAACAAGATTGAAGAACTAATCACAAACAAAGAAGTCATAAAATTTATAAGTCTTATCATCAGATTAAATTTTCATAGGATGTGAATATTCGAAATAAATAATTTACTCTTACATCTATTTATGCACATTTTTATCATAAAAAATCACTTATATAGCTTGCTCATTTGAATAATCAATATCTAAGCAAAGGCTATTTATTGTCAGATTAACTTCAATAGTTAAAAGGCTTATAATCATCATTTTTATATGCTGAAATGATGAGTTTAGTTGTTATAGATATTCTTTATAGGGTTAAAAAACCTCTCTAAAAAACTATAATCTTCCGTTACAATCTCAATATCTGCTATCATATTTGATATAAAAGGTAATTGAATTCCATATGTGGTCACTAAGGAGTTTGGAAGTCCAATTTTAATATCATAATAGTATTCTCCATTATATAAAATCGGATAGTCAGAAATACTTACTATCTCTCCTTTTAAGATTCCATACTCATGATAGGGATAGTTTCTAAGCTTTATATTTACGGTCTGATACTGTTCTAGTTTACCTGAGTTTATTATCGCAATTTTACTAGTACCATACAGTTCTTCTTTTAGAGTATCATTTGAAATATAGAAAAGCAATTCACCTTTTTTTACAGGGGAATATTCTTTTAATTCTTTTGCGTAAGTTACAGTACCATTTATTTTATCACTGACTAATAAATGTTCCTTTTTCCAATCCAATATTCTTGATATAAGTTGAGAAGTGTAATTCTTTAAATCTATATTAAGCTGTTTTAATTTTATTTCATATTCCTCTTCCAGTAAAATATTCTCATTCTTTATTGAAGTAATATTCAAGTTATTGGTATTCATTGATTCATCTAATCCTAATAAACTAATCTCTGCCACTCTTAGGTTAGATTTTGTTTCTTGAAATTCGTTGTACGAAATAAAGTCTTTCAAATAAAGGTTTGAATCAATTCCTACTTTTCTCTCCAAATCAAGATAATCCTTCTGTTTTAAATCATACTGAGTCTTTAAAATAGTATTTCTGTCTTCATATTGCTTAATTTTTAATGCGTTCAAATGCAATTTATCTTGTATTGTTGATGGGATGTTTGCCTTGGCATAAGCCATCTTTAATTCGTTAAAAGGCATTTGTAAACTACCTAAATTTACTTCATCAAATAGCTTCAAGCTATCATAATTGTCATTTAACAAAATACGCTCTAACCCAAGTATATGCTTATAGTTTACGTTGGTTCCTATGATAGCAATCAATTTATCTTTCTCAACATATGAATTATTTTTATAAAGAAGACGATCTATGATACCATCAGTTTTAGACAAATACTTTACAGGAGGGTTATCACTTATAAAAAGCATCTCACTTAGAATGACCTCAGGGTATTTCACAAAAGCAGACAGTATAAGCATTGATAGAAAAAATACACCGTAAAACATATTACCGTATTTAACAATCCAGAAAGGTTTTGTATCCATCAAATCATTAGACTCATTGCTCAACAATGAGTCTAAGTCCCTATTTTTTTGATCTACATTATTCATGACATAAATTGCTTTTCCATTAACCTATAGAATTTTGATTCTTTCTGAGAAAGTAACACCTGTGTCTCTCCAAATTCCACAATATTTCCACCTTCCAGATGTAATACATAGTCTGAGTTTAAAACTGTACTTAGCCTGTGTGCAATCACAAGAACTGTTTTCCCTTCAATGTACTTATTTAGTTTTTCTGTAATTTCTATCTCATTTTCAACATCCAAAGAGTTAGTTGCTTCATCAAAAAATAAGAATTTTGGGTTTTTATATACTGCTCTTGCAATTTTAATTCTCTGCTTTTGCCCTTCACTCAGACCCCGACCTTCATTCCCAATTTTAGTTTTAAAACCTCTCGGAAGGTTATAGATATAGTCTAAACAATTTGCTACCTCACAGGCGTAGGTCAGTTGTTCATAATCAATCAATGATGTATTAAGCGTAATATTATTTTCAATAGTATCATTAAAAATATGACCATCTTGAAGTACTGCACCAGAATTATCTCTGAAAGACTTTAAATTAATGTTAGAAATATCAACACCACCTATCATTATATTACCACTACTAGGTGCATAAAAACCCATCAAAAGTTTTAATAAAGTAGATTTTCCACTACCACTATTTCCAACAATAGCAGTCGTTTTATTTGTAGGGATAACAGCTGATACATTTTGTAGAACAACACTATTCTGAAGAGACTCATAGGAGAATTGAACATTTCTAATTTCAATTTCATTACTTTGTAGATTATCTACACTTACATAGGTGTGATCATCATTATCTCTCTCATCTTTTTTATTATGTATTTCACTTAACCTTTCCAAACTAAACTGTGCATCCTGAAAGTTTTCAATAAAACCGATAAAATTAGAGATAGGAACATTCAATTGCGACAAAATATAGGATATAGATAATAATGCCCCAATAGAAACATCTCCTTCAATTACGTGAACTGCAGCAAAATAGATAATCATTAAATTTGTCGTTTGATTGAAAATTAATGAACCAACTTTTTGGTATTGAGCTAAAGATATTTCTTTCAAATCAAGTTTATACAGTCTGGTTTGAAAGCCTTCCCATCTCCATCTTTGTCTCATCTCTATATTATTCTGCTTTATTTCTTGCATTCCATCCACTAGCTCAATGAGGTTTGATTGTTCTTTTGATGATATTTCAAATCTCTTATAGTTGATGCTTCTCCTGTACTTTATAAAGAAGATAATCCATGAAACGTACAATGTGTTCCCTACAATAAAAACAAGAAATATGGTCATACTATAGTAAGCCATAATTAAAGAAAAAATAAAAAAATTGGAGAGAGAGAATATCGTTGAGAAAGTAGAAACCGTAAGAAAGTTTTCGATGTATCTATGGTCATTCATCCGTTGAATAATGTCACCAACGTTTTTTTTATCAAAATAGCTAATTGGTAATCTCATCAACTTTATTAAAAAATCAGTCATGATGGTTATATTCAATCTTCCACTGATATAAATTGACAACCAATCTCTTATTACCTCAATAAATACTTGTGATAAATAAACAAAACCTTGGCAAAAGGTTAATATCAGAACAAGGTTGAGATTGTTATTCATTATACCTTTGTCAATAATTGATTGTGACAAAAGTGGTAATACCAACTGTAATAAGTTGCCGACGATCAAACCTATAAATAACTGATAGATATACTTTTTATACGGTATTAAATATTTAAGATAAAAAAGTATATCCTTTTCTGATTCGTTGTCATCGTGATTATATAAGTCAACAGTAGGTTCTAATAATAATGCAACTCCGGTATCTTGTTCACTAGACCAACGTTTTAAGAAATCTTTTTCATCTAAAACAAATCGACCCACCGAAGGATCAGAAATGTAAAACTTATTCGCTCTTTTTTTCCTTACTACTTTCTCAAGAACTACATAATGGTTAGAGTCCCAATGTAAAATACACGGCTCACTGAGACTCTCAATCAACCACTCCACATTAATTCTTACCGCTCTGCTTCGGAAACCGATTTTTTCTGATGCTTCACATAAACTAAATAATGTTGCTCCTGACCTGATCAAGTGTGTCATGTTTCTCAAAAACTCAATATCAAAACTTTTACCATAGTATTTTGATATCATTTTCAGACAAGTTGGTCCACAGTCCATTATGTCTAATTGCTTATAAAATGGAAACTTTGGCATAACAGTAGATTAAAAAGTAAGTTTATTATTAAAAAAATGGATGAATATTGGTAGTGTTTTAATGTTTTTTCTTCTTTAGTGTGACAAAGTATTTGTTCATAAAATTATATATCAATGATTCATATTTTCTTGCTTCAGTTCTGAATAACCTATTAAAATGCATATGCAAAAGACCAAATAGAAATTCATGTTTAGGTTTGAATGAGGACAAACCTAACAAGTCATAATGCTCCTGAATGATCACATTACTACCCAATCGATCTATATACTCTCTATACTTATTGTTTATCTTTATTTTATTAGGTTTATCAACTGGGAATTCAAGTGAGAATGAATCTTTCAATTCTTTTGTAAATAGTATTTTTTCATCTATGTTCAAATCAAACAACCCTAATATACCTATTGCATAATTGAGGCCCCAAATCCACCTATCATGATCACCTAATTCATGAGAATATTCATACTTCAAATATTCCAAAATGTGAACGCTATTAATCTGAAAAAATTCTTCCGCTAATTGAATTTTATCTTCTCCATAACGTTCCAATTCCCTTGAATAACAATCAAGTGAGTATCGATAAACCAACCTTTCATGAATAGAATACTCCAATATCTTATTAAACTCTTGAAGTAATGTATCTATAGAATAATTCGATTGAGGACTGATATGAAATCTAACCCTTAAATGATAATCTGGGTCGGCATATCGTATAAAGAAAAACTTATCAATGACTCTTGAATGAAGCAAGTTTTGAGAATACGTATGGATCTGATTGTATAATAACCCTTCTAAGTGCTTCACTCCTCCGTATATCTTAAAATACAGCCAACCATCCCCTAGCATAAAAAATCTCTTCATGATAAATATTAATCTAACATTAATAATGAACTCCAACCTTCAATTTCAGGGTTAGAAAATGTCAACATACATAAAGCAACCCCTACAGTTCCTTCTAGCAATCCACTATGGGATTTCATTTCTTCTGTTCCTTCAGGTTCTAACAAATAATCTTTATTTTCTTCTGTAAATGTATTGACTCTTTCTAACCAATATTCATGTCCTGTCTTGAATTCATCAATTCCTGTCATTTTCCATAATTTAAAATAGATATAACTCACCCCAATAAATCCATGACAAAAACCAGGTTCTTTTAAAAATGTGTCATTATAATTTTGTCGTTTTAAAGAATTGATTAATCTTTTAATTGAATGCTGTTCTACATAAGTATCATTAATCAAAACTGAAGCCTTATATAGAGTATACCAAATCGTCAGATCACCGTAACACCAAGCTAACCTACTTTTTTGTAATAAGGACTCATCATTTTTAGTTTTCATTGAAGGAAAATCAGAACCAACTTCCTCAAAATTTTGCTGATTGTCCATATAATACTTAATACATTTTTTCAATAAGAATACACATTCATCTTTTCTGATTTTCAACTCTATTGATTTCATTAGTATATAGATTTTACCCATATTTCCATGTGCTAAACCGAAATCTATACTTTGCCCAACTTCATCATTTAAGGAAAACTGTTGATTTCTTATCCAGTAACAATGATGCTCAGTTTCTACCTTATTTTTAAAGATATAATCTAGAAGAACTTCTATAGCCTCATTATGTTTACGATTTAAAAAATATAAGCCAATACCAAGGGAACCATTCATTTGATCACTACTGTTTTTCTCATCCTGAAACAAACTTATCATACTATCGAAAAGATGAATATCTACTGATTCTAAAAACTGCTGTGCATCTAAAATATCTTTCCCATCAAGATAATTGTATAACAATCCCACCCCAGCCAGGCCATTAGATAGAAAAGGAGAAATAGAACCTTCTTCTATTGTTGAGTTTATTTTATCAATTGATTCCATTAATAACTCATAATATTTATCCTCTGATGTGGTAAGATATATTAATGCAATAAGCAAAGCTTTTCCTGATAATCCACCATATAAACAAACAGAATCATCTTTTTCATAATTTTGTATTATTTTATTAAATAATACGTTATTTTTTTCTAAGACCATTTTATAATCTTTTTACAAAACTCATAATAAACTCATTGTTATAGCCATTTCCTTGGCTGTCTTTCACTATATAATCTTCAGGCTCATAAAACTCTTCTAAAACAACATTTTTATGTTTTTTAATTTCTTGTATAAATATTCTAATAAAATTATTGTTTGTTAGATCTAAAAGTAGTTTGTTATCTCCATTTACAAGAACAATGGTTAATGGGATACTTTCTTTTTGGAAGTAATTAGTTATTATCGACTTTGCCTCTTCAAAATCTTTATGAATTTTTAAATCATCTAGTGTTACTTTCCACTTTCGTAGACTCAAAATAATATTACCAAATCGAATTCTAGGCAAGTAATTATATAAGTTTTCCAAGTTGTGAAAGCTAGGAAGTAAATAAGTGGTATGTATAGCATTTTGATATTCAGATAAGAACTTATAGATTGTCAAATCACTTAAAAGAAAATTATGAGAATTCGTTAAAACTGGAATAATAGATTTATCGAGTTTTTTACTAAATAAATCGACACTACCTTGTTTATGTTTTACGTAGATATCCGAAAGTTGAATAACATTTTCTTCATCTAAATCAGATAAACTCAAAATTGGAATCTCAATATCTCTAACTATTGGTTTCTGAATAACATTCCCAACTCTACCTTCAGGAATATGACTTATTTCTGCTAATACACTGTTATCTCCTACTTCTTTATCATATTGATTGATTTCTTTGACCCAATTCAATACGTCTTGATTATTAGAGAACCTTGCTAAAATATTAATAGAAGAACTGCCTCCAGCTTCCTTTAGAAAAATATCGTATTCTTCTTTACCTTTTGTATAAACTTCAAAAATAGAACAAAATGTGTTTGGGATAACTGCATCATTCTTTTCAATGTCTAACAAATCACTTTTAGTAAGAACTATTTCTTCTTCATTTCTTGATATCTTATTGATCAATTTTTTATCAAACTCAGTAATTTTAACTTCATTATTTGTTTGCTTATCGGTTCGAATTTTATCAATTAACGGGTTTATATCGTTTTCCTCTCCTGCTCTTGATACAGGGAAGCCTATCCCGGATTCAACATCCAAAGCTTGAAGCAATGGAACTTCTTCGTATTCATAGCGTTGAAAAAATGCCTCTGAAAACTTTGTAATCAATCCACTTTCTGGCTTTTTTGACAATTTGCTTAAAATTTGAATTGCATCACATACTTCATTCGCGATTTGAGAAGGTAAAAAGCCTGAAACACTTATATATGTATCACAATTTAAATTATTCATTACCTTTTCCGTACCTAAATAATCATAAATAGATACATTGATAGTTTCACACTCTTCAACAGTAGGAGTAGAAGTGTTTATTCTATTTACATTATTATTAATTGTCTTGACCTCTGGCTCTAAAAGCCCATATTGGTTTATTTTTTCTGTAAGCAATGAAAGCGGGCTATCTCCGTTTGCTTTTATATTCAGTTCACTAACCAGAAGCTGTTCTTCAATTAGTCCATCTACAAATTCCATCGCATCTTCCTTACTTATATCTTCGCTTATCAAACTTTTTGCGATTTCTTTATACGGTTTACCACTTTTAGCAAAGTGTAAAACTTGTAGTATATAATCATTTATTTCAACTGAACATAATTGATAAGAAAGTCTATTTTTGACAAGTAAGGATTCAATGTATCTAAGATGATCTCCTGATTTATAAAGACTATTATTTGAATAATAAGTGAGAGCATGCCTTCCTTCCTTATTTACTTTAGAAATTAATTCTCCAACTACATTCAAATCAATTCGAAAATGATTATAATCATCTCTAATTGATATATTACCAGCATGGTCATTTATCTTTCCTACCCCCCCCCCTGCAAATAAACCATAAGGAGTACATCGAAAATGAAACCGGATCAAATATTTCAACAAAGATAGTTTGACCTTTATTCTATTTTTCTCGGAAAGCGAATTGTAATCATTCAGATTCATATACAGATCTCTAGATGATAAATAAATCGCTCTCAAAAATAAATCATCGTCTGCTATCAATGAAAGAAAATCTTTATCAAAAACTGAAAGGGTTTCCTGTAATGTAGTTATTGGCCTTGAAGGACTTCTCAGATAAAATGAATCTAAATATGTAAACATTTTAATAAATTAATGATCAAAAGAAGGAATGAAGGAATACTAAATGTACATTTAGTATTCCTTATTTTTAGAGCTTACTAATACCTACTGCCGGGGTTGTTGCCGCAAATACATTCCGTCCAGACGCGCGTCCAGCACGTATGTGTCCAGTAGCCACCTTCAATACGGTTCTGCTCTTCTTTGCTCAAGTTCGAAATGATCGACTTCTTGATTTGGATTTTTTTCGACTTTTTCATAAAAGTTTTTTTAGTTAAGTTAAAAATTAAACAATATACCAATATTGGTTTCTTAAGAAAGTAATTCAATATTGAATCACTTATCTAATACAACGACGAAAGGTTCGTTTGTTATACAAATGCGTATTGTCACCGCCTTCAATACGGTTCTGCTCTTCTTTGCTCAAGTTCGAAATGATCGACTTCTTGATTTTGATTTTTTTCGACTTTTTCATAATAGTTTTTGAGTTAAGTTAAGAATTAAACAATATACCAACATTGGTTTCTTAAGAAAGTAATTCAATATTGAATCACTTATCTCGACCAACAACGTAAGCTGAATTTATAATACGAATGCGTTGTATCACCGCCTTCAATACGATTCTGCTCTTCTTTGCTCAAGTTCGAAATGATCGATTTTAAGCTAAAGATTAAACAATATATCAATGTTGGTTTCTTAAGAAAGTAATTCAATATTGAATCACTTATCTCGACCAACAACGTAAGCTGAATTTATAATACGAATGCGTTGTATCACCGCCTTCAATACGGTTCTGCTCTTCTTTGCTCAAGTCCGATATGATCGACTTCTTGATTTGGATTTTTTTCGACTTTTTCATAAAAGCTCTTAATTTAAGTTAAACATTAAACAATATACCAATGTTGGCTTCTTAAGAAAGTAATTCAATATTGAATCACTTATTTCATATGTAATGAGGTTTTAACAACCTCCATAATATCACTGAAAAAAGCACCTGCTGTGATGTAAAGACACTCTGATTAAAAGAATTGACTAACTGACACTAGGGTAGATGGCTATGCTATTTCTCTAAAATATCCCTAATGTTCACTTCCTATTTATACAATTCTTCTAAAACTTCTTGAGCCGATAGATAGTTATGACTATTATTAATAGCATTATACATCTTGGAAAGGTTATGCTTATACTTTCCGTTAGACAATAGCTCTTCAATCTGACTGATTATCTTCTTTTTACTATCAAAATATTTCCCTCTTAAGCCCAATCCATGGTAAAATACTTTGGAAGAATTACCTACTTGATCCATATCCCTTGAACCTGGATAAATCAACATTGGTGTACAAGTAAGTATGCATTCATTTATGGAATTCATGCCTCCATGACCTATCATTATATCAACACCTGATTTAAGTAATTCAATTTGTGGAAGCCTTTTAAAAATATGAATATCATAACCTTGAACATTTTCACGCAACTCATTTCTTAAGTTATCATCTTCTATACATATGTATAGTACACAATAATCTAACTGTTTGAATACTTCGATTATACTTTCATATATCACTTCATTATTTTTATAACGGAATACTGCTGTTCCAAATGAACAAAATACTATTTTCTTGTTTTGCTCTTTTTTTTCTCTAAGCAGTTGCTCATATGAAAAATCGTACAACAGATTATTTCTTTTCTCTAATACCGGCTTGGCTACATAGTAATGATTATATCGCTTCTCATGTGGGAAATCAAACTCCAAGAATGTGGTATTGATTTCTGGAATTTTTTTAAAACCTACTAACCTATTCCTTTCGTAATCAATACCGGCTTGATCAACAAGGTTATTTTTTTTTAAATATTTTATAATTGAAGACTCTAAGGATCCTCCATACATAAAATCCTCTATCTTATGCCTTAACTTATGTTTAAACCACTCATATTGGACAAGAAACTCACTTGTTTTACTTTTTATATCAGGAATAAAATAAGAAGATAAAGGAAGTGTTGTCCTGGTTTTAACACCTGATGTTGTAGTTTGAACAATAGCAAACTTCATCTTGCTTTTAATCAGTGGAGGAATATAAATAGTATATACCATGTCTATCAATACTAAATCAGGAGCTAACTTCTGAAAAATAGGAGTTAGAAAGTCTTCATTTTCTATATTATTTTTAATCCTTTTTATATGATTTCGATCATTCCAAAACAGTTTAATAGTCTTTAGCCTGTCATTTATATTTTTTTTTCTTTTAGTAGTAGATTTAGAATATGTTTGAAGCCTTACAATATCATAAGGAATTTCATGAAACTTTAGTCCATTTTCTGTAATTATAGAACTTATTTTTGATGTTCCTACAAAGATCACTTCATTGCCTAGCTCTTTCAATTCTTTTGCAAAAGCCAAAATAGCATTAATATGACTTTCTTGAGGAAACATTTTTATGGCTATTTTTTTCGGTTTCGAGTTATTGACTGTCATCATTTTACTATTTTTATAAAGCCTCTCATCTTCCAACTTAAAACAAACTTAAATACCTTTTTCTTTTCCTCTAAAAGACCTAAGTCTAATAGGTTTTCACTCATCTCTTCAATGGTAAAGACCTCGTCGCTCAAAGCTTTCTGTATAACAGCTTGTACATAATGAACTTTAATCTTTTCTACTTCTCCATTTGATTTCAACATTAAAAGATAGTTTTCATGATAATCTTTTTCATTTATTAAAATCCTTATGTGTTCTACCCCTTTAATCTTTGTACTATATCTCAGTTTTTTAAGATTACTTCTAAACGACATATAATAACCCCAATTGACTTCCATCGTTTGAAGTTCATAAATCATTTTATCAAAAGTTCCCATTTCATCAAAACAAAGTGAATCATACAGTTTATCTTTGCTTCCTCGTTTAAAATGAAAATAAGGTTTATTCTTTTTAAACTCACTTAGTACATCAATTTCAATGGATGGTTGTAATCTACACTTATTAGGTATTAGAAGATTGTGAATTGATTTATTTCTGTATATCAACATCAAAAAGTAAGCTTTGCCGGTTTCCCCATTGAATAGTGACAAGTCTATTTTATCTGTATTCCGTACGTGACTTGACTTATTAGAATCATTTAAAATATTTTTTACTATAGTTTGAAAGGGTGGAGAACTTTCTGAAATCGTTTGTAAAACTAAACTCATCCCTAAAACACCATCTAAAAAGTAATTTTCACTGCCATTCAACTGACTCAGGCCATTCACATTTTTCTGTAAAACCTCAGAATAAAAACTTTTATCTAACTCTCTTGAAATAAGAAAACCAATACTACCACTTGCCCAATAATCATTACTATTATTCAACTGATAATCTCCAAGATTAATACTTGAAGATCCCACATTATTATTATCACGGTAACTATAATCTGGCCAAGACAAATCTGAAGTATCAAATTTCAGATCCTCATACAGAATTGCTTCTTCAATGATTTTCTCTAAAAAAATATCGGGAGTAATTAAATATTTACTCAGTCTTTTTAGAACAAACACTATTCCTGAATTTCCCTTTAAAAAGCCTAGTAAGGGAGATTGAGATTCCGGGTCTTGATCCCAGAAAACACCTTTGTCAGTTATCCTTGCATTAGAAATGATATAGTTAGTACAATTAATAATTTCGCTATTTATTTTATCATTATTATAGACTTCTGAAATTAACAATAACGATAATAAATATCCAGAGGCTCCTTCTGCAATATTGTTGCAATAACTTAATTTCGAATAACTAACATTTATATCTGCTAAATCTAAAACCTTGCTTAAATATTTATCATCAGAAGTCACATTATACATTAATAATAAAATAAATAGGTAACCTCCTTTTCCGTTATAAAAACCTATTTTGGTTTCTTTTGAATAGTTGTCAATCAATGATGCTATCCCCAATTCAATTAGTTCCAAACATTTTTCATCTTTCCTATTTGTAAACTCATAGTACTCAATTAAAAATACTATTATTCCACCTATCCCATTCAATAATGAATAAGATATTTTTCTCTCATAAACGTTTTCAGAGTAAACCTTACTGATTGTACTCCATTTTATACCATTTTTTGTCCTATCATAGATTGCCTCAATAGCAACATAATCATACACATTCTTGATAAATGTATGAACACACTTTTCAAGATAAATTTTATTTTTATCGTTAATCATTTCTCATTAAATAGGTAGTCTAACAAATAGGGCATACAATTCTAACCTTAATTATCAAATAGATAGACTGATAATTTACAGATATAAAGAACATGAAATCCATACATTACAAGGATTACCTTACAATGATTACAATTGTTGGATAGATGAAATTTAGGGGAAACATATCCGTTTTAAAATTGGTTAACTTTTAGTGTCTTTTTATAAGTATAATCTACACAAAGAAAATTGCCCTTATATTAAATACTTGATTAATATTTTTTTGGGTGGTGACTTTAGTTTTGGTTTATGATATACATAGGCATTTTAGTTTAAATTAAAGAGTTTAAATTAGTTTTATATCTTAGAATTAATAAACTTCCAAAGTTTAAATTACTAATAACCTTAACTGGTTTTTGATGTAATAAGTATTAAAGTTTCGGTGAAAATGTTTATTAACGTTTGTTGAAATTTAGGTAAGAGAGCTATTTCTAATTGTTTTTTCTTACTATTTAAATATAAATATTTATTCTTTTAATTAACATACATAATACTTATAATCATATATTTTCTTATAATATTCATATATTTTTTTCAATAATTATTACTTATCATAAATTAAATAGTACTAATGCTCCATTCTATAATAAATTACTCATTTATATAACCCATTTTTTATGTTATATATGGAAGACAAATACCTTGTTATATATACGTTCTCACTGAATAAGAAACTTATTATTGATGCTGTAGATTTATTATTTTCAACAATAGTTTTTTTCATTTACTTGGGAAACTTCTGATATAATATTATCAGCTAATAAATTTGCTAATAATGTTTTTAAGAAATCATCTTTTTCAATATCCTTTTCCTTATTGAATATAATGTACAAATCCTTAACACTCATTTCAGATTCGTTTAGTTTGTATATAAATGACATTGCTCCATTAAGAGGCAAACAATTCACCTCAGTACCTCTAAAAAATATCAAATGATCAAACTCTTGAAGTTCCAACTCATCCATTTCAAATTCTAAATAATCATCAATAAGAAGATATGAGAAATTTGTTGTATATATATCTGCACTCTTATTCAGTTGTATTAGTTTTCCCCAAATATCTTGATCTGATATTAATAGATGTTGATTTCTTATTCTATCATTAGGCAATTCATATATTTGTTTATTGTATATTTTCTTTTCTAGAAGAAATACTGGGTCATAAGTGTTCTTTTTCCACAACATTTTGTGATTAATATCTTTATGTGATATTGGAAAATGAATTCTTAGGTACATTTCCCAAAACTTATTTTCAGATAAAAGAAATTGATTTAATTTATACTTTTTTGGAGTACAAAAACTAAGATTAATAATTTCAGATAATGCATTTAATATACTGGGACTTTGCATTGTAATTTTCTCATTATCAAACTTAAAACAACCATTATTTACCGTATAATCATTTCTAAATATGACTGTTTTTTCATTAATGAAATACATTCTTTTTAACAAAAAAGCTATCATTTCATCAATAATATTTGATAGTTTTTCACTTCTATAAACTCTATTAAGTTTATATACTGATAGAAGAAACCCTGTAACACCTTCTTCATAGGATAAATTGATGTAATTGTTATTTTTAATAAAATCCCAATAATTAACAATATTATTTACTTCTGAAGAAATGAGATTTCCATTATTAGCATTCTCATCCATAATTTTATTTATCAGTAAAATTATGGATTTTATACCACCTGAATAAAACATATAACTCAAAATTTAACTAATTGAAAAACATATAGCTTAAGTATTATAACACTCCCCTTTCCAACATATCGATTAAATTAAAATATAATTTAGGACAATATTTTTGAACAAGCTTTTCAAAATATTTGTACTGTTCTGTCCTTTTTTTATTATAATATCCTAACACATGGGTAAAATCCCATTTATTATTAAAGCTGGAAACCTCTGAGTATTGTGAAATACAAGTTAGGTCTTTTAATAAACAAGACACCCTTTTATTTCTCTCTTTCGCTACCTTAAATAAGCCATATTGTTCTACATATATTGCTATATCGGTATAAATATTGTCAGAATTATAGGTTGTGTTTTTTAAGAAACTATCATAAATAACTTCCATGTATTCAAATAGTTGATAATAAGATTTTAAATCTTCTCCACCTACTATGCCAGTATTGTAGGCAATGTTTTCTTCAAGTGAACTATTATAAAGAGATTTATGCGCATTATAATATGTATCTACATCTGTTTCAATATTTTGAACACAAATATCCTCTTTAAACGAAAAATTATTTTCTTTAAATAAAAAAGCATCGTAGTCTATATGGATGAACGGTTTATTTTGCTTACTAAAGGTAACTATCTTACCAAAAGTCCAATATTTAGTATCGTAAGGTATTATATCTAAATCAGTAGATACTTTATTATATTTTAGTTTTAAAATATCAATCAATAAATGTTTACCCAAAGTATCAGTTACTAGCTCAGTAGAACTAAATTTTTGATTAATCAAATGGTTACTTAAAATCCAGCTGATGTAAAAATATTTCCTATCATTCCATGATAAGTTATGATCTTTATTATTTGAATATGGTTTTGTCCAAAAGCTTTGAATGCCTATCATTAAAATTTTACATTTTTGATATAATGATTACAACCCTTATACAACGCAATCCTTTCTCAATAAATTGAGGTAAATTATAAATAATGATTTTAAAGCATTGTAGTTTATATCCTTTAGACTCCAACCAGTCGATTTTACCACCATTCAATTATAATAGCATTAACGAATAAATGTTAATACAACAATAGGAATAACAATTGAGTATTCTTGAATTTTTAATATTTTACTCTTACTTGAAAATTTCAAATTGCATACAATTTTAGAAGTTGTTTTTTGTTAGATTTTTGTGTCGCTACTCAAATTTATGCAAGCTTAAACCCCGGAAAAAGGTAAATTTCTCTTTTTCGGGGTTTACTATATATCTTCAAGTATACATCCCATTACTTTCAACTAGTTAACCTCTCTCTTAAACTCCTTATTTAGATCTAAAGGAATAGTAAGACATCCTGTCTATTATTTACTTAACTTACTATTAAGTAAAAGGTCCAGATTAAAGAATATTTTATTAATACAGGTAATTTCTCTAGTAAATAAAATCTAAATTGATAGTATATCGTGTGTATATTACTTTTTTGAGTGGATATTAAATCTTATTCTAACACAAATTTTAAAGTTGTAATATTACCTTTCTCATCAATTAATTTCAGAATACAAGCCTTATTAGTGGTTAATTGAAACTTCCACCATTCAATCATTTCTCCTTGATTGATAGAACTAAAACCACTATTGATTAAGTTTCCACTGAAGTCGTATAACTCCCAATCAAGATCTCCTTCAAAGTTTCCAGAAAACAAATCGATTTCATCAACAATTACACCGTTAGGACTTGAATGTGATGAGTCAAAAGGATTATCACATTTTTGGTCATTATCCTCAATTGTCCAATTGTAAGTATCAATGATTTTTTCTCTTTCATCCTCACTTTTACAATATGAAGTGCTCGTACTCAAAGTAACGTTATCTTGAAGTTCTAATTGACTCCAACTTTCTAAAATCTTGTCATAGTTTTCAACTGAAAATGGTGTACCTTGAAACATTCCCGACATATATTTTGCTGATGAGACATCCCAATTGCTAATATCTACATTAAAATCATGGGAATTATAAAATAAAAATTTCATATTTTTTACCGAAGACACATCCCAATTCTTCACTCCTGAACCATTAAAATTTTTAGTATTTGCAAAGGTCGATCTCATAGAAGTTATATTCGATACGTCCCATTTAGCTAAGTTTTTATTTCCTTCAAAAAACTTACACCCTGCAAACGTATACTCTAAACTTATAACATTTGAGAGGTTGGGAGCATCATTCGCTGTAAAATTCTTTAGTTTATTACAATTCTGGAACATTTTAGCCAATGAACTAAATTTAACGTCTCCCCATTGCACAACATCAGTTATGTTATTAGGAGCCAGAAATTTATTCATTCTACCTCTTATTCTAATAGTATCTGGTTTTGAGTCATAAGTATGTGATATTATTTCTAAACCAGTGTTTTTTGAAAAACGTTCCCATACTCCATTTCCTTCCCAATCAACTTCAAAAAATGCATCTGTATATGCAGAAAAGTTTACAATATTATTACTACCATCAACTACAAATATGAATTCATTATTTGCACATTGGCCTAAATCATTTATAACCCATTGATGATCTTCTATTATTTTATTTTTTCCAGTAACACTAGAACAATAGTATTGAGAGACATCTAATCGTACATTATCTTGCAAATCTAGTTTGCTCCATTCAAACAATAGTTCATCATAATTTGCTTTTGAAATGGCAGAATTAATAAACATATTTTTCATGTTTGTGACTGATGAGACATCCCAACTTTTTATATTACCTTCAAATTTCTTTGTGTTATAGAATGTAGCTCTCATAGATTGAACATTGGAGACATTCCATTCATTAAGATCCTGTTTAAATATGCTAGCTCCGGCAAATGCATAATCCATTGAAATTACATTTGTCAAGTTTGGTTTATCAGAGGCAGAAAAACCTGCTATTTTGTGACATTGTTGGAATATTCTATTTAATGTAGTGAATGGCATGTTACCCCATTGAATGACATCAACAATAGATGTTGGAGCTCTGAATTCGGAAAGATTTCCACTGATTTTAATTATGCCAGAATGACCGGGAGCTAATGTCTTTTGAACTTGATTCAGCTGTTTATGTTTAATAGTCACTAGTCCGTTTCCATCTCCCCAGTCTACATAAAAATCTTCATTACTATTACTGCTTCCCATAAATAATACATCTGTAGGATTGTTGGGATTTGTTTCAACTTTAATAATGAACTCATCACTGTTTGCTTTAGAAAAAGTTACCAAGCTTATGAGAAGCAAGGGTATAACCGTAAAAAATATAATCTTCTTCATTTTGATAGTTTTTGATTTTCAGCTAATTCACTGTTGAAGAAGAGAAAAAATTTTCTTCAACAGTGAATAGTTTAGTTTTTATTGCTTAATAAATTTCATGATACTTACATGTTTATTTTTATCATAAACTTTTAGGATACCTGCCTTTTTAGAATTCATTTCGAAATCCCACCACTTAAGTTTTTCTCCTTTTTGTAAAAAGGTATGACCATTGCTTAAAATATTCCCATTGAAGTCATAAAGAGACCAGTAAACATCTCCTTCATAAAGTCCTGAATTAAGGTTCAGTTCATCTTTAATTAAGCCATTTTTGCTATTGCGGTATGATGAACTATAATTTGTTGGACAATTACTTCCTCCATCAGTAATGATCCAACCATAATCATCAATAATTTTTTGTCTTTGATCAGCACTTTGGCAATAGGTTGAAGAAACATCAAATTTAACATCCTCTTGAAGTCCGTTTTCTAGTTTACTCCAGCTATCTAAGAGATTGTCATAGTTTTCAGAACTGAATTGGTTTGTTCCTTCGAGCATATCCACCATATTATTCACATTAGAAACGTTCCATTGTTCAATATTTTGATTGAATGATATGGCATTATAAAATAGTTGCTTCATATTTTTTACATTTGAAACATCCCAACTACTGATATCATTATTAAACATTCTAGTATAAGCAAAAGCTGATCGCATTGACGTCACTTCAGAGACATCCCATGTACTAATATCACCGTTAAAATTATAGGCACTTGCAAAAGCATATTGCATAGTTGTTACTCTAGAAAGGTTTGGAGTATCGGTAGCAGTAAACCCTTCAATGGATTTACAGAAGTGAAACATGTTATTTAGTGTTGTAAAAGCAACGTCTCCCCATTGTAAAACATCAATGATATTCTTTGGAGCTACAAATTTATTAAGGTCGCCTTTTATCTTAATTATACTTGGCTCTCCTTCAAAATAATGACTTACTTTTATTTGTGCACTATCTGAAATTACCTCTTCCCATTCATTGTTGTTTTCCCAGTCAACATAAAATGTATTTACACTTTGAGCTTCGAATGATATAGTTCTTCCGGGTTTCCCTTTCACCTGAAAAATAAAGTTATAATCATCGCATGGTCCATGATCATCAATATACCAATTGTGGTCATATACCAAAGCTCTTCTTTCGTCTGCTGCATCACAATAGTTGCTAGAAATACCAAAATACACAGAATCTTGAACATCTTGACTTGCCCAGCTGTGAAGTAATTTATCATAGGTCTCATTAGATATTCTTGTATTAATAAATGCTTCATACATTTTATAAACATTAGAAATATCCCAATTACTTAGGTCCCTGTTAAATGCTCTGGCATTGTAAAACATAGAATTCATATTTTCTAAAGACTCAGTATTCCAATTGCTTATATCAGCATTAAAATTGAAAGCTTCATAAAACATTTTTCTCATATTTTTTACCTTAGATACATCCCAATTACTAATATCTGAAATGAAACGATTGGCTCCACAAAACATAAATCTCATGTCCTCTACCTTTGAAACATCCCATTGACTTAAATCGCCATTAAAATTTTCTGCATGATAAAATGTAAGAACCATAGAAGTAACATTAGATACATCCCATTGACTTAAGTCGCCGTTGAATTTTTCACATCTCGCAAAAGTTCTATTCATGGAAACTACCTTAGATAGGTTTGGTGTATCATTGGCACTGAACTTTTTAAGCTTGTAGCATTTTTTGAATGCATCATCAAGTGAAGTAAAACCAACATCACCCCACTGAATGACATCTTTGATATCTTGTGGAGCTTTGAATATGTTCATTTCTCCTCTAATTTTTATAGTATCGGGTTTAGTCTCAAACTTAAAAGAGATTCGTTGTATACCATCAGTAGTAATTTCCATCCATTCATTGTTGTTTTTCCAGTCAATTTCAAAGGAAGAGTTTGTACTAGCGTAAAAGGAAGTTGTTGATTCGCTTCCTTCATCTAATACAAAGATGAAATATTTACTTGTGTCCTGATCATAATTAATGAGCTTTGCATACGTAGAAAAGCTCATTGTTAATAAAATCGAAATACAAAATAGTATTTTACCCATAAGTTAATTTTTAGGTGTTAAATTCATTTCATGTATTTGATTCTTTTTTTTTAAAAAATAACCACTTAGTATGGTTAATAAAAGTAAATACCATTTGTTTGTGGCTTACTGTTAGTTTCACAGTACTCATTTTTGATTACAATAATAGAACTTAGATTTACAACATTTTTCCGTATTATATAGTTAAGTACCTTTTGATAAAATAATTTCTTGAATTGTTAAGCTGGAGATTTATTCTGACTTAGAAACACTCTGAATCAACCATTTATGACTCATACTTTACTCAATAAGATATCTTCTTAAATCTTTAAAAAAATAGGTACTATATTGAATTTAAAATATATTATACAATAAACATTACAGATGAATCAACTAATATGGCATGTAAATATTAGAACTTATTGTACTTCTGTAATGGTTAAATAACCCAACTAGTACTCGCTTAATCAAATGTTTAGTCTCTCAAAAGAAATAAGGGTTTTGACAAAAGGGGGGGTAATTCATCCTTCTTTTTTTTGTAAAACCATTTAACTCTAATAATCAAAGTACAAAACATCTAATCGATAATAAATGTTATTTGTTTATTAAGGAATGGTGATCAATTCTAAATAAAGAGTCTAAATAATAAAACTAACTATTGCTAATAACTTTGACATTAATAACAGTTTCTCATAGGAGATTATTCTAACTCAAAATGCTGATAAAATACAACTATTTTAAACTCTAGCGTAACTAGAAAAGTCTTCATAAAGGAAACTCTAATATCAATTAATCAATAGTTATTAACCCATAATTTTCTATTTAAAAACTAAATTAAACAAAACAATGTACCTAAAAGTATTTTTATTAATCAGTCTGCTTTTCATGCCCTTTATTTTTACTTCGGGGCAAATTACATCAGAACCTACCAGAAAGTTCCCTAACCCTGTTTCTATAGAAGGTTATGTTTATCCCCCTGGCCCTGTTGATGTTCTTAAGCCTAATGAGTATTGTTTATTTGAAGTGAAAGGAGATACTGTCATAGGGCAAGTTCAACTAGATTACAATTCGTATGCTAAAGTAAATTTCAAAATAGTTGAAGGAGATGAGGATAACCTTTTTAGAATTCATAATTATGTTAATAGTTTCGGAAAATCCTTTGGGAAAATATTATGTAACAAAAAGCAACATGATAAATCTTCTTATTTTATTACTGTGCAAGGGACGTTCGAAGATGGCTCTAAAAAATCTGAGAAATACGAAATAAAAGTTGTAGATGAATTGACAGCTACAAGGTTTTGGAATCATTTTGGCCTCAAATTGATTAAAATGAAAGATTTTGGAAGGCAAAAAACTGATAAAGAAGCAGAAGCAATATTCTCAACTTTAAGAAGTAATGGACAAATCAGAGCATTTGATTATGCCATTACCGATAAGGTTAAGTATTTAGATCTCCAAGAACAAGTATTATTATTAGCCGATGCTACATTGTCGCTATTAGATCCAAATAGTAGTTTATATGATAAAAGAAGTCTGGTTGATAGATTATACAATACCATAATTTTTACAGATTCTATTAATGATATCATTCATGAGAATGAACCTAATACAATCGATTCTCATGTTTGGCGAATATCGGATCCGATTATTGGAATCGGACTACACTTATATAAGGATTATATCTTAAAAGACTTGGAACTTCCGTATGACAGTTTCCAACATAAAAAAGCCCAGCAAGTGCTTGATGCTTTAATTAATATAGGGGATGTATTATGGGGTGAAAGAATGAATCTTAGACCTATCTTAAATACAGCTAATATTGCTCATCGCGAAAGGTCTTTATTAGTGCGTCTGTTGTTAACTAATGATTATAATAGGGCAATTACTGATAGGGATCTTCTATATGATACAGTGGATCAAAGAATTCCAGGGTTTTATCCTAAAAATGGATATCAAGATTATATTACTATTATGCAAAAAATGGCGCGTTTCCCGGAGGAATATGGTTTCCCAGGAATATATCCAGATGGTAGTATAGTTCATCATACTCAAAATAATCCAAACGAAAAGTATAAATACAGAGCCACGGCCACTTTTGTTCCCACATCATATGGATATAGTTGGATTAATAGCAAAATTAGTTTTATCCCTTTTTTCAAAAATACAGACTTTAGTTACAATAAATCAGCTCCAAATGAAACAGCTGATTACATTCTCGATTATTTTAAGCCTTTGGTTTATAAGGGACGATTTGATTTTACCATCGGTGCTGGTTTAGATGGCAATCTGTATAATGAACAGCGAAAAATAAAGACTCTCACAGAAAATATTTTTAATTCTGTGAATGATAGCATTGAAATTTTCAGGAAGGATGAGCTACAAGATTTTTATATGAATTCTATTTATAAACAAACTGGATATAGATCAAACACACCCTATTGGAATTCTGATTATATCGCTCATCAAAGAAAAGATTATTTTAGTTCTGTTAAAATGGTTTCTTTTCATTCTACACCTCCAGAACAAAAAGAAGTACATAAAAAAAACATTGTCAATTCATACGTCTTTTTTGGTGATGGTGCTTTTCAAATTCAAAGAAGAGGTGATGAATATTTTAATATAAATAATGTTTTTGACGGTCAACAAGTACCAGGTACAACTGTTGAAATACAAGATGAGATCATAGTTAAATCTACAGGTCTGGCCAATTCAGCAGTGACTGGACAGAATACTTTTGTAGGAGTCAACTCTGATGGAGAGTATGGGTTTGGAGCTTATGTAATGGCAAGAGATCGGGAGGAAGTTGATTATGAGTTTAATACAGCCAAAAAAGGATATTTCTTTTTTGAAAATGAAGTATTAGCCTGTGCGAATAGCATTAGGAGAACCAAAAACGGTAATCAGAAGGCAATTATAACCACAATCAATCAAACAGAACAAAGAACAGCAATCGAATACCATATTGAAAATAGTAGAGGTGAAATACTTGATGCAAATACTACAAAAAAAATCACATGCGTAAAAACACCTTTTTGGGTACATCATGATAGTGTAGGTTATATTGTCTTCCCGGATTCAATCACAGGAGTACAAGTCAATCTTATTTCTGAAACGAGGATTGATCGAATTGATCAAGAAACTAAAGTAAAAGTTTTTGTAATACAGATAGAACATGGTATAGAACCCAATAATGACAGTTACCATTATTTGATGATTCCAAATTGTTCAGTAAATGATGTAGATGATAGATATCAAAAACTCCTAAATAAAACTGATGATATCAGCATTGTAAAAAACGATTCAAGTGCTATTGTCGTTCAGCATAAAGAATTAAAAAGAACTCAATTTGTGTTTTTTAAGGCAGATACGATTGACATTAAAAATTATTTTTCTGGGGAAGATTTAAAGATCGGAGTAGATCAACCTTCCTTAATCATGCTAAAAGAGATGGATGATAACATTGTTCAAATTATCACTACTGATGCTAATCAACATGATAATGAAAATGATATTAATCTTTTTCTTAACAGAACTCTAGAAGGGGAGCATGCGAACTGTCATGGAGAAAGTACAACAATTAAATTTACATCAAGTGATATAATGACTGAAATAGGTAGGCCCATGATGAAGAGTTACTTCAAAACCAATCATCAATCTATTACAAGCTCAATTAATAAAGTAAATGATGATGAAATAGTAATTTATCCAAATCCATCAAATGGAATATTCAATATCTTATCAAAATCAAAAATTAAGAAATATGCCGTTTATAACCTAAATGGAAAACTAATTGAAAATGGTAATTTTATAAATGATGGTATCATATTAAATGACCTCAAAAGGGGTATATATTACCTAAGTTTAGTGACTGAAAATGAATTAAGAATCGTGAAGAAAATTATTCTTGTAAATTAAAAACTTAAAATACTTCTAATTATTCTGGAAAAGAGAAGTATTGACGTTTTAATTATGTTCTATGAGTCTGTACTTTATTTAAATCTTCACAAGATAATATTAAACGATAGCAGACCATATTCTTTGAGTATCTCTAGATTTCATTTCGGTGATTTCTAGAGAACTTAATATATCTTCTCTTTGAATTTATGTTGAATTTTTATACATAACCGCTCTTATAGACTATATGTCACTTCATCCATATAACACTATACAAGTGTAACATCAATAAACTCAAAAAAAATACAAAGCAGTGGTGGCATTTTCTTTTTTTTAAGTCCAAAGGGTAGTTATTAACAAAACTATTTTTCAATCAAAAACTAAACTGACTTCTCTTTAAAGTTTCTTCTACCTTTTATGTACTCAATTTTTTATTTCTTAATGAATGGGGGAAGGTGACTACTAAGAGAAACTCAAAAATTTAAGCCAATGTCACATACAAACTTCCTTGAAAAAAAGAATAATTATTTAAAATTATTCCTGCTTAATTTTATGCTCTATACTATCTCGATTTCCACTTTTTCTCAAAACCTCAACCTCAATGTGGGAGCAGAAACAGGAACGGTTGATAGTGGGCTTCCTATACCTCTTACTGAGAGCTATTCTAAAAATAACAATAGTGAGGTTGAAAACAGTGATGGAAGATTTATTGCCAATGAACTTCACTCTATCACAGCATTATATGCTCCTTCATGGGCTAGAGAAGGAAATTATGTGCTTAAATTTCATGCAGATGGAAGTAATTACCCAAATCATGATTATGCGTACAGAGCTGAATTATCTAACTCTAATCCTAATATTGGATTTTCTCCCAATGAGGAAAGGTATTATTCTTTAAGTTTTTTCCCTCCTAAGACTATGTGGGATGAAGAGACTAAATATTCTACCATTATAACCCAATGGAAACAATATGGCGGAGGACAACCTAATATGCAGGTTAAGCTTAGCAATATGGGAGATTATAAACTTACCGTTAAAAGTAATCGACACTGGGAAAGTGAACAAAGTGAAGGAGATTTAATAGGTTATGCAAAACCTGATGAATGGAATGATCTAAAATATTATGTCAAACACTCTCAGGGCAATAATGGAGTTTTCAAGATTTGGTTAAATGGTGAATTAGTATTTACCTATAACGGACCAAACTTGTATAAAAATGAGAACGGATATACAAAATTTGGCATGTATACAGAGATAAGAGATGAAAGAATTATATATTTCGATGCTGTAAATATTACTGATAAGATCTCAGTTCCTGTTGATGTTTGGGCAAAAGATCAAGCGCATCTTCCTAAGATTACACTTACAAGCCCATTGAACTCAGAAAATTTCCCAACTAAAGCATTAGTCTGTCTCAATGCCACTGCAGCTGACCCTGCCGGAAATAAAATTGGTTCCGAGGGAAAAATAAAGTTTGTAGAGTTTTTTGCGAATGATATTTCAATTGGGATTGATAAAGATGCTCCTTATAATTTACATTGGACGCCTGAAGATGGGGCATACGATATTAAAGCAATAACAGTAGACGAGGATAATCATTATACAACATCTTCAATCCATTCCATTCAAGTGGGATCTAAAGTACCAGAAGTGGAAATAACATCTCCCTCTCACCTTACCAATTATGATACACCTCACACAATTACTATAACTGCTGATGCAAATGATGAAGATGATTATATATCAAAAGTTGAATTCTTTGTTGATAATACCTCTATTGGTATTGATACTACTAGGCCATATAGTATAGATTGGACTTCTACTAAAACGGGTGCATTTATTATTAGTGCCCAATCAACCAATATGGAAAATAAAAAATCAGAAAGAGATACCCTTGGAATTACAATAGGCGCATCTTTTAATACAACTACACTTACAGCTACTGATGATGCTACAATAAATGAAAACCAACCTGATTTAAATGGAAATTGGACCAATGTAGAAATTCGAGGCAAAGAAAATGTTACAGTTATAGGTTTGTTCAAGTTTAATATTAAAGATATAATTAACAAACCAGAAATAAGGTCTGCTAAACTAAAGCTTTATACTAACTCATTAGAAGACAATGTCAATTTATCATTATTTGAAGCCTATGGAGATTCTTGGAAGGAGAGCTCAATTACATGGAATAGTAAACCATCAAAAGGTGCAAAAGTAGCAGAAACAACGATAAATTCAGTAGGAAAATATTTTGAATTTGATATTACAAAATATATAAAGGGAAAGCATTCAAATGCAGATAAACTAGTTAGTGTTTGGATTGAAGATAGTGAATTTTCGGAATCACGCGTAAAATTTGACAGCAGAACAAAAACAAACCCTCCTCGCCTAGAGATTATAACTTCTGATATTGGAGGAGCAGACATTATTGAAAAAATAGAACCTTCAGAAGATAGAGATGATGTATTTTCTCAAAGAGTCTCTTTTATTTCTCCTTCTCATCTATCATCACTATTCTTAGGCGATTCTGTAACACTTTCCGCCGGTGCTTCAGATCCATATGGCAATTTGCAAAAAGTTAGTTTTCATCATGGAAGTACTTTAATTGGTGATGTATCAACTAGTCCTTATTCATTAAAGTATTTACCAAAAGATAGTGGAAACGATACACTAATAGTAAATGGGATCTATAAAGATGAAATATTATCAGACACACTTATTTTATCGTTTTTTCACTCTGAAGATAATAATACCATTGATTTTACGGCAGTAGATGATGCTACAATTCGTGAGGATACATTGTGTTTAAATGGCAACTGGGACAATAATGCGATTTTAGGAAAAAAAAATCAGAATTGTGTTATGTTATTGAAATTTGATATCAGCCTTTTAATGAGTGCTCCTCAAATTAAAGATGCAAAGTTATGTTTATTTACAAGCGCTTTAAATTCTGAAATTGATCTATCTACATACTCAGTAAAGAGCAATGATTGGTTTGAAGAATCTGTGACATGGGAAACAAACCCAAAGAAAACTAACTTAATAAATACACAAACAATTAATGACCTCAACCAGTACAATACTATCGACATTACTTCTTTTATCAATAAAAAAATTCAATCCCAGGACTCGATTGTTTCATTTTGGTTAGAAGATTCTAAAGTCTCTCAAAATGAAGTGAAAATTCAAAGTAGATTATTACAAAACCCACCTCTACTAAGTATACTCATAGATCATGATGACCCTCTTCCTGTGGAATTAATTGACTTTTCTGTAGAAAAACATCTAACTTTCAATACCTTAAAATGGATCACAGCATCTGAACTAAATTCTGATTATTTTCAAATTCAAGTCTCTGAAAACAATAAAAACTGGACTATTTTAGGAAATGTGAAAGGGCAAGGTACTTCACATATAAGAACAAACTATGAATTTAGAGATTATGATTCATCAAAAAATTTTGAAGGAAACCTTTATTATCGTCTCTTACAATTCGACTTAGATGGGAAGTCTGCTGTTTATGGGCCAATACAAGTCAACAACTTTTCGGGTACTGATGAGTTCTCAATCAAAATTTTGAATAACCCTATTTCCAGTAATTCAGTATTATGTATTCACAACTTAAAGAGTGATAAGTTACAAATTTCAATTTTCAATACTAAAGGAAAACTTATTTCTCTCAAATCTCTTAAAAGCAATGAAAGGGATATAAAAGTATCAATGGCATATTTAAACAGGTTTCCCAAAGGCATCTATATTCTAAAAGTGAAGAGTGGCAACTCAGTAGCTTCTAAAAGAATATTAATTCAATAACATGCAATAAAGTAATTCTAATATTCTTAGATGACGAAAAACAAGAGTTTAAATAACTTACAAAAGTTCTGTATGTCGAAAGTTATCGTTATGTAACCCTTAAGGAAGTGCTGAGTTTAATTAAAAATTACTCAGCACTTTTATACAATTAAATTCTAATTCTAACGGGGTAAGAAAGCCTCAACTTTGGTTATAGCTTGTTATTCTTCCAAGTACAAAAAACGCCTCACTATGTAATATAATGAGGCGAAAAGAGGAAAGAAGTTTTAGGCTTATAAATAATTATATTCTTCGTCCAAACCTAATGCTTCAATCGCTTTATAACCTGGTTTAGGTTTTTTATCAGCATCCATATAATACTCATACTCATCAAACGCTACCTGACCACCGATTACCCTAGGGTCTTTTGTTTCAGTTAGGTAGTCAGTCAGTTTTGTTCTCATGCTATCCAATGCTTGTGCATAAGCAGGATCGTTGGCAAGGTTGACCATTTGATTAGGGTCTTTTCTTAAATCAAATAATTCCTCTGAAGGGCGTTTTCCGAACGCTAAATCAAACATTGGTTTTACCTCAGGATCATTTTGATGCTCCAACATATAAAGTTTTGTACCACACTCATACTGTAACATGTGTGCGTCTACATCGCCAAAAAGTGGTGGATCACCTGCAGGCCATCTTGAAGGCTCAAAGTTTTTGATGTAAAGGAAATCTTTGGTTTGAATGGCTCTACCTGGGTAGCCTAAACCACCTTTACGAACAAAAGCATGTCTCTCTCTAGCCGTTACCACAAAATCTCTATCTTCAATCATTCCTGATTGCTCTGATTGTAAGATATTCACCAAACTTTTAGCGGTCATTTCCTCAGGAATTGGCAGTCCCGCAAGCTCTAAGAAAGTTGGAGCAAAATCATTGAGTGTAACAAAATCTTCAATTTCTCTTCCACCCTTAAAATGCTCTGGCCAATGTATAATCAAAGGCACTTTTGTTCCAAATTCATAAAGGTTCGCTAAGCCTCTTGGCATCTGCCAGCCGTTATCACTACAAACAATCACGATTGTATTTTCCGCTTGTCCCATTTCACCAATTAATGACATATAAGAAGCCACTTCCTCATCAAAACCTTGAATTTCATCATAATAAGCAGCAATATCTTTCCTTACCTCTTCTGTGTCTGGCAAGTAAGGAGGCACTTCAATATCTTCTAGTTTCACACCCGATTTCTTCCATCCGTTTCTTTTAAATGGACGGTGTGGATTACGACTACTTACCCAGTACATCCATGGTTGTCCTTTTTCTCTTTCGTTGTAAAATTCCTCAAAAGAAGAATAGCGTTCTCCACCAGGGTTAATTTCCCAACCTGATTTCTCTGCTTTTCCAGGACCCCAGCCCTTTCCTTCAATACCTACTAAATAACCTGCCTCATCCAGCATTTCCGAATAAACCGGTAAATCTCTTGGGAAATCACCCCAAAGATTTGCCGCCGCACCAAGTCTCCAGATTTCCTGCCCCGTAAGCATTGCTGCTCTTGCAGGCGAACATGATGGTGATGCACAAAAGGCATTTTCAAACTTCACTCCTTCCTTTGCAATTTTATTGATGGCAGGCGTGTTGAGTTGTTTATTGCCATAACAACCTAAGTCTTTTACATACTGATTGTCTGACATTAGGATTAAAAAATTAGGGCGCTTTGTGATCGTTTTCTTTTCTTGTTGTTTAGTTTCAGCACAACCTATGAATAAGAATAAAGCAAAAGCAATTGATAAAAACTTACAAAAGTTTACATATGAATTTCTCATAACACTACTTATTGTTTAATTTAAAAAATAGGGTTTTTCGTAAAGAATTTGGATAGTGATTTTTTAGATATAAGCATACAGACGCAACTCGTATATAGCGATGCTTTCTATGAATGAATCTTTTAATTTGAAAGGCAAAAAAGCCAAATGCCGGCAGTCATAAATCCAAAATCAGACAGTTTATTTTTTATGAACTTGGCCCTAGATAATAAGTAGTTTTTTGATCCCCGAAAAAATGAAATTGGGATATTCTTACATCACAAAAGTAGATGAAAATTATCATTAAACAAAAATTGACTTACCAAAATCTCACTTCAAATTCTCATTTTTATTTCGTTCTACCAAGAATAACCCTCTTCTAACAAGAAACTCTAACATCTGATTATCAATGCTTTAAAATATGTAACATTTTAAACAATAGCACAATTGATAATCAGCATATATTATTTTTCATTTTTTTAAAGTTTAAAAATAAAATGGAAACGGACAATCAAAGATCACATTACATACAACTCCTTTCAACATACATTTTACATCTTTCCTTTGTCCTTGGTAACCTCCCTTAGACCATTGGTAATTGCAGTCTGTATAAAAAAATTGTTGGTAAAAATACATCCTGCTAGATTGAATCAAGGTTTATTCATAATCAGTTTTTGATTATCGATTTTTAAGCATTTCAGATAAAAAATAATGAGATGTTTTCTATACTGATTCTTTTCATTTGAATCGTTTAAAATTCAAAAATCGACAGTCATAAATCCAAAATCAGACAGTTTTATTTTATGAACAGGCCACTTTAGTACTTGGAAAGAAGAAAAGGGACAATTTTAGGTTGCTATTTTTTTATTCTAATCAAGGCAGATTTGCAGAGCATAGCCGTAGCTACGAGATAAAAATCTAACGAAGAGTAGGATAAAAAAATAAGATAAAATGTCCGTTTTCTTTTATCCAAGTACTCAGATAAAACAAAATCAATAAAGCAAGTGACTGCTTTAGCTTATTGATGATTAGAACTTCAAATTTTTTAGACAATGAGATTTATTGTACTTGTATACGCTATAAGTATATTCGTTTTTGCTGGATGCCAAGCCAAAGCAGAGCAAGAGAAAAGGCCAAAATGGTTGGTCAATGCGATGAGTGTTGCAGCTTTGCACTTGGATAATATGAAAACGGAAGTACTTCAGACGGGTAAAATGCCCCGTTCAAAAGAGAGAGGATTGGTGCCTATTGAAGACTGGACAAGTGGTTTTTATGCAGGATCACTTTGGTATATGTATGAGTATACCGGTGAGGAGAAATGGGCAGAATTGGCTACACAAGTAACTGACCTTCTTGAGGATCAGAAAAATAACAGACACGATCATGATGTGGGATTCCGTATTTTCTGTAGTTTCGGAAATGGGTATAGATTGAAAAAAGATCCTCATTATAAAGAGGTAATTATCACTGCCTCAGAGTCATTAGGCTCTCGCTTCAATTCAACTTTGGGTTTAATCCGTTCATGGGACGATGCCTTGATTCAAACAATGGATAAAGGTTTTGATTGCCCTGTGATTATAGATAATATGATGAACTTGGAGATGCTTTATGCGGCTTCTCGATTATCAAAGAATAACAAGTTTCACAATATCTCCGTCTCACACGCCGATAAAACATTAGTTAATCATTACCGTGAAGATTACAGCTGTCCACATGTTGTAGACTATGATAAGAAAACGGGAAAAAGAATTAAGATGACGTTTAATAACGGATATAATGAAACGTCAGCTTGGAGTAGAGGACAAGGTTGGGGACTTTATGGTTATACAATGTCTTATAGAGCCACCAAAGACACCGCTTACTTAAAGCATGCTGAAAAAATAGCTTCATTCATTATCAACAACCCCAACCTTCCTAAAGACCGCATTCCGTATTGGGATTACAGAGCTCCTGAAACTCCTACGGCTAGAGATGCTTCTGCGGCAGCACTTAATGCTTCTGCTTTATTGGAATTGAGCCTTTATTCTGAAAATGGTGAGGAATATTTCAAAATTGCTGAAGAAATTTTAAGGAATCTTTCCACTCCTGAATATTTAGCGAAAGCAGGTGAAAATGGACATTTTATCCTCAAGCATGCTACAGGTAATTTCCGTAGAAATTCTGAAGTCGACAACACTTTAAGTTATGCTGATTACTATTATCTGGAAGCGATTCTTAGATACCTTTCGATTACTGAAAATAAGCCATTTCCTGTCCTTTATGAGTTGAATAATCAATCTTCATAAGTACTTCTCTTATAATTAAGTACTAGGAAAGAAGAAAGAGGTAAGAAAAATGGTTCGTGTTATGGTTCAAAAATCATCATAAAACCACTTTACGAACCACATCTCTTCCCTCTTCATTCTTACCTCATCCCTGACAAAAGTCACAAAACTTTTGTCACAGTACTTATAACCGACGCTCTTCAAATACTTTAATTATGAACTTAATCGCGGATAAAATTTCCGAAAAACTAGATGTACGAGTTTTCGTAGACAAAGAAACTGCCTCAAAAGAAGCAGCCAGCGCTATTGCTCAACTCATCAAAACAAAAAACAGTAAAGGTGAAAAAACCGTTTTGGGCCTTGCCACTGGCTCTACACCTCTTCAACTTTATGCTGAATTAATAAGACTGCACAAAGAGGAAGGTTTGAGCTTTAAAAATGTCATTACTTTCAATTTGGATGAGTACTACCCTATGTCCCCTCAATCGGAACATAGTTATGTACACTTTATGAAGGAAAACCTTTTCAATCATATTGATATAGAAATGGAAAATGTCAATATCCCTGATGGTACTATTTCAAAGGAAGAGGTAAATGATTATTGTGCTTCTTATGAAAAGAAAATCAGCGAAGCGGGTGGTATTGATTTACAACTTCTAGGGATCGGCCGTACAGGGCATATCGGTTTTAATGAGCCTGATTCTGATTGGAATACCCTCACTAGAATAGTCACTTTAGATCCTTTGACTCGAAAAGATGCGGCCAAGGGATTTGGTGGCATTGATAATGTGCCAACTGAAGCGATAACGATGGGCGTGGGATCGATCCTCAAATCAAAGAAAATAATCATGATGGCGTGGGGTGAAGGTAAAGCCTCTATCGTCAATGAAATGATTAATGGCATTGTGACGGATCAAGTGCCTGCTACTTATTTGCAATTGCACCAAAATGTAGCAGTGTATTTGGATCGAGAAGCTTCTACGGCATTGTAGAATATAGAAAATGGTCCGGTTGTGGTTCGTTGGAGGTTTTAATGCAATGTCCATCGAACCACATTTTGAGCCCAATTATTCTATTTAGCACTTAACACAAAACATGGGATAGCTTCCCAAAAACCCATCATTTCAACTATGGGTCTACGTACAAAAAGAAGCAATAAACAACACACACCCAACTCAACATTCCATTCCTATTAACTACCAACCACAAGATGAAATGAATGATTAGGGTTGGAGTGTTTTTTTAATTACATAAGCAATTGTACAATTAAAATCGGAAGTTTTGGATTTTCTCTTTTAGCCTACTCGGCGTTAGAATATCATCACTTAGCTAAGGCTACGCTCTTCTATTCTGCCTTGATGAGACTAAAAAATAATAATCCAACTCCTCCCAATTTCAAATGTGCAACTGCATAATTCAACTACTTTAATGAGAAAAATTTTATTTACACTTTTATTCTGCCTTTCGAGCATCACATTTTCATTGGCGGAAGATGTTGTATTTGAATCTTTTGAAGAGAAAAGTCCGCCGGGTTTTTGGAAAACAAATAGCCTAGGACAAATTTCTGTTTCCAAAGGTCATTACAAACATGGTGAGCAATCCTTGAAATGGGATTTTGAAAACAACACTAACAAATTGATCGTCAATGATCCTCAATTGACAGAAGCTGGTATCCAAAGTAACGGAGGAATTCGCTTTTGGGTATATAACGAAACAGCTCTCGAAGATACTATTGAGTTTCACTTTAAAAACAGTAAAGACGAAGTCCTTTTCACCTTCCAGTACAGTATTAATTTTAAAGGATGGAGAGGGAATTGGATCCGATTCCGAGATGATTTAGGGTATAAAACTTCTAGAGGAAATATAGCTTCTATGGAAATCTTGGCTCCCAATCAAGAAGGTACTCTTTATTTTGATATGATGGATTTCGCCTTGGATGTTCCATGGAATAGAATGTCTGACTTTCAAATTCAGCTTCCAAAAAATGATGGAGTTTGGGATACTTACAGCTGGTATGAACGAGAACCGTCACCGCCCACTGCCTCTGACATTACTGAAGAAGAAAAGAAAAGTTTTGAAACCATTTTAGAAAGGTACAACTATTGGTTATTCGGAAGTGAGAAATACAGTAATAACAAAGCACATCAACAAAGAGAAGGAGCATTTCAAAGTTTTATCAAAAAAGGAATTGAGAACTTTGAGGATTATAATATTGTCCGTCATGAAGATGGACGTATTACGGGAGTTCCTCTTTTCTCAAGCCGTTCTCCTTACAAACCGAAATTCAATGAAGATGTAGCACAAAGGGTATTTACGCCTTTAGCATTGGATTACAAAATCAATGGAAATGAACAAAGTCTTGAGAAAGCTTTCTTGCTGTTTGATTATATGTACGACCAAGGTTGGGCTGTGGGAAGTGGTATTGAAACATTGGACCATGAAACCAACAGGTCGTCTGGATATATACACGCTTTTATGCTATTGAAAGAGGAATTGAAAGCGACGGGGCGTCTGACTAGAGAGATGGCAACGATCCGATGGTACACCGTTTTCAATCAGGTATTTGATCAGGAAAGATTTGAGAGTACGGCTGATGATATGCGTACCAATTTTATCTTCCGCCTTTTCTATGTTTTAGCCATGGAAGACTCTCCAGAGAAGGCCCACTATATGCGTTATTTGGTGGAGTGGTACAACGACTGTTTAACTATTCAGCCAGGATGGGCCGGTATTATCAAAGAGGATTATACGGGGTATCATCATAGAGGAATTTACGCCAACGCTTATGCTCCCAATGGTTTTCATTTAGCTTCTCTCATTCACTATCTGTTACATAACACCGAGTTTGAATTGGCAGATTCTTCTGTAGAAAACTTAAAACAAGCTTTATTGACACAGAGAATTATGGCCAATAAGTTTTCTACTCCTCAAGGAATCAATGGTAGAATTTTCAACCCTCATATTATCCCTAGCATACTTCCTGCTTATGCCATGATGGCCCTTACGGGAGATCAGGAAATGGAAGGTGTATTTAAAAGATTATGGCGACCTGAAAATGAATTGGTAGCAAGTACTTTTAATAGTACATCTACAGGAATCACCTTTTTCAATACCGTTGGAGCTATTGATATGATGTTGGATGCTTCTGAAGGAACTGCAGTGGAAGAAGAAGATCCTCAAGGTGTTTTTGTGAAGCCCTATGGTGGAAGTGTATTTTTCCGTAAGGACAATTGGATGGTGAGTGCCAAAGGGTTTAGCCAATATATTTATGATTTTGAAGCGGGTGATGACAACGTTTATGGACGATATGGTGGTTATGGTGCTTTACAAATTCTGGCTTCTGGAGAGGATGAAATTGATGCAGAGAAAAGTGGTTTCCAACTTTCTGATGGATGGGATTGGAACAGGTTCCCAGGCACAACAGTCATTCGACAATCGATGGAGGATTTAAGGTTTAGTGGTATTTCTTCTGAGCATAGAAGTTTCTCAGACCGTACATTTTTAGGTGGAACAAGCCTTTCGGATGACTTCGGTAGTTTTGGTTTGGATCTAGCAGACCCTACCTATGAAATTGGTTTTGAAGCGAAAAAATCAGTTTTCTTTTTTGAAGATTTCTTTGTTTGCTTGGGTTCAAATATCAAATCTCCATCTTCCAATAAGACAGAGACGATTCTCTTTCAAAATTACCTTTCTTCTCCATCTGATCAGCCTATTTTTGATAACTCCACGGAGGCTACCACTTCCATGAATTATGAAAAATCAAAAACCACTTCTCAAAATTACTGGTTAAGAGATGCCATGGGTAATGGTTATGTTTTCCCGAAGGGACAGAAAATAGAAATCAGAAGGCAGTATCAGACCTCAAGAAATCATCAAGATACAAAAGACACCTTTGGTAACTATGCGGTGGCATGGCTGGACCACGGTAACAATACTAAAAACGGTCAATATGAATATGCAGTTCTTGTTCAAAAATCAGTTGAGGAATTGCAAAATTTAAGTTTATCTTTGCCTTATGAAATACTCCAACAGAATGAATTTGCCCATATCGTCCGTCAAACGGAAGAGGACGTGTATGGATTCCATTTTTTCAAACCTGTAGAAACTGCTTTTGGTCATGTAAGATCCGTTTCCCATCCTTTATTGGTGATGAGCCAGCAAAAAGGAGCAGAACTTTTTTTATCTTTAACTCAACCTGATTTTGGGAGAATTAAACTAAACGGGACACGTGACGTCAGTCCTGAGACGGTATTTGATGAAGGCCGATACTTTGATTTTGAGGTAGTTTTAAATGGTAAATGGAAACTATCTGAAGAACATGAAAGTGTCAGCAGTTTGTCTAACAGAAATGGAAATACTTACATTCGTTTTAATTCCAAAGGAGGGAGAGAAATTGATTTGGTTTTGGAAAACCCCGATGTTGTAAATGCCATCGATCTTCCAAATAATTCACCTTTTAAAGTGTACCCAAATCCTGTTACAGATGTACTTCATTTGAGTTATGAAAATCTATTCATCGAAGACAAATTTTTAGAGGTTGAACTTTTTAATGCTATGGGTCAGAATGTACTCACTTCTCAATGGAATGTTCATCAGATTAAAACAGAAACAATAAACATAAGTACCCTGCCAAAAGGGATGTATTTTTTAAACATTAGTAATGGCAAAGCGTCTTACGCTGTGTTCAAAATTTTTGTGAAATAAAAAATAAAACAACATGAAAAAGAATTATTATTTTTCTACAATATATCAACTTATACTACTCACTTCTCTGCTAGGATTAACATTTTCTTGCGATGTCGATAAAGATGACGTGCAAGAAATATTAACCGAAAAAGCTCCTCAAGTTTTTCAATATAACCCGAATGAATTCACCATTTTTGAAGAAGAAGGTTTTACTTCTCAAGAACCTGAAGTGGATGGTGAACCTCCCATTCTTTTTAGAATTTTGGATCAAGAGGATGGCTATGCAATAGATGAATTGGGTGTGGTGTCATTGATTGAAATGCACACTCAAGAAGCTTCTACACAAGAAATCATCGTGGAAGCTTATAATAATTACGGTTCGTTGAGAGATACGATCATTGTTCAAATCAATGAAATTCCAATTATCCCTCCAACGGAACTCTCGTATGAAGTACAAGCTTTTGAGGTATTAGTTGGTCAAGATGGTTTTGTAACTTCAGCTCCTACAGCCAATGGAAGTGATACATTAAAATACACCTTAGTCAACGATTTTGAGGGTAATTTCTCTATTTCTGAAGAAGGAATTGTAACGCTAAAAGACGAACATACTTTAGCAATCACAGCGGAAGATCAATTGCATACACTTACTGTAAAAGTAAGTAATACTGCAGGTGAATTTACGACTGATATTACTATCAAAGTAAATCAAGTCCCTCCTTCTGACCTTTCTTATGAGACACAAACATTTGAAGTGGTATTTGGTAAAGAAGGCTTTGTAACTTCAGCCCCTACAGTTACTGGCGGTACTCCATTAACGTATAGTCTAGTGGATGATATGGAGAGCAACTTCACTATCTCCGAAGAAGGAATTATCACCTTAAAAGATGAACACACACTTGCACTTACTGAGGGTGACGCGGTTCACACAATCACTGTAAAAGTAAGTAATGATGCTGGTGAAACAACGACAAATCTTACGGTCACGGTTGTTCAAATTGCGCCAACTTCCCTTTCTTATGAAGCTCAGGCTTTTGATGTAGGACAAGGTAAAAGCGGATTTACAACTTCAGTTCCAACCACGGATGGCAGTGCTCCACTTGTTTACAGTTTAGCAGATAATATGGATGGAAACTTCTCTATTTCTGAAGAAGGAATTGTCACTTTAAAAGACGCACATACTTTGACAGTAACAGCAGAAAATCAACCGCATACTATCACCGTAAAAGTGAGTAATACCAATGGTGAAACATCTACAGACATTACAATAGCAGTCTTTGAAGTTGCAGCGCCAACCACATTAAGTTATGAACAACAAGCATATGAAGTGAAAAGCGGAAAAGACGGTTTTGTTACTTCAACGCCGATCACAAACGGAAGTGCTCCATTGGTATACAGTTTAGCAGATGACTTTGAAGGGAATTTCTCTATTGCAGAAAATGGTGTGGTTACGCTAAAAGATACTCACACACTTGCACATACTGAAGCAGATCAAGTGCACACGCTTACTGTGAAAGTAACCAATGAGGAAGGTGAGTTTACAACTGACATTACCGTAAAAGTTGTACAAGAAGCACCAACTACATTGACTTATGCAGCAACTTCATTCAAAGTAGCAGAAGGTGAAGGTCTGGTTATTGATGCTCCAACTACAGACGGCAGTGCTCCATTGACTTACTCTTTAATGGATTATACTGGAGATGATTTTACGATCAATACCTCCACAGGTGCGATTACTTTAAAAGAAAATCACACACTCGGTATTGGCACTACACAATCCATCACTGTAAAAGTAGAAAACACTGCAGGCAACACCACAGCAACGCTATCTGTTGAAGTGTTATCTCCTGAGTTAAAAATCAGTTACTCTCTTCCGGCAGAAGGGTATCAAATCATCTCAGAAGGTGACGGAAGCTTTACAAGTGCAACACCAACAATGGACGATTATTATAAAGGAAAAGCCACTTTCTCTTTACCACAAAATGCCCTAGATGCAGGATTCTCTATCAATGCAACTACTGGAGAATTCACACAAACAGATGTTACCAAAGGCACATATATCTTTGACGTAACAGCAACGTATGAAAGTGCTACTGCTACCTTCGAATACACTGCGGTGATCGTTGAAGATGGTTTCAATATCTTCTATTCTGAAACAGCCTCACCATTGGTAGTAAGTGCATCAGATGGTATTATTACCACAGAATCTGCAAAAGAATGGGGAGATAGAGAACCTGATCATGTGAATTATCAATTGAGGTATTTCACTTATGAAGGAACGCTGAACGGTGAAACATTTGCTGAAACAAAAATTGATAGAACGCCAGCCAATGAAGATCCTTTAAACCCAACTACAGATCAAGGTAAAATATTAGCAGGGTTAGGTTTAACAAAGAAACAAGGAACTGAATTTGAATGGACCGCATTTAGAAACTGGTTCTATGAAGGCGATCTCCCTGGAGGCAACGTCACAGGCACTTTAGCTGAATGTTCTTCTTATACATTTGATGCAAGTTCTTTACCTGCTGGCACTTACAAACTTTACTTACGTTTGTTGGACAGCAATGGTAAAAATATCACTCACAAACATGCTCTTACAATTATAATTGAGTAGTTAGTTTTGAGTGGTTTATTGGATGCCCTGTACAGTTGGTAGATGCTGTGCAGGGCTTTTTTATATAAGTTTAATAGAAATGAAACCCAAATACCGTGCACCATGACTGAAGTCATGGGCTGTTGATATTGTCTCCGACAACACTAAAGTGTTGCCTCCGTTATCAACCTTCAAGATTTAGTCTTGGATAGGTTCCTGTATCACCTGCCCATAGTTTTAACTATGGTGCACGAAACACTCAATTACTTTTGTCTTGAAGCAAAAATCAAATCTGTGAATACAAAAGCTAAATTTTATCCCATAAACTCACCACTCCCCTCTATTTTTCCAACCTCCAAAAACCGTTTTTTATCCCTTCAAAATTACCTCTCGTCCTTTATAGAATTTCACCCAAAAAATGTAGGCAAAACTTTATTTAAATTTGGATTAAGCTGTTACACATTTAAAATTGGGATAAGTTGAATTCTTATTTTTTAGTCTAATCAAGGCAGAATAAAAGAGCATAGCTAAAGCTACGTGATGATATTCTAACGCAGAGTAGGCTGAAAAATAAAATCCAAAACTTCCGATTTTAAATGTGTAACAGCTTGATCAGATTTTGAAAGGGTTACATCCATAGGACACCTGACGTCAGTCCTGCATTTACCATTTCAACGTACCCTGTATTCCATCAAGAATATACATTATCTGAGGTGTAAAAATCTATTCATCGAAAATCAATTTTTAAGCATTGATTTTTTTTAAAACAATGGGGGTAGATGTTCCTGATATCACTTATACAACGGAAACAATAAACACATTTACACTACCCACAAGGATAAATTTTTTAAACAAACACAAGAGCAAAGTACCCTATACTTCGCCCTGAATTTTAGTGAATCAAAAATAAAGCAACATGAAAAAGAATTATTATTCTTCTGCTATATGTAAACTTATAGTACTCACTTCACTATTCGGTTTAATATTTTCATGTGACGTCGAAAAAGACGATGTCAAGGATATTTTAGACGAAAAGGTCCCTTCGGTTTTTAATTATGAACCAAATCAATTTTCGATTTTTGAAGAGGAAGGTTTCTCTACCAATGAGCCAGAAGTGGATGGTGACCCACCAATACAATTTAGAATTATCAATCAAGAAGACGGTTATTCTGTAGATGAACTTGGTGTGGTTTCATTAATTGAAATGCACTCCTATGAAGCATCTACTCAAGAAGTCATCATTGAAGCTTATAATGAGTTTGGCTCTCTAAGAGATACAATTACAGTGGAGATCAAGGAGATCCCTATTATTCCTCCAACGGAATTTTCATATGAAACTCAAGCATATGAAGTCACTGTCGGTCAAGAAGGGTTTGTGACTTCGTTACCTACTGCTAATGGAAGCGATACTTTAATGTACGCATTAGTGGATAATTTTGACGGTAATTTCTCTATTTCTGAAGAGGGTATTGTGACACTAAAAGAAGAGCATACGCTTGCTGTTACAGAAGAAGAGAAACCGCATATTCTTACAGTAAAAGTAAGTAATAAGGCGGGTGAATTTACAACGGATATCAGCATCAAAGTCAATCAAATTCCACCGACTTCACTTTCGTATGAAGTACAAGCATTTGAAGTCACTAGCGGGAAAGAAGGATTTACTACTTCGGCTCCTACAACTAACGGTAGCGATCCTTTAAAATTTGAATTGGTGGATGATATGGACGGAAACTTCAGCATTTCTGAGCAAGGTGTAGTTACACTAAAAGATCAACACACTTTAGCAGTGACAGCTGAAGATCAATCACATTCACTGATGGTAAAAGTAAGTAATAATGCAGGGACATTTACGACGACTATCACCGTTACTGTAAAACAAGTGGCTCCTACTGCTCTTTCTTATGAAGTTCAAGCATTTGAAGTAACAAGTGGGAAAGAGGGATTCATCACTTCTGTACCTACCACAGATGGAAGCGGTCCTTTGAAATTTGAATTGGTAGATGATCTAAATGGGAATTTCAGTATTTCTGAAGAAGGGATTGTTACTCTAAAAAATGAACATACTTTAGCTATCACTGAAGAGGATCAACCGCATACTTTGACAGTAAAAGTGAGCAATGATGCTGGTGAATTTAAGACGACGATCAGCATCAAAGTAAATCAAGTTCCACCAACTGCACTTACTTATGAAGTACAAGAGTTTGAGGTCACTTTTGGGAAAGAAGGATTCACTACTTCGGCTCCAACTGCCAACGGAACTGCTCCTTTAAGTTTTGAATTAGTGAATGATATGGAGGGGAACTTCAGCATTACGGAGCAAGGTGTGGTAACATTAAAAGAGGAACATACTTTAGCGGTTACAACTGAAGACCAACCGCATATTTTAACGGTAAAAGTAAGCAACAAGGCTGGTGAATTTACTACTGATATCACTATCAAAGTCAATCAAATTCCACCGACTGCACTTTCTTATGAAGTACAAGCATTTGAAGTCACTTACGGGAAAGAAGGATTTACTACTTCTGCTCCAACAGCGAACGGAACTGATCCTTTAAGCTTTGAATTAGTAGATGATATGGATGGTAATTTTAGTATTTCTGATGAAGGAATTGTAACCTTAAAAGAGGAACATACTTTAGACATCACCGTTGAAGATCAGCCTCATATATTAACAGTAAAAGTGAGTAACAACGCAGGAGAATTTACTACTGATATTACGATCAAAGTAAATCAACTCGCTCCTTCAGCACTTTCTTATGAAGTTCAAGCATTTGAAGTAACAAGTGGTAAAGAAGGATTTACAACTTCGGCTCCTACAGCAAATGGTAGTGATCCGCTAAGCTTCGAATTGGTGGATGATATGGAGGGGAATTTCGGTATTTCTGAAGAAGGCATTGTGACTTTAAAAGAGCAACATACTTTAGCAGTTACAACTGAAGATCAACCACATACTATAACTGTAAAAGTAAGTAATGATGCGGGAGAATTCACCACGGATATCACTGTAAAAGTAAATGCAATTATTGCCCCTACTGAGTTATCGTATGAGAAACAGGCTTTTGAAGTGGTATACGGTAAAGATGGTTTTGTAACTTCTACTCCAACTGCCAATGGAAGCCCTACTTTGATGTATAGACTTGTCGATGATATGGAGGGTAATTTCAGCATCTCTGAAGAAGGTATTGTAACATTGAAAAACGAACATACTTTAGCCATCACTGAAGCGGATCAAGTGCATACAGTTACTGTAAAAGTAAGCAATGAAGCAGGTGAGTTTGCAACGGATCTTACTGTAAAAGTTGTACAAATTGCTCCAACTACATTGACTTATGCTGAAACTTCATTCCAAGTGGCAGAAGGAAAAGGATTAACAATTCCTGCTCCAACTACAGACGGAAGTGCTCCATTGACTTACACATTAGTAGAATACAATGAAAGTGATTTCACAATCAATGAAACTACTGGAGCGGTAACTTTAAAAGAGAATCATACGCTTGCAATTGGTGAAACAAAAACCATTACTATAAAGGTAGAAAACGCAGCAGGTAACACTACTGCATCGCTTTCAGTAGAAGTTCTAGCTCCTGAATTGACATTGAGCTATAATTTACCGGCAGAAGGATATAAAATCATTTCAGAAGGTGATGGAAGTTTCACAAGTGATGCTCCAACTGTCCATGATTATTTTGTAGGAAAAGCAACTTTCTCTTTACCGCAAAATGCTATTGACGCAGGCTTCTCTATTGATGCTAATTCAGGTGTTTTCACTCAAAATAATGTAGCAAAAGGAACGTACATTTTTGATGTAAAAGCAAGTTACGAAACAGCTATGGTTTCTTTTAAATACACCGCGGTAGTTGTAGAAGATGGTTTTAATATTTTCTACGCTGAAACACCGAGTCCTTTGGTTGTAAGTGCTTCTGATGGAATTGTAACTACTGAAGCGGCAAAAGAATGGGGTCCAAGAGAGCCTAATCATGTGAATTACCAACTAAGATACTTCACGTATGAAGGCACGCTTGATGGTGAAACTTTTGCGGAAACTAAAATTGACAAGGCTCCTGCGGAAGATGCTTTAAATCCTACAAGTGATCAAGGAAAAATATTGAAAGGTTTAGGATTAACTAAAAAGCAAGGAACGGAATTTAACTGGACTGCCTTTAGAGATTGGTTCTATGATGGCGACCTTCCTGGCGGTAATGTCACAGGCACATTGGCAGAGTGTACTGCTTATACTTTTGATGCAAGCACATTACCTGCTGGTACTTATAAACTTTACTTACGATTATTGGATGGAGATGGCAAAAATATCACGCATAAGCACTCTCTAACGATCATCGTAAAATAATAATTAAACCTGAGTACAAGAAGAACTCATCATAAGGCCACAACTTAAGTCGTGGCCTTATGATGAGTTACTCCTACTTACAATTGAAAACGAATGAAATTATCTATGCACCGACTACTTCAGCTTCTTCTTATTACTACAGCGATCAGTGTTTGTTCCTGTAATTCTCCAAAGAAAAAAGTAACTAAGAAACGTCCCAATATCATCTTTATGATGGCGGATGACCACACGCCTCAAGCCATTTCTGGATACGATGGCGTATTGGGTTCAACCCCCAACATCGATAAATTAATGGAGGAAGGAATGCGATTTAATCACTGTTATGTTACCAACGCAATTTGTGGTCCTTCAAGAGCGGTAGCACTCACAGGAAAGCTCTCTCATATCAATGGAGTGACTGACAATGGAAAAGATTTTGACAGTACTCAATTGACTTACCCTAAGGTATTAAAAGCGAATGGTTATCAAACTGCTGTGGTTGGAAAATGGCATTTAGGATCTACTCCTGAGGGTTTTGATTATTACAGTGTCTTACCAGGACAAGGGCATTACTACAGCCCTGAGTTTATTGAAAAAGAAGGTAATGTGATTTATGAAGGTGAATACGTGACGGATGTAATTACTCGAAAAGCGATGGAATGGATCGGGCAAAGAGAAGAAGATAAACCTTTTGCATTGATCTATCAGTTCAAGGCCCCTCACAGAAATTGGATGCCTGCTGAGCGTTTTTTAAACTTATATGAGGATACAGTTTTCCCAGAGCCAAAAACACTTTTTGACAATTATGAAGGAAGAGGTACAGCAGCCAAGGAACAGGAAATGAGGATTGGTGAACACATGTGGGATGCATGGGATTTCAAATTGGCAAGTCGTGAGGAATTGGAGGCTTTTGGTGCTAAAAATAAACCCTCTAAAAAAGATTACAATGCCAAACAATCTGATATAGCAGGTGCGAATAAAAGAGATCAAGACCTTGCTAAATTTTATGCGGTTTGGAACCGTATGAATGATGCTCAAAAAGACGCTTGGCACAAAACGTATGACAAACGCCTGAAAGAGTTTAAGGAATTAAAATTAGAAGGAAAAGCATTGATCAGCTGGAAATATCAAAACTATATCCGTGATTACCTTAGAACAGTAAATGCTGTGGATGAAAATATTGGTAAAATGATGAAGTATTTGGAAGAGATTGGTGAATTGGACAATACCATCATTGTATATACTTCAGATCAAGGTTTTCATTTAGGTGAAAATGGCTATTTTGATAAGCGTTTTATGTATGAAAGTTCTTACAAAATGCCTTTGGTGATCAGATACCCTAAAATGATTGAAAAGGGAAGTCAAACAGATGCATTAAGTATGAACCTTGATTTTGCTCCTACCATTTTAGATTTATGTGGAGTCAATGTTCCCAATGAAATGCAAGGGGAATCTTTGCTTCCTGTTTTGTCCAATAAAGGAAAAATCCCTACGGATTGGAGAACTGCTACTTACTACCATTATTATGAATATCCGTCTTGGCATTCTGTAAAGAGACATTATGGCATCAGAACTAAAGATTATAAACTTATTCACTTCTATAATGATGTGGACGAATGGGAATTATATGATTTGAAAAATGATCCAAATGAGATGCAAAATGTAGCCCAAAACCCTGAATATTCTGCTATACTAGCGGAGTTGGTGACTACTTTAAATAATGTACAGTCTCAGTATCAGGATGAAGATCCTATGGAAAAGGAAAAAGAATACTTTACAGGAGTCAACCATCATTAGTAAACACCATCATTAACCTACGACTTAAGTCGTGGGTTAATGATGAAGTGATAAATCCAATTGTATTGCAAAAAGTCCAAGTTTTGATGAAAACTTGGACTTTCTCTTTACCTAAATTATTAAGCTATCTATAAAGTAATACCAAATTCATCCATTACTTCCTGCTTGTAGTTTCTTCCTATCGGGATTTTATATTCATCCAATTCGATATAAGCGGCTGTAAATGTTTTAATAAAATCTGTATTGATGATAAATGATCGGTGAATACGTTTGAAATTTTTGAAGTTGAGTTTCTCCATCATTGCCGTAATGGTTGTATACACTACAATCTCACGTTCCTTTGTGATCACTTTAACGTAGTTTTTCGCACTTTCTACAAAAATAATGTCCTTCAAGAAAGTTTTGATTATCACTTTATTTTCCTTTAAATAAAGAAAATCTTCTTTGTCATTTTGAGAGGAAGTTGAAGGCTGAACAACCGGTTCTTGACGAAGTCTTTTGAATTTTTCTACTGCTTTTACAAAACGTTCGAAAGCAAATGGTTTTAATAGATAATCTATAGCATCCAGCTCAAAGCCTTCCAAAGCAAAGTTACTATAAGCAGTGGTGAAAATTGTTTTCGGGGCACTTTTCAAAGCTTCTAAAAGTGCTGTTCCTGTCATCAATGGCATTTGAATATCCAAGAAAACGAGATCAACTTCATTTTGATTTAAAAAGTTCAATGCCTCTATCCCATTATTGCATTTGCCAATAAGTTCAAGGTCATCAATTCTACCAATAAATTCTTCTAAGATATTTTGTGCTAATATCTCATCGTCCACTATTAAACAACGTATTTTCATCATAGATCTAAAAAATTGCTTTAAAAGAATTTGTTAATTCACCAACCTCTGTTTCCAAGGTCTAGTATGTAGTAATAATTCATTTTCTAGGGAAAAAACACTCTTATTCTAAAAAATAAGTGGAGTAAAAAATAACAATTTCCCTTTTTGAATAGATACTGAAATATAACAATTTTCATCTGAATTTTAACCATCAAAAGACAATAATTTTTGAGTTAAGAATTAAGAGTTAAGAAAGAAGAGTGATGGACTTTGTTATGATTCTTAAAAATATTTTTGGGTGGTTTACAAAAAACCACATACGAACCACCTTCATTCTTAATTCTTCATTCTTACCTCCCCCCTTTCTTCCCTCTAATAATTGCTGTTTGTCATGTGGTAATAGGTGTGTTTCCTACAAATTTCTTTTTTACCGATAATACCTTGATGTTTACATTAAGTACTAGGAAAAAAGGAAATGAATATTTTATTCCAAGTACTTAATTAACACGGACAAAATGGTGACACAGAATATTTAATATGAAGTTAAAGTGATTGTGACTATCGAGCTGAATAGAGAATTGAATACTTTCAATTCAAAGTGACTACTTATTAAATCAATAGCTTAAAATCGGTTCATTACGGAGTTATCAAACTCTATTTTAAAAAGGTAATTGAGCATGTTGGAATATAGTTTAGCGTCCCAACATGCTCTTACCAATTTTATTTCGAACATTTAAAAAATCAACATGAAAACTACAATAGGTATTGATCTTGGAGGTACACATATTAAATATGCATTGATTAATGAAGAGGGAGAAATCATTAAAAATGGACTTTTACCTTCTCAAGCGCATGTTTCTGCACAACAGATCTTATCAAATATTCAAAAAGCAATAGAGGTATGTTTGTCTTCTGCCAAAGAGGATGAAAATGAAGTAATAGGAATTGGTGTAGGTACACCGGGTATTGTAGATACTGATAAAGGCATAGTGTTAGGTGGTGCTGAAAATTTAAAGAATTGGAAAAATATTCCTTTGAAAGATAACTTAGAAGCGGTTTTCAATCTTCCTGTTTTTGTGGATAATGATGCCAATATGATGGCTTGGGGGGAACACGGTTTTGGTGCTGGAAAGGAAGTGAAAGATGCGGTTTATCTTACTATTGGAACTGGAATTGGAGGAGCAATCATTGTACAGAACACAATGTTAAGAGGCTCCTTTTTTGCTGGTGGTGAGCTGGGTATGATGTATTTGAATGCCAATAAGTTTACTTCCAATGAAAATATAAAAGGGTATTGGGAAGACTTTGCTTCTACTTCTGCTTTGGTAGATGATTATAAATATTTATTGAGGAAAAATAGAAAGCCGACTTTATCAATTGATGGTAAAAAAATAGCGGAAGACTTCCTATCAGGTGATGAAGATGCTATTGCTGTTGTACAACGTCATTTTGAATACATTGGGATGGGGATCGCTTCTCTTATTCATATTATGAACCCTAAAAAAATCATTATTGGTGGTGGCATTTCTCAAGCGGGATCATTTTATCTGGAAGGAATTCAAGAGCAGGTGGCACAATTGACTTATCCTATTTGTGCTGAAAATGTGGAAGTGTGTACAGCTAGTTTAGGCAACGCGGCGGGATGTTTAGGTGCTGGTTATACGGCTTTTAAAAACTTAAAAAGTGATGTAGTGAGTGTCTAAATTTTCTTACTTAAACGCTAATTTTTTTAACGATCAATGACATGAATAACAAAATATTTTTTTCAGTAATACTTTTATTTTTTAGTCTGAACTTACAAGCTCAAAACAGTCAAAAACCAAATATTATTGTTTTGCTTTCTGATGATATGGGCTACTCAGACTTAGGGTGTTATGGTTCTACAAAAATCAAAACGCCACAGTTGGACAAAATGGCTTCAGAAGGTATTCTATTTACCGACTTTTATGTAGCGGCACCTTCTTGCGGTCCTTCAAGAGCAGGTTTCTTAACAGGAAATCACCCTTCTAGAATAGGCATGGAAGACAACATTCATCCTCAAGACAAAAGAGGACTGAATCCTAAAGAACAAACGATAGCGACTTTATTAAAACAGAATGGCTATGAGACGGCATTGTTTGGGAAATGGCATCAAGGTAACTATCCTGAACATAGCCCGAATGCTCACGGTTTTAAAGAGTATTATGGTACGCCTTACTCTCATGATATGTGGCCTTTTAATCCCGATGCGGAAAAGGTTCAACCTCCCCTGCCGATTTTCAACAATCAAGAAATTGTAGATTACAATCCGTCTGTAAATCAGCTGACGCAAATGGTGACAGACAAAGCGATTGACTTTATTGATAGAAAAAAAGACCAACCTTTCTTTTTGTATGTGGCGTATAATATGCCTCACGTTCCGGTGGGTTCTTCAGATCAATTTAAAGGGAAATCAGAATACGGACCTTATGGAGATGCTGTGATGGAAATCGATGCTTCGGTAGGGAAAATCTTGGAGACATTAAAGAAATATAAGATTGATGAGAATACCATTGTGATGTATTTTACAGACAACGGACCATGGCTAGCCTACGGTAATCATGCAGGAAACTCCATGAATTTCAGAGAGGGTAAAAAGACGACTTTTGAAGGTGGTATGCGTTCTCCATTTATTGTTAGAATGCCTGGTACAATCCCTGCCGGAAATAAGTCTGAAGAGATTATCAGTGCTTTGGATATTTTGCCTACGGTATTGGAAATGAGTAATACTAAAGGGCCAATGCAACCACTGGATGGAAAGAGTATTTTGCCTCTATTGAAGAATGAAAAAGGAGCGAAATCACCTCACGATGCTCTTTTCTATACCCTTGGGAATGAAGTGCAAGCAGTAAGAATGGGGAAATGGAAATTACACATTCCTCATAAATACCGTCATGTGGAAGTGGTGGGTAATGATGGTCTTAGAGGCATTCAAAATCATGATGATTATTTTATTGACCTTGCACTTTTTGATTTAGAAAAAGATGTGGGAGAAAGAAATAACCTTGCTGAAAAATATCCTGAAAAGGTAAAAGAAATGCAAAAAGCAATTGTAAAATTCGGAAAAGCATTAAGAAGCTCAAAGCGTAACGCTTATGTTGTAGAATAGAGAAATTACATGAGAACAAAATATGTTAATAGAGAATAATCAGAAGAACTGAAATTATCAAAGATAATGTCGAAAGATAATTTATGAATTTTATTGTGTGCTACTTTACTATAAGCCTGAAGGATCAGTGTCAAACCTGATCCTTCTTTCTATTAAGTTTTAATTCAATAAATTCCCAATTCTAACATCGATATAAAATGTTCTTGGCGTGTACGGTCCATAAACAAAACCGGCATCCTTATCTATACCGCTGGCAAAATTAGATTGCATTTGATTGAAAATATTCTTCACCCCTGCACCGATCTGAATATTTGAGTTTTTAGACAACTTTGTAGTATAAGCGACTTTAATCCCCATATCCACAAACTGTTCAGTTTCTATTAGCTCTTCATTTTCAGGCATTTCACCATTGATAAAACCTCCTGGCAAATAAGGAACAAACATTTTACCAGTATAAACACCCGTCAGCGATGCTTCCCATTGATTTGTGATTTTATAATTGGCCGTCAATGAACCGTACTGATTTGGCGTTCTCAAAATATGTTTTGAAGTACTTGATTCCTCATCACCCCATTGATTTTCCTCTCCATACATTGAAGACTGAAGGGTATAATTGGCTTGCAACATAAAGGATTCACTTGGAGCAATTTTCGTTTCAAAGTTCAATCCCTTCACCACAGCATTTGATGTTGAGTTTCTTTTAAAGAGAATCAAAGTACCATCGTCTTGATAGTGGTATTGATTGTCAAAACGGTCATTGATTGTGGTATGGAAACCTTCTACTAAGAAGTAAAACTGTGTAGTACCAATTTCTTGATCAAGGTCTAAAGCTAAATTATAAGAAATCGACGTTTCTGATTTCAAATCGGGATCAAGCACAGTTCTCACTCCCTGTCCGCTTGTCACCTCTATATGAAGGTCTTCAGAGAACATTTGCGGAGCTCTAAAACCCGTAGCAAAACCACCTCTTACCTGCAGGTTGTCTAAGATCTTATATTTTAGATTAACTCTTGGGTTGATGGCAGGAACGCTCTTATCATTTTCGTGATTTTGGTAATCGGTGATATTTACATAATCCATTCTTACTCCTGTCAGCAACGACCATTTTGCGTTTGTCCATTCTTGCTGAGCAAATAAAGCGTAAGTATTTGAATTTTGATCTGAAACTGTAGCATCATTTGTCCACTTTCCAGTTTCAGGGTCATGGTAGGCTAGTTTTTTATCATTAATACGGTCATTGATAAACTCAGCACCCACAACCAAAAATGTCTTTCCTCCTGCCACTTTACCAATATCATAATTCATTTGAGAACCTGCAATGATGGTACTTCCTGTTGTTAATCCAAAACCATCAGGAGCCTGATGTGCTCCATAATAACTGTCTCTATTGACAAACTGAGCGATAGCATAAGTATTCAAATGCCATTTTTTATCTTGACTAAACCAATCATGTGTAAGGCTTGCGCTTCCAATATGCATTTTGATTGCTTCTGTTAGATCCGCTTCTTCATAGGGAAGATCCAATTTGTTTCCTCCTCTTCTTGTATCGTGTGTGTATTTAGCATCAAAAGTAAACTGGTTTTGAGTATTCAATTGATGATAAATTTTAGTTCCAACTGAGATAGTTTCCAGTGCTGTTACCTCTGAAAAATCATCTTTAATGGGATCACCAAAAGGATTACCATCTTCATCTATTTTATAATAGATATCATCAGGGTTGGCATTCCAAGCATCTCTATTTCTGTATGAACCGAAAACATAACCAGAAGTTTTTTCATTTTTGGAAATCAAAGAAGTATTGAAATACACATTATAATCATTTGAAGCACCATCAATTGTCGAGAAGTTACTTCCCACTTCATAAGCATTAAATTCAGGAGATTTTGTCAAGATATTGACCGTACCGCCAATGGCATTGGCTCCAAATAAAACAGAACCGCCACCTCTCACAATCTCAATCTGATCTACCATATTGACTGGAATCTGCTCTAAACCATAAACACCTACAAGTCCATTAAAAACAGGACGGCTGTCAATTAAAATCTGAGTATATGGCCCTTCCAATCCGTTCAATCGAAGTTCAGTAGAACCACAGTTACCACAAGTCGTTTCCACTCTCGCTCCAGAAATATAATTCAATCCTTCACCTGCCACTTTGAAATTGGCACTTTGGAATAACTCTTTGCCAATAACGTTGACGACAGATGAAGTTTCATTTCTGTTTTGTGCTCTTCGGCTACTAGAAACAATCACTTCATTTAATTCCAGAAGATCTTTTTGTATTTCAATATGTAATTCTTGATGCGTGTTATCCGCCTGCCAATCCATTTCTATTGTTTTGTATCCTACCGTTGAAACAGTTAGATGATAGGTTTCCCCTTTTTCTAGTTCCAGCATAAAATGCCCTGATTCATCTGTTGTAGTACCTAGTTGACCGTCATTGACTGAAATAGTAACGTATGGAATATGCTCTTTGCCACAGGTAATATGTCCTTTAACTTTAATAGGATTTCCTGCAAAAAGTGGCAAGCTGAATAGCGTTAGTATTGTTGAAAAGAAGTATGTAGAGAAGTAAGATTTCATTATTCTTATTTAGACTTATTTTTAATAATGAGCCAAAATTATAAGATAACATTAACCACTAAAGGAATGTTAATCAACCTCTTTTAGTGATATATATCACTCCTACTCAACTTAAACTCCAAAACGGAGTCTATACAGTGTTATTTGATTTAAAATTCAATTCAACATATCTACTTCTGAACTATGAAATTTCTTCAGTTATCATTCAAATAGGGTTGATTTTTAGATTCATACGTCTATATTTGTGACAGTGTATTGATAATGATGTTTCAACTATTGACGAATTAACTTCAAAAATAATTTTCCAAAAAAAACTAATATTGTTCTCATTTATCAATGCTTTAAATAAATAAAACAGCGAACTAAAAAATTGCTTTCTCAGTAATGGTGAGCTATTAAAAACAATTTTAAAATGAAACTATTGCAATTAATTATTGTCTTCCTGGCGATAAATCTAACGACTCATGCACAAACTTTTTTCGTGACAGACATTGTAGATAAAAGTGAGGAAAAACCTCTTACAGATGAGGAAAAAACGAAAATCAATGCTTTACTGATCAAGGAACTGGAAAAAAGAAAAGGAGATTTTTGTACTCAACTATACAATGGAGAGGAAAGGGAACAGTTTGCCTCTAGCAAAGGTTTTATGATGGTCAGCTGGGATATGGCACACAGAGGTGGAATGCCTGAAAAAATGGGTTTTGACGTTTATGTAGTAGCTATTTATGCTGATGGTTCTTTCTTTTCTGAAAGTGTAATCGTAGAAAACGCAGCGAGGTACATGCAAATGAATATTAGTGATGAAACTACTCCTTTAGAAAAGCAAATTGAAGATCTTGTAGGTGGAATGGTCAAAGCTTCCGTACAAAGTATCTGTCCTGCTATGGGTGATAATTTTGTACAATTCACACCTGAACTAAACCAAGAAGTAATCAATGTAATCAAAAGTGATCAAGTAAATCTCAATGATTTATTGACTGAGGTGAATATGGTGATCATGAACATCCTAAGACAAAATTACAGAAATAAAAACATGGGTACTTTTAGTGCCTGCGAATATTTAGCACAGAGTACTCCATCAAGAGGTATCAGCTGTGTACTTCAAAATGTCAGAGAGTTTTTCGGTGATATGCCTCGTGAGGATGGGATAAAGAGAATGCATAATCTTATCGCAATGAATAACTACTGGATTTACTATAACCTGTATATTCAAAACTATGAAGAAACGGAAGCCTCGCTTAAAAGAATCAATCGTGAACTGAATATAGCACCTGATTTGGCTCCAGATTATTTTGCTTTGGCGGTGATTTCAAATGCATTAAAAAAAGAAGACCTTTCTATTGATGAAGATCTTATCAGCAGAGCAAAAGAAAAAACAAGCTTGACTGATGTTTATAAAAAGGTTCACTTTTACTTATCAGAAATTAAAGTTACTTCTCATGATGAGAACTTAATTAATAAAGCTACAAAATTGCAAGACAAATTGAGTAGCGTACAATAAGAAGGGGGAAGAGTTAAGAGCTAAGGTGGTTTGTGTTGTAGTTCGCTAGGACGTTGCAATACTGTCATTCCCTGATATAGGTTGACCGTTTTCAAAGTTAAAATTACATGTTGAAAACTGGAAAAGTACTT
>NZ_JABANE010000040.1 GCF_012844305.1 Flammeovirga aprica JL-4
AACTCCTCGAAAATCCAAAATATTATTCTGAGGAGTTTTATTTCCTTTTGACAATGCTAAGTTAGTACGCTGCACTGAACACTTGCGCTAGTGGCTGAAGCAGAAAAAAGGGAGTCAAGTATCAATACTCAACTCCCTATATTATTTAGTCAACTAAGAGAAAAACTAATGCCGTTTTATTTTCCAATCCCAGTTTCTCTAAATCAATTTCTTAAAGCGTAGTTACTTTGAAGCTGATGTCAAAGTTATTTGAAATCGCTTTGTCTCCTAAGTTGTCAAAGAAAGAATCAGAACCATATTTTAAACCGAATTTAGTTCTGTCGATTTCGATTGCTCCTTCTAAAACATACTTTTTACCATCTTCTTTTAATGACGCATCAAAAGCTACTTCTTGAGATACTCCTTTGATTGTCATATCACCAGTTAGTTTTAACTTGTCGCCATCTTTAGTAGCTGATTTTAAAACGAATTTTGCAGTAGGATATTTCTCAACATCAAAGAAATCTCCAGATTTTAAGTGACCATCAAGCTTTTGTTTCCACTCACCCTCTAAATCAGTTGAGCTTAATGATGTCAAGTCGATTTCGATTTCACCACCTTTCAAAGCGCCTTTTTTGATTTTCAACTCACCACCTTTTACCGCTACAGTACCTGTGTGAGTAGAACCTACTACTTTGTGACCTATCCACTCTACTTTTGAATTATCAGCAGAGATTTTTTGAGCGAATGAAGCTAAAGAGAATAAAACTGCTACTAGTGTTAAAGTAATGCTTTTCATAATATTTAAAGTTAAGAATTTTAATGTTTTATGAGTTTGTTTTTTAAACAACTCTTGTTTTCTGTTTTTTTGTTGATACAAATATATGTACCGGAAATAGTTGTTCAAACAAATTATAGATAATTTTTAATCTTAAAAATATTAAATCATTGATTATCAGTTTATTATTTTTTTAATAATATGTAATAAAGATTGTTCTTTTTGCTTTAAGTACGAAAAGTAAGCATGGAAGTCACTGTTGAAATCGTTTTCAAACTCGGCTTTAAACTCGTTTTGTTTCCCTCTGTAGCGGATATATCCCATAAAGAAGGTGTTGTTGGGAGTGAAATCATTAAAATAACGGCAATAGCCACTGTTGGCAAAGGAGAGGTGCTGTATACCTTCTGTGATTTCTTTGATTTTTTGAGCCTTTAAAAGTGTTTTTTCTTCTACAGTCATTTCCTCAGGAAAAGATTTATAGAGTGAATCTAGAGATTTGGCACTTTGAAGCAGGTATTCAGAAAAGGTTTTACGGTCTTGCTTTCGTGACATATACTTGACGTATTCTGAAGAATGCTTTCCGTATTTATAAATCAAAAAACGTTTAGCTCCTTCATCACCTACAAAGTCGGCTAAGTTTTCATTATAAGAAACACTATTCTTTAGGTAGATCGTACCGTGTGTCAATTCATGAATAATAAGATGTGCAAGACTTCCTTCGTTTCTTTCTAGCATGCTCGAAAGTATTGGGTCGTTGAGAAAACCTAAAGTAGACCATGCTGATACTTCACCAATAGAGGCGTCCCATCCTTCTTGGATAAGTTTCTCTTTCTCTTCTTCTACTAGTTCTTTCACAAAAAATCCTTTATACGAAAAAGCACCTGCAATAGGGAAAGTCCATTTTTTGGCTTTTAAGTCAAAAGGCTCACTTCCTGTTACGATCCATAAAATAGGTTTCCCTTTCTGGTCGTAAAGCTGTTTATAACTTCCTGAATCATCTAGTCCCAATGAATCGATGGTAAACTGTCGTATCTCTTGAATCAGTTTTATTTTTTCCTTTTGTTTTTCGGTAAAGGAAGTGTCATTTAAATAGGCTTCTATAGGTTGTGTATTGACAAGAATATCCATCTGTCCTAAGCCCTGTCTGATGCCGTAAATTGTTTCTTCATGATAATACCCTAAAAAACAGAATACACCTAAAAGCAGTGTTAGAAAAAATCTTTTGAGCCAAGTGAAGATGCTTTTTTTATTCATTTATATTATATGGTGTCATTTATTGAAGTCTCAATTCTACTATTTATAGGAGTAAATTGAAAACTGGGGGCTACTTAAAATGTATCACAAACATAAAATTTTAAAGAAAGGATCTCAACTTTTCATCAAAAGAAAAACCTCCCGTTAAAAACAGGAGGCTTAAATGTATTCTCTATTCAATCAATTAGTAATTTTTCAAGAACTGTTGGTTTATATTAATGATAATGGGTTAATGGGTCATCTATCTATTACTGTTGTGAGGAGGTAATCGTTACTTTCAGCATTTCAGTGTTTGAAAGTAAGTTAGAGCTTGGAGCACCTTCCAATTCGATTGTTCCGTTTTCCATCATACCCATATTAGCACCTGGCTGACGTGGGGCTTGGTAAGGACCTGCTCCTGCATATTCATCTGTTTCTGTACCGCCATCAATTAAAATCAACTGGCTTGAAATGTCTCCGCTGATTGGCGATCCATTGTTGAAAAGTTTTATGTTATCAAAACCAAGTACCCAATCATTTGACTGTACTAACATAGTGGCCATTGACAGCATATCGCCTTCCATTGCAGTGAAAGTAAATGTATATTTTTCACCAGGGAAAATTGGAGCTGGAGCACTTGCACCTTCAGGAGTATTAAAGTGATTGGCAAAACCTGATGGATTTCCATCCTCAGTAAGCATTTCAAATTCTGAAGTTGAAGCGGCACCAAGTGTGAATATTGTATTGGCATTACCTACTGAAAATGCACCAGGAGCAAATGGGGACACTAATCCTGTTGCAGAGGCAAATGCTGTTGATAATACTTCTGTACCGCCATCTTCCGCTAAATCTTCTAAACCTGCAGATGCGGCTTTATCTTTCTGGAATAATGGGTATTGACCTTTTGAGTGAACCACCCAGTTACCTGGAGCGAATGGAGTAGGGACTGATGCATTTGCTGATACGTTGGAAACTGTTACTGTAAACATTGTTCCACCATCATGCTTGATGCTTACATTGATCACATCAGTTGTAGCTGGATAAGTGTAACCGTCATTTACATCAGAAATTAATTTTACAACACCATTTTCTGCTGTTCCTGTATCTGGGCCTGACTGACGTGGTGCTTGGTTTGCACCCACACCTGGCTCTTCATTGACCTCAGTGCCGGCATCCCAAAGGTAAAACTGTGATGTAATATCACCTGTTAAAGCATTTCCATCATCGTCATATAATGCGATTCCTCCTTCCATTGGAGCATAAAACAGGTCATTGGATTGTACGAACATCGTCGCAAAACTTAAATAATGTCCTTTGCCTGCATTAAAACTAAATTCCTGTGAATTACCTGGAGTAATTAATCCCTCTGTTGCTCCTTGAGCAAAATAATCTTTAGCCTGGAAGGTGTTTTCTAGGGTTACTGTAAAACTAGCTTGTGGGAGAACGTCTGGCGTGTTGTTATTTTCGTCATCAGAACAACTTGTAAACGCTAAAGCAGATAAAAAAGTAAATGCTAAAATCGAGTTTTTCATTTTGTTGGTAGGTTAAATTTTAGAGTTATTGAGCGAGCTACTTAAATTAGCTTAGAAGCATAAAAGACTTTCCTAAGCATATTGTAAAAGCCTTTTCGTTATTTGTTATACAATTTTACATTTGTTTTTCTCCATGAAATGTGAGCCCCTTCACATTTGGAAAAAAAAGTTCAAAAAAAATATATGTAACTTTATTGAGTAAATTTTTGTTCTACTTTTGAAAACAGAAATTTATGCAGGTGAACATTTTAACTTGGAAGTTTAAATTGTACAACTGCTTAAGTACTAGGGCAGAATAAAACGAATGTTTTGTAGACCCATAATTAAAATTATGGTGCACGATATTTTCCCCTAATACTTATAACCAAAAAACCTCTCTATTCTTCTCGTTACTTACTATGAATTCTTTTACTAAAAAACTCAGTTTTGCCCTTTTCCTATTATTATTAATCAGTATTACATGGATGCAATCATGGGTGTTTATCCCCACTCCAGAAATAGAAGATATTTCTATTATCAATGATAAAGTAGATACACTAGGTCATAACCGGTATAGAATCAAGAATAATTTTATCATCAAAAAACAAGATAAAATCTGGGAGCTTTACACTGAAGGTACTCCTTTTGAAATCGGATACAGTACCGGTGCTTTGAGTAAAAGTTTTTTACAGGAACAAGAAGCTATTTTTGCCTATAGGATGGTAGAACATGCTCCTGGAAAACATCCTGATCTAGCACGCCTTTTAAGTGCATTTTACAACAGGCATATGGATAACCGTATTCTGCCAGAATATTGCAGAGAGATGTATGGTGTTTCATTTCATATGAATCCTGAATTTGATAACATGGGATCTCCATATCAAAGAATATTGAATTATCATGGTATTTATGATACACAGCATTCTTTTGAAAAAATGGATGTGAAAGTGAATTCTGCTTTTGCCATTAATGGTTCCAAAACCAAAGATCATGATATACTGATAGGAAGAAATTTTGATTTCTTTTTACATGATCAGCACCGCACAGATAAAATTGTACATTTCGTAAAACCTGAGGAGGGATTTAAGTTTGCTTCTATCAGTTGGGCAGGGTTTATTGGAGCCGTTTCAGGGATGAACGAAACAGGTCTTACAGTGACTATAAATACTGCCGAATCACAAGTTCCTTTGGCTGCCACTATGCCAATGTCACTTATTGCCAGAGAAATTTTACAATATGCACAGACGGTAGATGAAGCTTTCAATATTGCATTTACCAAAGAAGCTTACGTCAATGAATCCATCCTTATTTCCTCTGCTTTTGACACAACTGCTATTATTATAGAAAAGACTCCTCACGGTATTGATTCCATTCAGATGAGGAATAATGAACTGGTCTGTACTTCCCATTTACAAACGGATGACCTCAGAAAACCAATGGCCTATGATCCTTCTTATGCCTCTTATTATAGAGCTATTCGGATTCAAGAACTCATCCATCAGCAAGATGAATTTACAGTACAAGACATTGCAGGGATTTTACGTGATACCGATGGTTTTGAGGATCAACCTATCGGATTAGGAAATGCCAAAAGCATCAATTCACTTCATCTGCACCACTCCATTATTTTCAAACCAGAAACAAGAGAAATGTGGCTTTCAACAAGTCATCATGGCATGGAAGAATTTATATGCTATAACCTTGACTCCGTATTTCAAAGTGCCCAAAACTTTCCACCTCCAAGAACTTTAGCTTCAGAAACAAGGCAGATCTCTGAGGCAAGTCCTGAACATTGGGAAATTTATCACAACTATAAACAGTTTAAAGGCATGGCTTTTCAATTTAAAAACTGGAACAATCAACTGCCACCTATTTCACAGCACGCCATCGATGAGTTTATCGCTCTTAACCCAAAAGGCTATAATGTTTATGAAATAATAGGGGATTATTACATCAAGGCACACCAAAGTAAAAAGGCCGCTGAATTCTATAAAAAAGCTTTGGAAAATGAAGTGGCTACGCATCAGTCCCGTCAATATATTAAAGAGAAGTATGAGTTGGTGATGAGGGATTAAGTAGTACACAATAGAAGTAGGTGTCTTTTAGAAAGTTTTGTACCTTTGGAGGAAATAAGCAAACAAATTTTTATAAAATGAAACTTCACTTCTATTCTTTTATTTATCTCTTGCTATTGCAATTCACATGCTTTGGGCAAAGCAGTTATACACTTACTGATGATGATGTTATAGTACAAAATAATGTACTGCAATCTGTAAATTATGACTTTTCGATAAAGAAAATTATTATTCCTGATCGGTTGGATGGTCAAATTATAAAGCAGATTGCGGATAAATCATTCAGTGGAACTGGTGTTTTTGAAAAGCAAGGTATTACTTCTATTCAATTACCTTCTCAGCTTGAATATATTGGAACGTCAGCCTTCTCTGAAAATGACCTTACCAACGTGAATCTCCCTCAGAGTTTAATTCAAATTGCTGACAGTGTTTTTTTCAATAATCAGATTCAAGAGGTGAATTTAAATGAAGGCTTAGAAAAAATAGGTAGACACGCATTTCAAGATAATAAAATCAAAGAGCTTGATCTGCCTTCTAGTTTGTTATTCATTTATCAATTTGGTTTTCATAATAATGAAATTGAAAAAATTGACTTCTCAGAAGCTAAACTTAAGGACATTTATAGCTCTGTGTTCTCAAAAAATAAGTTGAAGGAAGTTTACCTTCCTGAGATCGTAGAGGGTGTATCTTTTGAAGCGTTTGCTGAAAACTATATTCAAACACTCACTTTTAAAGGATCAGTCTCACAAATCGGTGAAAGAGCTTTTTACCATAATGATATAACTAAAATAGAGTTTGGAGGATCATTTTTTAGAATTATAAAAAATGCTTTCAGAGGTAATCCAAACCTTAAAAGTATTACGCTACCCAAAAATCCTCATCCCGGCTTTTTATACTATGAAGCTTATAACTCTGATGTAGGATACAAAGAAAATTTCTTTGAAGATCAACACTACACCAAATTTGACTGCACTATAGAAGCAATGATTACATACCCTTTAGATGAGTCTCTTTACACCGTTGAAAATGGAGTAATTACTGATTTAAATGTTGATCGACTGTATCGTCTACATATTCCTGATACCATCAATGGACAAGAAATTATTGGTTTGAAAGATCATGTTTTCAATAAAAAAAGACTTATAGCTGTAAAACTTCCATCAAAACTTCAGTTTATTGGACGAAATACTTTTCAAGATAATGATCTTACTTTTATTAGTATTCCCGCTAGTGTCGATTCTATTGCAGAAGATGTATTTGAAGACAATAACATTGATTCTTTACATTTTGAAGGGAATAATTTAGAATATATTGGGCGTGAAGCTTTCGCCCAAAATGCTATTGCAAATTTACATTTACCATCAGGTGTACAATATATTAGTAGTGGTGCTTTTAGAAGCAACCAAATCAAAGAGTTAACTCTACCAGAAAATTTAAAAAGAATTGAATCCAGTACCTTTTCTGGTAATAATATTTCTGAGATCACATTACCCACAGGTTTAGAAAGTCTCGAAAGTTGGTGTTTCGCCTATAATAAAATTAGTGAAGTCACTCTTCCTGAAACCCTCAAGAAGTATGATTACAGCGTATTTTATAACAATAATATTCAATACGTATTACTTCCTCAGAGTACATCTCCTGATTTTTTAGGATGGTATAATCTAAGAACTAATAACTTGCATGATACAGATTCTGCTTTTGTAACAGATGAATTCTCGTTTGAAAAAGTAATTAAATATATACTGAAAGAAGAAGATGTAATAATTGAAGACAGCACAATTGTTGGGTTAAAAGATCCTTACTTTAACAAAAAATATTTCATTATACCCCATAAATTAGGAGATCATACTATTCATAGTGTTGAAAAACTTTTTAGTAATCAATCCTATGGCTACCCTATTTACAAACTCTCAATAGAAGAAGGAATTGAAAAGATTAGTAAAACTTCATTTTCAGAAAAATATTTATATGAAGTCGATTTTCCTACCTCTTTAAAAGTAATTGAAGATTGTTCATTTAGGAGTAATAAATTAACTCAACTTGATCTTCCTTTATCATTGATTTCTTTAGAAGACTTTTTATTTGCTAATAATCTATTGACAAAGGTTGTATTGAATGACAGTCTAACTAACATTGAACGTAATGCTTTTTATAATAATCAGATTGATACAATTGTATTCAATCAAAAACTAAAGACTATAGAAGAGGGCGCCTTTACTAGAAATAATCCAATAAATATTTCTCTACCTTCAAGTATAGAACAAGTGGGAGAAGATGCTTTTACCTACTCGGATTCAATACAATTATTACTGCCAATATCTCAGTTTGATAATGCTGTAGAATGGGAAGTTTACAAAAGATATAATTACGATGAGAGGGAAATGCAAGAAGGCTTTTTTCCTGAAAATACACTGATAGAATACCAAGGACAAAATATTTATCTGCAAAGAAGAATTCTACTTGAAGGGATTTCTCAACAAATATATTCCCCTGAAGATATTAGATACCGTATCTCTTTTCCTTACAAAGAAAAACATATCACTTTCCCTTATAGGGTGGATCATCTAGATCTAAACATTGATTCTATTTCTATATTTCAAAATAACTTTTATAAGGATGATGTAATAAGGTCTATCATTTTTGAGGAAGGTATAAAGGAAATCGGTTCTAACAATTTTCAACATCTTCAGTTAATCGATATTTTGCTTCCACAATCTCTGAAAGCTATTCAAAGCGGGGCTTTCAGTAACAATAATCTCAATGAAGTTTCACTGCCAGATTCGGTAGAATTTATTGGTAGTGGAGCCTTTCACAATAATAACCTTAAATCTTTCAAGCTTCCGAACACTCAAGGCGATGACTTTGAGTATTGGATAGATGATAAAGGAAATTACTACGACAAAAATGAAGAAGTTTTTAATTTACTGTCTGCTTACTATTGTGTTTTTACAGGAGATAGAGCACCTGGAAAACCTACTTCTATTGAAGATCAAAAATTAGATCTTATCATTTTTCCAAACCCTACTGATGGTCAATTCTCTATTAAAGGTTTAACAAAAGAAAGTAATCTATCGATCTATTCTTTAGAAGGAAAAATGCTCTACTCTAAACTTCATTCTCCTTTAGAAAACGAAGTACAATTCTCAGGAATACCTGGCATTTATTATCTGGTAATTAAAAACGACAGCCAATTAAAAACAATCAAGATTTTAAAAAAATAAGAGAATGAAATTTACTATATATACTTCAAGCGTCTGCTTCTTAATACAATTACTATCAATATTACAATTATCAGCACAAGATGACCTTACACTGACTGATGATATGGTGGTCGTAGAAAATGGAGTAATCACGTATGCTAGATATCCATTTGATGAATATCACAATATTATTATTCCTGATACACTAGACGGACAATTGATTACTGGTATTAATGATAATTACCAAGGAGTATTCAGTAATATTGAACTAGAGTCTGTACAACTTCCTTCACAACTTGTACACATCGGTCCGTACACTTTTTCAGGAAATAATCTGAAAGCCATTGATTTACCTAACTCACTGCGTTATATCGGTGAATATGCTTTTTCTGATAATGACGGATTTGAAATGATATTACCTGATCTTTCATCAATCGATAACTTCATAGACTGGTATGGTAATGAAAGTTTCAGCTATCAAGGAGGAGAAACCATATCATCACTAAAGGGATGGATAAGATTTGTTGCTCAATTTAGTCATACACTCACCAAAGAAGATACTCAAGTAGATGAAAAAGGTTATATCACAAGCGTTACTTATAACTTCACTTCATTTGATATTATCATTCCTGATTTCATAAATGGAATTGAAATAAAAGGAATTGCTTGTGGAGAAACTGATAATTTTAGATCTAGAAAAATCCGTACCTTACACTTACCTAAAAAACTAGATTATCTTGAACCATCAGCTTTTGCCTATAACAAACTCACACATATTACTCTTCCTGATAGCTTAAAAAGAGTGAGTACCTCTGCATTCTTTAATAATTCAATTCAAACCATTGATTTCAATGAAACATTAGAAGTAATTGGAGAGAAATCATTTATGGGAAATAGTATAAGTGAAATTGAAATTCCATCAAATATTAAGAAAATTGAAGAGCGGGCCTTTTCATCTAATTTGATTTCAAAACTCACCTTTAGTGATAATGAAATCGATATTTCAGGTAAATACATCTTTCGATATAATCAATTAAAAGATATTACTATTCCAGGTTCCATACGTCATATTGGCAACTATACGTTCTCTAACAATAATATCAGTACTCTTACTTTAAATGAAGGACTTCAAGTGATTGGTCATGAAGCTTTTTCTTTCAACGAATTATCAGAAGTAACACTTCCTAAATCTATTGAGCGTATTGAAAGAAAGGCTTTTGATTACAATACTTTAAAAAGCTTCAAGCTTCCCATCATTACAAGTGATCCTTCATTTATCTGTTGGGGAGAAAACTATGAATACTACAATGGACAAACAATCTCTGATTTTTCTGAAATTATAGTCAAAAGTTCATGGTACACACTCCAAGATAAAGATGTTGAAGTTAGAAATGATTCTCTTATCAATGTCTTAAAAAGGGATGGAATACAAAATATCATTATTCCTGAACAACTCAATGGTCAAAATATTAAAACATTAGCCAAAGACCCTTTTAATGAAGATGCTTTTCTTTTTGAAAGAAGCAGTATGCTCAGAGTACAACTTCCTTCTACCCTAGAAGACATTGGGGATGATGCGTTTAAGCATAATCGTATTATAGAAATCACTTTCCCGGAAAAATTGCATAGAATTGGTAACTCCGCTTTTCAAGGAAATCAGTTGACAGCATTGATTTTACATGACAATATTACTGATCTAAGAGAGGCTGCCTTTGATTACAACCCTATACAAACAGTCAGATTACCTCAGAATATAAAGACAATTCCAAACGACTTGTTTAGAAGTAATAGATTATCAGAAGTGGTTATTCCTAATTCGGTAGAATACATTGGTGATTATGCTTTTTTCAACAATGGTTTAACAGACATCACTCTTCAGGAAAACGTTATAGAAATTGGTAATAATGCTTTTAGCCATAATGAAATAAGAAAAATTCATTTTCCTGAAAAACTAGAAATAATCAGAGGTGAAGCATTTAGTAGTAATTACATTAGTACTATTGAATTGACAAAAAAAGTATGGAAAGTTGAGAAGGGAGCTTTTTCAAGAAATGATAATCTTATCTCTTTTTCTTTACCTGACTTTTCTGAAAATTCTGATTTTGTATCATGGGTAACATACTCTGATTCTTATTATAACCATCTTAGTGTAATAGATGGCAATGTTCCAGTTACTTCGTTTTACTCTGGCTACGAAGCACAATTCATGGATACATTAACTGCTGAAAACTGTGTGGTTGAAAACGGTGTAATCATTTCTACAACCCTAGAAAATAAAATTGGTATTTACATTCCTGATACAATAGACGGACAAAAGATCACTGGCTTAGGAGATGAACTATTTTCATTTAAAAGCATAACTAAGTTGATTTTACCTGATGCTCTAAAATCAATAGGTTATAAAACTCTTGCAGGATGCAAATTAAGTAATTTCAATTTCCCAAGCGGTCTAGAATATATTGATAACGAAGCATTCATATGGTCAGATATGGATACCATTACTTTACCAAATCAATTACATCATATTGGAGAAAGTGCTTTTGAAAGAGTTTATTACTCTCAATTAAATCTACCTCAGTCACTTGAATATATCGGAAGTAATGCTTTTACGAATGACAGTATATCTCATTTTATATTACCAGAAAATAACTCACCGGATTTTTATAGATGGTTGAACGCTAATAATAATTATTCAGATTATTATTATGAAACTGATACAGAAGTATATACAAATAGAGGTTATAAAGCTATTTTTGCACACACACTCACAGATGAAGACGTAACAATGAAAGATGGTCTTATTGTAGAATGTTTTTATGATTTTGAACTTACAAATATCCTCATACCTGAAACGCTTCAAGGTCAGAAAGTGATTGGTATCGAAGACGGAAAAGAGGATAATGGAGTATTTTCAAACAAAGGTATCACAAGGGTATTTCTTAATGATTCCATAGAATATATAGGTGATTTTGCTTTGAGTGATAACGAAATCAATGGAATAACATTTCCTGAAAACCTAATCCATCTTGGAAAAGGTGCATTGAGTGATAATGAAATACATACTTTACGTGAATTCCCTACAGGTTTAAAATTTATTGGAAGAGGATGTTTTACTGAAATTTCAAATAGATATTTTGATCTTCCTTATGACTTTCAATCCCCAGTAATATGGTACGATGATAAAGGTAACACCTATAATAATGGAGCTACTGTCACTGATCTGTATTCTTATTATACTACAGATAAAGATTACAAAGAGAATAATCTTGATGAAATTATCACAGATATAGAATCACTGGAAAAAAGTATTTTGGTGTATCCAACAAAATTCAGTCATCAGATTACAGTTGAACTAAGTAGCAATATAAAATACAATGTGGCAGTATTTGATATCCAAGGAAACAATGTTCTTTCTCATGAAAACAACTTCGGCAAAATCAATATTGATCTCAATATTCCAAAAGGGATTTACCTTGTAAATATCACAGGTGATGGTTTTAAGAAAAGTTTTAAAGTGATAAAAGAATAAAGATTGAGAGTATAAACTCTAAAGTAATCTGAATTCTTTAGGTGTGAAAGATACTCTCTTCTTAAAATACTTCACCATATTCGTCGGTTCATCAAATCCCATTTCATAAGCGATTTCTTTAATGGGGATTGATGTTCCTTTCAGCAGACGCTTGATCTCTAAAACTCTTCGTTCGTCAATGACTGCTTTGGGAGGCAGGTCATATTTTTCTTTTAGTATTTTGCTCAATGCTTTGATATTTATGTTCAAGATATTGAGATAGAATTCTACTTTGTATTCCTTCTTGAAATTTTCTTCTAACAACTGTTGAAACTTCAAGTGTAATTGATCTGAAGGGGATATTTTTTTTATGGATTGATGCTGTTGCTGTATTCTTTCCACTTGAATTAAAAACAAACTCAGCCAATGGTAAAAGGCATGTTCCTGCTGTGGCAATTCCCAATGATCATATACCTCAAACATTTGATCACTCATCATTTGAAAAAAAGTACTTTCTTTTTCCGAAAGGGATAAATACTGCATTCCTTCAATATGAGAAGCTAAAGAAAACTGAAACATATGCTGCAAGTCATGATCATTGCGGTACAAAAACTCTGGAGTGAATACAATGCTTTGAATTTCTACTTCTTCGGGGTCTAAAGCATCAAAATAACTGATCTGATCTTTAGATAAGAGCATTAAGGTATTAGGTTGGAAGGTATATTTCTGAAAATCGATATAGTAGGTGCCTGAACCTTTTTTGAACCAAAACAATACATGAAAATCCCTTTTGGAAGGAGAGAAAATATCTGTTCCTTCCAAAAGGATAGAGGAAGGGACTATTGCGAAGGGCAACCCTTTTCCTATTTTTTTATTTTGATGATAAGAGATGTTTTGGTGGTGCATAAAAACATATTCAATACGAAAGATGCACACAAGTTATTCAAAAGGATTTATAAATCATCAAAAGACGTAATTGGCAGTTGTACATTAAAAGAATGAAGCACTCCATTTTCATCTTCAATATCTGCAGCACACGCTAAAACTACAGGTTTACCATCTTCTAAATACAACTGAGGACGTTCTAAATGAGAAACAGATTGGGTTGATCCATTTTTCCATTTGATTTCTAATTTACTCACCAAAGGATTTTTTGAAAGTTGCCAATCCAATCCGTCATAAGAATGAAATAATACCAATGAGCGGCCATGTTCTGTAAAAGCACCATGCATATCTTTTACAATCGCATAATAATGCCCGTCTTGAAACCATATAAAAGGATCTTCGGCAGGGAAATCATATCCTTTTGCCTGAAAAATAGGATCAGGGTGTTTTTTAAAAGGACCTGTTGGTGAATCTGAAGTGGCTACACAATGCACTACCGGACCACCCCAAATTCCTTTTCTTTTTTTACCTACAGCTTTATACACCATAATAAATTGTCCTTTGTCATTTTGGGTGATACTTGGATTGCTCACCATCAAAGCGTCTAAAGCTTCTTTCTCAGGTGAAATATCTATTAATGGTGTATCTAAACGTTTCCAAGGTCCGTTGGGGTGATCTGCTACTGCGACGCCTATTCTTTGATTGTTTCGATGGACGGGATTCAAGACGATTTTTTCAGGTGTACCCATCGCTTTTCCATCTCCTGTATTACCCATATAATAGAGGTAATATTTTCCATCAAATTCATGTACAGTGGGATTGTGTGTACATAATCCATCCCAGTAGTTCTCCCCTCTTACGCCCAGTGTGACATCTTTAAACTCAAAAGGACCGTATGGAGAATCTGCAACTGCATGAGCAATTTCAGAATGTGTCACCCAAGCCCAGCCTAATTCTTTCTTCCATCGGGAATAAAACAAGTGATACATACCTTCTTTGTCCTTCACAATAGAACCTCCCCAATGACTCCACGTTTTATCTTCAAACTTAGAATGAAGAACTGCTTCACCCAGTTTCAAGTGATAATTTGCTGGATCTTTCTTTTGTTTTAATTGTAAAAAAATAATGAAGAATAAAGAGGCTAAAATTAACTTCAATATCAGTTTTGATAACTTCTGCATAATGATGAATAATTAAGAACGTTGAGTAGAAGGTTGTTGCATTAGTTTTTTCAGCTGTCCTAAATGTTGCTGATAAACACCTCTAGGAGTTACTTTTTCTTTAATACAAATTGATGCCGCTAATCCTACAATCTCACCCATCATACCACAGGTTTTCATCACTCTCACGGGCCCCAATCCGTCTCTGCTGACACTGATATTTCGCCCTGCCATAAATAAATTCTTAATGTTTTTGCTGTATAATGTACGATACGGAGCCCAGTAAGGACCTTCATAATCATAGCCTTTTCCGGTAGTTGCAGAAGAGATAAACTCTTCTCCATCTAATCCTTTATCAAACTCCTGATGAGCACTGTGTACATCGATTCCCCAAGAACAAGGATAAGCACCATCTTCAAATTCTACATTATCTCTAAAGTGATCTGCCGTCAATTTAATATCACCTACCAAACGTCTTGATTCTCTTTTTCCGGAAATAAATGCAGACCAGCCTAAACGGTGATTGGGGTAAAGTTTATCTACATTCTTCAGGGCATCCCATGCACCATACATTGCTCTGAAGTTGAGATCTCTAATTTTTTCCACATCTGTAATAGGATTCTTATCAAAGCCACTTTCCCAGAACCAACCTCCAAGATTACCCAAGGGATCTTTTGCTCCCCATTGTCCTTTATAGTTTTCCCTTCCGGGGAATGGTTTATCAGATAAATCCAATGCCCAAGAACACTTCGGGAAAGGCTGTTCTACCTCACCAATATCACAGGAGATGGTTAAAGCCGCTTTATCTTTACACTCACATTTTAGTACTTCCTCTTTATCAGCGGCATCTAATACACTCCACATGTTAGAAGAACCCATAAAAGTGGATTCCGACATTTTATAATCAGCTCCAGACAAGTAACCTACAGTGGCATCACCTGTACAGTCTGCAAAGAATTTTCCTTGTAACTTTTTCTGAACGCCCGTTTTAGTATGCTGTGAAATGACGGCTGAAATTGATTGGTTCTCATGTTCAACTCCAATTACTCTTTCTTCTAAAAACAGAGTAATATTCTCTTCTTTACTGACCACTTCCGTTTTTCTTTGATCATCATAAGAAGTTCCCAATCGAGCATTTCTCGTTCCATACCTTCCTCTATCAATCACATCTGGCGAAATCTCATTGACAATTCCACCCACATGAGGAAAAGGTTGCTGTGCAGTATGACCTTCAGGCCAAACCCGTACTTCTGAACTTCCATTGCCTCCCAAAACAGGTCGATCTTGGATCAAAGCTACTTTCAATCCTTTACGCGCAGCAGAAATTGCCGCACAGGTTCCTGCAAAACCACCACCAGCAACTACCAAATCATAGCTTCCTCCATTTTCAGGTTTTTCCGGAAAACCCAATAACTTTCTTCTAAATTTTGTCAGTGCCTTTACATCATCTGTAGGGGTAAAATCTTTGTCTTTACAGAATAAAATAGCATCACATCTTCCTTCAAAGCCCGTTAAATCATGCAAAGTCAGCTTTGTCTTTTTAGAGACATCTACCATTCCTCCATCGTGCCAATGCCATTCAGCACCTTTGGTTCCGAACGTCTCCTTTACAGCTTGATCATTGATAAGTAATTGAAATTTACCTGGTGCTCCTTCCACTTTCCAAGGAGCCACCCAATCTCTAGTTCTTACCCAAACTCTGTATTTTCCTTTTTTGGGAAATGTCACTTGCGTACTCGCATCTTTTACAGGAATTCCTAATCCGTGGGCTAAAAGGTAAGAAGATCCCATTTGATCCATGGATTGCTGATCCACTTCCCATCCACCTAAATCTGAAAATTGTTCGGCTTCAATAAATAAGAAATCACCGTCTAGTTTTTTGACTAAAGTTGAGTTTGCTAAAATTTCATTAGAAGCTAAAAGCATTAAAGCGGCTTTACTTCCTATGTTTAAAAATTCTCTTCGTTTCATGTTCATTCAATTCATCTCAGTTTGAATGCATGATAACAAAATGCCCCATCACATTATGGTAATAAATAGGCGGTTTCTGAGGGAGATATTTTTATTATAGCAATTTGTAGGGTTCTTAGATAAATACACCCCGAAAATTTCACAAATTCTAATCGTCCTTTTTAATGATAATTAGAGGGATGAAATATGAGAAATAATCTAATACGAAAAAGATTCTCCAAAGCTTATCCATTTCAATTGAGCTTTAAGGAGAATCTTACTTCTAGAAAAAGGACAGTTTGACCTTCTTGTTATAAAATATCTTATTAAGTACTAAGACAAAAGTATTTACGGGATTTCTTCAGAACAAACATCCTTTGTGAAACCTCCCTCTTCTTGCTTAACTGGAGCATAGTTCTTTATGAAATAGGTCTTAATAGAAGGAGTTTGAACGATATCTTTACCTTCTAAGCATGACGTAGAATAATTAATTGAGAATTCTCCTGCTAAAGACTGAGCAATAGTTCCAGTTTTAGTTTCAACAACGAAAAGATCATATTGAACTTGACCGTCCACGATCACTAAGCCACCTTCAGCATCAGCTTTCAATTCATATTTGTATGTTTTAAACTCAACATCGCCTTGTGCTGAAACATTTAATTCAGCAGTTGGGATAATACCAGTTGAAACTGCTGTTGTGTCTTCTCCTTCAATCAAGTTTGTATTAAAAGAAGTACTCCATTGGTAAAAGCCAGAATTGTCTGCGGGAGTTAAATCATTTTCTACTTTGTCAGAACACCCCATGATAGTGCCTGCCAGAAAAATGCTTGCAATTAGTTTTTTCATTACTAAAAAAATTGTAGATGAATAAAGTTAAAAAAGTGAGAGTACAGAGAAGTACCCTTCATTGGTTTTATCTAACTGTAGTCATTTTTTAGAGCATACAGTTAGGCTTTAAGTTTATTTTCAGTACAATATGATTGTTTCAAGGTTTCTGATCAAAGTTGAGTTAGTTAATATTTTTAAATACCATTACTATATTCATTTAACATAATACACACTCAAAAACAGTAACGTAAAAAGTAATTATGGAATATTCAAAATCTGATTTTTAGGCCTAAAATAAGAGCTGACGAAATTCGACATTGGTTGATGTTAGTTACTACAGAAATACATAATTTAAGAGTCAAATTTCATCAACAACAAATTAAACCGGGATAAGAAACTAGAAAGAACTATCAGACAAACAATAAAAAGTTCAATACAAAATGCAATGCAATATTATACCTCATCCCAAACTTTAGTCTTATTACAGTCATGATATAACCAATAATTGAAATAGTCAAAACATAACAAATCACATAGGGAATCTTATCAATAGATAGTTGATCCAGACTAAAGTTTGTGATATGTGATATTCCAAATCCGAAAACAGAAATATAAATGAAAAGATCTTTCCACTTATCTACAAACGACTGTTTGATCAGTTTATCAACTATTAAAAATATACATAAAAAATAACCTACAAATAATAGATAATTGTAATTTCCGAAGGAGAAAAAGAAACCTACGGTGTGGATCAGTAAAAAGGATAGCAGAAGACTGATTGATATTTTTGTAGATCTTACCTTAAAATCTAAAAAGTACCTATAAGCAAATTCCTCAACAATAGGAGCCCATAGAGAACCTAGAAGTAGTTTTTCCCAATAAGACATCTCAGAATATAATACGATATCACTTGATGAATGAATAAATAAATAGTCAACAATTCCATATAGTAATGAGATCAAAGAGAACAGAAAAATAGATTTGATTATTAAGAATATACTTACACTTTTATCAAGCGATGTTATATCGTTCACTTTGAAGTATTGCATGATTAAATTGAAGTTAGCTTTAGTAAGTACAAATTTAAAATTATCTAATTTTGACTTAGTACTTAAAATTTAAAATACCAATTTAAGCATTCAATATTTTTTATAACACAAAAATCAAAACTTATACTGCAAAGCCACTGCTGAAAAAGTAATCGGTTTCCCTGCTCCAGTTTCTTTGACATAATCTCCCGGAGCCACATAAGAATTGAAAGACATCAAAGTAAAATGCTGATTGATGATATAAAATATATCTAAGCCGTATTGAACACCCACACCATATTTTTCACTTTCTGTTTCTGAAGATGGGCGTACTTGTACCATACTTGGTGCATAAGAACCATCTTTATTACTCGCTCTTGCTAAATAATACCAGCTGAAATTAATATAGAGTCTTTCCAAAGGCTGTAAGCCAAAAGTAGGTTTGATATGGGCAATATTACTTGGACCTTGTGCCATTGCCAATCCATAAACAGGTTTTGGATACATAGGGTCAAAAGTATTCAGTTGCTTATCGTTCGGATCATAATCACCAGAAACGTAACTAGCTCCCATACCAATCATGGGTTTTAGGAAAACATCAGGAAAGAAATAATGTACCTCTGCCGTTGCGTACACTGCATTAACAGTTAAATCATTGAATTTTCCCGTTTGATACATCATATCCATATCTATCCAAAGTCTTTTACTTCTTTGCCATAATCTACCACCAATGGTATGTCTTGTTTGCTTACCCGGAACGTAGTTGAATTGTCTTCGCTCTGTATGAAACCCAAAATAGTAGAGGTCTAATTTCAGTGCTTTTGATTTTCTAAAGTTCGCATACGCACCCCATATATATTCATTGATGTGTGAGTTATCAAATACATCAGGATTGATAATTACAGGAGTAGCAAAAAGGGTATGAAGGTCGAAATTTTTCTTTTTAGCGATATAAGAAATACCATCAAATGCTTGTCTATTATTGGGACCTTCTCTTGATGAAATCAATAGACCATTTCCAAAATCAAATTCCTGACGACCTAATCGAATAATTTGTGCTTTTTCACTTCCTTTCTTGCCTACATTCAAATCCACAAACAATTGATGTACACCTAGTCCATCTACGATTATTTCAGGTACTGGCGGGTTTGGATTACCAAACTCCAATGTATTATTCAGTTGTCCGAAAACTCTTATTCTTGAATTGATTTGTAGATCGGCATGTACCATCAAGCGGTGTTGTAAACTACCATTATAATCTTTGATGGTTCCCGGAGGCAAGTCGCCAAAGTTAGAATTTTCACGGTACTCGTACCATTGTCTGATTTCCCCTCCGAGCGATAAATTTGATTTTCCACTTTTACCAATCGGCATAAATTTCAAATGATCCGTTCCTTTCTTCTGAACCGAATCGGATAACAGATAAGTAAAGTCGTCATTGTATCTGAGATCTTGTATTGTCCTTACTTGTGCATGGGAGTGAATTGCAAAACCAATTAAGATACCGAAAGTAATAAAGAGAATATCGAGTAATGTTTTCATAGCGTTTTTCTTTTTAACACTACAAAGGACTTTAAAATGAGGAGGAGATTAAAGGTAAAAAAGAGGAGAATAATGGTAAAAATTGGAATTAAAAGCAATAATATTGATTTTTTAGAACTACAAAAGGGTAATAATTAGAAAATAAAAATGCTACTGAAGTATAAATTACCCCAGGAGCACTTGATTACGATTATGATAGTTCTCTGTGACAGACGAAGGTGATCATTTTAAGTGATGCTTCGCTACTGTGCTAGAAATCAGATTAATTTTGTAGACGAAAAGAGATTGGTAATACCATTTTTTGTCTGACAGGCCTCCCTCTTTGCTCACCGGGCGACCACTTCGGACACGCTTTTAATACTCTTACAGCTTCTTCATCACATCCTGCACCAATACCTCTTACGACTTTAAGATTGCTCAATGAACCATCTCTTTCAATGATAAATTCCACAAACACTTTTCCACTCACACCCATACGTTTAGCTTGTGAAGGATACTTGATTTTTTTGCCTAACCATTTGTAAAATTTACCCATACCACCTTTGAATGATGCTGTTTTTTCTACTATTACATGAACCTCATTTTCTACTTTTTCTTCTTCTTCCTCAGCATCAGGTTCATAAGTTTCAATCACAGTTTCAGAATCAAAATCTTCTGGAATTTCTATTTCAATATCCAAAGTTTCCTCCTCAGAATCATCAACTGGAATAATGACTACCTTAGGAACCTTCTTAGGCTGAGGGATTTTTGGTTCAGGCAATACAAAAGCAGAATCAACTTCATCATCAATGAAAAAGCTTGTATCGTCGAGTGTGATCAAAACACTCTCAGGAGTAGGATACTCAAATGCTGCCAAGATAATTGTCAATCCAATACTCAATCCTAGCATACGAAAGAAATTGGTGTACTTGTCTAGGTTTACATCATCATACTTTTTGACAAGGGGATTGCTTTTCGATAATGGAGAAAGATTGTTTTGCTTGCTGATAATGACTCTGAAGAGTTGAACGATGCCGATTAATACGACTAAAAAGGAGATGAACAGTCCTTCTGGACCCATAAATTTTAAAATATCAATCATAGTTATACTAATTTGTAGAGCAGGTATGACAATACGATACCATCACTAAAAGTTGCACTTAAAGCGGTAAAAACGGACAATCACATATACTCTCGGGCATAGATTTTACACTATAACCCTTATGAACAGATAGATTAAAGAAGAGGCCTCTTCGGTAATTTTAAGGTACGATTATCTATAAGGGATCATGAATGATTTAACCAACTTAACAAGGAATAGAATATAATTTGCATTGATTAACAGTAGTTTTGACACTTATCTTAAAATAATTAAAATCATTATTTCAGTCCTTAACAAATAAAAGAAATATAAAATTAACATATAGTTAACAAACGAAATATTAAACAAGTTTTTAAATATAAATACAGAATAATATTCTTCAGCAGAGTTGACGTTTTTAGTCTAAAAAGGGAATTAGCAGTTCTTTTCCTATCTTTATAAGTACTTATCGCAAAAGGGTATCATAAAATATACCTAAGTGTCAAATCAAAAACTAAGAGATATTTTAAACATGCTCTAAATAAGTTTCATAAACTACAACTAAATGAGAACTAATCTATTACTCCTCTGGAGTCTACTGCTTTTATGTCCGTATAGAAGTCTTATTGCACAAGAACAATTCATTGAGCAACGTCTTGATCCTATTTATCAGGATTTAGAAACCCGGTTTGAAATACAGGGCACCGTCATTCAGATCTTCAACAGTGATTCTGTTTTGCTGAAAAAAAACTATGGTGTACAAGATCATTCTTCTAAAGTACCCATGAATGACTCTTCTCTTTTTTATCTCAGTGATCTGACCAAAACAGTAATTGCTGCTGCGGTTCAAAATGAAATACAAAAAAAGACGGTACATCCCGACAGCAGTATTTCAAACTACCTTCATCACTTGGATAAAAATGCAACGCAAGTAGGAAGTGTCACTATCCATGAATTGCTCTATCATATTTCAGGTATTCAAAATGACCGATACGGTATGGTGAAAGATGATATGGATAAAGAAAAAGCCCGTAATCAGAAAGAGCCTCAACCGGCTTCAAAATTCACCAAGAAAATTAAAGGTAATACGATCCCTTTTGATACCTTAAAAGCAGTGGAGTATTCTGATATAAATTATATGCTGTTAGTTGATGTGGTGGAGACTGTCAGTAATTCTACATTTTCAGAATACTGTCAAACTACTTTCTTTGATCCATTAGAACTTGAATCTGCTAGTTTTTCACACATCAAAAATCAACACTTAGTAACTCCTTACACTCAATATGCACGATCAGCTGATTCTACAGTGATGGCCACAAATAGAACTTTCAAACAAGCTTCTCCTTATCATAGAAATAATGCGTATGTGGAAGGACTTTCGATGAAGGCTCAAGATCTCACAAAATGGATGCAGTATTTTCTAGCCTTAAACAATGCTACATATCAGGGTGGAGCTCCTTCTTTAAATACAAAAGAAATGTGGACATCAAAAAGTAAAATTGACGTCATCAATTATTGGACAATTAATGTGCTGAAGGGAGACCTTGCAATGGGCTGGCATCCTAAGACAATTCTGGGCGAAGATATTGTAATGACTTTTTCACAGGAACAAGGCTTCAAACATTGTTGTTTTCTACTACCTGAAAGAAATATAGGAGTGACAGTACTCACAAATACCAACAGATGTCCTTCCCCAGGAATAGGATATGCTATCCTTGAAATTTTAATTGAAGAAGAACTAATCAACTAACATCATGTCTAAATCTATTTTAATCACACTAACATTTCTTTTCTCTCATCTGCTTTTTGCTCAGAAGGGAAAACTAGGCGATCAATCTATTACGGGAAAAGATAATATTGTCAACGAATTCACTACGCTTACGCAAGATATAAAAGAAGGAAGTACACTAATTTCGGTTAAAGATATTCAGATCAATGCGAATCAAAGGTTTCAACGACCGCTTGGCAAAGGTGATTTAATTATGATCATTCAAATACAGGGAGCACTGATGGATGCTGAAGAGGATAGTATTTCTTATGGAGAAATTATTGATTATAAGAACTGCGGTAACTGGGAGTTTCAAGAAGTCGCATCCATTAAAGACAGTACTATTTATCTGAAAGAAAAAATAAAATACAGTTATAGTAAGGAGGGTAAAACACAAATAGTAAGAGTACCGAGATACGATAATTTGATATTGAAGGAGGTGGCTACGCTTACCACTGAAGGATGGAATGGGGAGTATGGAGGTGTTTTGGCTATTGAAGTAGCAAAAGATCTTGTTATTCGAAATAAAGCCCGAATCACAGCTACAGGATTAGGTTTTAGAGGTGGAAGAACCAATACGGCAGCACAATATCAATCTACTGAACTTGTCAATCATGCAGTGATGAATTATAGAAGTTTCTCACCTTTTATTGGTGCTGAAAAAGGTGAAGGAATAGCAGGCTGGTATAAAGAATACAATCATCTTTACAATGGTAAATACGGAAGAGGAGCTGCTGCTAATGCTGGTGGTGGTGGTAATTCTCACAATGCTGGAGGTGGCGGTGGTGCAAACGCTGGCTTAATTCAAGACTGGACCGGTAATGGCAATCCTGATATCACTGTTGAGAAATGGCAAAAAGCATGGGCGCTAGAAAAAGACTTGACGCCTTATTCTATTTCCTCAGGTGGGGGCAGGGGCGGTTATTCTTTTTCTTTCAAAAGAAGCAACGCCTTTAAAAAAGGACCTGGCTCTAGATCTTGGGCAGGGGATAATCGACAAAATAATGGCGGACTTGGTGGAAGACCTTTGGACTATTCTTCAGGAAAATTATTCCTTGGTGGTGGTGGTGGTGCAGGCGACACCAATAACTTCAATGGTACTTCCGGAGGTAATGGAGGCGGTATCGTCTATATTCTTTGTCACCGCAATATTTATGGAGCTAGAAATGGTATCAGCTTGATTGAAGCCAATGGAGAGGAAGCACTCACAACCACTATTAATAAAAGTACGTCGGGTCATAGAGCCGGTGATGCTCCAGGCGGTGGTGGAGGTGGTGGTGTTATTATCCTTGATAATAAAGGTATCATAGAGCATATTATTGCTACAGCCAATGGAGGAAATGGTGGTTCTCAAATGATCATTTATATGGCAGAAGCTGAAGGTCCAGGAGGCGGTGGCGGAGGTGGCTATGTTGCCGCCAACAATACTTATTCTTCTGTAGTACTAGAAACTTTCGGTGGTTTGAATGGTATCACTAACGCCAATGGTCATAAAGAGTTTCTTCCTAATGGTGCTACCTTCGGTGGTATTGGTGTGATTGCACAAATATCGAATTACAGCTTTACTTCAAAACAAGTAATTCAAGGGGCTGATAAACTAGTTTTCAGTAAGAAAAAAGAGATCTCTTTTGATCACATTTCTGAAAACGAAAGTCATATTCTCTTCAATATGTACTTTGAAAAAAGATCAGACCGCATCACAAAATTCAGTGATGAATTATTGGACCAACTTGTTCTTCACTTAAAGAAAAATACAAAGCTCAAAATCCATTTCAGCGTTTTCTGTAATGAACACGATAATGAATCTGATAATATTAAACTGTCTCGAAAAAGAGGAAAAAGCCTTCAGCAGTTTTTAATCAAAAATAAAATCAATAAGGAAAGAATCAGTTTTGAAGGATTGGGAAGCCACTCTGAAACCAATGCTGATACAGAAACCATTGGTGATGAAAACTCTCATACGGAATATGTATTAGGGACAAAACCTTATAAGAAAACGCTTTAGATTTCTTACAGGAAGAATGAAGAAAAAGAAGTTTGTGTTGTGGTTCATACTGGATTGAAAGGGTATCGTTTTGTAGAGCCACAATGCCTTGTGGCTAACAAACCACCTTTCCTTCATTAAGAAATCTATCCTAATAAGGAATATCACAACACCGGCAACGTACTCAAACGCTTCATCTGCTCTTTATATTTATCATTAGAAAACCCTGCCGATAGCGTAAATTCTAAAGCAGGCTGAAGGAATGCTGTACTTGATATTTCTGGGTAATAAGATACTCTCAGTTCTATATGATCACTCTCTTTGTTGATTCTTCCTATTTTAGAATAGTTGGCTTTATCACCAAAAGGAATCTTCACGGAAGAGGTTATAAATACTGTAGAAGAGTTTTCGAAATTATTAATGGATGGAATCCAGCCTCCACCTATTTTGATAACCGAAAGACGTGCTTCTGCTGAGACATACAGTTCGTTGTTTTCACCTTGATTAAAATAACCGAATGTTGTTTCTACTCCCGTATAATTGATAGGATTGAAAAAGATATAACGGCCCATCAGTTCAAAGCGAGGCGATAAATCTTGAAACAAACTCACTTCATCACTGTTGGTTTGAATAATGCTTTGCAGATGTTTGGCTGAAAAACTAAGAAACAGGTTTTCGTGTGTATAATAACTTATTCCTCCGCCGATATCCACAGATCCTTCCTGACGTTTGGATAACGCATAAGAAGGCGTACTACCAATAAAATCTGAATTAGGATCCAATTGACTGTAATACACTCCTGGGCTTTCACCAAAAGAATACATCAAAACACCTAACGACAAACCAAAACTAAAGGTCTTGTCTCTATCTCTATAACTCATAGAAAGAGGAACAGTAAATGTCTGAGCATTCAAACTTGTCACTTCCTGATCACCGTTTTTAATGGGCGTGCGTACTTGCTGGAATAAAGCACCCACTCCAAAACCATTGCGCATTGAAGATTTCCTATAGATACCTAAACTTCCTCCAGCACTCACATACTCCATTCCCTCTTTTCGAGAAGCGTATCTTAGGCCTACATTGTTTTTACTGAAGGTAGATCCAGCCAAAGCAGGGTTATGAGAGGAGGGAAGCCAAAGCGGATTGGCAGTAATAATATCTTGAGCGAAAGTAGAAAAGGGCAAACAAGCGATAAAAAGAAAGAGTAATTTACGTTGCATAGTTTTGGTGATTATGGAGTAACAATAAAGGAAGTATTTAAACGCTCTACTAAACCATCTTCATAATGGATAAAGATCTTGGCGTTGTAAAGGGATGAATTGAAAGCTTCATCATCTCCAAACACAAAATTGTAATCGTCTGATTCAAACACCAGCTGATTGGATGTATCAAAAATTTGTATATCGAAAGCTTGTATCTCTACTCTGTTTCTAATCAACAAACGGTAACTTCCATCTTCATTAAAATTACTTCTTTTCGACACTGCAGTAGGCACTTTTACCCTTGGAAAATAAGGAACTTCAATATTGCTCAACGTATCCTTATTTATTCCTTCTGGACAATTCACAGCACCTGAAGCATCAGTAGCAATTATGACTACATCATATCTTTTAAAAGATTCATTTCCATCTTTAGAAAAATTTGAAGTAGGAAAAACATAGATGAAATCTTCATTATCAAACAACATATTACTACCTATCAATTCACCATTTTCATAAACCTCCCACTGCTGTCTATCACTGTTCAACGAGTTGGATGAAAAAGTAGTCATACCATAGTAATCTGTAGATACGGTATAATTTTCATCAATAACACCTTGAGAGACGGGAGCGATATTCTCCAATGCTTCATCTTGAACCTGTATTCTATTCAGACATTGATTATCTCTTGATGACTCTAAAAATAGTTCAATTCTTAATGTATCTTCCAAAGGTCTATCAATCCTCAAATCCTCCAGCGTTCCAATTTTTCCATCAATTGTCAGCTTTTGCTCTTTATAGAAACGATCATCTACATACACTAAAACCAATTCGTCTGTGAGTGTATCACCTTCTGTTGTAAAGTTGATAGACACATAATCACAGTGATATACTAAATCAGAAAAACGATTGAAATTGACGGTACGTTCTACTTTTCCAAAAACATCAATCACTGTTGTTTGTGATGTAATTACTGTAGTAACAGTATTAAGCAAATCAATTTTCACTTGATGTAAATCTGCTGTGATTGCGTTATTATCAATGGCTACCACTAAGATAGTCTCTGTTTCAGAAGATTCTATGGTATTGGTCAACACCCCTAAATTGTCAATTCCAGTGATGGTTTGGAATTCTTCATCCGCAGTATGTGTAATCGTAAAAACCAGAGTATTCGGTTTATTGTCAATACAGAATTCTGATTCACTAACTTTTACATCAAAGGCAAATAAAGGTGTGATTAAGAAAAGTGTTTGTAGTAGAAATATCCAAAAACTACGTATCATAACATAGTGTCAATAAAAAATGAATAAAGAGTAACTTTTGATTTAATCTGTTCAATTTAAATGGAAATTTCTTGAATGAAAAATGAGCACTGAAAATAATGATATCTTCAGTGCTGCTGTCACATTATGTTGCAGAAAGAACATCTATAGATTTTGCTGTTCTATAAGAATCTCTTTTCGCTGGTAAGAAATAATGAACTTCTGTTTAGATAAAATTTCATAGCCTATAATACCGCTTATATTGACTTCTTTAAAAGCATCTAAATGTCCAAGGTCTGTAAAAACAGAGGGGATAGATTTATACATGACATCACCAAGCATACACTTTTTCATTTTACCCTTCTGCACTTCTTTTACTTCTCCTGATAGACCTTGCAATTCTGTTGTTTTGACACCCTTCAGAACTGGTTTCAATTCTTCAAAAAGAGAAGTCGAAAACGCATTGGCACCTGCACCACTGTCTATGGCAACATTATATTTTTGTCCATTAATCGATAAGGTCACAATTGGTAAATGTCCCAGTAAAGTGGTCATAGGAAAAGTTTGAAATTCCATTTCAGATAGGTGAGTAGTTTGAAGAGTATCAAATTGGTCAGGAACTATTAACATCAATTGCTTTTGAGCATAATCAAACATCACATCCAACTGATTGATGAAATCAGTGCCTATAATACCATAGATTTTAGTTTTTGTTTCTTTTTCCAAATGAGAAAGGTCCGAAACTAACACTCTTTCATTTTCAACCAATAATTTTCCAAATTCAATTTTAGGTATCTCAATAATATCTTGATTGTTGATATGAGAATTGATGCCTTTTGCACTGGAAACAGACTTGACTTTACTATTTTGATAGGCTGAGTTTAATATTGTCCTTGAAGAACCACTGTCAAAAATAAACTGTTGCTTTTCATTATTCACAACAGCATCTACTATGATCAGCTTATTCTTAAGCTCAAAAGGAATATGTTGATAACCTTCTGATGAATTATTTTTCACCTGCATTTTATCTTCAGCCATCATCACTTTCACTTCAGCCTTAATCAATGATAAACTACTCACCTTATTGGAGGCATCAAACACAATGGTTATTTCTTGATTTCCTTTCTGTTCGTATTCAAAGTCATATTTCAAGATCAAAGTGTTTCCATTTTTTTGAGCTTCCTTTTCTGAAAAGTTCAAAACGGTATCATTGATACTTTGCGTAATCAACATGTCCAATACTTTCTGGGCAATCACTCCTTTTTGATTTAAAATAGTAAAATCATCCGACAACCATTTGGTCAAATTTTCTACATTTTTTTGATTAATAGCGGTCACTAACTGCTCCGAAAATAGTTTACATTTCTCCTGTTCTTGAGCATAAACTTGAACTGTTACACTTTCTAATAAAAGAGAAATCCATAAGAGTTTTAATACATTCTTCATCTGTTTTTTTGTTTTTGATGTGATGAATCAAAAGTAGAAGACAAACAATGTTTCTCTATGAAATGTAAGGTTGAAAAGGGGTGGAGAATAGGGTGGATTTTAGACTCATACCCCTCTGAGGGTATTTAAATCAAGCTTTTTGAGTTGAGTACGATCTGTTAATTCTAATTTTTTATACAGATTATTGATGTGTGTTTTTACTGTACTGATAGAAATATTGAGCTCGTCAGCAATCTCTTTATTCATTTTTCCTGATTGAATCAATTGAGCAACCAAGAGTTCTCTTTCTGATAAAAGTTCTATTTTAGATTGATGCTGTTGTTGTTTCTTTTTCCAAAAAAGAAGGAGGTAGATAACAATGCCTATTAAGGCAATGGCAATGACCACTACACTCAGTATTTCATACATCTCAAAACGAAAAACCTGAAAAGAAGTATCGCCTTCAATTACTGTATATTTTTTATCGTTTACTTGTATTAAATGAATAGAATCTTGTAAACTTTCAGCACCTAATTTCTGAATCACCTCTTGCAACTGAGATGTATTTTCTTTCACTTGTAAGGTATCTGAAGAAGAGGCTCTACTTAGTGATGAGATGAAAGTGAAAAGAAGAAGTAAGGTTAGTTTGTTTAGCATATTTGACTAATTTGACTTTTTCGCAAAGTACAATATCTAATGCATTTGATAAAATAATGAAGAGCCAAAAACTTAATTTTGACTCTCCATCACTTCAATTATTATTTCAGGATTTTTCCTACTGCTTCACCGAAGCCTATTCTCAATTCACCATTATCACAGAACCCTTTCAAAGTAATAGTATCATTATCTTCTAAGAAAGAGCGTGTTTCATTCCCCACCTGAATTGGTTCTTGACCATTCCAGGAAAGTTCAAGCATAGAACCATAAGAATCTTTTGTAGGTCCAGAAATAGTACCCGAAGCACATAGATCTCCCACATTCAAATTACAGCCATTGACGGTTTGATGAGCTAATTGCTGTGCCATATTCCAGTACAAATATTTGAAGTTGGAAGTAGCAATTTTGCCTTCATTTCCACTTTCTGTTTTCAAATGTACTTCCAATTGAATATCAAAAGTGGCAGGGACATCATGTTGTAGATAAGGGAGCGGAGTAGGTGACTGTTCAGGACCTTTGGTACGGAAAGGTTCCAAAGCATCTAAAGTCACAATCCAAGGTGAAACTGTTGAACCAAAGTTTTTACCTAAGAAAGGACCAAGCGGAACATATTCCCATTTCTGAATATCTCGGGCCGACCAATCATTAAAAAGCATCAAACCAAAAATATAATCTTCTGCTTTATCTACTGGAACGGTCTCTCCCAATTCCGTTGATTTCCCAACGACAAAACCCATTTCCAATTCAATATCCATACGAGTAGACTTTCCAAAGACAGGAGCTTCAGCACCCGGAGGCATTTTCTGTCCATGAGGTCTTTTAATTGGCGTCCCAGAAACTACAATTGAGGAAGAACGTCCATGATAACCTACCGGTAGGTGTTTCCAGTTTGGCGTTAAAGCATTGTCTTTTCCTCTGAACATCGTACCTACATTAACGGCATGTTCTTCTGAAGAATAGAAATCTGTATAATCTCCTATTTGGATAGGAAGATGCAATGAAGCTTCGTTCTGATCAACCAATACATTTTTACCTTCCAAAGCAGTGTTTCCCTCTTTCAGTAATTCAAATACAGTTGAACGTACTTTTTTATGTACATCTTTTCCAAGACTGATAAAAGGATTCAGAATTTCATTTGAAAAAAGAGTGACGGCTTCATCTATTATACCATTAAAGTGACCTAATGATGCCACTTCTACCAGATCCAAAATCTGATCTCCAATGGCTATTCCAGCTCTTTTACTTTTAGTAGCTGTACTGAAAATACCATACGGCAAGTTCTGAATCGGAAAATTAGATTGATCGGGCACATTTACCCATGATTGTATTGAAGGATCATTAGTAAGATCAATAGCCATAGTTTATTGTGTTTATTATTTGGTTAGCACATGAAAAATAAATTGATAAGAAAGTGTTCTATTTTCTTCAAACAGGTATTTAAATCTCATGTTTAAAAAAGATAATAATTCAATTAACTTAATTATTAGATTTAAAAATAATGTTTGGCTATTATTTTTGATCAAAACAAAAAAGAGCAAGTTCAAAATCTCTATTTTCAGAAGTAATTATTCTTCTTTATTAGATTCAAAACCGCTCTTTTCTATAAGAATGTAATTTCCTTCAAGTATAAATATCCTTATTTGGTATATTTCACCACTTTAATTGATGTCCTAATTGGCTTTCTTTGCTCATCAACTTTATACCAATGCACACCGTTTGTAAGTTCAGAAACTAAAACTCCTTCCTCTTTTAATAAATCAGCTAATGTCCAATCTGATGGTACTTTAATGGAATCAATACGACCTCCTTCTGTATATATATTCACAAACTCATTCTGCCCAATCACTTGGTTTAGATCTTGTGCCTCAGGTGATACCTCATAAACATCACAAACCTGTTGTGTATTTGAATTTTCAGAAATTACATCTCTTGTAACTCTTACTTGTCCTGGTTTAATAGGTTGATCTTCCGGTTTAGTAATTTCATCACCATCTTCTGGTGCACCCGGCAATCGATCGATTACTTCAGATCCATCCTCCAAATCAATGTCTCCTGATCCAGGATCTTTATCATTTCCAGGTGTTTCCTCTCCATCAATACGATCATTGACAATTGGTCCTGGTTCATTACTTCTATTACATGATGAGATTGATAAAACAGCAATTACAGCAAATAATTTAATCAGGTTTTTCATTTTAGCTTAAACTTTTTAATTGTTTTTATGTTGAAATAATTGTTCTTCATTAAGTAATTATATCCTTAATGATTTTTACTTTTTGTCAGTCGGTTTAAGAAAATTTTAAATCATAAGTACTATTAAATTAGACAGTATTCTACATTAAGTATACTTAAATAGTCATAGTGCTCAACTTCTTGTTAGAGCTATTTTCAAGAAGAATTTTATTAAGTATATTACTCATAATCAATTTCTTTGTTTCAATTGACAATGCAAAAATGAATAATAGTTTTATATTAAACAAATAACACAACCGTATAGAACTAATGAAGAAAAACATTGGACTTTTGCCTAAAAAAGAGGAGGAAAAAAGGCATGAAATAAGTTTTATATCCTATAGTTTGTTATTTAGTCGTTTTTCTTTTAGAATGTTTTAATTTAATAATTAGATTATGATATAATTGTAATTATACACCTGAATCAATTCAATCATTCAACACTCAGATCCATAATCCTATTAGCGCAATAGAAAAAATCATGAATAAAGTAGAAAACAACATCATATTTGAAACCCCTCATCAACAAAATATTGAAGGTATATTCATTCAACTTAAAGAGAATACTCAAAAAATGAAGAATACGAATGCTAAGCAACGTATTCAGAAACTGAAAAAAATAGAAGAATATATTCTCCAAAACCGTGAGGAGATTCAAAAAGCTGTTTATGCTGATTTCAAAAAGAACCCAACTGAAGCAGATACTACTGAGATAATTAGCACGTTGGGATTATTGCGTCATGCAAAAAGGAATCTGAAGCAATGGATGAAACCACGCAGAGTGGGGACGCCATTAAATATGTTTGGCAGTTCTTCTCAAATTCTACCCGAACCAAAAGGAGTCTGCTTGATTATTGCACCATGGAATTATCCATTTTATCTCGCTATAGCTCCTTTGATTTATGCTATTGCGGCAGGGAATACAGTGATGATAAAACCAAGTGAAATATCACATAATACTTCTGCCTATATTCAAAAAATGATGGATGAACTTTTCCCTGCCAACGAAGTAAAAGTAGTACAGGGAGGAGTGGATGTTTCTACTACTTTATTGAAATTAAAATTCAATCATATATTCTTCACAGGAAGTCCACAAGTTGGAAAAATAGTGATGCGTGCCGCTGTTGATAACCTGACATCTGTAACGTTAGAACTAGGAGGGAAATCTCCTGCTGTTATTTGTGAGGATGCAGATTTAAAGGATGCAACAGATAAGCTCACTTGGGGTAAATTTATTAATGCCGGACAAACATGTATTGCTCCTGATTATGCATTGGTTCCTAAGAGTAGAAAGGACGAGTTCGTAGAGCAGATGTCCAATACCATCAATGAATTTTACTCTCCAAATGGAGAAGTAGTCAGTGTTTCTGAAGACTTCTGCCGTATTATTAATCATAGTCATTATCACCGTCTGAAAAGTATAATTGATGATGCTGCAGAAAAAGGTGCCACAGTGATTATGAATGGTGAAATGGACGAAAGTACTAAGTTTATTCCTCCAACGATTGTGACCAATGTGACCAATGATATGAGAATAATGCAAGAGGAGATATTCGGACCAATTCTAGCCGTTATGGACTACGAAGAAATAAATCAGGCATTGGAAGTCATAGAGGAAAAGGAAAAACCACTAGCACTGTATGTTTTCGGAAAAAAGAAGAAGTACATCAAAAATGTAATCCACAATACAACGGCAGGAGGGACTTGCATCAATGATACCATTCTTCATATCAACAACCCAGAACTTCCTTTTGGTGGTGTGAATAACAGCGGTATTGGTAAATCACATGGTAAATTTGGCTTTGACGGCTTCTCAAATCAGCGTGCCGTATTGAAGAACAGGATTGGTATGACAGTAGTGAAAACGATTTATCCTCCTTATGGAAATCTTTCAAAGAAACTGACGGATTTTATAATAAAGTATTTTTAATAAAAAAATGAGTCATCCCTCATTAAAAAAGAAAGGATGACTCATTTATGTATCTGAAATAATTGATTCATATACAAGTAAGATTGTTTTTTATTCTAATCTTTGATAAATTGTAATGAACCTTTCAGATAAACCTTTACTATCATTTCTTTTCAACCAAGCATTAATACAAACCCTAAAACCAATTACTTATGCTACTAAAATCAAGAAAATTATTCATAAGATTATTTCTTTCCACACCTATCATATATATGTTGATAAGTTGTGATTCATCTTGCTATAAATGTGAAATTGATACTGCATCAACCTCTAATGTTGTAGCAACTTCTATTGTCTCAATCTGTGATAATGCCGCTAATGACAAACAGCTAAATATGGCTAAGAAAAATTGTCAAAAAGCTGGAGGAATATGGAAAAAGCAAGAATAAAATATTTCGATATTCTTCTTATTTATCATTCAAAAAATACAATTATAGTATCGTAAATTATTGAATAGATTTCATAGTTATCTGCTATGAAATCAATAGTTGAAACGCCTACCTATTGTACAATGTTGTGTGGTCTTTACTTTCATTTTATTAAGAGGATCAATATTATTTTTTGTAAAAAAATCACAACACTTAAAAATGAGAAAATACATCTAGAATGTTATTCAATTAGGCCTATTTAATACTGAAATAAGCAAAAATGACTAGATGTAGTTATTGATATTACTGTAAAATATGATCAGATTTGTTTGAACAATTGGTTTAATGAATATTAAAAAAAATTAATAACAAAAATTACTCCTCTTACTTTTTGATAAAAAAATTAATGCCGATAGAAAGCACCATTAATTTTGGTAATCTTAGTAGTGACTTAACATAATTACAAGCAAATCATGCAAACAAAGTTTTCTACATTCTTATGGAAGAAAGGTAATTTACTTGACTCAAAAAAGTTGATGGAAATTACTTCGAAATGTATTTCTGAAATCATTCAGGAGTATCAAACAGATGATTTGTTTATCACTACAAATGATTTGGAATTAGAAGATTTTTTACATTATAACAAAGAACACTACTCCTACATTTGTAAAGCTGAAAAAATAAAAAAAACATTCTTATTTCATTTACTGAAAAAACAGGAATACATTCAATTCAAATGTTTATTGATTGATAATTCTTTTTCAAAGTTTATTAATAAGACTATTGAAGATCAACATTTTATTGAGGAAAATATCAATAAATACAATGCATTATCAAAAAGAGAGAGTAATATTCTGGAGTTGATTTGTGAGGGAAAAACAAATAATGAAATCAGTGTTATTTTAAATATAAGTAAGTATACAGTGGAAAACCACAGGAAAAATATCATTAAAAAATTAAACACTAATTACCTTTACCCATTTCACATTTTCTTTCAGCTGGAAAACAAAAACGCTACATGATCTAATGAAAATGTAGCGTTTTATTTTTACTGCTTTATTTTATCCAAGTCAGCTTGTGCCACATCATCTCAAATGGCCCTTGCTTATAGTATTTCAACCACATTTTACACATCAATATCTGAGCGATCAGAAAGACAAAACCAATTCCTAAACTAAAGGCTACTCCACATGTATCTGCCAGATGAAATCCATAACCAAAATACAAAATACCACCTATGATAGACTGCACAATGTAGTTGGTCATACTCATCTTGCCATAAGTCTGCAATGGACTGCAAAGCCTTTTCACTGTGTCTGATTTATAAATAAGGATAATAAAAGAAATCCATATTAATGTAAAACTGAATTTCCACCACATATCAAATGCTGTTCCTATTGTTCTCTTGATTACTTCTGTTTGATCACTACCAAGGAAGTGTGTTTTAAGGAAATATAATGGGATCATTACTGCAAATGATACCGCCAATACATTCTTCCATTTATCATAATGCTCTGCTTTGAAAGCACCCACTTTTCCTAACCAGAAACCAAATATAAATAAGCCCATAGTCTGTACAGCCCTGCCGCACTCAATAGCCCACAATAATGAAAACTCTTGTCCGTATGTGAGATTCCCCCAAAGTGTATCTAAGAAATTACCTTCTTTGATAATATCCATACAGGCTTTCCATGGAGCGGCAAACATTCTTGTAGTCGGAATATATTCTGGGTTGAAAAGGGAATAAACATAATGCAGTAAATCTGTTGGCTGTAGTAAAAAGAAGAAGGCGCCCAAAAGCAAGGCCTTGTTACTCCATTTTCGTACAAAGAATAATATTACACCCGTCAGCGCATATAACATCAGAACTTCTCCAGGAAAGAAAGTGGCGTTAATCAGTGCGAAAAAGGTGAGCGTAAAGAGTCGCCATAAATACCTTGGTCCAAAATCTTTTCCAGCCTTATTCTGTTTGTTGTTCATCAAAAAGAAAGTGAAACCAAACAAGATGGCAAAAATTGAATACGTCTTTCCTCCAAAAAGAAAAAAAGTGAGGTCAAATACATTCGTGTTCAAAGTATTCAACCAATCAGGATTCAATGCTTTATCAGGATAATGGTAATAGTTAAAATGTTCGATGTTGTGAATCAGCATAATTGCCGCCACCGCATACCCTCTCAAGACATCCACAACATCAATTCTGGATGTAGAGGTTTTTAAAGAAGATTGATTTGATAATATAGGTTCCATAAAACTAAGAAGTAAAATTGTCTGCTTTCAAAGGTAGAAAATACACTATTAAATATCGGTGATGAAGGTTATTACACCCTAAAAAAATACCCCAGCACTCAAAAGCGAGTACCGGGGTAAGAAAAAAGCAGTTAGCTGGCTACATTTCAGATATGAAGGAAGTATCTATACTCATCATAATCTCATCTCTCATTTTTAACTACTTGATATGTTTCTGGATTCTTCTAATTAGGCGACATGTAAAGGCATAACCCCTGCATTAAATACAGGAATCATGCATAACATAAACATCAACCTTAATTCTTATAAACTTTTTTCATAGCTTAACTCATCAATTCTAAATTCAATTGGATCATCATTTCCTGACCAACCGATTCTTACAACAAAATTACAGTTCAATCTTACACCATCTGGTCTTGTTGTATGAACTTTTGCCTCAGGATATTCCTCAACAACTTGATCCCATAAACCAACAAAAATTACTTCATTGTCTTCATTTTTTATTTCACAATAACGTTCACCTTCGTTATTATAAGTCATTCCAATTTTTAAAAGATCTACACCGTTTTTAAGGTAAATAGACATCGATACTTCATCTGTATTAGCCGTAACTTTAAAGTGTGGATCTAGCTCTTGGATTGCCTTATTATCATCACGACTTAAACCAGTAGCACCGTAAGCCCACACTTGATGTGTACCATCTGGTCTTTCAACAGATACTCCAGTAACAGCTCCTGTAAATGGATCTACTACTTCAACATCTTCTGCTCCATCAACGATCTCTACAACAGGTGCAGAAGGAGTTTCGATTGGATCAAATTCTATTGGTCTTCCTCCGAAACCTGGATCGATGATAATTTTCCCATCTGTAGAAAAATTCACAGAATAAGTATATTTTTTATCCGCTTGAGCTTCTACTAATTCAACACCTGCCAAACCTCTAACTGTATTGATTACAATTTTATGTGAAGCATCTGCTTGAACATAAGCATAGAAATTTGGGTACTCTTCTTCACTATCAGCAAGGAATTGAAAGTCATCAATTCTAGCTCCTGTTACCTCATCTTGAGCACCGTCAACTAATACATAAGCAAACTGTTCGTTTCTCATACGAATTGTCACTGATTCATCAACACTTTCTCCATGTGCTTCACCAAACAAATAATAATTCTCAGAAACTAAATCTGATGAGTTATTATGTGAAATTACAATGGTAAATGAACCAAAAACTTGATCCACAGTTACAAGAGTGTCTCTTAATGAAAACTCTTCAAAGGTTCTAACACCTCTTTCGTCTTCAAAAATGATAGTATAATCATCATATATCAATCCTTCTTTAGGATCTCTATTACTCTCATTCATAGGAGTAATTTGCTCTTCGATTACAGGTCTAATTGTAATCACACGTCCCTCTTTTACAGGCTCTTCAATTGCTTCGTTTTCCTCATTACAAGCAAAGAAAATAGGTAATAAAATAAAAGGCAGTATAAATTTTTTCATCTTAATAATTATATAAATAAAACAGTGTTACTTTTTAGTTTAAAATTTTTTATCGTAGAAATTTTGCTCTCGCAATAGTTCCTTTAGACTCTTTGTTCACTTCCTTCAACCAGATTTGCGCTTGCTCATCTGTAGTAAGACAGTCATTTTTATGAATAACGTTGACTGAACCTGAATTATAAAGGTCAAAAACAGCTACTGCTCCACAATACTGTACCAGTACATATCTTGTTTTGTTCTGATATTGATCTCTGAATGAAAGGTCAGGATCAATTCTTGAAAGAAGGCCCATTTTATCTAAATAAGCTTCCACTCTTCCATCAAACAAGTTGACATTTTCTGGTTCTTTTTCTTCTGAGAATGAAACAAAAGAAATAGTGATTAGTACGATAGATAATAAAAGATTTTTCATTTTCGATATCTATTTAGTTGTATAATTTCATTAGAAAAGCATTGTAGAGAAATAACTTTCATTCTTGTTTTTCAATGCTTACATCACAAATATACGACACTAAAGAAACATTGTTACATTTTAGTAGTTAACAGATATTATGTAACCGTTTTATACCATGTTACATTTTATGAATAACTATAAAATGAACAACCTCTAATATTAGAGGTGTCCATCTATCAATAAGAAATGATTGGGTATATTATGAAAGTTCTCAATCCAACTTTTGTCCTACAGCTACTTTGGTTAAGTACAAGTTCAAAAATAAATCATAGTTAATTCTAATTTATTTTTTGTGAGTACAACGCTAAAAAACGTATTAATAGTGGTTCTATTAAGAGTTTTTTGAAGGAAGTAATCGCAAAACAATAAATAGAATTAATATTAGATAATTTTGAATTTGTACTTATAAAGCAAAAGTATGTGCTATTTTACCTTAACTCCTTCAAAAGTACCTGTGTCTTCTTTTTGATTAATCCAATGTCCTTTTAAGGTTTTATCTTCTAAAGAAATCGTTCCTTTCATAGTGATAACAAGTAATTCAGATTGTCTCATGCTAGATTCATCAAAAATAGCTACAGCGGTTAATATTCCGTTTTGATCCACACTGCCTTCGTATTCTTCATAATCATCCATTTCACGGAATTTGCCAGACAATTTTCCATTTTCAACTTTGATATACCAGTCTGCAATGTGCACCTTCGCGCTATTATAGGTTTGTCCATAATACTCACCATTGTAATTTTTTAGTTCATTGGGAGATACTTCTTCATCTTCACATCCAATAAAAAATAAGAGAATAAACAGATAAAGAAAATTGGGAATTTTAAAGTCGCTCATAATTTTTTCATTGATTATGAATGTAAAATTCAATGAATTAACACTAAATAGAAATACCCAATGTTGGGTATATCTTAGAGGATATTTAAAATCTCTCTTAATCCCCGACAACATTTATTGAAGATTTTACATTGATTTTCTTCTTAATGTTCTTCCAATGTGTTCTGACTGTATTGATTGAAATATTCATCAGATCAGCAATTTCTTTTGGGGCTTTTCCTTGAAGTTTATATTGAACAATCTCTTTTTCTCTTTTGGTCAATACCTCAGTTACTCTTTCAGATTGAGAAATTGGGTTTTCAGTTTTAAGGACTAAACTTTCCAATTCCACTTCTTGAAAAGACCTCCACTTATCCAGCCATGCTCTCGCATCTTTTTCATTATCAAAAAATCTTGGCATCTTCTCAATCGTCATTGACTTATCTCTGCCGTTCGTTAATCTTGAGAGCTGTAATAGATTGTATTCTTTTTGTCCCAACACCAATGCCACAGGATAATTCTGATTACAATCCAATGGATAAAAATTATCTTTCAATATATTTTCAATAATGGGTTTATTCATGTTTTCTTCCAGCCACATAATAAGATCATTATCCATTTTCACATCTAACTTTTGCTGGAGCCATAGCGCTTGCTTTGTATGAAATGTCAGTGCTATTTCTGTGTATTGCTTTATATCTTCTTTAAAAAGTTCTACAGAGGTAGGAGAGGCTAACCATTCTAGAATACATCTTTCATATTGATGTTCTAAATGAATTTTTAGGAAATCACTTGAGTAAAGTAGCATTATTTTTTAAGATTAGTTTTCATCAAAATAACAACTCAATAACTCCTTATAAATGACTTCTGATAACAGAACTACCTGATTAATATTACCAATTGTAAATATTTTATAATAAAAAAGACTCTTGCAAATAGTTTTACCTGCAAGAGTCGTATAGACCAATAGTCCGCTAGATTATATAGCTGGCTTAAGTTGGAAATTGTCGTTGCTGTATCAATACTGGGTAAAGTATCATAGTTTGTTATTTGTACTACTACTATCTATATTTCCTTCTGTTTGTATGATACAAATATACGACACTTAAGAAACATTGTTACTATTTTAGTAGTTAACAGATATTATGTAACCATTTCACACTGTGTTACTTATAGATCTAGAAGTTTTTCTCTAATTTTTTTGACATGATGGAATTGTGGACATCTATCTAAAAGAAGGTCTAATTGCTTTACATAAGCTTGAATAAGATCATGGTTAGATCTATTTCTTTCATAAAGATGTTGTCCTACTAGCCAATGCACTCTTTCAGCAATCGACATATTCTGTCCATTCGTCTGATAGTGCTGTGGGAGAAGGTTGGTCAGTCTCCAACTGCGGATAAAGGATAAGAAATTGGGAAGATATTGGTTGAAATGCATTACAAGTTCCAATATCTGATAGAAAGGTTTTGGTTTTTCTTTCTGTGGATGAAAGGTGAGGGGAGCAAATAAAAGTAAAAGCTGATCTGCCAATTCATATTTTTCCTGCTCTAATAATAATCTTAACTCATCATAAAATGACAAGCAAGCACAGTATTGTAATCGATCAGCTTCTTCTGGAATGTATTCGACAAAAGTAGCATAAAGTTCTAAAAACTGTTCGTGTTCTTTCTCTTGATGAGCCACTTTAAGCATATCATAAAGCACCCAGGCCATAGCGGCATGAATCTCTTCATCATTAGGAGATAATTCCAAAAGACCTCTAGCAGTTAGAAAAGCCTCCTGATATTTTCCCTCTTCTCTTAAAGTATAGATTTCACGAACTGAATACATAAAGCTTATTTTCCGAATTTACCGTTTTTTCTATTACGATCTCTTTTAGCAGCCTGTTTTGACATAAATACTCTTAATACTAAAAGTAATGTCGTTAAACCTGCCAATTGAAGGTTTTCCATATATTCTTCACCTCTATCATAGGCATAATAGGCAAGAATAAATAGAGAGACTGATGTAATAGCGAAAATGATATTGACGATGTTTCCGAATCCTTTGCTCATAAAGTTTAGTAGTTAATTGTGTAAAAAGCCCACGACTAGGTGAAATCGTGGGCTTTCAGTGTATTTATAATTAACGAATGATACCTCCTTCCGCAATTTGCGAAGTAGGAGAAACAAACGATAATGTTCCGTCTTTATCTTCAGCCATCAAGATCATTCCTTGAGATTCAATACCTCTGATTTTTCTTGGAGCTAAATTCACTAAAATGGAAACCTGCTTTCCGATGATATCTTCTGGAGCAAAAAACTCTGCAATACCACTTACTACGGTTCTCTTGTCAATACCCGTATCTACAGTTAATTTCAAAAGCTTTTTCGCCTTCTTCATTTTTTCTGCTTCAACGATAGTACCTACACGAATATCCATTTTCTGGAAATCATCAAAAGTAGTTTCGTCTTTTTGAGGTTCTACTGGAGCCTGAGAGATTTTAGTTTTCTCTAATTTCTCAATTTGAGCCTCAATCACTTTATCTTCGACTTTACTGAACAATAACTCCGCTGGAGCCAAACGATCATAAGCAGTAATCAACTCAGGGTTTCCTACTTGATTCCAATCCAATGATTCCATACCCAACATGTTTTGGATTTTCTTCGCCGTATTCGGTAAGAAAGGATCAATAGTGATGGCCAAGTTGGCAGCAATCTGTAAAGACATATTCAAAATAGTCTTCACCAACTCTGGATCTTGCTTGAACAATTTCCAAGGTTCTGTATCTGCTAAATATTTATTACCTAAACGAGCCAATTTCATCGCTTCAATTAAAGCCTCTTTGAATTTGTACTGCTCGATTAATTTTTCAACACGAAGAGGAATGGCTTTCATCTCCTTCACAATACCTTCTTCCATAGGAGTGAACTCACCTGCAACAGGTACTTCTCCTTTGAAATATTTGTGAGTAAGTACAACCGCTCTGTTGATAAAGTTACCTAAAATGGCAACTAGCTCGTTATTCACACGCTCTTGATAGTCTTTCCAGGTAAACTCAGAATCCTTATTTTCAGGAGCAATTGATGTCAATACATAACGTAACTCATCCTCACGATTTGGAAGATCTTCTAAATACTCATGCAACCAAACAGCCCAGTTACGAGATGTTGATAACTTTGCACCTTCAAGGTTTAGGAATTCATTAGCAGGAACGTTGTCCGGTAAAATGAATTCACCATGAGATTTTAATAAGATAGGGAAAATCAAACAGTGGAATACGATGTTATCCTTACCAATAAAGTGAACTAATTTCGTATCTGCTTTCTTCCAGTAGTCCTCCCAGTTTTTACCTTGAGAAGCCGCCCAATCTTTAGTTGCTGAAATGTAACCAATAGGAGCATCCAACCACACATATAAAACTTTTCCGTCTGCACCTTCCACTGGTACTTTTACACCCCAGTCTAGATCCCTAGTCATAGCTCTAGGTTGTAAACCTTGGTCCAACCATGATCTACATTGACCTAAAACAGAATTTTTCCACTCCGAAGGCGTATGATGTTCTCTACCTTCTAAAGTACCTTCATTGATCCACTCACGCAACCAATCCTCGTGCTTGTTCATTGGCAAGTACCAGTGACGAGTTGTTTTAAGAACAGGAGTGTTACCCGTAATCTGAGATTTAGGGTCGATCAAATCTGTTGGGCTTAAAGAAGATCCACATTTTTCACACTGATCACCATAAGCCGCATCATGACCACATTTAGGACAAGTACCAACAATATATCTATCAGCTAAGAATTGTTTTGCTTCCTCATCATAATACTGAGAAGACTCTCTCAATTCAAACTCACCATTATCATTTAAGGTCTTGAAGAAATCTTGAGCTGTTTCATGGTGAACAGGAGCAGAAGTTCTGTGGAACAAATCAAAAGCAATTCCAAACTTCTTAAATGTATCACCAATTTGTTTATTGTATTTATCAATGATGTCTTGAGGCGTAATTCCCTCTTTCTGTGCACGAATAGTAATCGCTGCACCGTGCTCATCACTACCACAAATAAACGCTACATCTTTTCCCTTCTGACGTAATGATCTTACATAAATATCAGCAGGCAAATAAGCACCCGCGATATGTCCAATGTGTAAAGGTCCGTTTGCATACGGCAATGCCGCAGTTACGGTATATCTATTGTAATGTTTTGACATGGATTGTCTTTAAATTTCTATGCTTTTAAGATGACTAGGCGGTCAATTTCTTACTGACGATAAGTCGTTGCAAAGATAAACATTTTGAAATTGTTATTCACCACCTATTAATACTGATTTACAGATGATTTCAGCATTGGAAATCAAAGTTATTCACACTCCGAGCTTCAAATTGTTGATAACTTAACGAAAATCGTGAATTTTCAATAAAAAAAGGGGAATTTTCAAAAACTTATGAACAGTAATCAAAATTGGTTTGATCCCTAAAAATGAAAATTATACTTTCGGGGTATAATTTTCTCAAAACAGCACAAAGGTAATAGTTGTTTTAGTACTAAGCCAAAATAAGTTTATCATTCGTTCTTATTAATTTTTTGTGAGTACGACATTAAAGAATGCATTTAAGGGAGTATTTATAAAACAATGAGAAAAAAGATGAGTTTTAATTTTGACTTAGAGCATGTTTGAAACATGCTCTTAAGATCTACCTCTGAAAAATATAAACTAGTGAATAAAATGCAAAAGGGAGAAGAATGGTTTGATCAATGGTTTAATACGCCATATTATCACATTCTATATCAGAACAGAGACTTTAATGAAGCAGAACAGTTTATGTGTGCACTTTCTGATCATTTAGGTATCTCAAAAAACGACAAAGTACTCGATCTAGCTTGCGGAAAAGGAAGACACTCTATTTTCTTAAACAAACAAGGCTTTGATGTGGAGGGAATCGACCTTTCTACAGAAAGTATTCAACATGCGCGTGAATTTGAAAATGACAGATTGAAATTCAATGTACACGATATGCGTGAACTTTATAAAGAGCAGGAATACAATTTTGTGCTCAACTTATTCACAAGTTTTGGTTATTTCGAAACTGAAGAAGAAGATTTAGCCGCTTTAAAGATGATTGCCCACAGTTTAAAAGAAAATGGCGTTTTGGTTCTTGATTATTTCAATACCTATAAAGTATTGAGCAGTCTGCCAGAAAAAACGGTGATTGATCGTCCTGAACTTTCTTTTAATGTGCATAAGTTTCTAAATAATCGTCATGTAATGAAGCAAATTGAGTTTACAGACAAAGGAAAGCATTATATATTCACAGAAAGGGTAGAAGCATTAAGAAAAACAGCATTCTTAAACCTATTTGAGCAGGTAAATCTGAAAGTTATCAACATTTTTGGGGATTATAAGCTGAATTCTTTCGATAAAGGGACATCAGACCGTATGATTTTCGTGGTTCAGAAAAGTTAATCACATCAATTTTACGATTTCAAGACATAAAAAAAGGGATATTCTTCACGGAGTATCCCTTTTTTGTTGATAAGATTCTAATTTCAGACGATTTTCTATTGATTTTATACACAAAAAAGAGAAAGTTATTCACAATTAGCCTATATGACTGTGAATAACTTTCTCTTTTTACTGAATAAACAGCTTATTATCTATATTTTATGCTGTGAATTGTGAAAAATGGGTTACAAACACCTTTTTTCAATCAATTACTCACAGTTTCTGAATAAACTCCTGATTTTTTATCTGTTTTGGACAAATTATAAACGTATTGTGGATAAGAACTTTATAAATGCTTTACAAAAACAATACTTATTGAAAAATCGAAGTCTTATGCACTTTTACCTATGACTTGTTCACATTATCGCCTCTAAGTGCTCTGAAACGCTTACGAGCATCCACTTCATAGCTTGAACCTTTAAACTTAATGAGAATATCCTTGAAGTAGTTCATCGCCGATTCTTTATCATTCAGATGATCTTGATAAATAGTTCCCAAGAGATAATGTGCATCGTCAGCTAGAATATCATAACCATAAAACTCCACAATTTCCTTCAAAGGTTCAGTGGCTTGTTCATAATTCCCCAATTTTATCAACAAATGTGCTTTTTCCCAAAGAATTTCATCAGATAAACGGTGTCCTTTGAATTTTACTAACATTTGTTCGTAACTCTCTATCGCTTCTACATATTTTCCTTGAAATACCAACAGATCAATAGCTGCATACTGTTCCATGGCTAAAGAAGTGGTATCAAGGTTAAGATTATCACTTATCAACAAAGATAAAGCCATAGCATCGTTACTGATCGTTCTTGAAGTTGCGAGCTTTAAGATATCCAATTGTGATTGTGCCAACAGAAAATCACCTGTATAGTAATAAAGTTTTGCATTCTTCAGTTTTGCCATATGACCAATCGTCATTTCACGATTACTGTTGGCTACTTGTGAATAAAGTAGTGAAGCTTCCCAAGGATTGTCCTGAAGCAAATAGATATCCCCAAGATCCAGCTTTGCTTGTGAAACTAATGACTTTGGAATTGAACGATTGTTGATAAGTTCCTTTAATTCCACAATTGCCTTATCTTTTTCATCTAAATAGAAAGCTTGAAGCAATGCCATATTCCTCAAAGCATCACCTGTCTGTCCATTTACACCAATTTCATCAATGATCTGTTGATAATCTTTTACCAGCGAATTAATCTGATCTCTGTCGATAGGGTAGGTGCTTTTGATAATCTCCTCCTTCGTTTCTATCAACAACTTTCTAGACATCGGATACACTGCATACTCTTTGTATCTATCCACCAAGTACTGGAATATCTTAGAGGCGTTCTTATAGTCCTTGTTATTCTTCGCCAGACGTCCTATCTCCAGAATCTTGTAACCTTCCAGCCTAAGACGCTTATCCAACGCTCTAGCCTGTATAAAGGCCGCGTAGAACTTCTTCTGCTGTAAGTAGTACCAAACGATCAGTTCATTGAAGACCGTCATACCTGCGTTCTTCTGCACCATTGTGAGTAACTGTGGTTCGATAAGCTCAAATTTCTCTTCAGTTGTCAACCGATCCTGCAAAGCCATCTCCACATATTCAAGCTGATCAGGTTTTATCAACAGTAATTTCATATACTCATCAATCATCTGTTCATACTTGCCCCAATTGGAATAAAGATCTGCCAGTTCATAAAAGAAAGTCTCTCCCTGATTCTTCTCTCCGGTTCTGTAGCATTGTTCCGCATAATTGAACAACCCAAGATCAATACAGTACAAAGCAGCATATCTCAGCTTTGTAGTATTGTTGGCAACTTGCTTAATATACGTCTCCATGATCTTGTCACCAGAAAGCGTATCCTTCTCTATCAACTTCACCCTTGCATAATCCACATTATACATTGAATTATCAGGATTATTCTTCACCACCTTTTTTAAATACTTCTCAGCTTCCTTGAGTTCTTCTTTTTTTAAAAGGACCGAAAGATAGTTTTCGTGGATCTGACTTATCAGTTCTTTGTTTTTAATTAAGTCCCTATACAGTTCAAGGGCTTTATCAAACTCTTCCGTTTTATAATATTCCTGGGCTAAGTTTAACTTCTCATCTGTTTTACTTTGTCCCCAACTGAATTGAGAAAGAATAAAACAAAGGAAAAAATAGAGATACGTTTTTTTTTGACCAAATAAGGTTTTCAACATTTCACTCTTTAATAGATTATAAAAAAATAAAAATTTAAAATTCTCTTTTATTGTTATTAGGGGTGTTTATAAGTTGATAACTGCAGATACCAACAGGTTTTCCCCACTTATAAACATATTTGCTATTGCCTTATAAACCGCCTAAACTATTCAAAAACAAAGATTTATAGCGCTTTTCAACAGTATTCACACTACTATTCACTCAGAAGTTATTCAGTTAATTCATGTGTTTAAAAGCGCCATTTTTAGTCACATCACTTTATAAACACCCTTGTGAATAGTGTGAATAAGAGCCATTTGTGAATTACTGTGGATATTATCAACGCTTATTCAACATATTACTCACTAATCACAATTTTGTGTAAAAATGCTGTGAATAATGTGGATAACTTATGAATAAATATCCTTTGTGTACAATTTTTTAACCAAATAGGATAAAAACAGTGAATAACTCTTTTGTATACTATCAATATACATACTTTGTTTATTTATCAATCATTTTTGCGCCTAAAAATCACAGCGCATTTCGAAGATTTATCAACACTGCCTTTTTCTAATAAATTAATGAAACGCTCTATACTCTAATAGAGGATCTTCTATTGATGAAGCATCACAAATACGCTCAAATTTCAGACAGTTAATACACACCCTGTGAACTACTATTTTGTTTATATGTTTATAATATATTGAATATATATATTAATATGCAGATAATCAATTAGTTAACATGTTTGTAATACTCTGATTATACCCTTCAATCTGTTTATAAATGAGTGAATATAGGTCAAATTACACCTTATGTGTATAAGTATGTTGATAACTGCAATAGTTGTTCACAAAATTCAATTATTAATGTTAGTAAATAAGATTTATGGTTATATTATAGTTCTATTACCTATCTTATTGATTCATACGATATTAGATCAGAATAGCTGTTTTTGACTATATGAGGGCCTATTATTATAGATTAATACACATTATTATTAAATACTTTTTAGCTATATAAAAGCAATAAAATGTTATTCACATTATTTTGAAGCATTGTTTATTTTTTGATGATATTCAGCTTATTTAATGAGTAAAAACAGCTGATTGTTCACAATTGTAGAATAGGGAATGAATAATGATGAAAATAGAAGATCAGCTTAGAGAGGTTAATACTATTATTATTGATAGAAACTGTAGTAGTGATTGAATAGATGGCTTGTGTAGAATTTTATATTTTCCGTGGAAAAAAATATAGATAGGATTTAAGAAATCATCTGATAAATTTTAATCACTCTATTTTTAATCTTTATTGGTGTGAACAAGTTTATCATCATTTAAGTAGGAGGCATGAAAATTAGCTTTTGACTTCAAAGCCTTGAATTTTTTGCTTCGTTTTTGTTTCAAGACAAAATGAAGAAGAAGATAGCTTGAAAGTATAACATATAAGAAGCTTGTAGAAAAATCGATTGAACGTTGACAGTAATTTAGTTTACTGTGTATTAAGTCTCGTGGCTTAATATGAATGAAAGAAAATTAATCGCTGTTCTATTAGCCATTTTTTTTTACATCGTAAATTTTCAATTTGACTAGAAAGCAAAAAAGGATTGAGCTATTCCTAACTCAATCCTTTCATATTTTTATATATCCCTTAGAAAATAGGGTAGAGTTTTTTACTATTCTTTATCTGTATTAATAATAGTATCCTCTCTTCTGATTTCCCAGTTGGCTTCCACTTTGATTTCCTTAGGGAAGAAAGCTGTAGGTTCTGGTGGAATTCTTTTTTCAAAATCTCCAGGGAACCAAACGCCATCATTGTTTTCATCAATTAAAACTCTCAAACCATAAGTACCAGGTTTTACATACTCAAAAGAGAAAAGTCTTTCATTCTGTACTTCTTGAACTACTTCTCCTTTTGGAGTCACAAGTTGAACAAAGAAATTATCATGGCTTCCCACAACCTGTCCTTCTACGATTCCATATTTATCCAACTCTTTAATCGTAAAGTTGATTGTTTTGGCTTTTGTAGAATCTTCTTTTACTGATATAAAAGCATTATTCGTGAAAATCAAACTGAATGCTGAGTCTGCATAGAATTTTGGAAAACTTACTTCAGTATGATTAAAATTAAATTCTAAATTCTGATCAATAAGAATACTATCTAATCTTGTGGTGTCTTCACTATATACATAATACATACTGTCAAGATTCCATTCTTTCATTGGCAATGGGAATTTTAAAACAATATCTACACTGTCTTCCGGAATTAAATCACTGTCTTCCGGTAATTTTTTATCGAATTTAATTCTTACAATTTCTTTTTCTTCTTCCTCAGTTACACCAACAGCATCACCAATTGATTTCAATGCTCCACCAATTAGGCCTCCATTCTTTTTATTCTTCTCCTTTCTTTCTTCTGCTTTTATTTCTGCTCTACTTGGGAACATGATCATAGTATCAAATTCAATTCTCTGTTCAATTGAATCAATAGCATAACCTGTCATCCTTAAAGAATCTTCCATATCTCTTTCACCAGTATAAATCAATTTGATTTCTCCTTTTTGATCCTGATGGAAAATACTGTCAGTGTATGAGTTGGTCTCAGGAAATTCTATTCCATATTCTACAGCATATTTATTGAACTTTACAAGCAGGTCTTCTTTGTTTTCAACTTTCACATTCTTGAAGCTGAATGGAACCAAATCGTAATCTCTTATAAATAATTTTACATCATCTACATTTCTATCCAGTAAAATTGAATCACTGAAGAAACCAATACGTTCTTCTCTCAAGGTGTATTTGTAATCACCATTGGTATCATCAATACAGTATACTTTATAATAACCGGGCTTAAATCTCTCTAAAATAAAAAGACCATCTTTTACTGTTCTAGAAAAATAAACAGGAGGATCTGTATTGACATCCAATGAATCATAAGGATTATACAACGCGATAATTGCTCCTTCGATTGGTTCGTCGGTTAGTAAATCTCTGACTTGTCCCGTGACTTCTAGTGAGTCTAAATAGTCTCCAGTACTAAAAGAGAAGCGGACATTTTTTGCTGGGTTTTTCTCCGTAACATCTACAATGGAATTACCAAAATCAAAGTAATAGGTCATGTCGGATTCAAGGGTATCCAGAACATTGATGATAACTTTGTTTCTTGCAAAACGGGATTTGTATTGGAAGGTAGGTTTGTATGGAGTAATAATTAAGTTTTGTCTTAACTTTTCTTCCTGTACATATTCGTCAAAATAAAGTGTAATTTTCAACTTGGTGGTATCCACATTGGTCTGTCCATTGAATGGAGTACTTGCACCAAACCTTGGAGGGATTTCATCTTTAGGTCCTCCAGTAGGAGAGGAGATGACCGCACAAGCATACACTGTGAAAAGTATATATACAGAAATTATTATTCTTAAGGTTAAGTTCATTATGATAGACTTTCTAAGACATATTTTTCAGTAAAGGCAGAATTGTAACTGAATATTCGCTACAAAAAATGCACTTACAAAATAAGGCATATCTCAATAAAGAAATATGCCTTTTATCTAAAAATATATTATTTTTTTTGATATCGGGAAGACTACGCTTTTTGCTTGTCAAGATAGACCATTAAGATAGTTACATCGGCAGGAGTTACTCCCGAAATTCTCGATGCTTGTCCTAATGTAAGAGGCGCTACTCTTGTTAGCTTTTCTCTTGATTCAGCTGATAACGCATTGATTTGTCTATAGTCAAATCCTTCAGGAATCTTATAGTTCTCCAAAGTAGTTAACTTCTCAGCAATCTTTTCTTCCTTCTCAATGTATGTTTCATACTTCAAAAGGATCTCTACTTCCTCTAATGCTTTCTCTCCAAAACCTTCAAAAGCTTCTTTTAGAGTAGGAGCACTTTCTAATGTAAGTGCCATATCTACCTTCGTTTTCTTCAAGAATTTATCGGCTTTCAAACCATGATTCATCGTCTGTAAACCTCTTTCCTCAAGGTGAGGATTAGCATTGCTAACTTTCACACTTGTATCTTTTAAGACTTCAGTAGCTTTTTCAATTTGCTCTTTTTTCTTCTGAACCGCTTCAAAACGTTCATCAGAAGCAAGACCTAATTGATGCCCTAAGTGCGTTAATCTTAAATCGGCATTATCTTGTCTCAACAAGATTCTGTACTCCGCACGAGACGTAAACATTCTATATGGCTCTTCTGTTCCTTTGTTGATCAAGTCGTCAATAAGAACACCGATATAAGCTTCAGATCTTTTCAATACGAAAGGCTCTCTTTCATTGATCTTATTGTGAGCATTTATACCTGCCATTAAACCTTGAGAAGCTGCTTCTTCATAACCTGTAGTACCATTAATCTGACCCGCAAAGTAAAGGTTTTCTACAAGCTTCGTTTCCAAAGTTGCCTTCAATTGAGTAGGAGGGAAGAAGTCATATTCGATGGCATAACCAGGTCTGAACATCTTCGCATTTTCAAAACCTTCAATTTTACGAAGTGCTTTGTACTGTACATCCTCAGGAAGTGATGTTGAAAAACCATTGATATACATTTCACAAGTGTTCCATCCTTCCGGCTCCACAAAGATCTGATGACGATCTCTCTCGGCAAAGCGATTGATTTTATCTTCAATAGAAGGACAATATCTTGGACCTAAACCTTGGATTCTACCGTTGAACATCGGTGATCTATCGAAGCCAGTTTTCAAGATATCATGCACTTCATTACTAGTATAAGTGATGAAGCAGCTACGTTGTTTTGTCAGCGTAGAAGTACTGTCAGAGAAAGAGAATTTCTCAGGGTTTTCATCACCTGCCTGCTCTTGCATTTTCTCCCAATTCAATGAACGGCCATCAACTCTTGGAGGAGTTCCGGTCTTCATTCTTCCTGCTTCAAAACCTAACTGTACTAATTGTTCTGTCAAACCTTTAGCAGCATGTTCGCCACTTCGTCCACCTCCAAATTGCTTTTCACCGATGTGGATCAAGCCATTTAAGAAAGTACCGTTAGTCAGTACAACAGATTTGGTATTGAAAACAACTCCCAAACTAGTTTTAACTCCAGTGATTTTATCACCTTCCATTACTATTTCGGTAGCCATTTCCTGCCATATATCTACATTATGATTTGCTTCTAAAGCATCTCTCCACTCTTGAGCAAATACCATTCTATCACTCTGAGCTCTTGGACTCCACATGGCAGGTCCTTTAGATCTGTTCAACATTCTGAACTGAATCATAGACTTGTCTGTGATAATACCTGACATACCTCCAAGAGCATCAATCTCTCTTACTATTTGTCCTTTAGCAACACCACCCATGGCTGGGTTACAGCTCATCTGAGCGATGGTTTGCATATTCATTGTAATCAGTAATACTTTAGATCCAAGGTTTGCAGCAGCGTGTGCAGCCTCACATCCAGCATGTCCTCCGCCAATTACAATAACGTCATAAGATGGATACATTCTTTCTCCTTATTTTAAAAGTTCCACGTGGAACATGTTTTTCTTTTGTGGAAACTACTATTGACTATTAGTAGTTGTCATACTGTTTCGTATCTATTTGTATTAAACTGAAACAGTAATTGAAATGTTTATTAGTTAAACTTTGATTAACAGATAGGTAGTAACTAATAAAGCAGTGCAAAGATAATAAATGAAGTGATGTATTTATTCTTTAGGAATACATTTATTAATAATTCTTCATTGACTATCCGATTTTCGATTTTTGAAAATAGATATTTCATAGAATAGTAAGGTGAAAATTGCTCTTTATTAAATTACCCTATTTTCTATTTCGCGATATCTTTAATAACCTCTTTATATGAAAGAATAGATAAGAGCTACTCATTATTACTAACTATCTAATTCGAAATTCATCAATTAACTTCAGAAGAAATAATAATCACATAATTGATATCAAGTTTCATCTATTATTAAACTTCAAGTTTCTAAAAACAAAAAGTTCCACGTGGAACTTTTTGACTTCAACAATCAAAAGTGTTTCACGTGGAACATTTAATATTTTGATAAAAGAAAAAACTAAGCTTTCAATTTCTCATTCCTGATGCCTAATTGTTCATCTTCCAAAGCTCTCATTTTTGCAGCTTCTTCTTCAGATTTATCTTTAAAACCTAAAAGGTGAAGAATTCCATGAATTAAGACTCTGTGTAATTCATCCGTTTCTGAAGTACCAATTGTCAAAGCATTTTCTTTGATTCTATCAATACTTACAAAAATGTCTGATTCAATTTCATTTTCATATTCTGAATTATCAAAAGTAATAATGTCGGTATAAGTATCATGATCTAGATACTCAACATTTACTTTATGAAGATATTCATCAGAACATAAAATGTAGTTGACTTCAATCAACTCAAAGTTAAACTTTGTAATTACTTCATGAATCCATTGTTTCACTTCATCAGCATTCTGAACTGTAAAATCAATGTCTTCATTGAAAAAAGTAATGTTCTCCATTAAATATAAAATCTTAGCGTAATTGCTTTCCCCTCGTTAGAAAATTCTACTTCGTCAGCTAAATGTTTAATTAAGAAAATACCTCTTCCTCCAGGCTTATCTAAATTTTCAGGAGCAGTAGGATCGGGTAGACTGTCATAGTCAAAACCTTTTCCTTCATCCTCAACAGTAAATGAAATTTCCTTATCAGATACATTTAGTTCTAAATGTACATTCTTTTCTTTTTCATTTCTGTTACCATGAATGATAGCGTTGTTGACTGACTCCGTTACGGCAATCATAATGTTACCATAGATGTCGTCATTAAAATTAAACTCGTCACGAGCTTGATCGATAAAACTCTCTGCGATACGAACGTTTTCAATCAACGAAGGTATCTTTAATTTGAACGGCTTATTCATTGTGCTACTCGGCATTTCAATCTTTTATCTTTTCAAAGTATTTGTTCACTTCCTGCTTGTAGTAGGTGTTTAAAGAAGTAGGAATTGTTCTCAGTAATTCAATCTGAGTTTCCTTTTGTTTCAAGTACTCATCAAAACTATCTGGCGGTGGAATCTGTTTTTGCTGTTTCGCAGTTTCACCTTTCCTTTCTTCATCTTTACCTTTCTCTTTCTTCGCCTTTTCAGACTCAAGCATTCTGGTTAAAATTTCTTTCTGTCTTTTTACTAGCTTATCAGTAAGACGCTTGTTGACCAAGTCATCTTCTGTTTGCTCCATTTGCTTAAGGATTTTTTTATAAGCATCACCTTCTCCAGTACCTTCACCTTCTTTGCCATCTTTATCCTTTCCTTGCATTTGCTCCTGACCTTTACCCATACTTTGCTTCAAAGCATTTCGGATCATTTCCTGCTGTGCTGCAAGTTTAGCAAGTTCTTTTGATAACTCTTTACCAGACTTCCCACTTTTCTTCAAGTTTTCCATCTGCTGATTCAATTGCTGTTGCATCTGACTCGGACTAGGAGAGGACGATGATTGTTTCTGATTCATCTGTTGCCCTGCCATACTCTGACTCATTTGCTGTTGCATATTATCTAAAATATCGCTCAATAACAAAGCTAGATTGTTAATTGAGGTCATAGAAAATTGTTGCTTACTAGCGGCTACTTCCGGAACTCTTCTTTTAATAGCATCTAAACTTTCATCCATATACTTATTCATATCCGTTACCTCTCTAGTAACAAAAGATTCGATTTGGAATACTCGTTTTGACAACGCAACTAAGCTATCTTCTATATATTTAGAATCATCTCTCAATTTAAGCTGAGTTTGTGATAATTCCACAAATTTAGGGTCAATTCTTCTAACCTCCTTAAAGGATTCCATCAGATTTTCCTGATCGAAGGAAAGTTTAATCAAATTTTCCATGATCTGCCTCAAAGCATCATGATCTTCACTGATCTGTTCCATCTCAGCAGACTGCATACTTTGCTGCATTTGTTTGGCCATCTGCTGCATTTTATTAGCTGCTTTTTTCTGCGATTGATGGGCCTGTTTTTTCTGATTTTGTTTTAACTGTTCAGAGGCATTTTGTTGCTCTTTAGAAATTGATCTTTCATTCGGCGTAAATTGTTCGAAGTCTTGATTAGTTCGTTCCTCCTTATCCATTTTACGAAGTTGATCCATTTCTTGTTTGATTTTATCAAACTTTTCGTTCAAGTCCTCCTGTTTTTTAACAAGTTCTTTTTTCTCCTCGGCATTTTCTTTCTTCTGTTCTTCAGAAGTAGCCTCGTTTTCTTTATTTTCTAAGTCCTTAGTTTCCTTTGCCAGCTTCTGTTGTTCCTGTGACAGGTCTTCTAATTTCTTCGATACCTCATTTGCTTTTTGTTGCATCTGAAGTTTTTTGAAAAGCTTAATCGTACGCTCTAACTCTTGCTTAAGATTCTTCTGTTGCTTTTCAATATTTTTTAAGTTCTCTTGAAGAGATTGATTAATATGATTTTGCTCCATGAGTTTACTCAATTCCTCATAAAGCTTCTTTGTCTCTTCATCATTGATGTCATTAATAATTTTCTGAAGCTGTTCTGACTTTTCAGCTGTGCTTTTATCTTGATCAGAAAATTTATTCTGTTTGTCTTTTAATTCTTGACTTTGTGATTGAAGGTTTTCAATTTCTTTTTCTAATGCCTTTCTCTGTTCAATCAGCTTTTGAATATCTTTTTTATCCTGCCAAGTAAGTTGTCTCTTACCTTTTAGTTTTTCTTCTAGTTTCTTTAAATCACGATCCAGTTGATCTGCCTTTGCAAGCGTTTCTTCTAGTTGATCTTTCGTCTCCTCTTTCGTTTGCTCTAAATCTTTTTCAATTTCTTCTGAAGTAGGCAATTGAAAAGTATACAAAGGTGTTTTACTTCTTTTGTTTCCGTTGACGCCATCATTGTCGTAAACTTCCACAAAGTACTCCAACTTATCTCCTTCTTTTAAATTGAATTGATCTGTTTGTAATTGATAATAGAAACTTTGATCAATTGCTCTTTTGTTAAATGGAATATCAATTTTCTCAAAAGTATTTGGAGCCTTTTTATCGTCCTTTCTTTTTATTCTATATCTCGTTCTTAATCGAGTAATACCGTAATCATCACCAATATTTCCACCAAATACCAAGTAGTCATACATCACTGTATCTTGATACTGACGCATACTGATACTCGGGTACTGATCCTTTATGACATTAAGATAATAAGAGATACTGTCTTTATTTGTACCATAAATATTTGAAAGAGTAACACTGTATTCCGTTGAGTTACTTGAAGTGTATTCAAATCGGAAAACATTATCATCAATATTCTCAGCATTTTGATTAATGACTAATTCTTTAAAGTAAAGACGAATAGAATCAGCTGTTTTTGTATCAAAAAGCCAAGTGATTTTAGAGCCTTCAGGAACTAATAAATTACCAGTATTAGCTACAGTCTCATTATTCTTGTTGGTATACCTAGGATACTCTATTTGAACACTAAACTTAGAAAGACTAGGTCTAGTGAGCATATTCATCTTAAACTCCTGTGAGTAGTATCCTGCAGCTTTAAATCGGAATCTGATAGGATGCTGTAGCTTTTTGAAGACATGATTGAATGAAAAGCCTGGTGTTGATGCTTCAAGTTTGATTAACGATCCTTTGTCTGTTTCTATATAAACATCATTAGGAATTGCATCACCTTTTAATTCCACTTTGAGTTCGAAATCATCACCTTTAAAAACATCGAGGTTAGAAGTCATTAATTCAAAAGAGAAAGGAGCTACAGGAAGAAATTCTTTATCAAACTGAACAATTTTAGGAGTACTTTCAGTAAGTACTTGAGGTTTGATCAACAAAATACCAATTAGTATACAAAGGGCAGGCAATAAATATTGATACCAATACCTTAAGTTTTCTTTATAGGAAATTGCTAATGAAAAATTGATCGGGGAGAATTGCTGATCTCTTTGTTCAAGAGTAGCCTGAATAAGGCTATTATTCTGAGCTTCAGACTGAAGTTGAATAGTATTGAGTAATTTATCGGAGATTTCCGGAAAGTACCTTCCTATTTCTTCAGCCGCTTTTTCATCTGAGATTTGATTGCTGATACCATTCAATTTGGCAACAGGCTTCAATACCCAAATGAATAAAGTATAAACGAAAGTAGAAATGTATAACCCGAATAGAATTGTTCTTGTGGTAGTACCAAAATTATTGAGATACTCTAAAACACTAAAAAGTAAAAGCAGACCCAGAACAGCGGCAAAGGTTAGAATTGCACCTTTAAGAATTGCATTTCTATACAGCTTTTGTTTATAGGCTTTGATTTTACTTTCGAACATGGGCTATAAATTAATTATTAAATAAAATGGGTGGTACCCTTTACTCCTTGAAAAAACAAGACTGATTTTACAATAAAATCAGTCTTATTATTAATCTATAGTAATATAATTAATATTAATTAGTTTTGTCAAAATAAACGGCACTGAAATCACGATATTGCATCGCATTATTAGGAAAATCTTGTACCGAACGCTGAATTAGTCTATATCCTTCGTCATACCATAGTACAATGAAAGGTGCATCAGCCATTAAGATCTGCTCTGCTTTCATGAAATATTTCAAAGCTTCGTCTTGAGTTGTTGCAGCTAAAGCCTTTTCATATTCAACATCAAACTTAGGGTTCTTATAACGAATTAAGTTTGGCCATGATTTTTCATTCGGATTCTCAGGCAGTGTTTTAGAGTAGTAAGCCCATAAATAGTTTTCTGGACTTGGGTAGTCAGCAATACACGCTAAACGTAAGAAATCATATCTACCCATAATACTCTTTTCAGCAATTTGAGCGAAAGGAGAGAACTTCAATTCAATATTGATATTCAATTTATCTTTCAACTGCTTTTTCACTTCCAACGCTACATTGCTGTATTGTTCTCCTTCTGTATTAAGATCTAAAGTAATCTTAGGGAAACCTTTTCCGTTTGGATAACCTGCTTTTGCTAAATAATACTTCGCAGAGTCAATGTTCATAGAGTAACCTCTGATTTCTCCAATATCATAGTTTTTGAAAACAGGAGGAGTGATACCATTGTATCCTTCCATGTACCCTTCACCATTTAAGATATATTCTAAGATACGCTGTCTGTCGATAGCGTAGTTGAATGCTTTTCTAACGTTGATGTCACTGAAAACTTTGCTTTGGTTATTCAAGGCTAAGAATTGTGTGGACATCTCAGGAACTCTCTGTAAACGGTATTTGTAGTTTTCAGAACTTTCATCTGATTCAGTTAAGATGTCAATGATGTCTTCCGTTGGGATTCTATACATCATATCCAATTCACCTTTCTTGAACTCTAAAAACTCGATCTTCTTGTCCTTGATAAATGAAACAACAATCGCTTTCAAGAATGGAAGTTTATTACCAAACTGATCCGTACCATGATAGTTTTCATTTTTAGAAAGAATAATGCTGATGTCTTCATCTACAGATGCGATTTGGAAAGGACCCGTACCTACACATTTTGTACGCATATCTTCACCGTAAAACTCTCTTGCTTCTTCAGGGAAGATAAAAGCACCTGGTCTAGCAAGGTTGTACAAGAACATTGAGTTAGGCTTGATTAAAGTAACTTCAAAAGTATGCTCGTCTACTACTTTAAAACCTGATACTCCTTCTAAACCTTTTGGAGTTTTTACAAATGACACATCCTCTTTTGTAGCATTATAATATTCAGTAGCACCCACCACAATGTCTGTAAACAAGTGAGCATACTGATTGTTCTTATTATAAGTACAAATTAAGTTGAAACTATAGAAAATATCTTGAGCTGTAAGTTTCTTACCTTTCCCGCCTTCAAAGCACTTGTCATCATGAAAATAGACATTGTCTTTCAGCTTAAAAGTATAAACCAACTGATCATCTGATTTTGCATAGCTTTCTACAAGACTAGGAGTTACTTGAAGTGTTTGTTGATCAAACTTAAATAACCCTTCGTAAATCTGAGATGCAATTCTGTACGAGTAAATATCAATTATACTGAGCGGGTATAAGTTTTTGATATACTCAGATTCATTCACTCTAAAGACTCCACCGTAATACTTATTTCCTTTAGCAGGAGTTAAAGTATTTTCTTCTGAATTGTTTTCAGAATCGCCAGAGGTACAACCTGTAAAGGTCATCAAAGTCAATAAAGAGAATGTAATAGCTATTAGCTTTTTCATCTGCAATGAAATTTTCTATTTGTTACAGTTATACAAAGTGTACAACTAGGATTAATCATTTAATTGAAAGAGATACATCTGAAATGCACAAGACTAAAAATATTCAAAAAATTGATCATTTACTTACAAAAGACCAATTATTTATGAAATTTATTTCAAAAATCAATTTCTACGGGGCAGTGATCAGAATGGAAAGCGTCGTTATGTAATACAGCGTTTGTCAATTGATCAGCAAATTCATTCTGTACCATAAAGTAATCGATACGCCAACCTAAGTTCTTACCACGAGCTCCTGCTCTATATGTCCACCAACTGTATTTTCCAGGACTAGGGTCAAATTTCCTGAAAGCATCAATAAACCCACCTTCCTCGATGAACTTCGTAACCCATGCTCTTTCTGCCGGCTGAAAACCAGATGTGTTTTTATTGCGCTCTGGGTTATGAATGTCGATTGCTTTGTGACAGATGTTGAAATCACCACATACAATCAAGTTTTTATAATCTGCTTTTAAACCTTCTATGTAATTATAATAATCATCTAAAAAGTTGTACTTGAAATTTTGCCTTTCGTCTCCAGATGTTCCAGAGGGAAAATATGTATTGATTAAAGTGAAATTATCAAACTCACACAGTATCGTTCTACCTTCACAGTCGTATACATCAATTCCCATGCCTATTTTAGTAGACTTTGCAGGGATTTTTGATAAAATGGCTACACCGCTATAACCTTTCTTTTCGGCTGAATGCCAATAGATATGTTTGTAACCTAAATCTTCAAAAATGCTAAGGTCAACTTGGTCAGGATTTGCTTTCACTTCCTGAAGGCAGATGATATCTGGATTCACTGTTGTCACCCATTGATCGAGCTCTTTTTTTAAGGCTGCTCTGATACCATTTACATTATAAGATATGAGTTTCATGTGTTTAATCTAATAGGTCTGTTTCTTGTTTAAAATACTCTAATACATGCCATCTCATCAATTGTTCCTGCGCCAGCAAATCCATTGATGGAATTTTTTTGACGAGTTTCCAATGAGGCCATCCTTCCTGATCCAGCCCTTCCAGTTCATAATATCCTGAATAGCTTAACACTTTGCAAGTGGCAATATGAATGAGGTCTTGTTTTTCTTCTTTTGAAAATGGGATGGGGCCTTTCCCTAATTCCTGAACACCAATCATAAATAAAATGCTGTTGAGGTCACTAGGTTGTTTATCAAACACTTCTGTTAAAGCGCCGATAAGTCGGGACCATTCTATCTTTATATTTTCTAATTCTTCGTTTTCCAACTCTATTCTATTTTTCTAATTGAATATTTCGCTAATTTAGTAATCGGACCGAAATAACTAACTATTTTTTCAATGCATAATATTACTAAACTTTTCGATTTAATCTTCTACAGTCTTTTTCCAAAGACATGTGCTCATTGTGATACTCTACTAAAAAAAGGAGAAGATACACTTTGTTTCAAATGTCATTTTGAAATTGTCAGCTACCCATACAGCTGGGATCATTCAGAAGAAAACTATATCATCAATAAATTTGAATTCAGACTGCCATTAAAGAAAGCAGCCTCTTTTTTTGTATTCGAGAGCCCCTCTGTAGTTCAAAGTTTAGTACACAGTTTGAAATATGATGGAAACCAGAAAGTGGGGAAGTGGATTGTTGATTTTTATATGGATGATAAAAAGAAAGTATTTTTTGAAGGTCTCGATATAATGGTTCCTGTTCCACTACATCCAAAAAGAAATAAAGAGAGAGGTTATAATCAAGTAGATGTCTTGTGTGAGTCAATAGAAGGTTGTACGAATATAATTTATCAGAAAAATGCAGTACAACGAGTAAAATATACCACCTCTCAAACAAAGAAAACGAGGGAACAACGGCTGAAAAGTATGAAGGGTGTTTTTAATATCCCCGATCCAGCTGTTATAAATGATAAAAATATTTTGATTGTGGATGATGTATTGACTACAGGGGCGACAATTGAATCATTAGGCAATACACTGACGGAAAGTGGAGCAAAAAGTATTTCTATATTGTCAATTGCAGTGAAAATGTAATTATTTTAAAATTTACTTCACTGCATTATAGTATGTTAACTAGAAAGGTTGAAAGTTTATTTGGTTGGTAAAAAATAAACCTCTACTTTTGCACAGCATTTAAGAAAAACAGTGCGGGGTGGAGCAGTTGGTAGCTCGTCGGGCTCATAACCCGAAGGTCATCAGTTCGAGTCTGGTCCCCGCTACCAAGTAGGGCTAGTCAATAAAACGACTAGCCTTTTTTTATTGCATTCCAAGTACCATTAAAGGGGAAGTTACGCTTTGTTCAACAAGTGAAATCTAAAACTTGCGAAACAAACATCTCATCTTTAAGTATACTTAAATATCTGATTATCATATATGAAATACCATAATTAGATAGTATCTTAGAGTATGTTTGTTTGCTGTTTGAAAGAGAATCCTATCCATTTATTCCCTTTTCCACATCATTTATATAACATACTCTCTTAATAAAGTTGATTGACGAGAACTTTCTAATCCTCGTTGCCGTCAACTAAATGTAAATGTTCTTTAGGTTTTTAGGAAAAAATATAAATCCATGCTCAACAGAAGATTATTACGCATCAAAGTGATGCAAAGCGTTTATGCATTTAAGCAAAGTAAAGCTTCTAACAAAGAATTAACGATTGATAAAATCAAGGCAGAATTCAGAGAAGAATTTTTAGAGTTAGGCCAAGAGGAGAAAGCTAGAATTGATGAAGAGCAAGCAAAAGTAATTGAGTACTTCAATAACTATGTGGATGAAGATGCTGAGGCTTCAACTGAAAACCTAGATGCCAAGCTATTAAAAGTAGCTTCTAATGCAAGAAGTCATTATGAAGAGTTGGTATCGAATGATCAGCTTGATTTCAGAAAAAGAATGGTGATTGAGACAGAACAGTTATTTACAAAGTATTTAAAGCTGTTGTCTTATATCATTGATATTTCAGTGCTTTCTAAAAAAGAATTGGAGCGTAAAGCTGAAAGAGGTGCTAGGAACATGGAAATGGACGAAAAGTTTGTGGACTGGTTCTATAATAACGCTGCATTTAAATTGTTAAGAGAAGATGCTGCTCTAAATGAAATTCTTTCTGAAAAGAAATTAAGAAGAATTGAGGATGATGAGAGAGTACTGGAATGGTTGAGAATCTTAAAGAAAGATGAGGAGATTGTGGGTCAGATTGAAGATCTTTTAAAAGAATCAAATTCATTTGAAACACAACAAGAAATATTACGTTTAATTGTTAGAGATTTCATCTTCAAAAATGAGGTGGTTGAATCTACTTTTGAAGCGGAAGATTTGAACTGGTCGGAAAACAAGAAAATACTGAGAAGTATGGTGTTGAAGACAGTGAAGAATCTAAGTGAGGGAGAGGAGACAGAAATTCTTTCTATCTCTAAAAACTGGGATGAGGATAAAGAGTTTTTTGAAGACCTTTATACTTATACCTTAAACCAGGAAGAAAGCTTCAAAGGAATTATTGAAAGCAAATCCAAAAAATGGGCTGTTGATAGAATTGCTAAAGTAGACGGAATCTTGATTAATATGGCATTGGCAGAAATGTTAAACTTCAGAAATATTCCTGTAAAAGTGACCATAAATGAATTTATTGAGATTTCTAAGCAATATAGTACGCCAAAAAGTTGGCAGTTTATCAACGGTATGTTAGATTCAATCTCTGAAGAGCTTCAGAATGAAGGGAAGATCAAGAAGAGTGGAAAAGGCTTACTAGATAACAAATAATTAAACAATATTACTTTTAAGATGGCAAAAAACGGTGGAAATTCATTTTTAGGCTTTGTTGCCGGTGCTGCAGCAGGTGCTTTATTAGGTGTTCTATTCGCTCCAGATAAAGGAAGAAATACAAGAGAACGTCTTTCGTATAAATTAGATAAGTATCGTGAAGATCTTGAGGATCTTGTGGAAGACTTAGTAGAGGAAAGAAAAATTGCCGTTACCGCTGCAAAATCTGAAGGCCAAAAGGTGATTGATGATGCAATCAAACGTGCCGAAGAATTAATGGGTGAAGTAGATGCAATTAAAGAAAGTATTGCTGAGCCTGCATTAGAGGACGATAACGAATAATTCTAATATATTCTAGAAGAGAGGTAAGGAAATTTAGTTTCCTTGCCTTTTTTTTATGAAAAAGTTTTTATAATTGTGAATTAAGCAGTTGTACATTTGAACTTGGAATAAGCTGGATTATTATTTTTGACTTAGTACTTAGATTAAAATGAAAATCTAAAACTTCCGGTTGTTAATTATACAACTCCTTAAGGAATGAAGTGAGTGATGTTAAGAATTATCCTTACCTTGCCTTCGAAAGAAAGAAATAGTATATCAATCACAGATTACAATCTAATTTTTAGAAAATATGAAATTTTTAAATGCACTTTCAGTTTTAGTATTGGCTTCTTTAATGATAGCCTGTGGTGAACAAAAATCAGAGACTTCTGCAACTGTTGCTACACAGCCAGCAGCGAAGGTTGAAGTTGCAAAAACTCCCCAAGCTCCAAAAGGCCCTTTAGCAAAATTTGAATTCACAGAAAAAGAGTATGATTTCGGTGAAATCACAGAAGGTGATAAAGTAACTCACGTATTTAATTATAAGAATACTGGTGAAGTACCTTTAACAATCACTAATGTTAGAACAACTTGTGGATGTACTGCTCCAAACTGGGATAGAACTCCATTAGCACCAGGTGAATCAGCAGAGTTGACAGTATCATTCAACAGTCAAAATAAGAAAGGAACACAAGTGAAAAGAATCACTATCAGTGCTAATGTAGAAGACGGCATGGATGTGGTGACGATTAAAGCTAAAGTGAACCCTAAAGCTGAAAACGCAACAATGTAATTCAGTCTTTTTTCTGATAATTCACAAAAAAAAACCTCTATTAGGAAATATACCTGATAGAGGTTTGTATTTTTGTGGCACGTACAAATAAAATTTTATTATGCTTACAATGAACATTCTTTTACAAGCAGGAGCAGAGCCTCCATATATGAACTTAATTTTTATCGTGGGAATGGTAGCTGTGTTCTACTTCTTTATGATAAGACCTCAGCAAAAGAAACAAAAAGAACAGCAAAAGTTTTCTGACGGAGTGAAGAAAGGTCAGATGGTAGTGACTGTAAGCGGAATGCACGGAAAAGTATTTGAAGTAAATTCAACTACAGTAGTATTAGAAATTGACAGAGGTGTAAAAGTAACTTTTGAGAAGTCTTCAATCTCAGCTGAAAACACGAACATCGTTTTCGGACCAAAGAAAGAAAAGAAAGCTTAAGGAATACCTTTTCTTAAAGTCATTGAAATAAATTTTCAGCCGTTGTACAAATTAAATTGTGCAACGGCTTTTCTTTTTGAGTACATTGCAGTATTGAATAAATAAGAATTAGCTACCCTTTGTAGAAAGAGCAGATTTGGAACATGCTCTAAGAGGTCTTAAATTAGAATATGCCTGATAATAAAAAATATCACATCCCTGATTTTGAAAAGCTTGTTGAATGGTCAAAGAAAAAACTAGACGAGCTCATTGAAGACAGTACTTTTTTCCAGGAAGTAAAAACCTGGGACTGGAGTGCTATGATGATTTGTTTTATGACGGCTTTTATCTTCTGGATATTCCATTCTCTAAATGATGACCATACCTCTACAATAGAAATTCCTGTTGATGTAAAAGTAAGGGAAGACAATGTGGTCGCTTTGCAGGAACCCCCTCAATATGTGAGTGTGAATGCGACGGGTAATGGATGGACTTTGCTTTCGAAATCATTAGGAGTAGGAAAGAGCAAGCTGACGATTAATTTGGAAGATCCAGTTTCTGTAAAATATTTAGCAGGAAAGTTTCTATTAAAAGAGTTGTCTCAAGTATTGAAAGGTTTAAAAGTAAACTATATTCTAGAAGATACTTTGTCTTTTAATTATGATACACTTACGAATAAAAGACTCGCAGTAGAGATTGATTCCTCTTCCTTTCATTTTCAAAATGGCTACAAAAGGGTAGGCAAAATTAATGTTACTCCTGATAGTGTCACTTTCAGAGGACCTGCAACGGAACTTTCTCAATACCCAGACGTACTTGTGTTAAGGTCTGATGATTTGGAACCGATTGCAGAAGATTTGAATGAATACATACCAATAGAACTGCCTTTTAAAAATCAAAAACGATTAGTAGTTTCGCAGTATGATGAGGTAAAAGTACATTTTGATGTACATTATTTTATCTCTACGAAAGATAAAACACGTATTTTGAGGGTAAACTTTCCACAAGAACAAGACTCAGTATTTTTATTAGATCCTAAGGATGTTTATATTAGCTATAGCATCAGAGAAGACCTGATCAATAGTATTGATTCTATCCCTGTGGTCGTTGACTTCAAGGATATTAATTGGGCAGATTCTACGGTAACACCAAAGGTGTTTTTAGACAATGACAATTACGAGAATATTTTACTCTCACCGAAGCACCTCAGAGTGCGTAAAACGAAATTAAATTAAACATGCAGGTAGGAATTACTGGCGGAATTGGGGCTGGTAAAAGTTTTATATGTAGAGTTTTCAAAGTATTGGGAACGCCTATCTATAATGCAGATGCCAGTGCTAAGATGCTAATGACCGAAGACCCAGAAATTATTTATGAAATTAAGCAGGTTTTTGGAGAAGAAGCTTATTTGGAAAATGGTAAATTAAATAGAGCTTACTTAGCGAATCAAATCTTTAATGACCAGAAAAAGCTGACGACTATGAATGAAATTGTTCATCCTAGAGTAGCTGCACACTATGAAAATTGGGCTGAAATCCAGTTGAAAAAACATCCATATGTTGTCAAAGAGGCAGCGCTGATGTTTAGTAATGGCAACTATAAAAAGTTGGACAAAGTTATTGTTGTTGATGCACCCATAGAAAAAAGAATTCAAAGGGTAGTGGCAAGAGATCATCGATCACCAAAGCAAATTGAAGACATTATAGAGAAACAAAAAAAGGAAGAAGATTTATTTAGTCTGGCAGATTATAGATTGGATAATGATGATTCCACTTTATTGATTCCACAGATTATTGAACTTCACAAAACCTTTTCAGTAGGTCAAAAAGAAAGTGAATTAATCTAAACTTGACAATTAGTTCATCCAAAAGACTAAGAATTATAGATAGAATACTATAATTTTTAGTCTTTTTTATTTCTTAAGTCTTTTTTTAAACTTGAAATGATTAATTTCGCGCTATAATCACAAATCAAAGATTATCAATAAAATAATATGAAAAAGGTCGAGTCAGCACTCATTTCGGTTTTTTACAAAGACAATCTAGCGCCAATTGTAAAACTGTTACAAGAAAATGGTGTCACAATTTATTCAACAGGTGGCACACAGAGTTTTATAGAAGAACTAGGAGCCGAAGTAACGGCTGTTGAAGACTTAACTTCGTACCCTTCTATCCTTGGAGGACGTGTTAAAACTTTGCACCCTAAAATCTTTGGAGGTATCCTTAATAGAGGAGACAACGAAACAGATCAAGCTCAAATCGCAGAATACGATATTCCAAACATCGATTTGGTAATCGTGGACTTGTATCCATTTGAGGAGACTGTAGCTTCAGGAGCTGAGCATCAAGCAATCGTAGAAAAAGTAGATATCGGTGGTATCTCTTTGATCCGTGCTGCTGCTAAGAACTACAAAGATACTTTGATTGTATCTTCAAGAGAGCAGTATGATGAAGTAGCTCAAATCTTATCGGAGAAAAACGGAGCAACAGATCTTAAAGATCGTTTACGTTTCGCTGCAAAAGCATTTGACATCTCATCTCACTATGACTCAAAAATCTTTGAGTACTTCAATAGTGTGGTAGCTGAAGAGGAAGAAGAAATCCCAAGCTTGAAAGTATCTGAGCGTTCTGCTAAGACACTTCGCTATGGTGAAAACCCTCATCAAAAAGGAACTTTCTACGGTGAGTTATCAGAAATGTTCGATCAGTTAAATGGTAAAGAACTTTCTTACAATAACTTGGTAGACGTTGACGCTGCTGTGGCATTGATCGACGAATTCCCTGCTGAAGAAGGAGCTACATTTGCAATCTTGAAGCATACAAATGCTTGTGGTGTTGCTTTAGGTAGCGATATCAAAGATGCTTATGTAAAAGCATTAGCTTGTGATCCTGTTTCTGCATTCGGTGGTGTATTGATCAGTAATAAAGAAATTGATTTAGCAGCTGCTGAAGAAATTCACAAATTATTCTGTGAAGTAGTAATCGCTCCAGGTTTTGCAGATGATGCATTAGCATTATTAAAAGGAAAGAAAAACCGTATCATCCTTAACAGAAAAGAAGTAACTGTTGGTAAGGTTCAGTACAAATCATTGTTAAATGGTGTATTGGCTCAAGACAAAGACCTTCAAACTGAAACTTGGGAAGATTTGAAAACGGTAACTGATAAAGCACCTTCAGATGCTCAAACTGCCGCTTTACTTTTTGCTAACAAAATCTGTAAGCACACTAAATCTAACGCTATCGTTTTAGCGAAAGATGGTCAGTTGTTTGCAAGTGGTGTTGGTCAAACTTCAAGAGTTGACGCTTTAAATCAAGCAATCTTGAAAGCGAAAAGCTTTGGATTTGATTTATCAGAAGCTGTAATGGCATCAGATGCATTCTTCCCATTCCCTGACTGTGTAGAGATTGCACAAAAAGAAGGAATTGAAGCTGTAATCCAGCCAGGTGGATCGATCAAAGATCAAGATTCAGTTGATTTCTGTAACAATAATGGTGTTGCTATGGTAATGACAGGTGTTCGTCATTTCAAACATTAGAATATAAATAAAGCACTTTGCTTTTAAAGAAACCGATGCCTTAGGGTGTCGGTTTTTTTGTTTAGTACCTAGAGTAACAGGCGTCACCCCTAAAAACTATTAGTTATAAATTGTTCTTTTAAACATGTAATCATTAGCTTAGTTGTAAAGAAGAGATAATTTTTTCTTTAAAAAACTTCACATAAGATTTTAAACACATATAACAGGAAAATGAGTTGGATAGAAAAAGAAAATAAACTCCAGAAGACTTTTACTTTTAAAGACTTTTCAGAAGCATTTGCTTTTATGACAAGGGTAGCATTTTTAGCGGAGCAACATCAACACCATCCCAATTGGTCGAATGTTTGGAATACGGTGGAAATACATCTCACTACACATGATGCAGGAAATACGGTAACGGAAAAGGATAAGAAATTAGCGGAAGCTATTGATCAACTTTTAGGTTAGCGGATGTTGAACAAGCCTTCTATTTGTGCAGTGTCCATTAAAACAACGGTTTTCTTACCGTCAGGAGTATAATTTGGAGACTCACAAGAGAATAGCTGCTCGATCATTGACTTCATTTCTTGAAGTTCAAGCACCTGCCCACTCTTAATACAAGCTCTTTTTGCCAATGCTCTCGCAATGTTTTCATTGGCAGAAAGGCGTAACTCTTGATTGTGTTTTACTTGCTCAAGTAATTCTTCCAAAATTTCTTGCTCATCACCACCTTGAATGATAGCAGGAATTCCTTTGATTAGAATTTCATTGTTCTCTTCCATTGAAAAACCAAAACCTAAGGCCGTGATTTCAGGTGAGAATTCTGTAAATAAAACAAAGTCAGAAGGGTTGAGGGCTACTTTTTTAGGGAAAAGTAATTGCTGAGAAACACCTGAAGAGTTATCAATCTGTAACAGGAATTTTTCATATAAAATACGTTCATGTGCTGCTTCTTGATTCATAAGCATCACACCGGATTTTACCTGATACATGATAAACTTCTGATGCAATTGCGTTGGAATTACATTGTCAGAAGGGAAACCTACATTATCAGAAAGCTTTTCTACTGACTGATCAATATCGTTTGCTCTTGAGCTGTATGTGATTGGTTCGTCAGGAGTCTCAGGTGTAGAGAAATTATTCGAAGAAATTTGCTCTTCGTCAGGGTTCCAAGGAGTGAAGTCAGGCATTTCTCCTGATTCTTTATTGCTCCAAGAATTCAATCGAGAAGAAACTTTTACAAAGTCCTCTCCATTATTTCCTTGGTCAAAAGGAACATTGACCACAAAATCATCTAATGGTGTGGAAGTACTGCCAATATTCTCAGAGAAAGTAGTAGAATTACTTTCAGATGGAGGCGGCAAGTCTGGAAGATTAGAAGAAATTTCAATACTATCAATGCTCGGAGGAGTAGAAGTAAGCGCAGGGCCATTCTCTCCATCTTTTGCAAAATTGACATCAATACCAAAATCAATAGAAGGAGCAACTCCATAACTGGCCAATGCTTGTTTTACAGCCGCACTGACGATGGCATAGGTTGTTCTTTCGTCTGCAAATTTCACCTCTGTTTTTGTAGGATGAACATTCACATCCACATTAGCAGGGTCCAATTCAATAAACAAAAGATAGAAAGGGAAATGATTATCAGGGAGTATTGTGTCATAAGCCGTCATGATAGCATGATTCAATGCAGAGTGCTTAATGTACCTTCCATTGACAAAGAAAAACTGTTCACCACGAGTTTTCTTTGCATTTTCAGGCTTCCCGATATAACCTTTTACTTTGATTACTCCCAAATCCTCTTGACAAGGATAAAGTTGTTCCTGATAAGATTTGCCGAACATGGAAACAATACGCTTTGCAATATTTCCAGCTCTGAGGTTATAAATTTCTTTATCTTCAGAAATCATGGTCATTGAGATTTCAGGGTGAGCCAATGCCACTCTTTGGAATTCATCAATGATATGTTTTAGTTCAACGGGGTTCGATTTTAAGAATTTTCTTCTTGCAGGAACATTGAAGAAAAGATTTTTTACAGAAAAAGCAGTGCCTTTAGGGGTACTGATTGGTTCTTGCTTTTTTACTTCAGAACCTTCAATTTCTAATAAAACACCCAATTCATCCTCTTCCTTTCTTGTTTTGACAGCCACTTGAGCAACTGCTGCAATAGATGCCAAAGCCTCACCTCTAAAACCAAAGGTATTGATATTAAAGAGGTCTTCAGAAGAACCGATTTTAGAAGTAGCATGACGTTCAAAACTCATTCGCACATCAGTTTCAGACATACCGCATCCATTATCAATTACTTGAATTAATGTTTTACCAGCATCCTTTACCTTTAACACGATAGATTTACTACCAGCATCGATGGCATTCTCCACCAATTCTTTCACCACTGAAGCGGGGCGCTGCACCACTTCTCCAGCTGCAATTTGATTGGCTAATGATTCAGGTAATAATCGTATGACGTCTTGCATATTCTATCTTTGACTATATTTTGATATAGTAAATTTTCAAAATTCTTGTTGAAAAAATTCAATAAAAAAGAATCTCATCAGAATTACAAAAATAACCTCTTTTTGTTTAAAAAAAATGCTTCTATTATCATTATTAGATAAAAGAAGCATCTTTTAGAAAAGTTTGTAAAAAAACTATTTCATCAATTTTTTATATTTCAATCTTTTTGGCGTTGTATCACCTACTTCTTCTCTTCTCTTCGCTTCATACTCTGAGAAGTTACCTTCGAAGTAACGTACTTTTGAATCACCTTCAAACACCAATAAGTGAGTAGCTAAACGGTCAAGGAACCAGCGGTCGTGAGAAATAATCACAGCACAACCCGCAAAGTTTTCTAATGCTTCCTCTAACGAACGCATAGTGTTAACATCCAAGTCGTTGGTAGGCTCATCGAGTAACAACAAGTTGGAACCTTCTTTTAAGGTCATTGCTAATTGTACTCTGTTTCTCATACCACCAGAAAGATCACTGATTTTTTTCGATTGATCATTTCCAGCAAAGTTGAACTTACTCACATAAGCTCTAGAGTTGACTTGCTTACCACCAATTTCCATTAGCTCGTTGCCTTCAGAAATTGTTTCCCAAACAGTTTTTTGAGGATCCATTAAAGCATGTTCTTGGTCCACATACCCAATCTCAACTGTATCGCCTACATCAAAAGTACCGCTGTTGGGTTGAAGCTGACCCGTGATCAATTTAAATAAAGTAGTTTTACCTGCGCCGTTTGGACCAACGATACCAACAATACCACCTTGAGGTAACGTGAAGTTTAAGTCCTCATAGAGTACTTTATCTTCAAAAGCCATAGAAACACCTTTCGCTTCGATTACTTTACTACCCAATCTTGGTCCAGCAGGGATGTAAAGTTCCAACTGTTGTTCTTTCTCTTTCGCTTCCTCGTTTAAGAGATTTTCGTAAGACGATAAACGCGCTTTTTGTTTGGCATGTCTACCTTTAGGCGTCATACGGATCCAGTCCAACTCACGCTCTAATGTCTTCTGACGTTTTGATTCTTGCTTTTCTTCCTTTGCTAAACGCTTTTGTTTTTGATCTAACCAAGAAGAGTAATTTCCTTTCCAAGGAATACCTTCACCACGATCCAGCTCAAGAATCCACCCTGCCACATTATCCAAGAAATAACGGTCGTGGGTTACGGCAATGACAGTACCTTTATATTGTTGTAAATGTTGCTCTAACCAGAATACTGATTCTGCATCCAAGTGGTTGGTAGGTTCGTCAAGTAATAGAACGTCAGGGGCTTGTAATAATAATCTACATAAGGCTACTCTACGTTTCTCACCACCAGAAAGTACACCTACTTTTTGATCTTCAGGAGGACAACGTAAAGCATCCATTGCTCTTTCTAACTTGCTATCCAATTCCCAAGCATCAAGATTATCTAATTTCTCTTGCACTTCTCCTTGACGCTCAATGAGTTTGTTCATTGCGTCAGGATCTTCAAGAATCTCAGGCTCAGCAAATTTCAAGTTGATTTCTTCAAATTCCTGAAGTAAATCTACTGTTTCTTTAGCTCCTTCTTGAACAACTTCTTTCACCGTTTTTTCAGGATCTAATTGTGGTTCTTGCTCTAAGTAACCAATGCTATATCCTTGAGAAAAAACGACTTCACCACGATACTCTTTATCAACTCCTGCAATGATTCTTAAAAGAGAAGATTTACCTGATCCGTTTAGACCTAAGACACCAATTTTGGCTCCATAGAAAAAGGATAAATAAATATTTTTAAGGACCTGTTTATTAGGTGGGTATACTTTTGTGACACCCGCCATTGAGAAGATGACAGTTTCGTTATTGTTGCTCATATCTTTAAATTATTGAACTAAAAACTCTTATTTTCCGTAAATGTAGGAGAATACTTAAATTAATCACTAATAAAAGTGAGTATATCGTGGTAAAATTTGCAAATCAAAATCTAAGGTAGCAAATTGCATAATAATTGGAGAATATGAGAATAACACCATGTGTTTAATACAAAGTGGCATAATTCTTATAACTTAATTTAAGTATATATCTCATTCGAAGTAAATATATAGTTTGACTAATAAAATAATTTAAAAACGTATAGATAAAAAAAATACATTTAGTTTAAAAAATTATCATAATTCGGTTTGTAAGAGACTATCAGGAACTATTGATCATTTCAATTCTTAAAGTTGATCAAATGCATTTTAATACTACGTTAATGACTAAGTATTAATTGATATTATCTTCACCAATTTATTTTATTAATAATTTAATCAACAGCTTTTATTATCATTTAAAAGACCAAACAGGCGAATAGCGATGTCAGATTCCCAAATTATCGAGCACAAGAACATTACAGAGTACGGCTACGTACAAGATGGTAAAGTATTTTTAAGAGGATATTACCATTTCCAAGACAGAGAAATTGGAGTTGTAAGAGAGAGTGAAGAAGAGAGTTTACAATATTTTGTAGACCGTTTCACTATGGTAACAAACAAAGTTTTAGCAGTTAAAGAAGCAGTACACACAGCAGAGAACAAAGGTTCATTCTTAATGAAGCTTATTCACATGCGTACTTACTTAGCTTCATTCAATGGCTTAGGTGACTTTACTGAACTTTATGAAATCATCAATGTATTAGAAGATGAAATCAACGAGTACATTTCAGTCAACAGAGCTAAAAACCTAGAAATTAAAACTGCTCTTCTTAAAGAAGCTGAACAGTGGAAAGATAGCACTGACTGGAAAGAGGCTTCTCTTCGTTTCAAAGAGATCAAAATGAACTGGATCAAAACTGGTTCTGCAATCAAAGAAGAAGAAGAAGAACTTTCTACGAAGTTTAACCAATATATGGATGACTTCTACCAAGCTAGAAGTGATTTCTATGAAAAACAAAACGCTCTTCACGAAGAATACATTGATCAGTTTGAAGCATTATTGATCAAAGTAAGAAGAATCAACCGTATGGGTGGTGGTGAAGATCACGTTCAGGAGGTTAAGGATTTACAAGCTCAATGGAGAGAAGTTGGAAATGTGCCTAAAAAGAAAATGGGCTTCTTATTCCAAGACTTCAAACGTGAGACTGCGAAATTCTTCAGCTCTATCGGCGGTGGTGGATACCAACAACGTGATGGTGGATACCAACAACGTGGTGGTGGCGGATACCAGCAACGTGGTGGTGGCGGATACCAACAACGTGGTGGTGGCGGATACCAGCAACGCGGTGGTGGCGGATACCAGCAACGCGGTGGTGGCGGATACCAACAACGCGGTGGTGGCGGATACCAACAACGCGGTGGTGGCGGATACCAGCAACGCGATAATGGTGGATACCAACAACGCGGTGGTGGCGGATACCAACAACGTGGTGGTGGCGGATACCAGCAACGTGATAATGGTGGTTACCAACAACGCGGTGGTGGCGGATACCAGCAACGTGATAATGGTGGTTACCAACAACGCGGTGGTGGCGGATACCAGCAACGTGATAATGGTGGTTACCAACAACGCGGTGGTGGCGGATACCAGCAACGTGATAATGGTGGTTACCAACAACGCGGTGGTTACCAACAACGCGATAACGGAGGTTACCAACAACGTGAGAACTACGGTGGTGGCGGAGACAGACCAGCATATAGCACAAGAGATATGGGCGGTATGTCAAACAAAGCTCCATTGGAGTCGAAAAAGGACTTACTAGATACAGCTGAAAAGTACTTAAGCGATGGCGCACCATTCAACATTGCTAATATCAAGCAATTGCAAAATGGTTGGAAATCATTAGGTAAGGAGCCTTCTCAAGAAGATAAAGAAATGAACTTACGTTTCCGTATCGTTTGTAACGAAATCTTCGAGAGTCACTTCTTAGAGCGTACTGCTAAGAATGAGGAGCCAGACTTATACAGCTTATCTGACTTTGAGCAGTTGAAAATCAAGTTGGATATCCTTAGAGAGTCGATCCGTAAAGACGAGCAAGAATTATTTGAATTCAATGCGAAGTACTCTTCAATTTTATCATCTCCAAACGCGGAGCAAAACACAGAAAACTATGCTTTATACCAAGAGCGTAATAACTATGTGAACAAGTTGAAGACTAAACAACGTATTCTTAAGAAACTGGAAGATAAGTTGTTAGCAATGTAATTCAAAATAGAAATATTTTATTTGAAGTGTCTCGAACGAAAGTTTGGGACACTTTTTGTTTGCCCTGCATGCAAACTATCCCGACAGCTTGAAAGAAAGCTGTTTCGCCCCTCGGAGGGAAG
>NZ_JABANE010000400.1 GCF_012844305.1 Flammeovirga aprica JL-4
TCAGGCTGTTTCCAGCCTGACGCACCGTGCCGCTGCGGATTTTTTCGCGGCGCAGTTCGCGGCGGATGTCGCCCGAATAACGTTCAAACGTTTTCTGCATCGCCGCTTTCATATCGACCTGCATGGTGAAATGCACGCCGCCGCGCAGGTCCAAACCCAAAAACATCGGATTGGCTTTGATTTTCGCCATCCATTCGGGGCTGTCCGCCAACAGGTTGAGCGCGGTAATATACCCTTCGCCCAAAGTGTTTTCGATGACGTCGCGCGCTTTAAGCTGCGTTTCTGTGTCTTTGAAACGCACTTTCAGTGAATTGTCCACAACAAACATCCCGTCGGTCTGAATACCCGCGTTTTGCAGCGCGGCATCCACTTTGGATTGAGTCTGTTCGTTGATGATGATGGCTTGTCGGTTGGTCGATACCTGCACGGCGGGTGTTTCGCCGAATAGGTTGGGCAGCGAATACACTGCGGCAACCGCAATCGTGAACACAATCAGCAGATATTTCCATAAAGGATAACGGTTCATCATTGTTCCTTAATGGTTGGAACCCCACCCTTTCGGTGGTGTCGGCATCGGGCTATTTCAGAAGAGGCAAA
>NZ_JABANE010000401.1 GCF_012844305.1 Flammeovirga aprica JL-4
TCATTATGCACATAAATACCATCCGCATAATAACTATGATAACCTTCCACCTCAAAGTTGTAAACTCGCTCAGAAGTGGTATAAGTAGCAATACTATCAATAGAAAATAGCTTTCCTGTTACATCTTCTACCTCATCTCCCTCAATAAAATCTCTTGCTTTTTTAAAGCCTGCTGGTGTGAATATTTGGTGGTTGGGAGTAGATGTAAGGAGTTTTTTATTTCCATGGTAAAGGATCACCAAAGAATCTGCAAAACGTACTTTAGTGCCTACTACTTTGGCTAAAACACGTTTTCCTTGATCATTTTTGGTATCGACATAATCTCCCTCTACAATTTGCTCAATGGGTTTAAATGGTTTGCCATTCGCATAAATCTGAGTTCCTGCAGGGAAACAGAAATGACGCATTATAGATCGGACTTTATCATCACTCAACTCCGCTGATTTAAGAAACTCTTCTACTACTTCTTTATCTGCATCGGTCAAACCTAACTTTCTACATATGGAAAAGAAGCGGTCTGCTTTTACTAAACCATCTTCTGAACTTTCAATGATTTCTTCTGCAAACTTTTTCAGTTGCTTTTTCTTTCTTTGAT
>NZ_JABANE010000402.1 GCF_012844305.1 Flammeovirga aprica JL-4
AGGTTCGGCGGCAGCTCCTCATAGGAGCCCGGCAGATCGTAGGCAATCCACACCCCCCAGCCGGCACGGCGCATCAGCGCGGCTTCGACGAAGTCGTGCGACAGGATCGACCCGGCAAAGTTGCCCTCGCCCGGCAGCGGCGCCAGCGCGCAGTGCTCAATGAACGGCTTCACGCGGATTATGGCGTTGTGGCCCCAGTAGTGGGACTCCCCCAACTGCCAGAAGTGCAGACCCGCCGTAAACAGCGGACCGTACACCCGGGTGGCAAACTGCTGGCAACGCGCATACAGCGTATCCATGCCCGAGGCGCGCGGGGAAGACTGGATGATCCCGGCATTCGGGTTCGCTTCCATCAGGCGCACCAGGCTGCTCAGACACTCACCGGTCATCACCGAGTCAGCGTCCAGCACAACCATATAGCTATACTGGCTGCCCCAGCGGCGGCAGAAGTCATCGATGTTGCCGCTCTTACGCTTCACTCGACGACGACGGCGGCGGTAGAAGATCTGCCCTTCGCCCTGCACTTCGGCAATCAGCTCCATCCACGCCTTTTGCTCAGCAACACAGATATCGGGGTTATAGCTATCGCTGAG
>NZ_JABANE010000403.1 GCF_012844305.1 Flammeovirga aprica JL-4
AACAGCGCGCCGCCGCAGGGCCCCGTCAGCACATAATACAGAATTTCGCGGACGATTTGCTTGCCAAGGATCCGTGCGTCCAGCGGCCGCTCCATCACGTCAAGCAGCCGTTCGGCAGCGCACAGAATATCCTCCGAGAGTACCGCGGAGTTTATCCCGCTGGAGGCGACCGCGGGCTGAAACAGCGGATCTTCGCCAATATCCATCAGCAGCTCTTGCAGTTGCAGGATATCGACGTTCAGGCGCATCCCGGCGAGGGGCACCTCCGGGGTGGCAAAGGTTTCGCACTCGAAAGGTAGCGGCACGGTCAGCAGTAAATATTCGTTTGTATCGTAGCGAAAAGTCCGCTCATTGATATAACCAATTTTATGGCCCGAAAAGAGAAAAACGATCCCCGGCTGATACATCACCGGCGTCCGGGGCCCCGGTTGCGTTCCGTACAGCAAACGGACGTCAGGCAGCAACGAACTTAACATTTCGTGCTTATCTTTCAGCAGGTTAATCTTCTCCGTTAATGTCCGACATATCTCTGCGTGTTACATTGCCACCGTCTCTCCCGATGTTTCTTCACCTGTACATTGTGCGC
>NZ_JABANE010000404.1 GCF_012844305.1 Flammeovirga aprica JL-4
CGCTTGCCAGTAACCGGCACAGGGTCGGAAAACGATATTCCTGACGTTGTTCAACCCGCCGCGCCGCCTGATAAACCCAGGAAGGGTTTACGTATCTGGCGACCTCCGGGCGTAACGTATCCAGCAGGCGCTGCGTGTGCCGCTGCTCCCATAAAAAGCCTTTTCCCAGGAACAGCTTCATCTGGCTCACTGGCACCTGACGGCTGGTCATCACGTAGCGGGGTAAGCGCCGGATATTACGGCGATAGCGAAGTACCCGCAGCCCTTCGCGGGTGCGCTTAATCGCGAATATCCCCAGCGCTCCGGCCATCACGTAGCTAACGCTGGGCGCTAAAGCAATCGCCCACGGCGCGGTAACGCAAACATAGCTGGCGCAGGCGGATACCACGGCGGTATTCAGTTCAACCGCCGGTCGCAGCAGGGCTTCAATCACATAGCGATCGCTCACCTGGTTGCCTCCCGGATTGGAAGGCGTGTCATTAGCTTCATTGTTCAATTCCCTTTTCGCTGATGAATACCGGGTAGTGTTGCAACCCCAGCCGCTTCGCCAGATCGCTGCCGGATACCGGCAGCAGCTCGATATCA
>NZ_JABANE010000405.1 GCF_012844305.1 Flammeovirga aprica JL-4
GCTTCGCCGCGTAGTCAGCCGGAGATAAGGTAATGCCCAGATCCTGTAGATCGCTGGACTCCATGCTGGTGAGCACCGTGACAGCGATCAGCAGCGGCGCATCTTTGCCAAACGGCAGCAGCGCTTCGCGCGCGGCGGTCATCATTCGCGCGCCGCCGGAAGCATGGACATTCACCATCCATACGCCCAGCTCAGCCGCTGCGGCCACCGCGCGGGCGGTGGTGTTGGGAATATCGTGAAACTTAAGGTCCAGGAACACCTCAAACCCACGCTGATGCAGATCGCGGACAAACTGCGGGCCCAGCAGGGTGAACATCTCTTTGCCCACCTTCAGGCGGCAGTCGCGCGGGTCGATGCGGTCGACAAATGCCAGCGCTTTATCGCGATTATCATAGTCGAGCGCAACCACAACGGGAGAGGATGTGACAGCGCGGGAAGATGGGATAGCTGTAGACGTCATGACCAGACCTTAGTGTTGATGGGCGCCGGGGTGGCGCAAAAAAGGTAAACGGGCAGCATTCTACCTGTGAAGCGAACAAAATAACAGACTGCCGTACCTGCCCTGACCGGACGATGGCGCTGCC
>NZ_JABANE010000406.1 GCF_012844305.1 Flammeovirga aprica JL-4
GTTTAGCAGTGACTGTTAGTAGGTCACATTGAGAGTATTCAATTAAGTATCTCGTTTAGCAGTCCCTGAGACACTGAGAGCGGGACAAAGAGTATCGGTGAGCCATTACTATAAGGCTATTCAGTGGTCAGTGTCAATACACTAAACAATTAGGTATCACTATAGGGAGACACTTTAAGTATTACTAAGAGACCATCACCATAAAGATAACTATCACTATAGGTCTACATAAAGTTTAACCTAAGGTATTGACATTCAGAATACGTTATGAGACATTAGCAACCGTTGAGAGACACAACGCTACCAACCACTAGCATACTTCGAGTTACTAGATGGATGCCGAAGGGTCTCAAGTAGTCATCAACCGGACATACGAAAGTGGTTGACTCAACGGATAACAAGTAGTAAGATGCTCCACAGATTCACGAAGTACCCAGTAGCACCGCTCTTTAACAATATGGATTAGCTGACATGTACATCACTCATCACTTAGTGTTTAACTAGTGGTTACATTCAGGTCTCTGGCAAGGTACGTCCTGTCACCCTGAGAGTAGCCACGCTGATAACCACTAATGTAACAT
>NZ_JABANE010000407.1 GCF_012844305.1 Flammeovirga aprica JL-4
GATGACGGTGATCTTTATGCTGTTTGAGGTTCGCCACCTGCCCTACAAACTGCGTTTTGCCCTCAATAACCCGCGCCTGCATATCGCAGGATTGCACCGGGCGCTGAAAGGCGTCACCCATTATCTGGCGCTGAAGACGCTGATTAGCCTGTGGACCGGGCTGATTGTCTGGCTGGGGCTGCTGGCGATGGGGGTACAGTTCGCCCTGATGTGGGGGGTGCTGGCGTTTTTGCTGAACTATGTGCCGAACATTGGCTCCGCCATCTCCGCTATCCCCCCCATGCTGCAGGCGCTGCTGTTCAGCGGCATCTATGAGTGCCTGTTGGTAGGGGCGCTGTTTCTGGTGGTGCATATGGTGCTGGGCAACATGGTGGAGCCGCGCATGATGGGCCACCGGCTGGGGATGTCGACCCTGGTGGTGTTCCTGTCGTTGTTGGTCTGGGGCTGGCTGCTGGGGCCGGTGGGAATGCTGCTCTCGGTGCCGTTAACCAGCGTCTGTAAAATCTGGATGGAAACCACCGTCGGGGGCAGCAAGCTGGCGATCCTGCTCGGCCCGGGCCGTCCCAAAAGCCGGCTCCCCG
>NZ_JABANE010000408.1 GCF_012844305.1 Flammeovirga aprica JL-4
GAAGGTTATTTTGAAAAAGTAAATGCCCTGCTTGAAAAACAGATTGAAGAAAATAACCGCCTGCTGGAAGAGGGGAGAGAGGAGGAAATGAACTTTGTGGTGGATGCTTACCCTTTATTTGCAGAAAATACAGAGCGTTTATTAAAGGATGTAAGAAAAGATAAATATAAGTTTTTAAATGACTATGATGAAAACCTGATCAATGATAGACTACTGGCATTTTATAATTCCAATCCAGTAGATCAAATTAAACCTTATTTGGTTCTTATTCCTGCATATCCCTTAAAAATTATAGAAAAGGATAATCTTTCGAAAAATGATGTAGAAGCAGAATTACTTTCGCCTAGTTACAAGGTAAATACCGAAAATGATAAAGGATTTGTGAGTATACTTACACTATCCGGACAGATCCAAATTACAACAGATGACAAAATTGCTGTTACTCCTGTTACATTCTTTGACCCTAATAGTACTTTATTAGATTTTTTAATTGGCCAAAAGGGTTACAAAGAGAATGAGAAGTTAAAATTGATAGACGATGCAAACAAAGAAATAACCAAGCGTATACCAGGTATTCAAA
>NZ_JABANE010000409.1 GCF_012844305.1 Flammeovirga aprica JL-4
TACAAAATAAAACAAACAACTTTTCATGAGCCTTAACTCAGTAGCAAATCTACGAAAAACATTTGATGAATTTAACGTCGTTCAAAACAGTTCACGAAAAGATCGATTAACAGAGATTATTTTGGGTATAATAGATAGTAAATCTGTTCAATTTTATGAAATAGCTTCAAAAATTAATCGTCAGGCCAGTACCGATTCAATTAATAGAAATATTGAAGACTTTTTTCAGAAAACAGACTTTCAGTATCTTGAAATATTTTCATGGTTAATTCAATTTATCCCTCATGAAAAAGTAGTTTTGAGTATTGATAGAACAGAGTGGGATTATGGGAAAACTCAAATAAATATACTATCTGTAATTGCCCATGTAGGTAAAATGGGAGTACCTCTTCACTTTGAAATGTTAGATAACAACAGTGGAAATAGCAACTGGGAAGATAGGATAAAATTGTTTTCAAAAGTTATAGAAACCCTTGGTTATCATAGAATTGACTATATCGTCATGGATAGAGAATTCATTGGTTATAAATGGCTGAGATGGTTGAAATCTTTAAAAATTGACTTTTGTGTTCGAGTTCC
>NZ_JABANE010000041.1 GCF_012844305.1 Flammeovirga aprica JL-4
ATATGATAATTGAAAAAACTCTTATTCTACATGAGGATCAGAAAGAATTGGCTCAACTATTTAATTTTAGGGTGTCCCAATGAGGAACTCAGGAGAGGAAATTATTATAAAAAATGACAGGGCTGTTGGGGTGAAAGTGAAAGAAAAACATGGAAAGTCATTTACGTTAAAGGAATACTATGCTCCAGTGATTATTTCTTCTGTTGGTTTCTATGGTACTTTTAATCATTTAGTAAAACAGAAAGTTGATTTCCTTTCTCAATTAGAAGAATTATCTGGAGGGATGAGTGCCATTTCTCTTTATATAGGCCTAAAGGAAAGTCCATCTAAATTAGGAGTGAAAGGAGAAAATTACTGGATTGCAGGTTCTTATGACCATGACGCCACTTATGAAACTCGAAATGATATTGTAAAAGGAGAAATTGACAGCTGTTACTTGTCTTTTCCTTCATTAAAAGAACAAAATCCAGAACAGCACACTGCCGAAATAATTTCTTTTGCCGACTTTGAGGCTTTTGAAAAATGGAAAGATGAGCCCTGGAAAAAGAGAGGAGAGGATTATGAAGCTTTGAAAAGTAAAATTGCTGAGGGACTCATTGCTTGCGTTGAAAAACAACATCCAGGTTTTAAGGATTTAATTGATTATTGCGAACTTTCTACACCTCTGACCATGGAAAACTTCACCTCCAAATTAGCCGGAAGAATGTACGGACTAGCACATACACCTCAACGTTTTAGTAGTGAATGGATTAAACCTCAGACACCTTTCAAAGGACTTTACATTACAGGCGGTGATATTTGTACTACCGGTGTAGTGGGTGCAATGATGGGTGGTGTTGCCACAGCATCAGCTTTAGACGGTGCTTTTGGCTTTGGTAAACACCTTTACAAAATCAGAAAATACAACAAAACAGAAGTTGAAGTATAAAATAAGAAGGTCAAGTAAAATGCTTGGCCTTTTTATATGAGCACACGATTTTTGTGTTTTAAATATCACAGAAAACAAAATAATTACATAAAAATGACACAGATCACCAAAAACTATCTTCTAGTAAAAACTCATTAACAGTATATTTTTGTAAAGCACAGTACACTCGGATATTTTTGTATAGATCATGTTACAATAAACCTAAGCAACTTACAACCGCAAAAAATTATGAATATTTACAGATGGGCCCTAGTTATTATTGCAAGTTTTATAGGAGTAGGTAATATCTGGCTGTTAGATTTCAGTGACCTAAGCTTTAGCAACAACATTTACGAATATTGTGGAATGGCCACTATGTTTGGAATCACATACTTGTTAGCAACTCAATCACGCATTAAGAAAAGTGACAAAAACACTCTTTCATAAAGTTTAATGATAGAAATTATATAAGTTTTCCTAAAAAACTGACATATCTTACCGAACTAAACTAAAACCTTCCTTACTTTGCAAATGAATTAAAAGTTAATTTTGCAATGGTATTTTTCAAGAGATGGTCGCGTAAAAACTATGCAATTTTTAATTCTCTCAAAAGGGAAATTAAAATTTGTACGCTGAACGTGTGCCTACATTTGAATGCTCCAACTTTAATTCGTGAATTTGTCATCAGACAAAACTTCGCTTTAGATGATCCGCCTGAAGAGGATGATTTCTTATTAAGTGAGTTAGAAATTTCACAATTAACGCTATTGAGCAACCCACAGAGTATTTCTGAAAGTAGTCGATCTGCCAGTCTATACAAAAACTTGCTAGATTCTACTAAAACTACTTTTTCTCGAATACCCTCCCTCCAACACGTATTAAGCTTTAATCTTATAAATCGTTTTCTTTTTGACGAGTCCAATACTCGTAAGGGAATTCTATTATCAAATTTTTCATAACCAAGAAGTCGTTTAACCGTCGGTTAAGCTATAGGCTTCTATATCCTAAATTTTAAAGGATAGGTTGGTGATGAGATAATAGAAAATGAAGATTTATCTTAGAACTTGATAGAAGAATATAGTTTGACATGGCGTACACTTCACAAAATTAAGTATGACATGCAAGCAAGTATTAGACATGATTGGACTAGACAAGAGGTAGCTGAAATTTATCACTTACCTTTAATGGAGTTAATGTACAAAGCTTCAACTATTCACAGAGAATATCAACAAACTGGTGAGGTACAAGTATGTACTTTGCTTTCTGTAAAAACTGGTGGATGTAAAGAAGACTGTAGCTACTGCTCTCAATCTGCACGCTATAATACACATGTTGAGCCTCATAAATTAATGACCACTGAGTCGGTAGTCAACAAAGCGAAACAAGCCAAAGAAAATGGTTCTACTCGTTTTTGTATGGGTGCGGCTTGGAGAGAAGCGAGATCTAACAAAGACTTCGAAAGAGTATTGGACATGGTAGGCCAAATCAATGAGATGGGCCTTGAGGTTTGTGCTACTTTAGGAATGTTAGACGAAGAGCAAGCAGAGGCACTAAAAGAAGCAGGACTTTACGCCTACAACCACAACTTAGACACAAGTAGAGAATATTACGAACAAGTAATTACGACAAGAACATTTGATGACCGTTTAGAAACGATCAAAAACGTTCAAAAAGCAAAGATTTCAGTATGTTCAGGTGGTATCATCGGGTTAGGTGAAACAGACGAAGACAGAATCGGAATGTTGACTACTTTAGCATGTCTTCCAACTCACCCTGAATCAGTTCCCGTAAACGCATTGGTTCCTGTAGAAGGTACGCCGATGGAAGGAAACAAAATGGTTTCTACATGGGAAATGATCCGTATGATCGCTACTGCTAGAATCATCATGCCACAAGCAATGGTTCGTTTATCAGCAGGTAGAACAGAAATGAGTACTGAGGCACAAGCACTTTGCTTTATGGCTGGCGCCAACTCCATCTTCGCTGGCGATCAATTGCTTACGACTCCAAACCCTGAAGAAGATGTGGACATGATCATGTTCAAAACACTTGGCCTATCGCCAAGAGCATCTTTCAAAGAAGAAGCGAAAACAAAATTGGAGAAAGACGCAGTTATATATTAAGAATGAAGAATGAACAATTAAGAATTGTGGTTCATAGCTAACGCAAGTTTTAAAAACGTATTAACTGGTTCAAGTCTTAAGCTGAAAGCGTGACTTGGACCCAAATAGGTAAAAAGTCTGTAGACTTTTAGTGTTTCTATAAGTCTACAGACTTATTCGAAATACAAGCACAAGTGACGCTGTCGCTTAACACTTGCGCTAGTTACCTTAATGGTTATTTACTACACTGAATTATAATTTTTAATTGTTCATTCCATCCTCACACAAGATGGAGCTATCACAACAATTATCGGCATTTAAGGAAACCCATCAATACAGGTCTTTGAAAGAGATTGACCGAAAAGATGGAGGTCATGTGCAATACCAAGGGAAAGACTTTATCAGTTTTACTTCCAATGATTATTTGGGTATTGCGTCTAACAAAGGACTTCAAGAAGCATTTTTAAAAGAAAACCAATCTGATTTTTTCAGCTTTGGTAGTGCATCCTCACGCCTTTTGGAAGGGCATTCCAGTATTTGTACGAAGCTGGAAAATACAATTGCTTCTGCGTATGGAAAACAAGCGTGTTTATGGATGAATAGTGGTTATCATGCCAATATTGGTTTGATGTCAAGTCTTCCTCAAAAAGGAGATTTGATATTATCGGACAAACTGAATCATGCGAGTATAGTTGACGGATTAAAGTTGGCTAAAGCGCAGTTTGAGCGATTCAGACATTTGGATTATGATCACTTAGAACGACTTCTAAAAAAGCACAGAGACAACTTCAATAAGGTATTTATAGTCTCTGAAGCCCTTTTCAGCATGGATGGCGATTGTTGTGATGTAAAGAAATTGGTAGCCTTAAAGCAAAAGTATAACTGTCATCTGATCATTGATGAAGCACATAGTGTGGGTGCTTTTGGTGAAAATGGACTAGGTTTATGTGAAGCAGAAGGCAAAATAGAAAACATTGATGTGATTGTTGCTCCTTGTGGAAAAGCATTGGGTGCAGTGGGCGCATTTGTGGTTTTATCAGCAGAATGGAAGGAGTATTTAATCAATACTTGCCGTTCTTTTATCTACACTACTGCTCTGCCTCCAATCAATACAGCGTGGCTGTTATTTACTTGGAAGAAAATCCAAAAAGCAGGCTCTCTTCGCTCACAATTGGAGGACAACACCAATTACTTTATTCAAAAAGCAAAGGAATCGGGAATAGACACTGTTTCTACAACCTATATTCAACCCATCATTATTGGAGACAATAAAGATTGTTTGGCTTTAGCCGAGGCTCTAAATCAAGAGGGAATTATTGTGAGTGCGATCCGTTATCCAACAGTTCCAAAAGGGACCGCAAGATTGAGACTTTCTATCACTTCCAATCATACCAAAAAAGAGATAGACAAGGTATTGGACATGATTAATCACTACAAAAAATCAGAAACACATGCAGACACATTGGTTAAATAAAAAGGATTCTGATAGCGTCATTATCTTTTTTGCAGGTTGGGGACAAAGCAGGCATTATTTCGAGCAAAACTTAACTTCTGAGAAGGATGTTTTGATGGTCTGTCAATATGAAAACCTTGATTTCAACAGTATCATTGAAGCCATTACTCCTTATAAAGAAAAAACAGTCATTGGGTGGTCTTTTGGAGTTCTTGTGGCTTCAAGATTTATGGAGACTTACTCTGATTATAATTATTCTATTGCCATCAACGGTTCATTAAAACCGGTGGATGATACAGAAGGAATTCCAACTGCCATTTTTAATGGAACCCTTCAGCTTTTATCTCAAAAATCTTGGGAGAAGTTTGCGTTTAGAATGATTGGTGATCGTTTAGTGTATACCTCATTTATTGAAAATAATGATAGAGAAATCGAGTCATTAAAAGAGGAACTCGCTTTCTTGGGACAATGTGAATCCCCATCGAAAACCATCACTTTTGATCAAGTTTTAGTAAGTCAAAAAGATAGAATTTTTCCCTCTGACAATTTGATGAATTCATGGATTCCCAAGGGGATCACACCGCAACTTATCGATACACATCACTTTCCATTTCATCATTATCACACATGGGAGAGCATTGGCCAACTCAATCAAACATTAAGCCTATGATTACTGTAGACAAACAAAAAGTAGCTTCTCGTTTTGGAAAAAATGTAGGCACATATGATAAAGAAGCTTTTATTCAAAAAGAAATTACCAACGAGCTTTATAAGGAAATTATAAAGCGTGAAACGCATTTTCATAAAGCATTTGAGATGGGGTGTGGCTCTGGTTTTTTAACGAAGCAAATAGAAAAAAATATCAGCGGTGATTATATCGTCAATGATCTTGATCCGCTTTGTACACATCAACTTTTGAGGGAGTTTCCAAGGTTACAATTCAAAGTGGGTGATATAGAAAATATTTCACTTCCTCAACATTTGGACTTGGTCATTTCTACTTCTGTTTTACAATGGATGGAAGATATTGATGCTCTTTTGAAGAGAATTTATAATGCACTTGAACCTGATGGACATTTTGCTTTTTCTACTTTTGGACCTTCCAATTTTTTAGAAATCAAAGCATTACTCAACCAAGGCTTGGAATACCTATCGATAGAGGAATGGAAATTCTTACTACAGAAAAACGGTTTCCAATTAATTGACGCTTGGGAATGGAAAGAAGAATGTCTTTTTGATTCAGGAACAGCTGTATTGAAACACATGAAAAACACTGGAGTAAACGGTACAGCCAAAAATCAGAAAGTATGGAATACTAGAATCTTACAACAGTTTAATACAGAATACCAAGATCATTTTTCTAAAAATGACAAGGTCACACTCACTTATCACCCTTTGTTTTTCATCCTAAAAAAATAAAATCATGAACCTATTTATATCAGCCATCAGTACGGATAGCGGGAAATCAATAGTCTCAGCTATTTTTACTGAAGCATTACAAGCTTCTTACTGGAAACCTGTTCAAGCAGGATTTCCTACAGATACTGAAACAGTACACGAACTTCTTCCTACAAAGAGTGAGAAAATACCTGAAGCCTACCTTTTAAAATATCCAATGTCTCCTCACGCTTCGGCTAGAAGAGAAAATATCAAAGTATCATTAGATAACATCACATTGCCTAAGCACTCTAAAGAGCATATGATCGTAGAAGGTGCAGGCGGTTTGATGGTACCATTGAATGATGATGAAATGGTAATTGATATTGCTGAAAAGCACAACTTGCCCATCGTATTGGTATCCAATACCTACCTCGGAAGTATCAACCACTCATTATTATCCATTCGTGAGATCCAAAGAAGAGGACTTGATTTGGTGGGGATCGTTTTTAACGGAGAGAAAAATGAGGACACAGAAAGCGTGATTCTTAAACATGCGAAAGTGCCTTGCTTACTTAGATTACCTCAATTAGAAGACCTTGAAGCGGAGACAATTAAAAAGTATGCTTCTATCGTCAAAGAAAACTTAATTGCCAACAACATCATTACCATTTCAGAACATGCATAAGAGTTTAGTAGAAAGAGATCAGAGTTGTATTTGGCACCCTTTTACAGCTCAAACATTGGCTCCTCCACCCCTTCCAGTAAAAAGAGCAAAAGGCACTAAAATCATTTTGGAAGACGGGACTGAAATTATAGATGCTGTTTCTTCATGGTGGGTCAATATTCATGGGCATGGCAATGAAGAGTTGGCAGAAACCTTAAAGCAACAGGCTTTAGATTTAGATCATATCATATTTGCTGGTTTTACGCATGAACCTGCTGTAAAATTGGCGGAGCAACTTATCCCTCAACTGAGAGGTGACCTTTCCCGTGTTTTCTTTTCGGATAACGGAAGTACTGCTAATGAGATTGCGATTAAGATGATCATTCAGTATTTCTACAACAAAGGAATACACACTCGTAAAAAAGTAATTGCTTTTGAGGGTGCCTATCACGGTGATACTTTTGGTGCATTGTCAATGGCAGATCGCTCACCGTTCTCTAAGCCCTTTGAAGATTATCTATTTGATGTGGATTTCCTTCCATTCCCGACAGAAGACAATTGGGAAGAAGTGAGAACACGTATGGAAACACTTTGTCAAACGGAAGAGTATTGTGCCTTTATTTTTGAACCTTTAGTTCAAGGTGCTTCAGGGATGAGAATGTACAAAAGTGAGTGGTTGGATGAATTGATGGGTATTGCTCATAATCATGGTACATTATGTATTGCTGACGAGGTAATGACCGGCTTTTACAGAACCGGTGAACTCTTCGCAACACATCACCTCAAAAACAACACGCCTGATATCATCACAATGTCCAAAGCATTGACAGGAGGAATTATGCCATTGAGCCTTACGATCTGCACCAATGAGATTTACAACGCTTACCTGACTGATGATGTATTGAAGACGTTCTTCCATGGTCATTCCTTCACCGGAAATCCATTGGCATGTGCCGTCGCTTCAAAAAGTCTGGAAATGCTGTTGAGTGAGGAAAGACAAGCACAGATTAAAAATATTGTTGCCTCTCATAAAGCCTTCAAAGAAAAGATTAAATCCACTCCTTTCTGTAAGTCTGTAAGACAAACGGGAACGATCCTAGCCATCGAATATGATAGTGAAAAAGAGACTTCATACTTCAATTCTATTAAAGATGAATTATATAAATATTTCTTGTCGGAAAATGTACTACTACGTCCTTTAGGTAATGTGGTGTATATCAATACGACCTATACAATTACGGAAGAAGAGTTAGAAAAAGTGTACGCCGTTATAGAAAAAGTTTTCTCAAAAGGAATCAGTCATGTCCAAAACAAAATATCAGAATTAACTTAATTTTTAACGTACACCTTGTTAAGCGTATAAAATTTGAAAACATTCACTGAATAAAGTATTTTAATTATATTATTTCTTGCTTTAGTGAAATAAAAATTGTTATTTAGTACATGAAAACAGCAATAAGAAATAGTTTTTGGGTTATTAAAGGAATTAAAAAGATCATCATTTTGTGATGATCTTTTTTTATTTTATTGCTCATATTGGAATACTACAAATAATCAATCACATATCCCCTCAATTGTCCAAAACTCATTTCAATGCATAATTTTAATATCTAACTAAGTTTCAGACTCAGTCATTTGAGGGAAAATTGTCCTGATTTAAAAAATAGAATTCATTAAAAGTAATTTTGTATTGGTAGTTATAAGCTCAAAAAGATTATTTTGATTAATATTGCTGTATGCACTTTTAAACTGAAAATAAACAATTTAATAAGATAAACTTTTTCAAACTATAGGAGTTCTCTTAGAGCATGCTTGAATCATCTCTTAATCACAAAGAGGACTAATATAAAACTGACAAGTAGAATTGTTCTATTTCTTACTTTTTAGATAAACATTATGAGCCAATACAATTATAAAGACATCTGTCATAAGGTGATCAAACTGACTGAAGAAGTCGGTCATTTCATTGCTACAGAAAGACAAAACTTTGATGACAGCAAAATAGAATATAAAGGCCTAAATGACCTTGTTTCTTATGTGGATAAAACTGCTGAAAAGAAAATTGTGGAAGGACTAGAAAGCATCATGCCTGAAGCGGGTTTTATTGGTGAAGAAGGGACGAATAGAAGTTCTAGCAATGGTTTGAAGTGGATTATTGATCCATTGGACGGCACTACCAACTTTATTCATGGCATTCCTATTTTCTCTATCAGTATTGGGCTGGTAAGCGAAACTGATTATTGCCTTGGAGTGGTTAGAGAAGTCAATCTTGATGAGTGTTTTTATGCTTGGAAAGATGGAGGAGCATTTTTAAATGGTTCACCTATTCATGTATCTAGACAAACTGAACTTAAAAGTGGATTGATTGCTACGGGATTTCCTTATTATGACTTTGAGAAAATGCCTCAGTACATGAATATTCTAATGGGAATGATGGAAGGCTGTCATGGTGTCCGCAGGCTAGGCTCTGCCGCTGTAGACCTTGCGTATGTGGCTTGTGGTCGTCTGGAAGGCTTCTTTGAGTATAACTTAAATGCTTGGGATGTAGCTGCAGGTGCTATCATTGTCAAAGAGGCTGGCGGTGTGGTTTCTACATTCTCCAACAACCCTTCTTATATTGAAGATAGAGAAATAATTGCCGCTCCTCCTAGTATTCACAAAGAAATGCAAAGTGTTATATACAAGAAATGGAATAGCTGATGCTATTCCATTTCATTGGCTGTTGTATCTCCTTTTGTTGTGAAGATATAAGTATCTGTCTTCGTCACGTCATCGTTATAAGTAGATTGCAACTCCAAACAATATTCAGTGAGAGAATCTAATCCTTCAAAAAGAAGACTTTTTGTCAAAATATCATCTTTAATCTGAATTTGATCATATGGAATGGTTTCTCTCTCTAATATTTTCTCATTTTCCCTTCTTGAAAACTTATAATGCAGATGGTAAGCACCTCTGTCTGTTTTCTGCCAGCCTACAATTTTCACATCAATAGCTAACTGAGATAGAGAATCTTCGACTTCTACTTCAAGTGCATCATGAAACACATGTTGCACCGGATCCAACAAGAACTCATCTGAACTATCTTCTTCACTCATACAAGAAGAAAACAGAAAGATGGTCATAATAAAAATTGATAAATAAATGCTCTTCATCTCGATAATACTATTGTCTTGAATATGACAATCAAACCCTTATGATTGACAATAATATCATCATTTTTTTCAAAATACAAAAGAGACACCCTTTTGAGATGTCTCTTTTATATTGAGTTACGGTTTATTAAGAACTAATTTGAACCCATTTTTTTGTATGAAAAACGCGTCAAATTACTTCAATTCCAACATTAAGGCTGAAGTTCCTTCGATTGAAATTACACCGCTTGACAAATCATATTTTTTTCCTGTTAGGATATCTGTTGCTGATTTTGCTCCTTTTAATGTCTCATTAAAACGATCTAATTTCAGCTCCGTCTTATCTGCATTTTTATTGAAAATTGTCATGACTTTCGTTTTCTCGTCAAATCTGAACATTACATAAGTTTCATTTTTTGGATAGTAATGCACGAGCTTACCTGTTTGTAAAGCAGTCGTTTTTGTTCTGTATTGATTTAACTTCTTGATAAGGTTCTGTGCATTTTTCTGTTGCTCATTCAAGCCTTCACCAGTAAATGCATTCACTTTATCACCTTCCCAGCCACCTGGCATGTCAATTCTCAATCCACCATGATCACCTGGGTTTTCAGGATATGACAATGTAATTTCAGTACCATAATACACTTGTGGAATACCTCTTAATGTATACAAGTATACCATAGCCATTTGATACAGATCGTAATTCTGATTCACTTGATCATAAATACGGGCCATATCATGGTTGTCCATAAATGTTACCAAGTTATATGGATCTACGTACAAGAAGTCATTGGCTAACATTCCGTGAGCGGCGCCAAAACTATCTTGCCAAGATTCATCTGGAGAAACGTTCAATGATTTTACAAATGCTTCTTGGTTAGGGAAGTCCATCATTGACGGCATATAACATTTATAGCCATTCGTATTTACCTTACCTACTTGCCATCTTGCAATTAGTGCTGGGTTTGAAGTCCATTCTTCACCTACAATATTGAAGTTAGGATATTCTTCCATGATACTTCTAGACCAGTCACTCATAAATTCTGGGTCAGGATAAGAGAATGTATCTTGACGAATACCACCAAGTCCTGCATACTCAACCCACCAAATTGAATTTTGAATTAAGTATTTTGACATCAAAGGATTCGATTGATTCAAATCAGGCATTCTGTCTACAAACCATCCATCACTAAAAGCCCTCTTCTCTGAAGGAGTTGTGTATGGATCAGCTAAAGAAGATCTGTTGTGGTTTGTTGTAGGCTTCACAGCTTTATCAGCAGAGTGATACCAATCTTTTGTTGGAAGGTCTTTTGTCCACCAGTGGTTTAAACCTGCATGGTTTTCCACTTGGTCCATGATGATTTTGATGCCTCTTTTCTTTGCTTCGTCTACTAAACGAACATAATCTTCGTTTGAACCATAACGAGCATCAACTTTGTAATAATCTGTGATTGCATAACCATGGTAAGAATAATCCACCTGATTACTTTCTAATACTGGGCAAATCCAAATTGCAGTGAAACCAAGGCCTTTGAGATAATCTAAATTATCAATGATACCTTGAAGGTCACCACCATGACGCTTACCATTGTCAGAACGGTCTGTATCTTCGTACATTCCTTCTACATGATCATTTTCAGGAATTGCATTGGCAAAACGGTCCGGCGTGATCAAATACATCACGTCTTCATTAGAAAAACCTTTTCTGTTAGCTGAGTTTTTCGCTCTTGCCTTTAATTCATAATCATAGGTGAATACTACTTTACCTTTTCTTTTGAATTGGATAGGGAATTTCCCAGGCTCGACTGTTTCGCTTAGTTTAAGGTTCAAAAACAAATAATTAGGGTTTTCTACCTTAATCACCTGTTCTAAAGTCACACCTTCATACGCAATTGAAGGGTCTAAATCATTGATGTTTTCACCATGCACAAGTACTTGAAGTTCTGGATTGACCATTCCTGCCCACCAAAATGCTGGCTCTACACGGTCAATAGACACTTTTCCTTTCGCATGAGAAAAACTGAGTATAGTGATACTCATCAAGAGGGTTAGTAAGTATTTCATTTTCATATTTAAAAGATTACAATAATATTTTTGTAGTTGTTGCACACTACAAGAAGTGATGTAAATTCAACATACAATTAACAACGTAAAGAAGGGATATAAAAGAACATTCAACAGTTTTAGGATTGTTTAGTATAACGTCTGTAAATATTCAACTTCAAATTATAAATAATCCTACTTTTCCCTTCAAATTTATTGTTTTTCTTTACTATGAAATTTTTGCTTAACCCTCAGTATCATTTAAGTTACTGCACTTCTTTTTCTCTCTCTCTTTGAGCCGCTTCTAATTTATCGTTCATGTCTTTCTTTAATTTCACAAGTGTTTTGAACTTGATGAAAGAACCGAATACAAACAAAAAGAAGGACGCTACTAACATAGAATATTTAACAGTTGCTTCATCTTTATAAATTGTAAATGAACAGACAACCATTATTATTCCTACCAATGTAAATAAGTAACCATGCATAATGTTTAGTGAAAAGTTTATTAGTATTGTTTTAAAAAAGCCATCAGACGACGTAAGTACCACCTATCTCTTCCTGAAGATTCAAGGAAACCTACATGTCCTCCGTACTTAGGGACCTCCAAATATAACTGATCATTCCCAATAGCTTCTACATATGGGTAACATTCATTAGATAAAAAGGGGTCATCTTGGGCATTTAGTATCAAAGTTGGGATAGAAATGGCCGGAAGAAACTGTTTTGAACTGCATTTTGTCCAGTAATCATCTGCATCTGCAAAGCCGTGAACAGGAGCTGTATAGAGATTATCAAACTCTATGAAAGAGGTTACTTTCTCCATCAAAAGAATTTTTGCAGAGTCGGGATCTTCTCTTCTGAGTTTTTCTATTGCCTTCTTTTTCAATGACACCAACAGGTCATTCTGGTAAAACCAATTCTTTCTTTGCTGAAGGGTAACTACTGAAGAGTTGAGGTGAACCGGAACTGATACAGCCACTGCCGCTTTGATTTTAGGGTGCAGTTCCTGAGCATTTTCGCCTAAGTATTTCAGCGTTATATTACCTCCCAAACTAAAACCTATGATATATATTTTGCGGTAATTGTCTATAATCTTGTTCAAAAGAAAATCCAACTCCTCTGTTCTGCCACTATGATAAGATGTTTTCTTAAGATTAAGCTCACCACTGCAGCTTTTTTGATTCATAGCCCATACATCCCACATTTTTGAGAAGTAATCTGCTATTTCCAAAATATAGCCTGATTTTGAAGAACCTTCAAGGCCATGAAGTATCACCACAGCCGTATCTGACTCACTCAATATGGTGTCTACATCAAAAAAATCATTATCAAGGGTTTCAAAACGTTTTCTAAAGTATTTGGGTGTTTTTTGTTTTTTGATACGATTCGAGAAAATCGTATTGACATGTGGGTTTTTAAACCAAAAGTTTGGTGAAAACTGAGAATTAATAATTGGCATTATGATAATTGTTTTAACATCCAAATCGAACATCCATGGTGAGAGGTGTCTCCCAACGGTTTCTCAATACTTACAAAACCTACTTTTTTATAGAGTTCAATTCCTTTTGACAGTTCGGGCATTGTTTCCAAATAGCAACTAGAATAATTCCTATTTTCAGCAAAATCAAGGCATTTTTCAATAAGCATTCTCCCCCATCCTTTTCCTCTTCCTTCTTGTTTCAAATATATTTTCTGAAGTTCACAGACCGAAGGATCTCCTCCTTCTAAAACATTGATTCCAGCACCGCCCATAATTTCATTATTCTCTTCAATGACATAATAAACGGCATTTTCTGCTTGATAAACTTCACTCAACTTAAAAAGCTGTTTATCAAAATAGGCTGTGCCAGGCACATTTGCTTTATGTTCTTCTAAAACTCTCTGAATTAAATGTCCTATTTCATCATTGTCTGATGCTTGAATGGGCCTGATTTGCATATTCACTTTTTTTGGCCACAAATTTAAGCAGAATATAAGTACTAGGACAGAAAAAAAGGTTAGCATTTTCACAAATACTAACCTTTATCCAAAATCTATAAATCTTTATACTTTAGTTTTCACATGCAATGCGTGATTGTTATAACTATAGTTTTTAATGAAGTCATTAAATGATACTTCAATTTGATCAGTATTGCTTTTTTGAGCAAGTACAAGTTTAGCGTTATGGTATCTTTTCATCAACCTCTCGTCAGTTTGAAATATAATTTCATTCTCCGTCTTTTCAGAAGGCAATAATTTGTATACCTCATGAAGTTGGTCATTCATCAATTCAACTAATACATACTCATCTGTAAACTTTACAGACATTTTCATATCTACATCTTTTTCATTTGATGATTTGATGACTCCAGAATACCAAGTACGCTTTTGACAAGGTAATTCGACAGAGGTTGACATACATGATTCAAAAATCACGATAAAGACTAATAGTACAGCAACTATACCTAAAGATAGTTTGTGTTTGGTAGTAATTTCCATTTAACGATAAATAAGGAGTTATTAATATTAAAAAAATTTATGCAGTAACACTCGTCTTAACATAGTTCCTTTAAGACAATACTAATTTAACAACTTCTGCTTATTAATTTCAACCAAACAACATGCACAATGCTCTTATTAACAATTAGTTAGAAAAATTTATTATTTAGGTAAAAAAATATTTAAAATAAAATTGATTAGATAAAAACCACCCTTATATATAACATTGTTCTCGATTAAACATTTATTAAAATATGTATATCTATTTTAATAAATAACACCAAACACTATTCAACAAATACTAAGCACATCAACTAAGGTCTTATATATCATGTTTATAATGTTGTAAATCAACCTATTTAATAACATGAAATCTATAACCCTATTCTTTACCTCCCTATTATTAATCTCTAATGTACTATTGGCTGATAATGTAGAAGACGAAAAAAATGCAAAGAGAAACTATGATTCGTCTAATGCTCCAAAAATCAAAACAGCACCTTTTTCAAGAGGTGTAGGTGATGATGCTACATTGGAAATCTTTGTAGAAGGGAAACACAAAATGCTTATTGACCGTCAGACGGAAAACATTCTGTTTGATAAATTGGTGGAAGGCAAAGACTTTGTCCGTGTATACACAGATTATACAGATGGTCAGAAAGCACTGATTGTTTGGCAGGCTCAAAAAAAGAAAAAGTCTGAAGAGGTGAAGTGGAAAATTTATACTTATAAGTATTTCCCTTCTTTAGGCTGGAGACCTGTTGATAACAGAACCACTAAAGTAAAATCTTTCAAATAAACACTAGAAAAATAGTTGAGGCAAAAAAAAGCTGTCCTAGACATTAAGTTTAAGACAGCTTTTTTATTGATTAAAAATTCTTTCTAGAATTCAGCACTTTTTGGTGCTCTTGGGAAAGGTATTACGTCACGGATGTTACCCATACCTGTCACGAACAATACAATTCTTTCGAATCCTAAACCGAAACCAGAGTGAGGTGCTGTACCGAACTTACGAAGCTCCAAGTACCACCAAAGCTCCTCTTGAGGAACTCCCATTTCATTCATTCTGGTCAATAGCTTGTCATACGACTCCTCTCTTTGAGAACCACCGATGATTTCACCAATACCAGGGAATAAAACGTCCATTGCTCTTACTGTTTTACCATCATCATTTTGTTTCATGTAGAATGATTTGATGTCTTTAGGGTAATCAGTAAGAATTACTGGCTTCTTGTATTCTTTTTCTACTAAGTATCTTTCGTGCTCAGATTGTAAATCAATACCCCAATCTACAGGATATTTGAATTTACCTTTCTTGAATGGCTTAGATCTCTTCAATACTTCAATTGCCTCAGTGTAAGTCAATCTTTCGAAGTCATTTTTAGAAACAAAGTCTAAACGCTCTAATAAACCAAGGTCTGAACGCTCGTTTTGAGGCTTACCTTTTTGCTCTTGAGCATAACGCTGGTCTAAGAACTTCAAGTCATCAGGACACTGCTCCATAGCGAAGTCGATCAAGTATTTGATCATTTCCTCAGCAAGATCCATGTTATCATCTAAGTCATAGAATGCCATCTCCGGCTCAATCATCCAGAATTCCGCCAAGTGACGAGAAGTATTTGAGTTTTCTGCACGGAATGTAGGTCCAAATGTATAAACCTCACCCATTGACATTGCTCCAACTTCTGCTTCCAACTGACCAGAAACAGATAAGTTCACAGCCTTACCAAAGAAATCTTCTTTGTAATCTACTTCGCCATCTTCTGTTTTTGGAGGGTTTAAAGGATCGAAGTTTGTTACTCTGAACATCTCGCCTGCACCTTCAGCATCAGAACCTGTGATGATAGGCGTGTGCATATAAAGGAATCCTTTTTCATTGAAGAATTTGTGGATACCGTATGCTAAAGCGTTTCTTACTCTGTATACTGCACTCATTACTTGCGTACGAGGGCGTAAGTGAGCTTTCTCTCTCAAGAATTCCAAAGAGTGTCTTTTAGGTTGTAATGGATACTCATCTGGATCCGCGTCACCTAAAATTTCTATCTTCTCAACAACGATTTCGATGCTTTGACCTTTACCTTGAGATTCAACTACTTCACCGTCGATTGCAACAGCAGCACTAGTAGTTAATCTTTTAAGTAGATCTTCGTCTGTATTTTCAAAATCTACCACTGCTTGCAAATTATTGATAGTAGAACCGTCATTCAAGGCAATGAAACGATTGCTTCTAAATGTTCTAATCCATCCTTTTACAGTTACTTTGGCTCCAACTTCACCGTGGGCCAGCAAGTCTTTAATCTTTATTCTTTTCACTTGCGTGGTAGTTTAAATGTTTAAAATAAAAATGACATACTTAATACGTATGTCGAAAATTGAGCACAAATATAAAAAGTTTAGCCTAGTTTTATAGTTACTTTACAACGATTTAATGAATTATACACTCTTTTATATTGATTCTATTCGAATTGATGTCTCTAAATCATAATTAACAAAGGTTAATACGCAAAAGTATGTCCTGCCAATTATTTTGAGTAGAATAGAATATTGAAATGGATAGTACCAATTAAAAATAGTACCGTTTTTTAAAATCAGATTTACAGCATCTGTTATTCTTTAAATTCATCTAACTCTATCGACTAATGAAAAGCAAACCAATCCTAGCCGGAAGTGCTGGTGTTATAGTGTTAATCCTATCGTATTTTTTCTTTTTTAATGAATCTTCAGAAGAAGTATTACTGACAAAAGCAAGGTTTGGAGACCTGCATATCAACGTTTCCACTACGGGTGAACTTGAAGCTAAAAACTTCGTGGAAATTCAAGGGCCTATGAAAATGCAACAAGCCGGAATTTGGGAAACAAAACTCAACTCTTTGGTTCCTGAGGGAACTGTAGTCAAAAAAGGAGATAAAGTAGCTCAATTAGATGCTTCATCTTTGGCTGACAAACTCACACAACGTCAATCTGACCTTACAAAGGCCGAATCACAATGGGAACAAAATAAATTGGATACGGCACTTCAGCTTAGCCAGGAAAGAGACAAAATTATCAACCTTGAATTTAGTGTTGAAGAGAAAAAATTAGCATTGGAACAATCTGCTTTTGAACCCCCTGCCACAATCAAGCAAGCAGAAATAGAAGTACTAAAAGCAGAAAGAGATTTAGAGCAAACAAAGTCGAATTACAGCGTGAAGCAACAGCAGCTAAGTGCCAAAATGAGGGAAATAACGGCCACTTTAAATGAAGCGAAAAGGAAGGTTCAGTTTCTTCAAGATTTGTTTGCAGAGTTTACCATTTTTGCTCCTGAAGAAGGAATGGTGATTTATGCAAAAGACTGGAATGGCAAGAAAAAGAAAGAGGGATCTACCATCAGAGGATGGGACCCCGTGGTGGCTACTTTGCCCGATTTATCTGTTATGATTTCAAAAACTTATGTCAATGAAGTCGACATCCGTAAAATTAAACCAGAGCAAAAAGTAATGTTAGGATTGGATGCTTTTCCTGATAAAGCACTGACTGGAAAGGTAACGAAAGTAGCCAACGTGGGAGAACAAAAGCCTAACTCTGACGCTAAAGTTTTTGAGGTGATTATTCTTGTCAATGAATCTGACAGCACCCTCCGTCCCTCTATGACCACTTCTAATGTAATTCAGACCAATTTTATCGAAAACACATTACTTCTGCCTTTAGAAGCCATCCATGCCGAAGGTGATTCTATCAATTATGTTTATAAAAAAGCAGTCAGCGGGTTTGAAAAAAGAGAAGTGAAAACAGGTGAAATGAACGATAAAGATATTGAGATTTTAGAAGGACTTTCTCCTGATGATGTGGTGGCATTGTCTACACCTACCAACATTTCTAAAGATATTATTTTAATTCAATAAGCAATGGACAGAATACTTATCAACCTGTCAATTGCACTTGAAGCCATTTTAGCCAACACCGTACGATCCATCTTAACTGCTTTGGGTATCATTTTCGGTGTAAGTGCTGTAATTGCCATGCTTGCCGTTGGTCAAGGGGCACAACAGGAAATTTTGGATCAGATGAAACTGGTGGGGGTGAATAATATTGTGATCACTCCAAAAAAAGAGCAATCGGAAGAGAAAATTGCTCAAATGAATCAGGGAGACAAGGAGAAATATTCCCCAGGTTTGACAATGCTCGACCTTGAAAATATTAAACATACCATCCCCAACATTCAAAAAGTCAGCCCTGAAATTGAGCTTGAAACATATATTATTAAAAATGGTATCAGAAGATCTACAAAATTAATTGGGGTCGAAAATGCCTATTTTGAAATCTATAATCACACCTTATCCTCTGGTACTTTATTTTCTGGTACTCATTTCAAATTTGGTCAAGCCGTCTGTATTATTGGTCGTGGTATTCAAACCAGATTTTTCAGTAAAGAAGACCCCATTGGGAAACAAATCAAATGTGGTGGTCAGTGGCTTACAGTTATAGGAGTTTTAAAAGAGAGAAGTTCAGCGTCTAAAAACTTAGAAAAATTGGGGATTAGAAATGCAAATTTGGATGTTTATATCCCTCTTCAAACCATGTTGATTCGATATCAGGACAGAGCAAAAGTCACAAAGTCTGATATTCAGCAAGCGGCTAGAGATGAGAATAGAAATAATAATGATGAAGAGGAGCAAAAAACAGTCAATTATCATCAATTAGACAAAGTGGTGATTCAGATGTCAGAAAGTAATGAACTTGCACTGGCTTCTGAGGTATTACAAAGAATGTTGGCAAGAAGGCATTTGGATAAAATAGATTTTGAAATTTCTATTCCTGAGATGCTTTTAAAACAACAGAGAAGAACCAAAGATATATTCAACATCGTCTTAGGTGCTATTGCATCAATCTCACTAATTGTTGGAGGAATTGGAATTATGAATATTATGCTGGCTTCTGTATTGGAAAGAATTAAAGAAATTGGATTGAGAATTTCTCTAGGTGCCAAAAAGCACGACATCATTCTTCAATTTCTGTTAGAGGCTGTCTTAATTAGTCTTTCAGGAGGTACAATTGGTGTGATACTAGGTATCGTCTTGGCTGTGATGATTTCTAATATAGCCGATATTCCAACGATTGTTTCTTTCTCCTCTGTACTTATTTCATTTGGTGTGGCCACTTCTATCGGGGTGATCTTTGGTATTTCACCAGCAAGAAAAGCAGCTAATCAAGACCCAATTGAATCTTTGAGATACGAATAAACAAACCATTACTTCAAATGAACTTTAAAAACGCTTTAATATATATACTTCTATTCTTGAACACTCCCCTATTTGCTCAAGAATTGATGTCGCTGGATCAGGTGATCAGTATTGCCAAAGGGCAGTCCCTTTCTTCTCAGCAAGCAGAAAATAGAAAGGAAAATAATTACTGGGTTTACAAACAATTTAAATCCAATTACCTTCCTCAACTCGTCTTAGATGGCTATTTACCTGATTTCAACCGTTCCATCACACCGGTAACACAGCCCGATGGTTCGAATGAATTTAGAGGTGTAAGTATGTCCACTTCTCAACTGAATTTAGCTTTACAGCAAAATGTTGGTTTAACCGGCGGTTCAATTTATGTTGGATCAAGTCTACAAAGAATTGATAATTTTGAAGGCTTGAATCAAGGCGTTAGTTATGCCGGTCAGCCTTTGGTTATTGGTTTCAATCAACCTCTTTTTAATTTCAATCCTTACAAATATGATAAAGTCATTGAGCCTTTGAAATATGAGGAATCTCAAAAGAAGTTTTCAGAGGAAATGGAACAAGTGGGATATGATGCAACTGAGTATTATTTCAATTTACTGCTTGCTCAAGTCAACAAAAAGGTAGCTGAAACTAACCTTTCAAATAATGATACTATCTTCAAAATTGGTCAAGGCCGTTATAACTTGGGTAAGATTGCGGAGAATGAATTACTCCAACTCGAATTAAGTGTTATTACTTCAGAAAGGAATTTACAGTCTGCCAATCTGGAAGTTGAAAGAGCTACACTAAACCTTTTCACTTTTCTAGGTTTAACTCCTTCTGACAATGGTGTAAAACTATCTCTCCCTTCAGAAATCCCAGATATATCGATCAGTTCTGATGTGGCTGTGGCTCAAGCAAAACTCAACAGACAACAATACATTAGTTTTCATAGAAGAAAATTAGAAGCAGAAAGAGCCGTTGCTCAAGCGAAGGGTGAAACAGGTTTGCAAGTCAATTTAAATGGTCAGTTTGGTTTAACACAGCAGGCCGGTCAACCTTCAGGTGTATATCAAAACCCGAATGATCAGCAACAGTTTCGTTTGGGCTTCAATATACCTCTTGTTGATTGGGGAAGAAGAAAGTCAAGAGTAGAAACAGCCCTTTCGAACCAAAGATTGGAAGAAAGTACAATTGCACTGCAAGAGCAACGCTTTACGCAAGAAATCTATATGCTGGCAAGGCAAATTCCAATCATCAGAACAAGAGTTCTTTCCACTGAGCGAGCAAAACTGGTTTCTGAGAAGAGTTATGAAATTGCAAGGCAAAGGTACTTGGTCGGTAAAATCAGTGTAACAGACTTGAATATTACATTAAGAGACAAAGACAATGCTACTAAGGAGTATTTAGCGGCCTTGAAAGAGTATTGGCTTTCTTTTTATAGATTAAGAGTTTTCACGCTTTATGATTTCCAGAAGAATGAAAAAATTGGATTAAACTAATTTTGGTCTGCGAATTGATATAGTCATAAGTGATAACTTAATTGATCCTATAAAAGATTAAACATAATGAAAAAGATTCACCTTACCTTGGCGGCATTATTCTTCCTTATTTTTTCATGTTCAACAGAACAAACACAAAAGGAATCAGGAGAAGAAGAATATGAAGTGGAAGTAGAAGATTTAAGTAAAGTAGATTCTAAAGCATTATATCTTGAAATTGATTCTCTTAAAAAAGAGGCTTTTGCTTCTGAAGAGTTGAAAATTTCGAAAGCCAAAATGATTGTTCAGATTCTTAATCGCTCCAATGCGAAATTAGATAAAGAGAAAAAGAAAACGGCAAAGTCAGCTATTTCTAAAGCTTCAAAAGCAAAGTATTCTAACTCTAATTTCAATAATAATGAGGAAGTGATGCAATATGATCAAAGTATCTTAGAAATGATTACCGCTCTGAATGACCTGATAGACTCAGTGGATGATTTAGATGCTCAGGAAGAAACAGAGATGATGCTTTCAGAAGTTTCTGACGCAAGTGCTAGAGATACATTTACAAGAGGATATTATAATAACGCGGTCAAAAAATGGAATAAAATGGCCAAGGATCATAAAGATAAATTGGAAAAGGAAAATCCTAAGGTGAAGATTGCTTCGATGGATTATTTTTATGGGGAGGAGCCTTTGTAGGCAAGAAATAAACCAATTTGGAAAAAAGAATTCGGGTAAAATAATTCACCATTAATGCGTTGAATCATTTTACCCGTTTTTTTTATTCATTCACCTCTGTTACCATAGCTTTTGAATAATAATCTTTTGTCTTCCAAAAACGTAATAAAAAGTCTGTATCGTTGAGTAATAACCTACCAAACCTAGATTCAAAGAAAGGTAATTGATCCTTGAAATTATCAATACAATACATCACTAACTCGGTAGATATATCAGTTGAATTACACAAAGTAATAATATGTTCTCTAGTCTTTTCAGGGTTAAAAAATGAATTCTCTTTTAATGGAAATGCACTATTAATATCAAAACCCATCTGTATACCCGTTTTTTCATTAAAGAAAACTAGAGCGCTATCATTGTTTTCCTTTAAACTTGAAGGCAGTGTAATACCTTGATCTATACTGCCCTTATGATTCTCTCTGATTTTTTCAACTTCTTTTGATGACAATCCTAAGGACTTGTTATAAAACGACATAAAGGAATTTACAAATGGCTCTACCTCCTCAATAGGTAATATTTTAATCAAAGAGTTCTGATTAAACTCAAGGAAAGCTTTCTTTTGGGAAGCTAGTGTTTTATTATTTCGATCACTATTGATTTTCAAAAAGTCTGTGGCAGATACACTTTCTAAAGAATTCCTTTCCTTATTGACTAGGTTTACATCAAAACTTTGTATCATGGCTACACCAGAAAACCACCATTCTCCACGCCACTTACATATTCCTAAATAAAGAATATCATCAACATTATTTAAATCTGTTGCATTGTCATAAGACTCCTTGAGAAGATTAAATTTTTCTCCAGTAGCAATATACTCTAAGTAAACATAACGTTCATCCTGTCCTTTATAAAAGAACTGCCCCTCAAGCTTTGGAGAAAGCTCTAAAAAAGATGTGTACAATGGATGTTTTTCACCTAAAACTTTAGCAGCCCATTCTTTTCCTTTCAATCCTAGTAGCTTTGTAAAAGAAGTATGCAATAGACGATCTCTTTCACTATTCAACAAGTGTAATAAATGAGATTCATTCCGATTTTTTTCAAAAATGTCTAACTCTACTTTTTGTTGCTTTAAAGCTGTATCAGGATAGAAAAGGTAAGTTTGGAATAGGATAACATCAATAAACTCTCGTGATTTATAAAAATCTGATTCAAGCAGAGTATATTTTAACTTCAAAGTCGTATTTTCTGGAGCATATTCCCATGCATCTTCAAACACTTTCATGACATCTTCAGCTATATCTTTTATATAAAAGCTGTTGGGTTCAAATTCGTACGTTTCTTGAACTGCATTGATAAAATACCAAATAAGCACCTCAACATCTTGAGCATTAATTTCATCTTCATAATAATCCTCTAACTTTTGAAAGAACGGCAGGCATTTTTTATAAAGTAATTCATGCTCATAACGAAACGTACTCCATATATTGCTTTCCGAAACCACATCTTCTAGGTAAGAAGTTAAAAAACAAGACATTAACTTTACTTGTTCTGGATCTAAAGCCGTTTCAATAAAATTGAAATGTTCACTTTTTTTAATGATTCCTAAAACTTGATTAGAGATTCTAAGGTAAAATAAATCACTAGACTGTTGCTGTTGATAAGGTTTTAATTTTAACCAATCTTTTATAAATATTTGTTTCTTCATTTGATTGTCATATTTAGTAATAAACAAAGATAATCATGAAAAAGGATCTTCATATTAATTATGCATTGTTGGGAGTAACACATTCACATCCCCATCAATATCATCAGGAACTTTTAATCCTAAAATTTTAGCCACTAAAGGATAGATGTGTATATTTTCAAAGGATTCTATCGTTTTCCCCTTCTGAAAATGATCACCCACAGCATAAAAAACTGCATGCATATTTTTTACTTTGTAAGGGTTATAGCCGTGCATACCGTTGCTGACACTTCCTCTTAGATTTCTAAAAGTCATAGGTGGAATAGCTTCACAAATTATTTCAGGTATACGTTGCCCATTAGAAAAATGAAGCCTTTCAGGTACTTCCTCTTTTTTATAAACTACAAAACCTTTATTTTCTTGTGCTTTCAAGTCTTGATAAGCTTTTTCAATATCAGCTCCTTTTTTAGGATATAAGAAGTATTGAATTCCACCTCCATTGACACAAACAAAATCTTTATATCTACCAAGGCTTTCCAAAACAATTGAATTCTCTACATCCACCTGTTGCATACCATGATCCGAAACAATAATCAAATCAATAGGATGAGCAGAGGCTTTTACAACTTCATATAGTTTTCCAATTACTTGATCTAAATATTCCACTGCTTCTTTTGTTTCATCCGCATCAGGCCCGAATAAATGTCCTTGTGTATCTACTAATGAAAAATAAGTAGCGATAAAAGTAGGACGAACGTCATCATCCAATGCTAACCATTTTTCTATTTGGTCTACCCTTTCAAAATAAGGTGTAGGTTTGTTGTATTTAAAATAATATGAAGGCGTCATCCCTTCTACTCTTGCGTCAGATACCGGCCAATAAAATGTAGCTGATTTCTGCCCTTGCTGTTCTGCCAGATTCCATAATGGCGTTCCTTTAAACCACGACCCATCTTTTTTTCCAAGCCCAACTTTATAATGTTGTTCCCGCTCAGGATCATAAAAATTATTGTGTACCAAACCATTGTTTTGAGGATACATGCCCGTCACAATAGAGTAATGATTGGGAAAAGTTTTGCTAGGATAAGCAGGAATCATAGACTTTGCTTTCACTCCATCCTTTGCAATCTTATTCAGATTGGGTGTGTTGTACTTTTCGGAATAATCATATCGAAATCCATCTATAGAAACTAAAATAACGGTATTTTCTGGCTTCTTCTCCTTCTGATGGATCTGGCAAGAAAAGAAAGTTAGTGGTAGAATTACCAAAAGCAGGTAACGATTCATTGTTCTTATTTACAGAAAGTTATTGATATATAATATACAAAAATAAATCTGATACTGTTGATCACAACCTCTGTTACCTTTTATTATGTAAATCAATTTAAAGTAAAGTTCAATTACAGATTCAATCAATTGATTCTCAATAACTGACAATACTTTATCATCTTCAATAGCTCCATTTTATCACCCTTAGATTACTGAATGACACTACACTTACTTGTCATATACCTTCAACTAATTTTAGGTCAACAAAAACAAAATAACAATTAATAAATAAATATTTTTAGGCTTGTCTAAATTTTTTACCTAGATTTGCAACAACAGATAATTAGTCAAATAGAAAACGAAACAACAAGCCATGAAGGCGTACCTCACTACATTTTTATTTTTAGCTATTAATTTACTTAGCTTTGGAGGAGATAAAATAACTGTCAAAGGGCATGTTACTTCTCATAATGAACATATACCTTTTGCTACAATTTCAGTAAACGACGGTGAATTTGGAACATCGTCAGACGAGACTGGGCATTTTCAAATCCAATTAGAAAAAGGAATTGAATATTCAATAATGATTTCTGCTGTAGGTTATTTACCAGTCACACAAAGTTTCAGAGCTAGAGGCGGGTCTGAAATTCACTTCGACTTAGAAAAAGACCTTCTACAATTAAATGAGGTGATTGTTTCAAGCAGTAGAAGAGAACAAAGCCGTAAGGAAACATCTGCAGTGGTTAATGTTGTGGGTAAAGAAATTTTTATGGCAAGTAACTCAAAAGTGGTTGCGGATGGATTAAACTTTGTTTCAGGAGCTAGAGTTGAAAATACATGTGGTAACTGTGGTGCAAGTGCTTTAAGATTAAATGGCCTTGAGGGACCTTACACTCAGATTTTGGTAGATAGCAGACCTGTTTTTAATGGTCTTGTAGGTGTTTATGGTTTAGAGCAGATTCCTGTGTCAATGGTTGATCAAGTAGAAGTTGTAAGAGGTGGAGGGTCTGTATTATTTGGTGCAAATGCTATTGGCGGTACTGTAAATATTATTACTAAAGCGCCTCAATTCAACTCTTATGAAGTAGGTACTAACTTTGGTACAATTGATGGAAAATCAAACGACATCAATACTTATTTCAATACTTCTCTAGTTTCAAAAAATGACAAAACAGGAGCCTACATTTATGGTTCTTACAGACATAGAGATGCATGGAATGCCAACCCTAATGATATTTGGTATCATGAAGACGACATCAATCAAGCAAACCCAATTAAAGATGATTTTTCACAATTGCCAGAATTAAAAACGGCTTCTATTGGTACTAAAGTTTATCATCAATTCAATGATCAAAATAAAATCACAGCAGATTTTAAATACTTGAATGAACATCGACGAGGTGGTAACAAATTAGATTTAGCACCACATGAAACTGATATTACTGAAATGATTGATATGAACATCTTAGGAGGTAGTGTGAATTACGATTGGTTTAGCAAAGACAAGAAAACACATGTCAATGCCTATTCTAATCTTCAATATGTCAATAGAGACAGTTATTACGGAGCAAACCAAGCTCCTGACGGATATGGTTTAACAACAGGTACAACTTACGTTGGAGGTGCACAAGTAAATAGAGATCTTGGTAAAATGTTCAATGCAAACACTTATTTTGTAGCAGGTGTTGAATACATTTTCGATAAAATTGAAGATCAGAAAAATGGTTATACTGATCCTGAAACAGGTGAAAAAGTAGGAAATGCTATCATTTCTGATCAAGAGTCTAGCACTATGGCGGTTTTTGCTCAAAATGAATGGAAAGGAAAAAAGCTTTCTGTACTAGTAGGAGCAAGAATGGATTATGTTCAAATTAATGACCTAGCAAACGCTGAAAATAATAAGAGTGTACCTGCTATTAACCCTAGAATCAACTTAAAGTATAACTTAACAAAAGATATGCAAGTAAGAGGTGGTTTTGCTACAGGCTTTAGAGCACCTCAAATGTTCTCTGAAGATTTGCACGTTGAAGTACAAGGAGGACAAGCGGTGAGAACTGTTTTAGATCCAGACTTAAAACCTGAAACTTCACTTTCTTATAATTTAGCGTGGGATTGGGAGAAGAAAATTGGTAATATACAAACCTACTTCTTAGTTGAAGGTTTTCATACAAGAATCAAAGATAGATTTGATAACCAATTGACTGAACTTGACGATGGCACTTTAATCAATTACAAGAGAAACTCCCTTTCTGATGCTGTAGTACAAGGTTTCAATATCGAAGCTAAAGTAGCCCCTTCTCAGAACTTAGATTTCCAAGCTGGCTTTACTATTCAGACTGCCCAATATGATGAAGAAAACCAATGGGGTGATGAAGAAACAAGTACTTCAAAATATATCCTAAGAACACCTAATCAGTACGGATCATTTACGATGAATTACCGTCCTGCACAAAAATGGCAGACTTCACTGACTGGTGTTTATACTGGTAGTATGCACGTACCTTACATTCCTGGAGGTTTTGTAAACGGTGAATTGACAACTGAAGAGGAGCTGATTAAAACAGAATCATTTATGGATATGAGTGTAAAAGTATCTTACACTACGAAATTGAGTAAGAATGCTAATATCCAATTCGGTGGTGGGGTGAAGAATATTTTCAACCAAATGCAAGATCAATTTGTAAGTGGTCCTGATAAAGACGCAGCATTTGTATACGGTCCTATTACACCAAGAATGTTTTTCTTTGAAATTAAGATCGGTAATCTGCTGAATTAATAGAAAAAATAGCTGACACAAAAAGACCTTACCCTAGAAAAAGAGTAAGGTCTTTTTGTTTATCTATATCAAGAGAAAAGCTTAATACTTCTCATACATCATCCTTTCCATTGCTGCTATATTTCCAGCTTTAAAATTGGCATCATCTACCATTCCACCCACTAGGAATAAATCGATCATCCAACCTACTAAAAAGAATCCTCCGGTTAAAAGGTATAGGATGCCGGAAAACGATTTACCTAAATAAAAACGGTGAATACCCAATACCCCAAAGAAAGCCCACAAGATATAGGCTACTAAACTTGATTTCATTTTCTGTATATTTTAATTAATTGACACTTATTATATAATACGTTTTTCAATAAGCTTTGTTACATTAATTCCAATTATCTTTCAATGAAACCAAGGTTTATGGCAGCTCTAAATTCTAAACTGTTATACTCTGCTGAGACATTACCGATTTCTGTATTTTTAAATTCTAAGTTAGGAACGATGTGGTATAGTGCTGCTAATTGAAACCACCCAAGATCAACTCCTACTTCAGGAGAGAAACCTATACTTGATGCTTCTGGTAAATTAGCTACATCAAACTCAGGATTAGGATCAGCGGCGTTAAACTTACCAGGTACAATGGTATACTTCCCAACACCTAAACCGACAAATGGTCTAATCGAACTTTCTCCGAAATGGTACAATACTTTACCTGAGATATTTCGCATTGCAGTCGCTTCAAAATTTTTGCTATCTATTTTACTAGGTGCTAATACACCAATAGTACCTTCATACTCTGCTCCTATTGATAGCTTTGGTGTTATATTGTAATAAGCATTTAAAAAGAAATTCCCACCGACACCACTATAATCGGTTTGATTTTTCTTTGCATACATTCCGGAAATACCTCCTCCAAAACCAACTGATATTAATTTATCCTGTGCAAAAGATGTTAAGCTTATGATTGATAATAATAAGATGAATGTTAACTTTTTCATGATTGATAAAATTAGGTTAGTAGTAAACTCTTACTATTATACGTTTTCAATCAGGATAAGTCTTTAAAGTTATTTTAACAAACCTCAATTACCTTTAAAGTATTTAAACAGAAAAAGGGCTAAACACTAAGTGCTTAACCCTTCCAATATAACTAAACGTTAAAATTAGTTCTGATAATCAGTCTCGTTACCTGAGAATGATGCACGAGTGAATTCTCTGTTCAATCTTGCGATATGAGAAATAGAGATTTCTTTCGGACATACAGCCTCACATGCACCTGTGTTAGTACAAGCACCGAAACCTTCAGCATCATGTTGCTCTACCATTGCGATAGCACGACGCTTACGCTCTGCACCACCTTGAGGTAATAAAGCTAACTGAGATACTTTCGCTGAAGTGAATAGCATTGCTGAAGCATTTTTACATGCAGCAACACAAGCACCACAACCGATACACTGCGCAGCATCCATTGCCTCATCCGCTACTGTTTTAGGGATAGCAATTTCGTTTGCGTCAGGTACGCCACCAGTAGATACTGTAACGTAACCACCAGCTTGCATGATTCTATCAAAAGAAGTACGGTCTACAACCAAATCTTTCAATACTGGGAATGCAGAAGCTCTCCAAGGCTCAACAACGATAGTTTCACCATCACTGAAAGTACGCATATGCAACTGACAAGTAGTGATACCATGCTTAGGTCCGTGAGGCTTACCATTGATATATAATGAACACATACCACAAATACCTTCACGACAATCGTGATCGAAGTGGATAGGATCGTTACCTTTCTTTAATTCGTTCTCGTTAAGAACGTCTAGCATTTCTAGGAATGACATATCAACTGATACATCATTTACTTCATACGACTCAAATTTACCCGGCTTGTTTTCACCAGCCTGACGCCAAATTTTAAGTTTTATATTAATTGTTTTTCCTGCCATGATCTTCAAATTGTAGGTGTTAGTTTGCTAACAACCTGTTTGTTGATTTTGTTTGAAGAAGAGTTGAGTCGCCCCAACTCTTCGATAAATTACTTGTAAGAACGTTGCGTTAACTTCACGTTTTCGAATACAAGGTCTTCCTTAGTTAATGAAGGATCTTTACCTTCTCCTTCATAACCCCAAGCTGCAACATACGAGAACTCTTCGTCCTGACGTAATGCCTCACCTTCTTCAGTTTGTGATTCTTCACGGAAGTGACCACCACAAGACTCTGAACGGTTGTGTGCGTCGATTACCATCAACTCACCTAATTCTAAGAAGTCTTCTAAACGTAATGCTTTCTCAAGCGTCATGTTTAATTCTTCATTAGCACCGATTACTTTCAAGTCTTTGTTGAACTCTTTACGTAATTCTTGGATCATACCACGAGCTTTCTCCAAACCTTCTTTATTACGTGACATACCACAGTATTCCCACATGATGTGGCCTAATTTCTTGTGGATGTCGTCAGGAGTTTGGTTACCCTTGATATTTAATAATTTATCGATTCTTGCTTGCGCTTCTTTTTCAGCTTGAGCAAAAGCAGGATTTGATTTATCAACAGCTTGACCTAATGGAAGTGTTGCAATGTAATCACCAATTGTGTAAGGGATTACGAAGTAACCGTCCGCTAAACCTTGCATTAATGCTGATGCACCTAAACGGTTAGCACCGTGATCAGAGAAGTTCGCCTCTCCTAATGCATAAAGACCAGGAACGTTAGTTGATAAATTGTAATCTACCCAAAGACCACCCATTGTATAGTGAACGGCAGGATAAATCATCATTGGCATCTCATAAGGATTGTCAGCAGTAATTTGCTTGTACATGTCAAACAAGTTACCATACTTCGCCTCGATTGTTTTCTGTCCATCACGCTTGATTGCATCAGCGAAATCTAAGAATACAGCAAGACCAGTAACACCAACACCTCTTCCTTCGTCACATACCATCTTCGCGTTACGAGATGCTACGTCACGAGGTACTAAGTTACCGAATGAAGGATATCTTCTTTCTAAGTAGTAATCTCTTTCTGATTCTGGAAGTTTCACAGCTTCAGCAGCAGTGATCTTCGCATGTTTTTTATCTTTTGGAACCCAAACACGACCATCGTTACGTAATGACTCTGACATCAACGTTAATTTCGATTGGTAATCACCGTGTACAGGAATACAAGTAGGGTGAATTTGCGTGAAACAAGGGTTAGCAAACTTAGCTCCTTTCTTGTAAGCTCTCCAAGCAGCAGAACCATTTGAAGCCATTGCGTTTGTAGAAAGGAAGAATACGTTACCGTAACCACCAGTACAAAGCAATACAGCGTGACCTGCGTGAGACTCAACTTTACCAGTTACTAAATCACGAGTTACAATACCTTTAGCAGCACCGTCGATAGTTACTACGTCAAGCATTTCTTTACGTGTGTGCATTTTTACTTTACCAGTGTTCACCATTTTAGTCAACGCTGAGTAAGCACCTAATAGTAATTGTTGTCCAGTTTGACCACGAGCGTAGAACGTACGGGATACTTGAGCACCACCGAATGAACGGTTGTCCAATAACCCACCGTAATCACGAGCGAATGGTACACCTTGAGCAACACATTGGTCAATAATTTCTGTAGATACTTCCGCTAAACGGTGAACGTTTGCTTCACGTGATCTATAGTCACCACCTTTAATTGTATCGTAGAATAAACGGAAAACTGAGTCACCGTCATTTTGATAGTTTTTAGCGGCGTTGATACCACCTTGTGCTGCAATTGAGTGAGCACGACGAGGTGAATCTTGGAAACAGAACGCGTCTACATTGTATCCTAATTCTGCTAAAGTTGCAGCAGCTGATGCTCCTGCTAAACCTGTACCTACGACAATGATATTGAATTTTCTCTTGTTCGCAGGGTTAACAAGTTTTACGTTGAATTTATGTTTTTCCCACTTCTCGGCTAATGGGCCTGCAGGGATTTTTGATTCTAATGACATTCTATTCTATATTTTAATGTTATTGATTAATAACTCTGTAATGTTTTGTTTTGAAAAGTTGTTTTATTAACTGTTCAAAAACATTACAACTGGAATTGCTCCAAATAATACTGGAACGATAATAGAATATGCTTTACCTAAGAAAGCGATAATTGGAGTGTATCTCTTATTATTTAATCCTAATGTTTGGAAAGCACTTGCAAAGCCATGCCATAAGTGGAATGCTAATACAAACATAGAAATTACGTAAGCTGCAACAATCATTGGATTAGCATAAGATACTGCTACTACAGAATAAAGGTCTTTCATCACCACACCATCAATAGTTGTAGTTGAAATTTCACCTCTTAATTCGTGCATCACTGCCCAGTATTGAGCTAAGTGAACCACTAAGAATACTGCGATTACAGATCCTAAAACTCCCATGTACTTTGATACTTGAGAACCGTCTTTGTTTGTTACTTTGTAAGCTTCTCCGCCTCTAGCCTTTTTGTTTTGCGCAGTTAAAATAATTGCGTAAACAATGTGAGCTAAGAAGAATAATTTAAAAACGTTTGCTACTACTTGTACTAAAGGGTTAGTAGACATAAAGTGAGCGTACATGTTAAAAGCATCAGCTTTTCCCATTAATAACGTCATGTTACCAGACACGTGTCCGGCTAAGAATAAGATGAGTAAAATACCTGAGAGAGACATCATAATCTTTCTCCCGATTGTACTACTCAACGATTTCTGCCAACTCATAAAAATTAACGTTTAGATAAATATTGTGGTGAGATAGTTCTCTAATTTATTTCGTTGCAAAATTATACCTCAACTAAAACAGATACAATAATCGTGGTCAGCAGAACCTTATTTTGAATAAATCTAAACAACACAAACAGTTCACTTTCTGCTCTCTTTTTTAAATCTATATAACACTGAATAACAACATTATACAAACCTGTGAATAAGATTTAATAGTCAGCAAGACACTTGTAAAAGTAAAATGTTTCCTTTAAAAGGAAACAAAAGTCATCTTTTCAAATTAATGTAAATGCATAAAAAAAGGCTACGAATTTTCGCCAATTCATAACCTTTCATTAAATTACTATATTTTACCTTTATGATTCTAACATCCCAACCCAAGTGGTAAAGGCTGAAAAGTTCGTTTCAACGGGTTTAGTTTCAAAAATTCCAAAAAGAGTGGAACCCGAGCCAGTCATACTAGCATACATTGCTCCTTCCTCATACAATTGTTCCTTTATCTCTTTTATCTGCGGATAATTTTTAAAGATGCCTTGCTCAAAATCATTATTGACTTTCTCCTTCCAAACTGCCACTTCACCTTCTACCACCTTTTTTAAGTCCTCTTCTAATTCCATTGGAACTACTCCTGAGTAAGCTTCTTTCGTTGAGATATGAATATTAGGATTGACCATCATGATCCATTTCCCTGAAAGGGATAAATCAATTTTAGAAAACACTTCTCCTCGACCTGTTACCCACAGTGGGTTATTGGTAATGAAAAATGGACAATCACTTCCTAACTCCAAAGCGTATTCTTCTAGTTTTTCAACAGATAGATTTAATTCAAAAATATCATTCAACATTTTTAAAGCATAGGCACCATCAGCAGAACCTCCACCAAGTCCTGCTCCGATGGGAATAGCTTTATACAAATGCATTGCTACAGGTGAGATATCATAATCTTTTTTTAATAAGTGATAAGCCTTTAAACATAAATTACCCTCAGCATCTCCAGGAATATCAATACCTGTGCTCGAAAAGGACAATTCATCACTAGGCACAATTTCTAATACATCAGTCCATCCTATAGGATAAAAACATGATGCGATATCATGGTACCCATCTTCTCGTTTGTTTGTTATGGCTAAACCAATATTAATTTTAGCGTTTGGAAAGGAAATCATTATTCAATTGACGATTGTAGTTTTACTTGGAACAACGAAGTTACGAATTGAAATGATTAATCTATACGTTACTTGACGAATTTTCTGTATAACCAATTATTAAAAATCAAGCCTACTACAATTACCCCTCCCCACTGCGTTACAATTGTAGCATTCGAATACACATCAAAGAAGTTCCATTTTCCATCTTCTGTAAACCACGGCGATGCACTATACCCTTGGGACATCCACCACCAGACTAAAAATAAACCAATCCCAATATTCAAATACATTGCTGATTTATAGAGTACGGTTGGTATAATAATACTGGAATCCTTATCAATATATTCTTCCTTGAATTTTTGGATTCCATTTTTTTGAACCGCAAAATTGATAAACAAACCTGAAATCAAAAGTCCAAGTCCCCATACCCAATCTTGATTGGAAAAGAAATCCAATGAAATCGCTGAAGGCATCCCTAAGGCAATACATAAAACTGCTGTAATAATACTCGCTTTAGTTCTCTTAAATTCTAAATCTGTAAATGTCTTAATACATAGTTCTATCATGCTGATCAATGAACTGAACGCCGCCATTGTGAATGCAATAAAGAAAATCACTCCTAAAAACTCTCCATAAGGAATCTTAGCAAATAATAATGGAATGATAGTAAAAGTCAATGCTGTGTTTCCTGATTGTAAATAAGAAATGGCTTGGGCATCATCAGAAGCAATTGCAAATACGGCAGGAAGAATGGCAATACCGGCTATTAAGGACGCTACATTATTTCCGATTCCACTGACTAATATATTAAAAGTCACATCTTCTTTTTCTCTAGAATAAGACGCAATTGTGAGCATCAAACCCCATCCTGCTCCGGTACTCCATGCTGACTGTGTTACAGCTTCGATCCACACTTTTGAATTAAAAAACAATGCAGGATCTATATGAAACATGTACTGCAGTCCTTTCGGTCCGTTTTCTGTCGAAAGTGCCACGGCAGCTACTAACAGCATTAAGAAAAGTAGTGAAGGAATCAATATCTTATTTACTCTTTCTAAACCTTGTTGTATTCCTTGGTAAAGCATAAAAACAGCAAAAATCACTACTCCAATATGAAGTATCACTGTCAGCACGCTCCCATTTGCTACACTCTGCCAATACTGATCTAAGAAACTTTGATTAAGGTTTTCAAGTGCTGTTGTATTATCTAATAAGGCAGCTGAAAGACCTACATACCTCAAACCCCAAGCAGTCACCACTGAATAATAAAATGTGATACCTAAAGTACAGACTGTAATGAAAAATCCCATCCAAGTATACTTTTTTCCTGCCGCTTGAGCAAAGGAAGCAATCACTCCTTGTTTAAACTTTTTTCCGATAGAAAACTCTGAAAGTAAAATTGGAATTGACCATATAAATAAGAATAAAAACCATAGAATGATAAATGTTCCGCCATACTGCCCTGCCAAACGTGGAAACCTCCATAAGTTCCCTGCTCCAATAGCCATTCCTAATGAAGCTAAAATTACACCCCATTTACTACTGAATTGTTCAACATTTTCTTTCATAGTCTCGTTTGTTTATTATGGTTTACCTCACTAATGATTAAATTAGGTTGAGTTTAAGTAAAGTTTAAGGCTCCAAGTTAAAAAATAAAATTTAAGGATAGAGATGATTGACTCCATTAAGTATTACATCAAAACATATATAAGTATAAGATATGGTTTAGCCGGTGCACTTTTTTTAGGTGTATTAGTTTTTGGCATTAATTATTATGATGCTCAATCCATCCCTTTGGCCACAACTGCCGCATTAAAACAAAGTGCCTATACATTCCTTTTTGGTGGCTATGTATCGGCACTTTGTGAAAGATATACCTCGAAAGGTGAATTTATAAAAGGGGTTTTAATCCCATCATGTATTGCTATTCTTGCAACTTATACTGTTCATTCCTTTAAGGGAACTCCTAATCCGGAATTATCCACAGTTCCAACGCTTATTTTTGCTCCTTTAGGTTTTCTATTTATAGCAAAAAACAAAAAGAAAGAACTACAGCATAAAAATGAATCCTAATGTCTTTATAGTGATCTCGCTATTCTCAGTCCCAAGAAATTCATTTTCACATCTGGCTTATCAAAATTACGGTAAGCCGGACGACAGAACAGCACTTCACTCATAAATGATCCCCCTCTATACACTTTATCCGTTCCATTCTGAATGCCTTGAGGATTACTTTGCATTGCTTGTTTATAAGACGTTTCGCTATACCAGTCATTCACCCATTCCCATACATTGCCCTGCAAATCATAAATTCCTAATTCATTTGCCGCTTTTGTTCCTACTTCTTGATGCTGATTATTTTCAGTATTAGAAGTCATCCAAGCTCTTTGTTCTATATTTTGAGAGGAAACATCCATCTTTACCCCCTTCTTTCCTCCTCTTGTCACATATTCCCACTCAGATTCTGTAAGCAACCTATAGTCTTTTCCTGTTAGCGTATTCAGTTTCTTTAAGAATTCCTGACAATCGTTCCATGATACCATCTCCACAGGATGATTCCCCATTTTCATTTCACTAGGATTTTCTCCCATTACAGCCTCCCAAAGTGCTTGTGTCACTTCAAATTTCCCAACGAAAAAACCGTCTATCGTTACTTCATGAACAGGTACTGATGGATTTATCCCATTATCCAATAATAAATCGCCTTTTTTATCTCCCATTTTGAAAGTACTTCCTTTGACAAAAACCATATCAAAGCTGACGCCTTGAGCTGTATCAGTATAATTTTTCTTCTTTTGTGCATAAGTTGAAGGCACCATTAAAATGCAAGAAAGAAATAGCAGGATGTTCTTTATGTGATTGTTCATAGAGGTTTTTAAAATTTATTTGTCATTTAATAAAAAAGGTCAAATAAATAGCAGTATTTGACCTTCTTGAGCATATTATAAAAGTTTTTTAATGATATCTACAATGGTAATACCTTCTGCTTCAGCCTTAAAGTTTCTTACCACTCTATGCCTTAAAACACTTACCGCTACTGCTTTGATATCTTCAATATCAGGAGAATATTTACCGGATAAGATTGCATGACATTTTGCTGCAATCACCAAATACTGGGATGCCCTTGGCCCTGCTCCCCAATCGACAAATTTATTTGTATACTCATCTGCTAATTCTGAATTAGGACGAGTCTTATGTACTAACTTCACAGCGTACTCTACGACATTATCTGCAATTGGAACTCTACGGATCAAGTGCTGATAATAAAGAATTTCCTCTGCCCCCATCACTCTATCGACCACTTTCTTTTCATCGTTAGTGGTTGCTTTCACTACATTTACCTCATCTGCATACGAAGGGTAATCCAAGATGATATTAAACATAAATCGATCTAACTGCGCCTCTGGCAACGGGTAAGTACCTTCCTGTTCAATTGGGTTTTGAGTGGCTAATACAAAGAAAGGTTTCTCCAATTGAAATTCCTGATTGGCAATCGTCACCTTATACTCCTGCATTGCCTCCAAAAGTGCGGACTGCGTTTTAGGAGGAGTACGGTTAATTTCATCCGCTAAAATAATATTAGAGAAAATTGGACCTTTCACAAACTTGAACTTACGGTCTTGATCCATGGTTTCTGCCCCTAAAATATCTGAAGGCATCAAGTCTGGCGTAAACTGAATTCTACTAAAGTCCAAATCTAAGGCTTGTGCCACAGTATTGATCAAAAGGGTTTTTGCCAATCCTGGAACACCTTGTAATAAGGCATGTCCTTGACTGAAAATAGCCGTCAATACAAAATGTACGGTATCTTCCTGACCAATTACAACTTTCCCTATTTCCGCTTTTAATTGATTATATTTTTTATGTAATGCATCTGCTGCTTCCTTATCAGATCCAAAAGTGATTTTTGACGTCATGTTTTAATTGTTATTCTAGCGACCTTATTGCTTGCTAAAAGCAAAATAAAAAATCAATGAAGTATTCACTTATCAATTCATCCTATATTTTAGGACAATTGAAATTAGTTTTTTTTGGGGAATAAATCAAGTGTAATAGGATAAGGAGTGTTTTCAACTTTTATAAAAATAAAAAGGACCCCCTTGCAAGCAAGGAAGGTCCCGATGATGTAAAGTTTATCTCAAAAAATGAGCTACATCAATCTATATTTATTCAATTCCAACAACTCTTCTACCTGTACCATAGTCAACATCAATTTTCTTGTCAACACCTGGCTCAACCATTAAACTAACGATTGATAAATTAGTTGAAGGATTACCTGGTACTTCAGTACCACTGTTATTCACATTACCACCTACAACTTTAAAACTAGTTTCTGAAATGCTATTGGCATTTGATCTATATCCAGCACCTCCGTCTATCAATAATTCATCTGAATCATAATTAGCAGGATCTATGTTACCATTTAAGTTATAGAATTCTGATGCAATCCAACTTAATGTAGCTTCCGATGTTACTGCACCTATTGAAGTTACTGTTATTGCAGGAGGAGTAGAAGGATCATATCCTGTACCTCCAGCTCCAGAAGAAACATTAAAACCTGTTATTTCTCCTCCACTAATTAATGCGGTAGCAACAGGAGCTGTTGGTTGTTTAGACTCAATTACAACTGATGGTGCAGCTGTGTAATAACCTACCGACATCACTTCTGCAGTTCCATTATCATCTAATCTTAACTCACCTCCAACAACTTCAAAGTCATTGCTATGATTCTGTAAATCTCCGATATCACCTGAAGCTACATCAACAGCCTGGCTTGTATACTCTAAAACATTTGGTTTAAAGAAGTAACCAGAACCAGCGTTATCAACCATAAATTGATATCTTGAACCAAATGTTGACCAAGTTGCTGTTGCCCCAGTACCATTTCCACCTGTGATAGTAATTGTTGGAGCCTCAGTATAGTTACCATTTGAACTTGCTACATAAATACCAGTCACCTTACCATTAAGGTTTGCCATTGCTTCAAAACCAGTAGTTTCTACATTATTTGAAGTGATCTTAACATAACCTTGGTAATTAGCGTCAGATCCAGATGGTATGTAGTAATAACCAGGGTAATCAACTGTAAATCCTGAAACTAGTCCATTTAAAACTATTTCGCTTTGCTCTACATAAGCTGTTGTGTTATAGCTACCTGCAGGAGGAGCTGCAATTGTGACTGTAGGAATATCAGTATAACCTGATCCTCCATTTGTAATTTTGATTTTTGAAACCTTATAACATAAATCTGCTTCTCCTGTTGCTGATGTCTCTCCTTGTATAGGGTGAATTACAACAGTTGGAGCAATTGTATAATTTTCTCCTTTATCATTTGGATCAACAAAGATCATACTTACAGTTGATGCTAAATCAAAACTTGTTACTGAAGCATCAGAATTAGATCCAGTGTATCCTTTGTAATTTTTAGATCCTACAGTTTCAAATGTAACAGAAACTCCTTGATCAGAAGTTACAATATCACCCGTAAATTCGTTATAGTAAACACCATAGTTATAGCTTCCACCACTAGTAATTCTTAGGTTCGAAATTTTACCATTAATGTAGGCTTTGTAAGTAACCGCTAAATTATCAACAGCATCACCACTTGGTGCAGTACTTACTGTAATAGTAGGTTCTGCAGAATATAAACCATTATCAACAGCCAATACATCTGATCCAGAAGGATTCTCAATTTTCAAACCTCCCTCATAAGTTACTGTACTAACGTCTGAACTTAATTGTGGTGTACCAAGATCATTTAAAACACTATCTAAGATATTAATAGAGGTCATATCCATTGATTGTATTTCTGAATTTGTATAAGGAACTTCTAAAAGGTTAGAACTAAAAGTACCTGCTGCAATCTCATTAGTTGATGATGATGTCACTTTGAAAAGACCTGTTCTTTCATTGCTGGCATTCTTTATTTCAATATAATAAGTCGCACTTGGTTGACCTACAGTCCATGCTGCAGTTGTAGTGAAACTTCTTACTCTTGCATGTGGGATATTTGTAATATTAAGCTCTGGTGTTTTACTGTTAACATCACTTGTAATTGTAACTGATGGTTTGTCAGCATCATCTAAAGCAGAAACCAATGTTCCTGGTGCTCCAGTATAAGAATAACCAAACCCATACTCCAATTCTTTCTTACCACTAGCTGTAGAAGCTTGATAATTTTCAAGTGGGCCTTGAATATCAAAGTCAAAACCTCCAGTATATTTTTTACCCAATGCCTTAACAACTACAGTTGTATTAGACTTAAATGCTGGGCTATATCCTGCTCCACCATTTCCATCTGAGATAGTAACTTTTGTAAATGTACCATTCATTTGAGATCCAGCTACTGATGCTTCATCAATTGGCATTCCTGAAGGATCAAGATTATCAAGAGCATTCGTTTTTAAAGTAACTGTTGGAATACCCATTGAGTAAAGGTAACCACTACCTCCATTTGTCACTCTAATAGTATCTACCTCACCAGACATTACAGCTTCAGCCGTAGCACCTGAACCATTACCACCGCTAATAGTAACAGCAGGTACTGATGTATAACCTGTACCAGCATAAGTCACAGATTGAATACTTTTTACCTTACCCTCAAAATTAGCCGTATAAATTAACTCTGACTCAATATGTTTAGTTGGTCTAATACCAGTAACAGACTTTTGCTCATAAGACACTTGGAAATAATCATTTAAATCATCTCCACCATCCCAATCAAAAGTCTTCTTATTCGCCTGCTTGATGATTGCAATATTGTCAACAGGTCCCTCAACACGAGCAAATGCATTCACTCCACTAACATTAAGGGCTACATCTAATGCATTTTCGTTTTCACCACCTGTATAACCAGAACCTTCAGCTGTAATTGTAACTAAATCACGGTTTTCTCCACTATTACGTGTAGGATCATTTAACCACGCTCCAGTTGTTAATGATCTTGGAACAATCATAGTACTTAATGTAGCTCCTGAACCTGAAGCTGGAGGAGCTGCAATTTCAATTGTAGCACCTGGTACATTAGGAATATCAGTATTTTCACCATCCCAGTTAGTAGAACCATTCTGTAATGGATTAGAAGTAAAAATAGTACTAAAAGTTTCAACTCTAGGGTTATCCTCTACTTCTCCAACACGCTTATTTAATGCAATCTCTTGATCTGCACTAAAATCGCTGAATTGCATACGGATTGGCAATCCATTAATCGCTGTTGGAACTCTTAAGCTATACATACCACCTGATGTTGTAGTAGATGAAAGTGCTCCTTCATAAGCAGCTTTTAAAATACGTGGTGATAGGTAATCTTGGAATTGGATATCTCCGATAAGATCCTCTTGAGGTTCACCATCTTCATCTTGGTTTTTCTCATCATAGTATCTTGTCACAAAATCCTCTTGGAAGTTATCCAAATAACGAGTGTAGAAACGAGAATCTGTCACATCAATTGACGCTGAAATTCTCACACCATCTGGAACTGCAGTTCTTGCAGCTGTAATAGTATTTGAAACGTACACTGCATTACCACTAATTACAGATGTACCCAATGAATCTGAAACATTGAATACAGGAATAATAGTAGAAGCATGTCTGTACTGTATAACATCTGTTCTATCAGTAATGTTAGGTACCCACATTGTATCTACGTCACTCCATGTGTAAGCAGAATCTACTGTAGAGAAAGGACCTGCCATTGATAATGCTTCTGGAGATAAGAACTCTAAGTTCATTGATACAGGTGTATGGTCTGCCAATTCAACATTTACTGTTGCTACACCTGGCTTTACATTAGCGAAGAAAGCAAAACCTTGTTCGTTTGCAGTAACTGTCGCTAAAGAATCACCTTGAATGAAAGTAACAATAGCATTAGAACCAGAGTGAGTATCTAATGATCTGTTATTACTATTTGTAAAAGAAGTCTCATTTGCTGAAACAACCTTAACAGTATAGTCGATTAAATAGCCGTTAGTTTTAAGGCTGTCCATTACTCTAGCTTTAGCTAAAGAGTCTTGAAGTAAGGCATCTTGTTGTGCGAGGTTCGCTTGATCATTGAGGAAATCTTGCTCGGAATATTCTTTATTACATCCGATTAAACCCGCGAAAAGGAAGGAAGAGGCAATAGCGATGCTCTTCCAGTTTTTCCAACTGTAATTCATGATTTTTGTTGTAATAGTTTTTTAATAGATTGATGTTTCTATTTTCTGGAGAATTATTTAAATGAAATAGTTATGTTAGATAAAGTGTAACATTTTAATAACCCAATGAAATAGTTAGCATAAAAGAATTAGACCTTAATTCTTTACCAGCTTGTGCTTCAACGTTTAACACAGAAGCATTGATGTCTTGCATCCCTAGGTTATAACGGCCTTCAATTCTTAATGAATAGTCGTTGATTACCTCTGGAATTTTTACACCAAGAGAAAAGATTAGTCCAAATGTGCTACGTTGATATTCGTCATACACATTTTGTGATTGTGTTGGTGATGTACTTGTTCCACCATCAACAGCATAGGTTCTCTTTGCAAGCTCATGTGCTGCAAAGTTAAATTGATAGGTTCCACCTGCTCCTACATAAGGAGCTAAATTTCCGACAGGCAACTCATATGTAAGCATCACCGGTACGAGGATATTCTGCAATCGCACACTTCTATCGTGTACTCTTTGCGTAAATTGTCCTGAACTAGATTCAAAAGTTCTTGTTACATCAGGCTTGTTACCGCCATTCTGAAAGTAAAGAACTTCAGCTCTTACGTTAAGTTTGTCAAAAATTGAGTAGGTTCCATAGGCACCCAGTGTAAGGCCATAACGTGTCCCTGAGTAGAGATCAAAGGTACTTGCCGTTCCTCCTAACGTGATTCCATAACCAAATTTACTGTAGACATACTCATCCTCTCCAGAAGTGGATTCTGAAGTACCAGCATCATCGATCTGCCCCTCTGACGAGGATACAGTTTGAGTCGTAGTTTCTGAGTCATTTGCTTCAGTCTGTGCATTGGCATGAAAAAAAGTTAATAGGAGTAAGGAAGTAATAATAGTTAGCTTACCCATTTTTAACATTTTTTGAAATAATTAATTTACACTACAAATGTATAGGATAATAATTAATTTTCAAGGTGTATTTCAAAAAAAAAATTCCACAATAAAACCCATAAAAGTATATATATCAATATATTTAACGCTCATAACACTGATTACTCATGTAGGTTATTTTTAGAAAAAGAAAATAAAAAAGAGGTACAATAATTTTCATTATTATACCTCTATTGAGCGAGTACAATTAATTATATGTTTAATTATATACCCTCTAAAATATTACATCCTTCAAATTCAGGATCAATTTCTATAAAGACGTCATTTTTTGCCGATTTAATCCATTTTTCAAGGATCTCATTCTTCTGACTATTCAGCGTTGCTTGCTGTAATTTTTGATAATCATCTTTCAAGTTCGCATAGTGCGGTGGCTTGTAATCTGAATAATAAATGATTCTCACAGCATCTTGTCCATCTTCCGTACGGTACTTCAAAGGCTTTGAAGTGTTTCCTACTGTCATAGTATCAATAGCAAAGAATACAACAGGGTCCAACTCATCTGTTGCCATATAAGAACTACCAGTTACATTATTTTTGAAATACCCTGCATTGGCACGTGTAGGTTGATCATCAGAATAAAGGTTTACTGCTTTTTCAAAACCTAATGTATCTGTTTCGGCAATCAAGGTTCTAATACTGTCCAAGAAAACCTCTGCATCTTTAACATCCTGATAGTTTGACTTCGGTCTGATCAAGATATGTCTTGCTCTAAAGCGTCCACCTCTTCTTTCTAACAACTGAATTAAGTGGTAACCGAAATCAGACTCTACAGGGTCTGCAATTTCATTTGGTTCAACCGTCAATGCTATTTCTTCAAATTCCGGCACCAATTCTCCTCTACCATGCCATCCAAGGTCACCACCTTTTCTCGCTGAACCATAATCTTGAGAATATTGTTTTGCTAAAACGCCAAAATCTTCACCATCTAAAATTCGCTTTTTGATGTCCATCAATTGCTGTTTTGCCTTTTCTTTTTCCGATTCGGATACTTGAGGCTCTCTCACAATCTGACCTACCTTCACTTCTGCAGACAAGAATGGAATACTATCTTGAGGGATAGACTCAAAGTACTTTTTCACCTGCTTCGGTGTAATTGTCACATCAGAAATGATCTGCTGTTGCATGGTCTGCACTGTCATTTGCTCTTTCACTTGGTCTCTCAAGTCATCTCTCAAATCGTTCACAGAACTACCCAAAGTCTTTTCTAATTTCTCTTGAGAACCGGCTTGAAGGATAAAATACTGCATACGTCTTTCCAATTCATCAGAAACTCTAGCATCATCCACCTCAATGGAGTCAATCTGAGCTTTAGCATACATGATTTTATTTACGATCAATCCTTTAAGAATATCACATTTCGCCTCTTTTTTATCTTGAGGATATTGTCCATTGGCCAACATTTGTTGATATCCTGCTTCCACTTCAGACAATAGTATAATATTATTATCTACCTTGGCTATAATTTTATCGACAGGCACTGCATCATCTTGTGCGAAAACGGAAGATGCAAAAAGGAGTATAAATCCTATTAAGGTGTAAGTACGTTGATTCATATTGACTCTATACTTCTATTTAAAGTATTTTCTGTTTAGCGTTTTATTCTTCTGAGACAAAAATCTCATATTCATTATTTTTTGTAGCTTCTTCATATAATTGACTTTCCAACTCACTGCGAAGCTTCAATTTTCTTTTTCCTAAGATCACATTCTTTACTTGCTGAGACACAAACTGCAAAGGTGGTGTTTGATCTACAATCTTATAATCATCAATTTTGAAGATATAAGTATTTGACTCATCATTTGCCTCCCACAATTTATCTCTTTTCAATAAATTGGTTACCTCAGACTGTGAGTTCATAAATGGCGTCCCGAAGAGGAGCTCATCCAAATCCAACCACACAGAATCCTCCAAATGTACAAAATCTGCATAAGCAAAAGCAGAAGATTTCAATTTTTCTTTGTCTTTCTCCTTCTTACTTTTCAACCACCCTTTCACTTTCTTCAATTCAGGAGCAGAGTTAGGGTATCTTAAAAATGATCCTCTCACAATATTTGTTTTAAGGATAAAATCTTCAGAATTCTTGAGATAGTACGATTTAATCTGTTCATCAGTCACCACAGTATCAAGGTGGGAAGCGATGTATTCTCTTTCATATTCATGCATGATTAATTGAAACTTATACTCTTCCAGTCTCCTATCTAAGTCCAATTTCTCTACATCTACTTGAGAAGCCGCTTTTTCTAAAGTAATAACTTTTCTAACCCAAGTGCTGATATATCTGTCTCTGATATTTATAGAATCTTTTCTTGACATTCTTGCATTAAAAAGATTCTTGATTTCAGTATCATATAACACTTTGTCATTCACTCTAGCTAAAGGAATTCTTGAGTTCTGAATATTCTCTTCCTCTATCGCTTTTGAAAATGATTTCTTGATTTGATCACATGAAGACGCAATCAATAGTAAGCCCATCAAGCTATATATGTAGAAGTTTTTCTTAATCATAGAGGCAAATTTAATTAATTAGAATTGCCGTGCATTATTCGTGACACACAATACGCCGTTTTTGATGAAAAAAAAGTATTAAAATTCTTTAAATTTAATCTTTTGCATCCATTCTAAATACCCCTTCACACAGGTTAAGATCGAAAAAATCTCCTATATTTGGGCTTTAATGGATAAAAAGACTTGAGCAACCTAAAATCAAGTTTTTACATAAAGTAAGAATTTTAATATGAATGCATCTCAGCTGAAAGAGTTGAAAACTCGCGTCAACGCATTGGATGGATACCTTGATATATCTTCAAAAAAGAAAGAAATAGAAACCAAAGAAGCTGAAACTACTGCCGCAGGTTTTTGGGATGACCCTAAAAAAGCGGAAGTTTTACTGAAAGAAATTAAGGGATTGAAATCTTGGGTTGACAAGTTTGACGAAATCAACACCTTACTTGAAGACCTTGAAACACTGTTTGAGTTTTTTGAAGCTGGTGATGTTGACGAGGAGGAATTGAATGCTGAAGGAAAGAAAACGGAAGAGGCTATTGAAGCTTTGGAGTTGCAAAAGATGCTGAGTAATGAAGAAGATAGTCTTAGTGCTATGATGGAAATCAACTCTGGTGCTGGTGGAACTGAATCAAATGACTGGGTGGAGATGCTTTTCAGAATGTATAAAATGTGGGGTGAATCGCATGGTTACAAAGTGAAAGTAGTAAATACCAATGAAGGCGATGTGGTCGGTTTCAAGCAAGCGACTTTGGAATTTGAAGGTGACTTTGCTTATGGTTACTTGCAGTCTGAAATTGGAGTACACAGAATGGTACGATTAAGCCCATTTGACTCCAGTGGAAAAAGACACACTACTTTCGGTTCTGTCTTTGTCTACCCTGTTGTGGACGATTCCATTGAAATTGAAGTAAACCCTGCAGACATTACTTGGGAAACTTTCCGTTCTGGCGGTGCTGGTGGTCAAAACGTAAATAAGGTAGAAACTGCCGTACGATTACGACATACATCAGGCATTATTGTGGAATGTCAGCAAGAACGCTCTCAGTTGCAAAACAAAGAGAAAGCGATCAAAATGTTGAAATCTAGACTTTATCAGCAAGAAGTAGAACGAAGAAATGCGGAGAAAGCAAAAGTTGAAAATACAAAAAAGAGAGTCGACTTTGGATCACAGATCAGAAACTACACCATGCATCCCTACAAATTAGTAAAAGATATTAGAACAGGTGTTGAAAAAACTGATGTTCAGAAAGTATTGGATGGAGACTTGGATGACTTTATCAAAGCATTTTTGATGCAGAATTAACCTCTACCCTAGAGAAATATTTAAACAGATAATAACCTTAAAAATATAAACGTATCTATCACATTTATTTTTAAGGTTTTTTCTTTGTCTTCATCTACTTTTTTTTCAACTTTGTCTACCATTTAAACACATATTACCTATATATAACATGAATACAACTTCAGTTCAATTAGACTTCCTTAAAGAATTAGGAATTGAACAACGCAACCCTGCCTTCTCTACAGGTAGAAAGTTTGCAAAACTTGATGAGAACCGAGAAACTCGTAAAATCTTCTCTCCTGCTGACGGTGAATTGATTGCTGAGGTAGAAATGGCTACTGAAGCTGACCTTGAAATCATAATCAAAGAAGCTCAAAACGCTTTTGAAATATGGAAAGTTTTACCCGCTCCTAAGAGAGGTGAAATTGTACGTCAAATCGGTGAGGCTCTTCGAAAATATAAAGAACCTCTTGGTAAACTAGTTACTTATGAAATGGGTAAGATTTATCAAGAAGGACTTGGTGAAGTACAAGAAATGATCGACATCTGCGATTTTGCAGTTGGACAATCAAGACAGCTTTACGGCTTGGAAATGAAGTCTGAGAGACAAGATCATAGAATGTTTGAACAATGGCACCCACTTGGGATTGTAGGTATTATTTCTGCGTTTAACTTCCCTGTAGCCGTGTGGTCATGGAATTCAATGATTGCTTCTATTGCTGGAAATGTCTGCATCTGGAAACCTTCAGAAAAAACACCTTTGACTGCCATTGCCTGCCAATATATTCTTCAAGATGTATTGAATGAAAATGATTTACCAGAAGGTTTATTCAGCTACATTATTGGTGATGCATCAATTGGTGCTAAAATGTCTCATGACCAACGTTTCCCTCTAATTTCTGCAACTGGATCTACTTGTATGGGTAAAAAAGTAGGTGAAGCTGTTGGAGCACGTTTAGGTAAATCATTGTTGGAGCTTGGTGGTAATAATGCTTTAATCATTACTGAAAATGCAGATATTGAAATGGCCATCAGAGCGACTGTTTTTGGGGCAGTAGGTACTTGTGGTCAAAGATGTACATCTACAAGAAGACTGATTGTACACTCTAATGTCTATCAACAAGTGAAAGACCGTCTCCTTAAAATATACCCTTCTTTATCTATTGGAAACCCATTAGATGAAAGCAAGTTGGTGGGACCATTGATTGACAAAGATGCTGTAGATGCCTTTAAAGCGGCCATTGAAAAGGCAAAAGCTGAAGGTGGGAAATTATTAATTGGTGGCGAATCCTTTCATGCGGAAGGTCTTTCTGGGAATTATGTACAGCCAGCCATTATTGAAGCTGAAAATCACTATGAAATAGTACAAGATGAAACTTTTGCTCCTATTTTATATTTAATTAAATACAGCGGTGAGGTAGAAAATGCTATTCAAATTCAGAATGACGTGAAACAGGGATTATCATCAGCTATTTTCACCAATCACTTATTAGAATCTGAAGTCTTTTTAAGTGCGGCAGGTTCTGATTGTGGTATCGCCAATGTAAATATAGGAACGTCAGGTGCTGAGATTGGAGGTGCATTTGGTGGTGAAAAAGAAACTGGCGGAGGTAGAGAATCCGGTTCAGATTCCTGGAAAGCTTACATGAGAAGACAAACCAATACTGTAAACTATGGTCGTGTCCTTCCTTTAGCTCAAGGTATCAAATTCGACATATAGAGATGTAGAGAGGGCTTCAAGTTTAAAAGATTTGAAGCCCTTTTTATGACCATCGTCATAAAAACTTACATCAAACAAGGGAATAATGGATCATTTAATGGTCTATTTTTTTTGAGATTGCTCCTTCATTAGTTATATTGAATTAGAGATTATTCAAGCTATAACATTTGAATTTTTACAGCACTCTCTTTACATACAATAGTATTACCTATCTGTTTTAACATTACTTTATGGCTCAAAACAAATACTTTTCTGTGATGTTGATTGATGACAATGAAATCGACAATCTTATAAACCAAAAAATGATTGAAGCTTCTAAAATAAGCGACAATATATTTATCCATTCTGGAGCAAAAAGTGCAATTGAGTTTCTTCGTAACATAGAAAAGCTTGGAGAAATAGCCGATCAAGTTTTACCTGAACTTATCTTTCTTGACATTGATATGCCTCTAATGGACGGCTTTCAGTTCCTGGATCTATTTGATCAGCTGGATGAAAAAACCAAGAATAAATGCAATATAGTAATGCTTACCTCCTCGATTAACCCTCAGGACATCAGCAGATCACAAAACTATAGTTACGTAAAGAAATATGTCAACAAGCCGTTGACACAGAAAAATTTGTCTTTATTAGAAATTTAAAAGCATCACTATATACATACATGTAGTACAGTCACTGTTTAACATGTAGAAGTAAGTCTTAATTTGCAAGAGGAATAATTCTAAAGGAGCAATTAACGAGATTTTGCTCTGAATTTATTCACTCTTATACATGACACTTGGGTGTCTATACTAACAAAAAAGGTATTGATTTATTTCAATACCTTTTTCTTTGTCTCAAACTTATAAAGCTATGATAAAATGAATACAGCAAGCTGTGACTCTTCATCTTTAATCTAATCGACATTACAACATCATCATAAAGTAATGTTTTCTCCTGTCTTGATTAGACCTAAAAATAAATTTCCAATTACTGCAGTTTTATATTTCCAACTGCTTCATCACTCATTCTCACCGCTTACATATCGGATAAACTGATCATCCATCCTAATCTGTCTTGTTGGGGCGAAAATATAAGGAGATTTAATTTGAGTATATTTTGTAATAATATTAGATACTTTTGACATTTTATCACGCTTTGCTTCACTCATGCCTGTTTTCAGCATCTTCAAGAAAAGTGTGATGGAAGGGCAACTTTCTTTTCCCATCAGTCGGATCTGTCTTTGAATACTATTCGCTAACTGATTAAATAACTCATAATCACGAATACAAACATATTGTAAAGCCAAAAGACATTTCACTTCTAAAAAGGCGTGAGGGTACTTTTTCAAACTTATCTCATTCAAGAGATTATTAAGAAAACGTGCTGCTTCATCAAACTCCTTAGCATGATACGCTGACATTGCTCTATAAACTACATAAGAAACATAATTAGGAATATCCTCCTTATCGGGCTCATAATCCGCAAAAATATCTTTATTGGATTCAAATAGCTCGGTTTGCGTATCGGTTTGCAAAGCCCTCTGAAGCTTTGTTTGCAGGAATTGAGAAGGGAAAGTATATAGATTACTATGCATCAGTAAAGGCACTACATCTTCATTTACAGAATCAAAATACTTGCTTGCCTTTCTGAATACACCGTAATGTGTGTAATATTCTAATTTTAAAAACTCGAAAACATTATGAAGGTGGAAATAGATAGAATCCATCTGATATTGATCGAAAACTTGATCTATCTTCAAAAATATATCCTCAATTGGCTCTACATCTTCTGTATCTGAAAACTTCACATTCGAATCATCTTCTATGAACAATCGATGGAAAATATTCATACAACTCTGATATACAAATGGACGATGGGACTCATAAAGCTTACAAGTATTCTGCATTTCTTTATGCAGAAGGTCCAATCCCATTTTATCTATCTCATCACCTGTGAAGGCATAGACACCAAACTTTTTGAAATAATCAGCTAATATATCTTCAATTTTATCTACCGCTAACATGTAAGCCACATGTTTATTGTAAAGCTGAGAGTAGACAAAGTAATCTGGTGAGTTGATATGCAGTCTTTTTAGAGCCTTATATACCACGGTCAACTCATTGGACAAGTCATAATCTAATAATTCCTTTTCCAGCTTTTTGAGAGTTACAATGGAAATTGCTCGTTTTTTGGTAAAGACCATTTCATGAATATTTGCCACTTTCTTCAACAGGTCGGCTCGTGGGCTTTCCATTTGCTGTAGCAGATATTCTTCAATTTTTTGATTCAGCCTTGATCTTAAAGTATAGTAAGCATTGGTATTCACATCTAATTCAGACATCACCTGCTGATCAGATATTTTCTTTTCTCTCATAGACGCAAGTAGGTATGCCGATTTCTCAGCATTACTTTCCATAAGAGAATTTCTTATTGCTTCGTAGTCTTTTTCAGATAATTGCTTAATGATATGTTTTAACCTCGCCATAAATTAAATACTGAGTGCTTTATTATTGCGTTGTAGAGAACAAGTCGAGAGAGTATGCCTTAATCAAGAAAATGAGGTTCAATAGCAATAAAAATAGTAAACTTTTATCGAAATACTTAATTTTTCTATACTTCTCACATATAAATATAAGAATTGATTTTTAAAAACCTATGTATTATTTCATGGTGTTATAGGATATAAAAAGTAAAATTACATTTTTCAATTATTCTCTTTCCAAGTTCCAATCCAATTCTTTAAAATATCCAATCCAAATTCTGTCAAAATTGCCTCTGGGTGAAACTGAACGCCAAAAATTGGTAAATTTTCGTGTGCAATTGCCATCACTTCCTCCTCTTTAGAAGAGGCTACCACCTTCAGTGTGTTAGGGACATTTGATAAAATTAGAGAGTGATATCTCACAACGGAAAATTCAGAAGGAATGCTTTGAAATAAAACTGAAGGCTGTGCATCAATCTTCGAAATTTTCCCATGCATAGGTTTTAGCGCTTTTACCACTTTTCCACCAAAATATTCTCCAATTGCTTGATGTCCTAAGCAAATTCCTAATATCGGATGTGTTTTGTGGTAATAATCAATTACCTCTAACATATTGCCCGCTTTATCCGGCGTTTCCGGACCTGGCGACAATACGATAGCATCATATTTATAAACTACAATTTCTTCTAAAGGGGTAGTATTACGCACTACTTCCACTTTCTGTCCTAATTGTGTAAAATAATCTACTAAATTATAAGTAAATGAGTCAAAATTATCTAATAATAAAATCATGATGCTTAGTTTATTTGAGCACAAAAATAAAAAAGGGAAGCTATTAAACTTCCCTTTTACTTATAAATTTTCTTCAAATAATTCATGAATCTCTTTACTATACCTTTTCATGCTAGGCATTATAGTACCACCGGCATCTAAAACCCAGTCGTTTAGTTCTAATAATTTGGGATAAACTACTGAATCTTCAGTGACATTTTTAGGCAACCCTAATCCTGCTGAATTAAAAAGACCTAATATTACTGATAAAGAAAGTGCATATTTAAAACCGCCTAACAATAGTGCAGCTACATTATCCAAATCATCCAATACGGAATAATCAATTTTATCCTGCAACCATTTCCCTAATAAGTTCAGACCCATTGTACCTGCAAAAAAGAAAACTACGTATGCAAAGAATACAGTGGATTTAGGTGTATTGACGTACGTTTTCGAAGATGAAAATGCTCCCGCAACACCAAAGAATATCAAGGAAGCCCCTACTACAAATACCAATGTTGATATTATTTCTAATAAAAAACCTCTCTTAAAACCTTTATAGGCACCATATACTATCATTCCTGCAAGAATGATATCTGTGATTCTAATGTATGATGTAAAAAATCCTAAATCTTGTTCCACTGCTTATACTAAATTTTTGAATTACATTAACGCTTCTTTCACTTTAGCTGAAACTACTTTCATGTCTGCTACACCTGCAAATTTCTTACCTGCAGCACCCATTACTTTCCCCATATCTTTTGGAGAAGTTGCTCCCACTTCAGCAATTAACTCTTTTACACCTGCAACAATCTCTTCTTCAGACATTTGCTGTGGCAAGTAAGATTCAATCACTTTCAATTCAGCTAATTCAATTTCAGCTAAGTCTTCTCTACCTGAGCTTTGGTAAGTTTCAGCTGACTCTTTTCTTTGCTTCGCTTCTTTCATTAAAAGCTTCAATTCCTCTTCAGTAGTTAAAACAGCATCTTTTCCTTGTGCTGTTTCTGCTAATTGAATTTTAGCTTTTAATTGCTTTAACGTACCTAAAGTTGCTTTATCCTTACTTTTCATGGCCGTTTTCATGGCCTCTTGTATTTTCGCCTTTAAGCTCATTGTATTTATGTTAAGATTTGAAATCTATTTCCATTTACAAAAATAACAACTTCTTGCACGTTTACTATCAAGATACAAAAAACCTTCTGAAATACCTTTAAAATGCATATAGATAACTCTCTGATGGGAATAAAAACCCTCTAAATTTTGTTATTTCATTATAACGAAGGGGTATTTATGGTCTATTTTTCCTTTAGTGTTTATTAATTTTCCCTTTTGTTATGCTTTTATAAATGGAATAAAGCATTTTTGTGTGAACTTTAAATTAAACTGGAAAATAGAATTATGACTCGATTAAGCGTCAACGTTAATAAAATTGCTACCATCAGGAATGCAAGAGGTGGGGATAATCCAAATTTGGTGAAAGTTGCAAAGGATGCTGAACGTTTCGGTGCACAGGGAATTACCATTCACCCTCGTCCGGATGAGAGACATATTACTAGGCAAGATACTTATGATTTAAAACCTGTTGTTACAACAGAATACAATATTGAAGGAAATCCAGAGCCTCGTTTTATGGAGTTGGTATTAGATGTGGTGCCAGAACAAGCTACTCTTGTACCAGATGCCGATGATGCTATCACTTCAAACGCAGGCTGGGATACAGTAAAACATCAAGCGTTTTTAACTGAAGTTACTGCCCAATTAAAAGCGAAAGGAATCAGAGTTTCTATTTTTGTTGATCCTGATCCGAAAATGGTAGAAGGTGCCGCTGCTTGTGGAGCAGACAGAGTGGAATTATACACTGAACCTTATGCGGCTCAATATCATGACAACAAAGAAGATGCGATTGCTCCTTACATCAAAGCAGCTGAAAAAGCCGTTGAGCTCGGTTTAGGATTAAATGCAGGTCATGATCTTGACTTAGACAACCTTAAGTATTTCCATGACAATATTAAAGGGTTGGATGAAGTTTCAATTGGTCATGCATTAGTTTGTGATGCTCTTTATTACGGCCTTGAAAATACTATTCAACTTTATCTTAAGCAGTTGAAATAATGCAATATCAACAAATCATATATGATTTGAATAACCCTTTTGCTTCGGAGGAAGAGGTTAACCAAGCAATAAAACTTGGGAAACAACTTCCTTTGAAAGGGGTTTGTGTCTCACCTTTTTGGGCAAAAAAAGTTGCAAGAGAATTTCAAGACAAAACGCTAATTATTCAATCTTATGCTGGCACTTTAAATGATCTGACTCAAATCAAGGTGTTTGCAATGAAAGAGTTGATAAAAGTTGGTGTCAATGATATTATTTCCACTTTGAATATTGGTGCTTTTAGAACCAACTCTGGGTGGTGCAAAATAGAATGTCTTCAACTTTCTGAAACAGCTCATGCTCAAGAAGTATTGCATACATTAAAAATTCCAGCAAGCCCATTAAATAATAATGAGATCGAGAAAGTCGTCAGCATCTGTAATCAAACAGGCATTGATACTTTAATGCTTCAAGAAATACACCTCGATCAAGTGACTTTGGTTCGAGAAAATATATCAAGTGATATAGAATTATCCATCCAAACTTCTGATCAAAATATTTTAAAAATGCCTTTTGAAACTGTCAACTTATCATCTGAATCAATACAACCTTAGGCCATATTGTCAGAAAAATTGAAAAGGCATTTTAATTGAAAGGAAAAAAGAAAAGATAAACACTAACAAAATGAAACAGATCTTACTTACGGTATTGGTTAGCCTGATGAGTGGCTTTGGAGGTGCTTTTCTCTATCAGAAATATTTTGTAGCTACAGAACTGCAAGAATTCCAATTTGCCAATAATACGCTGGAAAACCAACCTATATCAACCCCACTTACCAACATCTCTTCTGATGACTTTACAGACGAGAACTCAAAAGATTTAAATATTGCTGACTTTGCTGAAGCTTCAGCCGTCAGTACAAAATCTGTGGTCTATATCGTCACTTATGTCAAAGATAGATATAGCAACAGAAGAACCTGGAGTGATTTATTTTTCGGAAGACCTACTCAGAAAAACCCTCAAGGGATTGCTGTAGGTTCAGGTTCAGGAGTGATTTTCTCCAAAGACGGTTATATCGTAACGAATAATCATGTTGTAAAAGGAGCTGACAAAATAGAAGTCAACTATAATAAAAGAACCTATGAAGCAAAACTGATCGGTATCGATCCGTCTACTGATATTGCTTTACTGAAAATAGATAAAAATGATTTACCGGCTATACAAATCGCCTCTTCTAAAGCTGTGAGAGTGGGTGATTGGGTATTGGCTGTGGGTAACCCATTTAACCTTACAAGTACGGTTACAGCAGGAATTGTAAGTGCAAAAGGTAGAAAAATTGGGATCATGAACGACGTCTTCCCTATTGAATCTTTTATACAAACAGATGCTGCTATTAACCCTGGTAATTCAGGTGGTGCATTAGTCAACTTGCATGGTGATCTAGTGGGTATTAATACCGCTATTTTATCTAAAACGGGATCCTATGCAGGTTATGGTTTTGCTGTCCCTTCAGATATTGTAGCTAAAGTGGTCAATGACTTGAAGAAATACGGAGAAGTACAAAAAGCTTTTCTCGGTGTGAGTATCAAAGCTGTAAATGAAAAAATTGCAGAGAAACTCAACATGAAAGAAATCAATGGCGTTGTAATCACAAAAATCGAAGGAGGTGCTGCGGAGAAAAATAAATTAGAAGTAGGTGATGTGATTTTATCTATTGATAATTTCTCTATTGAAACAGAAGCAGCCTACGATGAGCAACTTAGTTATTATGTTCCTGGCGATAAAATTTCAATTGAAATACTACGTGAAGGAAAGAAAATAAAGAAAAATGTTGTTTTAACAAACATTGATGGAACAACTAACGTAAATGAGAAGAAGGTTTACGATGCTAAAGAAATCGGTGCTAAATTTACGGCGATTTCAAAAATTGAAAGATCAAAACTGAATCTTGAAACAGGTATTCGTGTTGAAGAGGTGGAAAGAAACGGTTTGATCAGCGAAATGGGAATTAAAGAAGGAATGATCCTGGTTTCAATTAACCGTTACCCTTTGGATGACCCTAAAGATTTCGCTAAGATTCTTTCAAGAATTAGAGGTAGAGTGATTATTGAAATCATGAAAAAAGATCGCTCTCACCGTTATTACAGTTATTATTTTTAATAAGTACTCCTCTTAGTTTACATATGACTATTCAAGAGTTCTTAAAAGTTGAATTAGATATAAAATAAAAATAAAAAGATGTCAAGAGAACGTGTAAAAACCCTCATCATTGGTTCAGGCCCTGCAGGTTATACTGCTGCAATTTATGCTTCAAGAGCTAATTTATCGCCTGTATTATATCAAGGTCCTCAGCCAGGTGGTCAGTTGACGATCACGAATGACGTTGAGAACTTCCCTGGTTACCCTAAAGGTATCATGGGTCCTCAAATGATGATGGAATTACAAGAACAAGCAGAGCGTTTTGGTACAGATATCCGTACGGGTTTTGTAACAGGTGTTCAATTTAACGAAGACGGTCCTCACGTGGCTACAGTCAACGAGGAAATTGAAATCGAAGCTGATTCTGTAATTATTTCTACTGGTGCTTCTGCAAAGTGGTTAGGATTAGAATCTGAAACTCGTTTAAACGGAATGGGTGTTTCTGCATGTGCTGTTTGTGATGGTTTCTTCTACAGAGGTCAAGACGTAGTGGTAGTTGGTGCTGGTGATTCGGCGGCTGAAGAAGCACATTATTTATCAAACCTAGCGGCGAATGTTCACTTGTTAGTACGTCGTGATGAGATGAGAGCTTCTAAAATTATGCAAGACCGTGTAATCAAGAAAGAAAACATCACTATCCACTGGAATACTGAAACGAAAGAAGTTTTAGGTAAAGATGCTGTTGAAGGGGTTAGAGTATTCAATAACAAGACAAATGAAGAAAGTACTATTGATGTAACTGGTTTCTTCGTTGCAATTGGACACAAACCAAATACAGATATTTTCAAAGGTCAGTTAGATATGGATGATGCTGGTTACTTGATCACTAAGCCTGACAGTACACAAACTAATATTAAAGGTGTGTTTGCTGCTGGTGATGTTCAAGACACTGTGTACAGACAAGCTGTTACTGCTGCAGGTACTGGCTGTATGGCTGCTTTAGAGGCAGAAAGATATTTAGTTGAGCTTGAGGACTAAGCACCAAGCCAAAATTATTTAATAGTAATTCCAGTTATTGTTTCGCGATTACTGCCTTAAAAAAATTATCAATAGAACCACTATTCATGCATTTTTTTAAGTTGCACTCACAAAAAATATTTAAGAATTACTTATCAAATACTTTTGGCTTAGTACTTAAGTTCTATTAAAATACATAGAAAAAGGTATGATAATTTCGTTTATCATACCTTTTTTGTTTAAAACGGATACTTTTTTTTATTGAAATATCGTTAACTCACCAAATACTATTTAACATGAATTGCCTTTTAGCAATTACTTTAGTATTCTTGTGAAATTAAGGACCAAGATGAACTTAATGTGAAGCATTATCAGCTTGGTAACAATAAATTTAAACGAACAAAAAACTTATTTTTTTAGTTCATCCGTGACAAATTAAATTATGAACTTGAATCGTATTTCAAAGCCTACTTTTATATATACTGTTTTATTCTTGTGTGTGATTTTATGCTCGTCAAATGTTTCATATGGGCAAGGATTCTTCAGAAAAATATTTAAAGGAAAAGATAAAAAAGCTAATACCGAATTAGTACAAGAAAATACACCTTCTGAGGTTGCCGTCATAGTTCCAACTTTCTCTTTAGAAAATGGAATTGAAGATTGTCAACATCAAGAAGAATTGGCTTCACTACCTGAAGCTTATCAGAGAATTAACCTCAATGAAACAGAACAATGTGAAAATGTTGTTGAAATTCTTGATGGAAAGTTTGTAGACGCCACTTACCTGACTGGGTTTGATTACTACAGCAGCTGGGATAATTGGAATGTCAATCCTTATAACATTTCTTCAAAAGTTTTAAAAGACAGCGTTGACCTTCATTTATATGAGGAAGGTGACAGTTTAGCATGGGCTTTTCCTTTAGATGAAAAAAGAAAAGTCACTTCAAAGTACGGTTTCAGAAGATGGAGATTCCACCATGGCATTGATGTAAAATTGGCAGTTGGTGACACACTTCGTTCTATGTTTGATGGCGTAGTAAGAATTGCAAAATACAACAGAAGAGGATACGGTTATTATGTGATGATCCGTCATAAAAATGGCCTTGAGACTTTATACGGTCACATGAGTAGATACTTAGTGAGACCTGGTCAGGAAGTAAAAGCAGGAGAAGTAATTGGTCTTGGAGGTAATACAGGAAGAAGTACTGGCCCTCACCTTCATTTTGAAATCAGATACCAAGGTTATGCATTCAATCCAGAAGATATGATTGATTTTGCAAACCATGAAATCATCCCTCCTTCCGACTTTACACTTACGGCAAAAAATTATGAGTTATTGATTGAGTCGAAAAAGAATGTTTATCATAGAATCAGAAGTGGTGACTCTCTTTGGAAAATCAGTAGAAGATATGGAACATCTATCACTAAAATCTGTAGACTGAATGGTATGTCAAAACGTACTACTTTAAGAGTCGGCAGGACAATTAGAGTTAGATAATAAAAATGGCGATCTTTATCCGAGATCGCCATTTTTATATTAGAAAGGTAAAACCCTTGAAACTTCTTGTTTGTACTTTTGAAAAGCTTCAGGTCTGTTTTTCATCATCTGTTTATCTTTTAAAGGAATGGAAGCAAACATAAACATCAACCACATTCCTACTGATCCTAGTACCGTATACCATGGTGCATTGTAAGATACTCCCATCATTGCCACTCCAAACCAAAACATCATCTCTCCTAAATAATTTGGATTCCGAGATCTTGCCCATATTCCAGACCTTAAAATATCTGTTTTTTGTTTATTCTGCCTTTTTCTGAATTTATCTAGTTCATTATCTGCGAAATATTCAAACAATGTACCTACAAAACAGAAGAGAGCTCCCAGAGCAAATAACCATACATTGCTTAATTCTCCTCCGGCATACACCCACTCAATTCCCCAAATACTTAAAAACACAATACATGTAGGATAAAGGTGAATGGCTAGAAAATTAATCGGCTGAAAAAATGCTTTAAATTGCACTCTAAAATTAGAATACCTGAAATCTTCGTGGTGCCAACCTGGCCATCCTCTCCCCCAGCTTAAGGTCAACCTCCATGACCAAAAAGAAATGACAAACGCACAAATCCATTGAGGAACGCTCCATTGAAAACCATCAAATAAATAAAAATACTGGAGTATAAAATAAAAAGGGATAACACTCCAATAGGCATCATAAACACTGCTATTTTTCTTTATGACTGAAAATGCAAATGTCACAACAGTCATAGCAAGGTCTGCCACTAAGAAACGGAGGGTCAGTGATTCATAATCTGCATATTGATAAGTAAAATAACCTACTGCTCCGACAATCAGGTAGATTACTGTAATTTCAAAAAGTGCTTGCTGTTTTTTGTTCATGATATTTTTGTAAGGTGATAATGATTTAAGGGCTGATAAGTTTCTTCTAGCCAAGGTAGTTTTCTCAATTCTTTCTTAGACATAGATCTAATGATTGTTGCAAATTTTGAAACTAAACCTCTTACGTGTTTGTCTTCATCATGAGTAGGGACTACACATGCGGGTTTAAACTCTTCTGTTAGTTTCCTTACGCCCTCTAAACCAGGTGATACAACTCCTCCTAAAAAAGCGGGCAATTGATAAAAATTAAAAGGAGTCATCAGCAAAGTGACCGGACTGAATTCCCCTAGTGCTTTTATGTATTTATAGTTGATGTCGAAACCATGTGTTGCTAAGCAAATGCTTTCATTACCATCATCAATCAGAAATGCATCATAAATAGGATCTAACCACCTTTTTGTAGGTAAGAAATGAAAAGTAACTCCTTCCACAGCTTGTTTTTTTATTTTCTTACTTAAAGGTATAAATTCTGCTTTTGGAAGTACTCTTTTGACTTTTCTGCGAATACTTTCAGGTCCCATTACCTTTTGTGGCTGAAGTTGTTTTAAAGTTTTACTGTGAAAATGATCAGGATATTTTTGAGTAATAAGTACTATATCAAAAGGCGGTATTTCCTCATATTTTAATGGAGGAGTACGGTGCCATTGTTTATTAAACCAAGAAAAATAATCTATTTCAGCTCCTTCGAGCCATGGGTCAACAAGTAGTTTGAGTGAGTCCAATTCAATGTACCATGAATTGTCCATGTTCAATCTTTGAATCTTTATCATAGTGCGCTTGAGAAGTTAATTTTTTGAAGTTCAAAGTCAAAATAACTTTGCTTTGTTACTTGTTAACTAAGATAAACAGATTTCTTAATAAAATGTTCAACAAGAATAAACTAAGGTTAATAATTCGTTTTTGAAATTGAATTATGAATAAAAATACTTTATATTATAAAAGATTTGGCAGGAAAGCTAATTTGTAACTTAAAGTATTGCACCCAATCACCCAATAACTATGACCATTATAGAACAAACTGTACTTATATTCCTACTCTTGTTTAAAATTTATTTCAGCTGTGGGCTTCTCTTTGGATTTTATTTTTATTTCTGGGGAAGTCATAAACTGGACGATACATTTAAAGTCACCTCAAAAAAATCTCAATTACTTTTTGTTCCAGCTGCTGTTATTTTATGGGTTTATTTATTGCCCAGAATTTTAAAAACTTAAGTCAAAATCACAACCGAAGAAAGCACCAAAGGAATGGGTGCTTTTTTTATTTTTACACTTTCATCTGCTTACGTTTTTTATAAAAAAACTTAAACGTACCCACTTTACGTTCTTCCTTCCTACTTTTATCTTATGAAATCATTACGAAAGCAACTTTAAAAAATAAATAAGAAATGGCAACCGATTTTTTTTACAACAAAGAAGTACATCAATACTCAGAAAATGAAGGTATCACAGTAACAGAGGGTGTATACCGATTGGGTATGGAAGATATGGAAGAAGAAGAACAAACCTTTATTGACCTAATAGATGCTTTCCTAGACGACCCAAAACTGAAGGATGTAGTAGGGCTTTGCATTGGTGCATGGCCATGTGCTTATGACTCGAGCTGTGATAGTATTATCAAAAAGATAATTGAAGAAAAAGAGAAACTACAACAACTTGAGGCTATTTTTGTTGGTGATATGGATTATGAGGAATGTGAAATTTCATGGATTCAACAAACCAACCTCAATTCCATTTTTACACATTTCCCGAACTTAAAAATGCTTCAAATCAGAGGAAGTGAAGGTTTGGAACTAGGTAAAATTAATCACCAAAACCTTGAAACATTGGTACTGCACAGTGGTGGTTTACCAAAAAATGTTCTACACGACATTAGCAACGCTAATCTTCCTAAACTAAAGCATCTAGAACTTTGGCTAGGTACAAGTGATTACGGCTTTGGTGGTGATGTAAAAACAGATGTTGCACCTTTATTGGAAGACGGTAAATTTCCTTCTCTATTCCACTTAGGCCTTCAAAACGCTGAAAATGCCGTAGATGTTGTTCAACTTATTGCTAAAACTCCATTACAAAAAACGATACTGTCCTTAGACTTATCAATGGGAACTTTAGTGGACAAAGATGCAGCGCCACTGCTTGACGCTCCGTGTATGCCACAACTCTGTTATCTTAACCTTAATAGCAATTTCCTAACGACAGAAATTGGCCAACAAATAAAAGGTAAATTCCCTCATATTGAATTGAAGACGGGAGAACAGAAAGTAGCGGAAGTATACGGTGACGAAGTTTACCGTTATGTTGATGTAAGTGAATAACACAACTTATTGTGAAAGTAATACTTTTAGGAAATCCCGAAAACCGCAGGCTTCAGATGATGCAAGAAGCATTGCATTCTTTTGGGCTAAACTACCAAACAATAGCGTGGATAGATTTTCTATCCACGCCTCAACTTTTTGATGCTATTCTTGAAGATCATGATGTAATCAAAATTGACTCTTTTGGAGAAAACTTCGACGTTTTTAAAGCTCTTTTGAAATGGGGGCTTAAAGCGATAAAAAAAGAATCTTATCATCAGATCAGTGAATTAGAAATTGAAAACCTCAAGAATGACAAAGGGAAAATTCAATTTTCAAGACAGGCTTATTTAGGTTTAAAAAAAGCATTAGAATGGATAGAAAATAGTGTCAAACAGAAGAAAAATATTCGGTTTATCAATACACCTCAAGCTATTCTTCAGATGTTTGATAAAAAAGCTTCACATCAAATCCTTAGTAATAACAGTATTCCAAAAACCAGATTTCTTGGCACTGTAAAAAACTATGATGATTTATCGCAACTGATGACAGAACAGAATACACATCAAGTTTTCATCAAGTTAGTACATGGATCTTCCTCTTCAGGGGTAATGGCTTATAGAAGAAGTAAAAGTAGAGAAGTTTTAAAAACATCTGTTGAAATCGATACTAATTCTGAATTGTACAATTCTTTGAAGATCAGAACTTATCGAGATACAGAAAAAATACGACTAATTGTAGATCAACTGGCAAAAGAAAACTTGTTGGTAGAGAAATGGGAACCTAAAGCTACTTTTGACAATAAAGTTTTTGACTTGAGATTAGTCGTCATCAATCAAAAAGTAGAGCATGTAGTGATGCGCTGTAGTAATTCTCCTATGACCAACTTACACCTGGGAAATGAAAGAGGTAATTTGAAGGCTTTAAAAGAGTTTATTGGGATTGAAAAGTGGGAAGAAGTGAAGCAAACAGCAATTCAAGCAGTAAGTTCTTTTGAAGGGGCTATGATAGCAGGTGTGGATTTGATGCTTCAATCCAACAATCATAAAGTGAAAATTATTGAAGTCAACGCTTTTGGCGATTTAGTACCTAGAATTGTTAACCCTCAAGGCCGTACTACTTACGAAGAACAGGCTTTTGTTATTAAATCAATTTTCGATGAAGTCCTTACCTAAAAACATTAAATGTCTTTGTTTCGACTTAGACAATACACTCATAGACAGAAATAAAGCCTATAGTACTTATTTAGAAAAGGCTTTTGAATTTGTCAATCAACCTAAAATTTGGGCAGAAAACAAGACTAGAATTCTTGAGTTTGACAATAAAGGATACAAATCAAGAGAGATTTTCTATCAGTGGTTGATCTCTGAATTTATGCATCAAAAATTATTTGAAGAGTTCCAGAAAAAGTATGTTGTAGGAGATTTTGTAGAGAAAGTTGATACCGAAATCATCACTACTTTAATGGCTTTAAAAGAACACTATCACCTTGTATTACTAACAAATGGAGGGAATCATAATCAGCAGAAGAAAATAGTAAATTCTGGTTTGTATAAAATCTTCCCTCCTTCTTCCACATTCATTTCAGGAGATTATAGTTTTGAAAAACCGAATCCAATGTTCTTCAAATTAATTCAGATGCAATATGGATATACTCCTGATGAGATAGTAATGATAGGTGATGATTACGATAAAGATATTGTTGGTGCTCATCAATTGGGGTGGCCAACAATTCATCTTAACGAGAAGAAAATCGATGCTTCCATGGCTAGTGTTCAAATTAAAAACATCCAAGAAATTGCACTATACTTATGATCAATGCCAATAAAATTGTAGGTGATTATGATATTGTATTGATCACCTTAGATACTTTGAGGTACGATGTCAGTCAACAGCTTTTTGAAAATGGGAAATTACCTCAGCTCCAAAAATATTTACCTGCTTCAGGGTGGGAAAAACGACATGCTCCAGGAAGTTTCACTTATGCTTCACATCATGCAATCTTTTCAGGTTTCTTCCCAACTCCTATTGAGGAGCCAAAGCAAGAACGGTTATTTGCAACTCAGTTTGCAGGAAGTGAAACGTCACTTTCTAACACATTTACTTTTGAGGAAGCTTCTATTATTGAAGGCTTAAAAGCTAAAAATTATCATACAGCTTGTATTGGAGGTGTTGGCTTTTTCAATAAAAGAACTGCGCTTAGTCGTGTTTTTCCTTCCATGTTTGATGAAAGTCACTGGGAAGATCGGCTTGGTGTAACATCTCCCTTTTCAACCAAATATCAATTTGAAAAAGCGAGAGAGATTGTTCAACAACATCAGAAAAACCGACTTTTCCTTTTTATCAATATTTCAGCCATCCATCAGCCTAATTATTTTTATGAAAAAGGTGCTACAAAGGATTCTATTGTATCACATGCCAAAGCATTAGAATACGTGGACAGTCAATGGAACATTTTAATGGACGCCTTCAAGGATCGACCTACATTGTTTTTACTTATGGGTGATCACGGAACAGCTTATGGAGAAGATGGGTATCATGGGCACCGTTTGGCTCATGAAGTAGTTTGGAATGTACCTTATGCTGAATTTTTAATCAACAAAAAATGAATTTAAACGAATATATCAATCAATCCTATTATCACTCTTATGCCTATTCTTACCCCCATAAAATGGCATATAGAACTTTTGATAAGCCACTTACACTAAAGGATGTATGGAAGGAAGAAAGTAAGCGTAATGTATTTTTATATCTTCATCTTCCTTTTTGTGAAATGCGCTGTGGGTTCTGCAATTTATTTACAATTGCAAACCCTAAAAGCGATATGCATCAAGCGTTTCTCAGTGCTTTTTCACGACAAGTTAAAGCGATAAAGGAAGAGCTTGGGGATATACATTTTGCTAACTTTGCATTTGGAGGAGGAACACCTAGCTACCTTTCTGCTGATGAATTGAACGTTGTCTTATCTACATTAAATTCTTCTCTAGCACTTAATACACATACTGTCAATTCAGCTATTGAGGTTTCGCCTAAAACGATCACTTCTGACAAAATACAACTCTTAAAAGAAAATGGTTTTTTCAGAGTGAGTATGGGAGTTCAAAGCTTCATTGAAGAGGAAGTAAAAGCAATGGGCAGGCCTCAAAAAGTGGAAGAAGTCACAAGGGCAATTAGAGACCTAAAAGAAGCTAATTTTCCGTTACTGAATTTGGATTTGATATATGGAACGGAGAATCAAACTAGTGAAAGCTGGCAATATACTCTGGATCAAATGCTCGAAGTCAATCCTGAAGAAGTATTTTTATATCCTTTGTATGTAAGACCTCTAACAGGGTTGGGGCTGAAAGAAAAAGAATGGGATGATTTTAGAATGAAATTGTATTTACAGGCTAGAGATTTTCTGATGGAAAATGGTTATGAACAAGTTACAATGAGACAATTTAAGCGAAAAGATGCTCCTTCATTTGCTCATAAAGACTATAAATCACAAGAAAATGCCATGCTGAGTTTAGGTGTTGGGGCTCGCTCTTATACCAAAAAATTACATTATAGTAGTGACTATGCTGTTGGTAGATCTTCCATCAAAAATATCATCAATCATTATAACACCTCTTCAAAAGAGGATTTCAAAAAGATCAATTACGGTATTCAACTGAACTTGGAAGAAGAAAAAAGAAGGTATTTCATCAAATCATTTTGTGAGGGAACAGGGCTTTCCATCAAAGCATACCAAAATTATTTTCACTCTTCAGTATTTGAAGATTTCAAATCAGAAATAGATGAAATGAACGCACTTCAATTGATAGATATTACTTCTACTTCCATAAAACTCAACCTTAAAGGAAGAACACTTGAAGACGTAATTGGTCCATGGTTGTATTCTGACGCTATCAAAGCTTCTATTCAAAAATTCGAACTCGTATAATGGATTCTACTTGGAATATTCTTTACAGAGGATCTCTGACAAGCTGTAATTATTCTTGTCACTACTGCCCTTTCGCCAAAACAAAAAATACAAGAGAAGAATTGGCTATTGATGCACAACAACTTTTACAGTTTCAAAATTGGGTCAATGGCAGAAAGGAAAAAATCGGTATTCTTTTTACGCCGTGGGGAGAAGGATTGATTCGAAACTATTATCAGATGGCGATGACTGCTCTAAGTCATATGCCCAATGTGTATAGAGTCGCAATTCAAACGAATTTGTCCTGTTCATTAGATTGGGTGGATGAAGTCAATAAAGACAGTTTTGCTTTATGGACCACATATCACCCTAGTCAGCTGTCATTAGATTCATTTTTAGAAAAATGTGAGGCATTAGTTGAAAAAGGGATACGTTTTAGTATTGGCACAGTGGGTCTAAAGGAGGATATAGAAATCATTTCTCAATTAAGAAAGCGATTGCCTTCTTCTGTTTATTTATGGGTAAATGCTTATAAAAGAGAGGCTGACTATTATAATAGTGATCACTTGAAACAACTTTTGGAAGTCGATCCTTTATTTCATTGGAACAATCAATACCATCAAAGCAAAGAGAAAGCCTGTGATGCTGGATCAACTTCTTTTTCGGTAGACGGTGATGGAAATATGACTTCTTGCCACTTTATTAAAGAGAAAATTGGCAATATCTACCAGGAAAATTTTGAAGAAGCATTATATCCACGTCTTTGCTCCAATACCACCTGTGGTTGTCATATTGGGTATGTTCATCTCAAAGAATTAGAACAGAAGAAGATTTATGGAAAAGGGCTATTGGAACGAATTCCAATTCATCTCTAACCTTTTTAAAATACATTAATACAAAAATCCCCTCGAAGAGTATTATTACTTTTCGAGGGGATTCTTATATAATGTGCATTAGCAACCAGCATCAGATTTAGAGATACTCGCGTGAACACTACCTGTTCTTTCTTTTTCTACATCAGATTCAGAAATATTTTCAGTTTCTGTTTCCATTAGGTTTCCTGAATTGTCATAATATTCAATTGTCCAATCCCCTGTTGAATAAATGCTTGTCAAAGTCACAGTTAATTCATAAGCACCTTCAGCTGAACTGTAAGCATTTAATTTATACTGCTTATTTAGTGCTTCAGTGCCATTTGGCTTTAAGACTCTGATATTTACGTAGCCATCGTCATAAGTACTCAAACATTCATACGCTAAAGATGTTGTACTCATTTTCACTAAAATACTAGCACCAGCTGAATTTGAAGTATTGTCTGGGTTGATCTCTTCGTCATCTGTTTCAAAACATGCTGTAAAAAGTAGAGGCATAATGAAGATAAAAGCAGCTCTCAAAAAATTGTTTTTCATAATGAATAAAATTGAAGTTTTAATAAATAAGTCACTAATAACTTTCGGATTGAAAAGCACAACACATCGCCTGAAAATTATTTCAGCCCCACTCTCTTATTCTGTATGAAAGGGGGTAAAAGAGTAAAGAATTTTGTCTTTTCTGTCAGGTACTTAAATTCTCAAAAAGAAGAAAAAGTTTATTAGTAGATCAGTAATAGAAAATCACCCATTCCATAAGTTCTACATAAAAAATCTAATCGGGTAAAATGAACTAGATACTTAAAAAAGTTATTCTTTATAGAAGAGGAGCAATACTGATATCACAAACATTTAAATTTGAAATGAAAAATCAAAAAATACCAGCCAATAACCACCTGCACACGCCTTAAAATACCTAGAAATGGTTATACAAAAACTTCAGATATTAACAAACACCTCTTTCTCGGGTACAAAAAAAGAGAGCTCAACTTCATTCCATTGAGCTCTCTTTTCATTTTATAATTCAAAATTTCAGAAAAGAAGGTTTACCAATCTGGCTTATTTCTATCCTGTTTTTTCGATTTTTTCTTTTGTTGTTGGAAGTATTGTACTTCCTTGTTTTTCAATGCATCCAAGATCATTTGGGCTTGAGAGGCAGGCATTTTTATTTCCTCCATACGGTTATCGAAGTTAGCTTTTTCCTCAGCCTTCTCACGCTCCTTTCGCTCCTCTTCAGTCTCCTCACCTTGTTCACCCTCTTGCTCATTATTCTCCTCCTGTTCTCCGTCTTTTCCTTGCTTAGAGTCTTTCTGATCTTTATTGTCTTGCTTATCGCCTTCTTCGTTTTGATCTTTATTCTCCTCGCTGTCGTCTCCCTCCTGATCTTTGTTATCTTCGTTTTTATCCTTCTGATCCTTATCTTGATTTTCCTTATTATCTTGGTTTTGATCTTGGTTATCTTGATTCTGATCCTGATTTTGTTGTTCCTGCTCTTCCTGTTCTTTTTTCTGTTTCAGCAATAATTCGTAATTATATCGAGCTGCAACATTTTCAGGATCGAGCTTTATCGCTTGCTTCATAAATTCTAAAGCTTCATCAATTTTCTGCTCTTGAGATTTTAAAATCCCCAACTGTTGATTAGCAGTAGAAGCTATCTTCTTATCTTCTGCATTCTGAAGTCTAACATATCTTTGCAAAGCATTTTCCATGTCCTCAGAAAGGAAGTACGAATGTGCCAATCCAAGCATAGCCGCTTCATCTTGTACATTCATAGAATCGACTAAATAAGAATAAGCTTCAATAGCCGATTTATAATCTTTGGCTTGAAAAGCTTCAGAAGCGACGGATTTATGTTTGTTCTCTTCCGCTATTCTTCCTATTCCATTATGGTCAGAAAATATATTTAAGACGATTAGTAGCGTTAAAATCGTATTCATATATTTTTAATGTTAAAAAATCTTACAAGTTACTTTCTTTACAACGAAAGACATGAAAAATATACTCTAAAGTGATTTTTCATGTCTTTCCGTATTTATTCAACTATTCTAATAGTTTCTAAGCAATTTTTCAAATCTTTTTTAATAAATGCTTTTGATATATCAGATAGCTAGTATTTTTTAACTTATTATTTAACAACTTCACCGTATAAGTCGAAAGGCTCAGCACTTGTGATTTTAACATTTGCAAAGTCTCCTAAACGAACATGGTTTTCTTCAGATACAGGTACCAAAACCTCATTATCTACTTCAGGTGAGTCAAATTCTGTTCTACCAACAAAATAACCTCCTTCAATTTTGTCAAATAATACTTTGTATACTTTACCTACTTTCTTCTGGTTTAATGCATCAGAAATTTCCTCTTGAAGTTGCATAATCTCATCTGCACGGTCTTGTTTCACCTCTTCCGGCACATCATCTTCCATATCATCGCCAGCATGCGTATCTTCTTCATGAGAATAAGTGAATACCCCTACTCTTTCGAACTGCATTCTTTCTACGAAATCATACATTTCATTGTACTCCTCTTCTGTTTCACCTGGGTGACCTGTAATCAAAGTAGTACGGATAGCAATACCCGGTACTCTTTCTCTGATCTTGTTGATCAATTCCTCTTGCTTCTCTCTCGTTGTACCTCTTCTCATTCTTTTCAACATCTCTGTTGAACCGTGCTGTAATGGAATATCCAAGTAATTAGCAATATTATCCCTCTCTGCCATAACATCAAGCACATCCATAGGGAAACCAGTTGGATAAGCATAGTGCAGACGGATCCACTCTAGACCTTCAACATCAGAAAGTGCTCTTAAAAGATCAGCCAATCTTCTCTTTTTATAGATGTCCAATCCATAGTAAGTCAAATCTTGAGCAATCAAAAGCAATTCCTTCACGCCTTTAGCTACCATATCTTCAGCCTGCTTCACCAAATCCTCTATCGGCACTGAAACGTGCTTTCCTCTCATCAATGGGATGGCACAGAAAGAACATGGTCTGTCACAACCTTCCGCAATTTTCAGGTATCCAAAGTGCTTATCTGTAGTCAACAAACGCTCTCCAAGAAGTTCTTTTTTATAATCTGCATTCAATGCTCTCAATAAATTCGGTACTTCACGCGTACCAAAGAAAGCATCTACTTCAGGAATTTCCTGTACCAAATCTTCTTTATATCTTTCTGACAGACAGCCAGAAACATACACTTTATCTACCAAACCTTCTTTCTTAGCATCAGCATAACGAAGAATAGTTTCTACAGATTCAGTTTTAGCATGACCGATAAATCCGCAAGTGTTGATCAATACAATATTGAATTTATCATCTTCCGCTTCATGTACTACGTCAATGCCGTTTCCTTTTAACTGAGTCATAATTACCTCTGAGTCTACAATATTCTTAGAACATCCGAGTGTAATAATGTTGACTTTATTTTCTTTAAGTGTCTTGGTTTTCAAGAGATTACTTCTTTAAATTTCTTATTAATGAGAATACTATATTTTACTTTTCAATTCCATAAAAATGGTATTCGAGCAAAATAAGTTCTGCAAAAATATCAGATAAATACTTGCATAACAACCTATTTAATTAAAGAGATGTTAGTCATTTAATAACCTTAAGAATTAGCGAGTGATTTTTTAATAATATCTTCTTGGCTTAAATACTCTTATTTTTTTACTTTAAACTCTACTTTATATATCAATATTACGGGAAAAACAGATATTTTTGTGTCATTAACCTGTGAAAACAGTTAGTGGCAAATTAATTGATTTTTTATCACTGACTTCTGTAATTTAACTGAAATAGCATGAAGCTCTTCGAGCAAAATAATACACATAAAGAAAAGAAAGAAAGAGTATCTGAAGCTACTTTCATTCCGGTCATGACCTTGTCAGTAATTGCCATTACTTTTCTGGTTGGGATTTGGTCTATCAAAGAGCTCCGTGATTACAAAATCGATGTCAATCAATTAGAAACTGAGTTTACGAGCAAACAGAAAAATGTAACCGTAAACGAAGTAGAAAATGCTTTTAAATACATTCAATACCTAGAACGAAATACTGAAAAAAGGCTGAAAGAAAATCTGGTGAACAGAGTGGATGAAGCTTTTCAAATTGTTGACAATATCTACAAAAGAAATAAGGGCAGACTCTCCGAAAAACAAATTATAGACCTGATAAAAGATTCTTTACGACCTATTCGCTTTAATAATAATAGAGGATATTATTTCATTGATCACATAGACGGTTATAGTGTAATGAATGCGTCTTCTCCTGAATCTGAAGGTGAATCTATTATGGACCTTCAAGATGCAAAAGGAGATTATTTCATTAAAAAAGAAATGGAAATTGCCAAAACAAAAGGAAAAGGCTTTTTTCAATATTACTGGATCAAACCGGAACAGAAAGGTCAAAAACAGTTTCCTAAAACTTCCTATTTAAGGTATTTTGAGCCTTTGGGTTTAGTCATTGGCACTGGAGAGTATATGGATGATGTAACGAAAGATATGCAGATTCAAGCATTGGAACGTATGTCATCTATTCATTTTGGAAAAGATGGTTATTTGTTTGTCAACAAAAGAGGAAACCCTTTGTTGATGGACTGGAAATATTTCGAGGAGGCTTATCAGTTGACAGATGAACAGCTGACAAGTTTGCCTATTACTGATGAAAATGGTGACACTACTTATTTTAAAGATCTTCCTTTTATCTTAATGAATACAGACAAAAAAGGCGGTTTTTATTATTACGATTATAAAAAACCTAAATCTGATGATATCACTAGGAAATTCTCTTATGTGATTTATTTTAAGGAATGGGACTGGACCATTGGGGCCGGTGTTTACCTTGATGAATTGGATGATCAGATTGCGGCTAAAAGAAGTTTGCTGATCACTGAACTGACTACTGAACTTTTTAGAATTCTATCGTTATCCACTTTATTAATAGCAATTCTTTGGTGGAGATTAAGAAAGGTGGCTACAGGAATCACAAATAATATTGAGGAGTTTTCTAATTTCTTTGACGAGGCTTCTAAAGAACATGTCAAAATCAACAAAGACCGTTTGGCCTATGCTGAGTTTGATCAATTGGCCACTTTAGCCAATAAAATGTTGGATGATCGTGAGAATGACAGGAAGAAAATCATAGAAGCTTATCATGAAATTCAAACTTCTGAAGAAGAACTCCGTCAACAGTCTGAAAGTTTGATGTTTACCAATCAAAGGCTGGAAGAAGCAATGCAGGAACTGAAATCAGCACAAGTTCAGCTGATCAACTCAGAAAAAATGGCTTCTTTAGGTCAGTTAACAGCCGGTATTGCACATGAAATCAACAACCCTATTAACTTTGTAAGTTCGAACGTACAGCCTCTGAAAGATGATATTGATGATTTGATCCGTCTTTTGGAAAACTGTAATGATCTGACCAAAGAGTTTGAAAGTAAAGAAGCTTTCCAACAGAGAGTAAAAGAAATCAATGAATTGGCTGAGGAGATTGAGGTTTCTGTCATTACGGAAGAAATCAAGGAGTTGATTAATGGTATTGAGGAAGGTGCGCTACGAACGAAGGAAATTGTATTGGGATTGAGAACATTCTCAAGGCTAGATGAAGATACTTTCAAATGTGCCAACATCAATGAGGGAATTCAATCCACGATCACAATTCTAAATAATAAGGCAAAGAAAAAGGATGTTGAAGTGGAGGTGGATCTTCAAGACGATTTACCTGAAATAAAATGTTTGCCAGGCAGGTTGAATCAAGTGTTTATGAACATCATCAATAACGCGATTCAAGCGGTAAATGAAGACACTGGCAAAATCCTAGTTTCATCCTCTTTTACTGAAGGAGATGAGTTTGTCAATATAAAAGTAAGAGATAATGGTGAGGGAATGCCTCAAGCCATTATTGATAAAATCTTCGATCCTTTCTTCACTACCAAAGAAGTGGGTGAAGGGACAGGTCTTGGTTTATCGATCTCTTATGGAATCATAAAAAAACACGGTGGTGAAATTATGGTTTCTTCAAAATATAAAAACGATAGTTCGGATGAAGATTCTTATACAGAATTTTCTATTATTCTCCCTTTAGAGGGTGAAGACGATTTAAAAAACGAGTTCTAAAAAAATATGAGTGATTATCACGTTCCAGTAATGCTGCAAGAGTGTGTAGACGGTTTACACATTGACCCTACTAAAACTTATGTTGATGTTACTTTCGGTGGCGGAGGACACACAAAAGAAATATTAAGCCGTTTGACTACGGGAAAATTAGTGGTTTTTGATCAGGACCCTGATGCTAAGAAAAATGCAGAGGCAATAAATGATGACCGTCTGATTTTCTGTGCTGCTAATTTCAGATACTTGAAAAGGTATTTGAGGTTGAACGGTATCAAGCAAGTTGCTGGAATTTTAGGAGATCTTGGTATCTCATCTCATCAAATCGACGAAACTTCGAGAGGTTTTTCTACAAGAGGTGACGCTCCTTTGGATATGCGTATGGCTCAAAGCGGTGCTTTAAGTGCTAAAGAAGTTATCAACGATTATGAAGAGATTGAGCTTCGAAAAATGTTCAAGCTTTACGGAGAATTAAATCAACCACACAAAGCGGCAAGCTTGATTGTTCATGCTCGTTCGGCTGGAGAAATTGAGACAACGCAACAGTTGATGGATGCTTTAAAGCCAATGGCACCAAGAGGGAAAGAAAATCGCTTCTATGCTCAAGTTTTCCAAGCGATCAGAATTGAGGTCAACGAGGAATTGGTGACGCTTAAAGAAATGATCGAGCAAGGTGCTGAAGTGTTAGAAGAAGGCGGTTACTTTGTAATTGAATCTTACCATTCTTTAGAAGATCGCTTAGTAAAGAACTTTTTCAAAACGGGTAATTTTGAAGGGGAAATGAACAAAGATTTCTATGGTAATCTTTTACGCCCATTGAAGCCTTTGAAAAGTAAGCCTATCACTGCTTCTGAAGAGGAAATTGCTAGAAATAGAAGAGCGAGAAGTGCTAAATTAAGGGTGGCGATTAAGTTGCCTGCAGACAATAAGAAGTAACCTGTGAACACTTTTTTGAGGATATAAAAGAAACCTTTCCTAATATTTGAATTGGGAAAGGTTTTTATTTTATACTCTCCAAAATTTAATGCAAAATATGGTGATGGCTATTTTAGGTTGATCTAGCTACATCCGTTACTAAAATTACCACATTTATAGTAATGTTTTTC
>NZ_JABANE010000410.1 GCF_012844305.1 Flammeovirga aprica JL-4
CACTCACAGTTTTCCTAACCTCGGACAGGTTCCCGGAGTCCGTTCTCCTTATGGTGAACCTTGCCGAGCAGCATTCGGAGCTGAACACCACCTTGATGGCATTACTGGAAGACCTTGGGTTCAAGCAGGTATCGATGCCTCCGGTCTGGAATTGCGATGTCTCGCCCACTTTATGTCCAAGTACGATAATGGAGATTACGCGGACGTTATCCTTAATGGTGACATTCACACAGTTAATCAACAGGCCGCTGAGCTTCCGACTCGTGACAACGCGAAGACATTTATCTACGGGTTCCTTTACGGAGCAGGAGATGAGAAGATTGGACAAATCGTTGGAGCAGGTAAGGAACGCGGAAAGGAACTCAAGAAGAAATTCCTTGAGAATACCCCAGCAATCGCAGCCCTTCGAGAAGGAATCCAGCAGACCCTCGTCGAGTCATCCAGATGGGTTGCCGGAGAACAGAAGGTCAAGTGGAAACGGCGCTGGATTAAGGGACTGGATGGAAGAACGGTACACGTGCGGTCACCACATGCCGCGCTCAACACGTTGCTTCAGTCAGCGGGTGCGCTCATTTGTA
>NZ_JABANE010000411.1 GCF_012844305.1 Flammeovirga aprica JL-4
GGGCGGGTGCCGAAGGTCGGTGGGCATTCGCTGGCATCGAGGATCCCCAGACGCCCTGAGGTACCCGCGCCAATGTAAATCAAGCGGCCACCGGCCTGCAGCGCTGCCGCGACCTTATCCACCACCTCGGCAATCTGCGGCAGATAGGGCGTTATCGCCTGGGCTACCTGCTGGTCTTCCTGGTTTATCACCGTCAGCATCTCGAGGGTGGAGAGGGTGTCAATGTTGGCGCTGTTGGCGTTACGTCGCTCGGTCAGCAGTTTGCTCAGGTCGATACTCATAGAAACCTCGTTATTCTCAGTGGCGCGCAGTATAAGGAATTATTTATTCCTTGCCTGTGAAGAGTATCACGATTAGTACGTGGAGAATAATAGGAGAATGGTAGGTATGGCGGGAAATAGTGCGGTAATAAATCTGGAATATTTTATTACCGCAGCAGGAGATTAGCGTGCGTCGCGCGGTTTGCTGAGGCCCAGCAGCAGCGCCAGCAGGTAGCAGATGGCCATCGCGAGGCTCATTTTCAGCATTGTTTCGCCGCCGAGACCCGCCAGCGGCGCGGCGATGCCGCCGAAGACA
>NZ_JABANE010000412.1 GCF_012844305.1 Flammeovirga aprica JL-4
GGCCTTCTTTATGCAGGCGCTGGATGCCACCATTCTTAACACCGCCCTCCCGGCTATCGCCCACAGTCTTAATCGTTCTCCCTTAGCGATGCAGTCGGCCATTATCAGCTATACGCTGACGGTGGCGATGCTGATCCCGGTCAGCGGCTGGCTGGCCGATCGCTTCGGCACGCGCCGGGTCTTTATCATCGCCGTTAGCCTGTTCACCCTCGGTTCCCTCGCCTGCGCCCTCTCCAGTTCCTTAACGGAACTGGTCATTTTTCGCGTAATTCAGGGGATCGGTGGGGCGATGATGATGCCGGTGGCGAGGCTGGCCCTGCTGCGTGCCTACCCCCGCAGCGAACTGTTGCCGGTCCTGAACTTTGTCACCATGCCGGGATTGGTGGGGCCGATTCTGGGCCCGGTACTCGGCGGGGTATTTGTTACCTGGGCCAGCTGGCATTGGATTTTCCTGATAAACATTCCGATCGGCGTAATTGGCATTCTGTACGCCCGTAAATACATGCCAAATTTCACAACGCCGCGCCGACGCTTCGATATAGGCGGTTTTCTGTTATTTGGCTTAA
>NZ_JABANE010000413.1 GCF_012844305.1 Flammeovirga aprica JL-4
ATGACATAGCGTTCGCTCATGCTGTCACCTCCGCAAATTCGCTATAAAAGCAGGCGGCACGTTGGCGGTCGCCGAGCAGCGGCGGAATCGCCTCCCGGCAGCGCGCCGTCGCCCGCTCGCAGCGCCCGGCAAAGGCGCAGCCCGCCGGCAGGGCGGCCAGATCCGGCACCTGGCCGGGAATTGAGTACAGCCGCCGACGCCGCTCACCGGGCACCGGTCGGGAGGCGATCAGCCCCCGCGTGTAGGGATGCTGAGGATGCCGTAGCACTTCCGCGGTGGCGCCTTGTTCCACAATTCGTCCGGCATACATCACCACCACCTGCTCGGCCATCTGCGCGATCACCCCCAGGTCGTGGGTAATCAGCATCATCGCCATCTGGCTGGCCCGGGCCCGATCCCGCAGCAAGCGTAGGATCTGCGTCTGCACGGTCACGTCGAGAGCGGTGGTGGGTTCGTCGGCGATCAGCAGTTTGGGCCGACAGCTCAGCGCCATGGCGATCATCACCCGCTGCAGCATGCCGCCGGAAAGCTGGTGAGGATAGCGGGTCATCAGGCTGTCCCCGC
>NZ_JABANE010000414.1 GCF_012844305.1 Flammeovirga aprica JL-4
TCCAGGCGCAGGGTGTCGCGCGCCCCAAGACCGCACGGCTTAACGCCAGCGTCCAGCAGACCGCGCCAGAAATCAGCCGCCTGCTCGTTCGGCATCGCAATTTCATAACCCGCTTCGCCGGTATAGCCGGTGGTGGCGATAAACAGGTCGCCGGCCTGCACGCCGAAGAACGGCTTCATGCCTTCCACGGCCTGACGCTGAGCGTCGGTAAACAGCGTCGCCGCCTTCGCTTTCGCCTGGGGGCCCTGCACCGCGATCAGCGACAGATCGTCGCGAACGGTAATTTCAAGGCCGTAAGGTTCAGCTTGTTCGGAGATCCAGGCGAGGTCTTTTTCGCGGGTGGCGGAGTTAACAACGAGGCGGAAATAATCTTCAGAAAGGAAATAGACAATCAGGTCGTCGATGACGCCGGCGGAGGCGGTCAGCATGCCGGTGTAGAGCGCTTTGCCTGGGGTGGTGAGCTTCGCCACATCGTTGGCCAGCAAATAGCGCAAGAACTCGCGGATCCGGCTGCCGTGGAAATCGACGATGGTCATATGCGACACATCGAACATCCCTGC
>NZ_JABANE010000415.1 GCF_012844305.1 Flammeovirga aprica JL-4
CCAAAGCTAATCGAATTTCTGGCGACATGCCCGGCAACAACCATCGCGATGGAAGCCTGTGGCGGTTCTCACTTTATGGCACGCAAGCTGGAAGAGTTAGGGCATTTTCCAAAGCTGATATCACCGCAATTTGTCCGCCCATTCGTTAAAAGCAACAAAAATGACTTCGTTGATGCTGAAGCTATCTGTGAAGCAGCATCACGTCCATCTATGCGTTTCGTGCAGCCCAGAACCGAATCTCAGCAGGCAATGCGAGCTCTGCATCGTGTCCGTGAATCCCTGGTTCAGGATAAGGTGAAAACAACTAATCAGATGCATGCTTTTCTGCTGGAATTTGGTATCAGCGTTCCGCGAGGTGCTGCCGTTATTAGTCGACTGAGTACCCTTCTTGAGGACAGTAGTTTGCCTCTTTATCTCAGCCAGTTACTGCTGAAATTACAACAGCATTATCACTATCTTGTTGAGCAGATTAAAGATCTGGAATCTCAGTTGAAACGAAAGTTGGACGAAGATGAGGTTGGACAGCGCTTGCTGAGTATTCCCTGCGTTGGAACGCTGAC
>NZ_JABANE010000416.1 GCF_012844305.1 Flammeovirga aprica JL-4
GACCCCGGCGGATATTGAAGCACTGGCTGACGGGATGGAATATTCCTTTTCAGAACATGACGTAAGGGCAGTACTGGAACGCATGGACACTATACCGGAAGAACAACGGCTTGAGTCGGGCGTGTCAGCCGGCCTGGTGATGGCACTGATAGACCAGGTGAAAGAGAACGGGCAGAGGGTGACTGTGCCGGTTGACCTGCTTGAAACCCTGCTGATTACCGCCGAACAGGCATTGTGGGACAGGGAATGGACCGCACGGGATCGCAATCTCCCGGTGCCGGAAAGCGTAATGCGCCGCCTGGCGGATACAGCAAAAGTGCGGGCATTACTGAAAAGCTGACAGCAGATCGCCCCGCCACGCGGCGGGGTGATATAACCCGGACAGAGACGATAATGATGAAAAAAGAAACCCTTAACACGCTTATTCTGCGTCACGGCGACCGGATGCTGCGCCAGGCTGGCTGGCCCGACACTGTTGATATGGCGCCCGTCGCCCCCGAAACCGTACCCGGCTGGCTTGCCGCCTGCGGCTCTCTCAGTGGCGTGGAAATCCTCAC
>NZ_JABANE010000417.1 GCF_012844305.1 Flammeovirga aprica JL-4
TCGCGGGTGAGCTGTTTGGCCGCCAGCGCCCGTTCGACGTCGGCGGCGGTTTTGCTGTTGATGCGCAGGCGGATATCGTCCCACTCCAGCTGCCGCCAGCGATCGCTAAAGGTTTTCATGCCAGCGCCTCCAGGAATCCGGTGAGCGGGCTGGTGGCCTGCGCCTGCGTACTGCGTGCCCCCGGTCCGGCCTGACGCGCCAGTAATCCGGCATCGATCGCCATACGGAAGGCGCGGGCCATGGCCACGGGGTCGTCGGCGACGGCAATGGCGGTATTGACCAGCACCGCGTCCGCGCCCATCTCCAGCGCCTGCGCCGCATGGCTCGGGACGCCGATCCCGGCGTCGACCACCACCGGGACCGTCGCCTGCTCGATAATAATCTCCAGCATGGCTTTGGTTTCCAGCCCCTGATTGGAGCCGATCGGCGCACCCAGCGGCATCACCGCCGCGCAGCCCACCTCTTCCAGTCGTTTACACAGCACCGGATCGGCGCCGCAGTAGGGCAGCACCACGAACCCTTCGCGGACCAGCAGCTCCGCCGCTTTCAGGG
>NZ_JABANE010000418.1 GCF_012844305.1 Flammeovirga aprica JL-4
CAGACCATTCATCTTGGCCTTTACAACTCATAGAATGTGGTTTTTCTTTTGGTTTTGAGCTTGTGTCTCGGCGACCCGTATCAAAGATATAGAAAGGTTTTTGATTATCAATTGAACTATGTCGTCTTTCGTGATTATAGTAAGACATATATTCTATTATACCTAAAGCTAACTGGTGACCATTACTATAAGAATGTTTATATATTTTCTCATATTTCAAACTTCGCCAGAAACGCTCTATAAATATATTATCAGTTGCTCTTCCTTTACCATCCATACTGATGGTTACACCTTGACTAGTCAAGTACTCTGTAAATACATCACTTGTAAATTGTGCCCCTTGATCTGTATTGACAATCTCCGGTGCTCCATGCTCTTCTATACACTCCTGTATCGTCTCTTTGCACCATTCCGCTTCCATTGTATTGGAAAGAGACCAGCCTACAATGTAACGGCTGTGTATATCAATTACAGCCATTAAATACATAAAACCCTTTTCCATTGGAATGTAGGTGATATCGGTTGCCCATACTTGATTTACTTTATTAATG
>NZ_JABANE010000419.1 GCF_012844305.1 Flammeovirga aprica JL-4
ACTATAGGGAACCTTCGAACGACCGAGGGTTCCATTACTTAAAGTCTTAACTTAAAGAATACTTAAAGAGGCACGCTATGACTTACTCAATCGTTGTAACCATCTTGTTAAGCATCATCACAGCACTCTTCATTATCACCATGCGTAATGCGATACGAGATGGGGAACGCTTGGAGCGTAAGGTGCAGGAGGTAAGCTCTCATCTTAACAATGAGTCAGCCAAGGTGATACGACTGGCAGACAGGTCCGAGTCTCTTGGTAGACAGGTGCGCTGGTTAGAGGGCGAACTTGAGAGCGAGAAACAGAAGGTGCGAGACGTGAATGAACTCCGAGCGCACCAGCGGGACCGCATGAAGTTCCTGCGCAAGCAGCTGAAGGAAGCACAAGACGAGCTGATGATGGTCTCCGACCTGATTCACGTTAAGTTCACCGCAGTGTTGCCAGACGGTACCCACTCCAAGACGCTCTTTAAGTTAGGGCTTGGCCCGTGTGGTCTCCACGTTAAGTCCCTCCGCTGGACAGAGCTGGATGACCGCTACCTGATAGACC
>NZ_JABANE010000042.1 GCF_012844305.1 Flammeovirga aprica JL-4
GAAAAACATTACTATAAATGTGGTAATTTTAGTAACGGATGTAGCTAGATCAACCTAAAATAGCCATCACCAAAATAATTTATATTTTTCATTTTACAGAGAGAGTAGGACATGCTCTCTCTGTATTTTTTTATCTGAATGCGTTTCTTCCCGATTACAATCTTATTCCTCTTTTATGTTCATTTTATTGCGGGACAGACGAAAGTGATCATAAAAGACAAAAAAAACTTACAGCCCATTCAGCATGTAACAGCGATATCTTACAGCCAAAAATTAATAGGAGAAAGTGATCCAAATGGAATATTGATATTAGATTCTTCTATTTTGAGAGATACTTTATTTCTTACCCATTGGGATTATAAAACTTTGCCTATTTTACTTTCTTCTGATTCCACAGTATATCTTATTTCGAAGACGGATACTTTGGAAGTGGTGGCAATAGAAGGTAAAGCAATAGAAGAACAAAAAGCCATACAGTTCACAAGAAATGAAATTGTGAATCTCTCTCCCTCTTTTCTATCTTCCTTTAATTTAGAACGCAATCTTCAAGTACTTCCTGGAGTGACAGTGACCAATGATACACAGTCTGGCTTATATGTAAGAGGTTCTCACAGAGGAGAAAGCAGGGTTTTGTTCAATAATATACCTCAGTATTCTTCCAATCACCTTTTTGGTTTAGCAAGCAACTATCAAGAGGATCTATTAGGAAAAATAGCTTTTCATAAGGGGTATTTTCCCTCCTCAATGTACAATGGAATAATGAGCTTCCTTACCGTAGATGTGGATGATCAAATTCCTGAAAAAACATCTTTGAAATTAGGGTTGGGGACATTGAGTTCTGAAATCTATTCGAAAGTAAGAATCAATGAAAGTACAAAAATAGATGTTGGTTATCGTAGAGCGTACTTAGATTGGATAGGCGGTTATTATAATGATATACAGAATGAAGACTTGATTCCAATTTACACCTTTGATGATTTTAGTGTCAATGCCGTTAAAAAGCTCAATAAAAATGATAAACTAAATCTCACTTATATTTCATCTTATGATAATATAAAATCAACTCTTAACAAGAACTTGATAAATAGTGAATGGTTTGCTCAGACTGTAGCGATGAATTACCTTAAATTAACCAAGTTCGGAGTGTTTGAGTTTTATGCCGGATTGAATGCAAATCAGTTTAGTTTTCAGCATTCTCATGAAGCAGATAATGATAAAACTTCAGCAGATAATGATTTGAATAGTTATATAGCTGGGACAAAATTCTTCAGAGATATTAATGAGAATTTGAAAATAGAATCTGCAATAGAATATCAACAAGTGAGGGGGAAAGTAAAGAACTACTGGGAATTGCCTTCTAGTAAAAAAAGGGAGTTTGAAAATGATATTTCATCTGTACATCAACACAATTTTTCAACACATTTTTACTATCAAATAAGCTCGCTTTTGAATGTGGATGGAGGTGTAAATTTGAATTATTATACCAGAGATCAATTTCAGGACTTACAGCTAGCTCCTCGATTATCTTTTAATTTTACGACAGAAAATCACCTCATCAATCTATCTTATACTAAGAGTTTTCAGAACATTCATTATCTGCCTTATATCGGTTTTGATATGCCAATTGATATGTGGGATTGGACCAATGAAAATATTGCCCCTTTGTCATCAGATAACCTTCAGTTAGATTATAGTGTCACTCTTTTACCGGAGGTGAAATTAACGGCGGGCATTTTTTATACCTATAAAAAGAATGTGATTGATTATAAAGATGGGGCTGAGTATTTGTATAACGATTGGGATAATGAGCAGATTACCCAAGGAATTGAGCACATCAAAGGAGGGGAAATTGAGTTGAATTCTTCTTTTTTCAATCTTCCATTGAGAGCATCTTATACTTATCTTGATGCAGAAAGAAGTAACCCGGAGCTTTATAATGGAGCACCTTATCAAAACGCTTATTCTCCAAAGCATCAGTTTACCTTTGCTGTCAACAAAAAGCTCACGCAAAGACTTTCTTTCAATTGTAATTGGTATTATTCCACTGGACAAAGAATTACAATCCCAACATCATTTATCTTATCAACTCCTTCAAATCAGACGGGTACAACGGTCATTCCAGTTTATCAAGAAAGGAACAATTTTGAATTGCCGGCAAGCCATAGGATGGATGTAAGTGCTAATTATTTGATTCCAGTACGTTCCAATCAATTACACCTGACATTAAGTATCTTCAATGTCTATAATAATAAAAATGCCTATTTTGTTTCTTTTGAGAAAGTCACCAGAGAAAACGAACCGTCCCTTATACAAGGGAGGAAAAAAGCATTAATACCATTTCTGCCATCTTTTAAAATCACTTATCAATTATGAAATTAAATATATGGATAGTGCTGTTACTTCTTTTGGGGTGCAGTGCTGAGGAGGAATGGATAAATATTCCGTCTAACAGTGAACGTTTTTTCTCGGTCGAGGCTTATCTGACAGACAATAGAAAAATAGAAATTACAGTAATTAATAATATCCTTCTGACAGATGAACTGATCGTAAAACCGGTGTGGTACGCGGATGTTTTTGTTTCGAACAACGAACAAGAATATGCACTGAAAAACTTAACTTATACTAGAAGCGCAGATAACCGTTTTATCAATTACGTTTCTGATGATGATATCTCCTTTGAAGAAGGAACACTCTCGCTCTCCATTGATTACAAAGATTCTATTTTTCTTACAGCAGAGGCTTCAGTGTTATCGCCTGTTACTTTAGATTCTGTATTATTATATGACAGCCAGAATGTGGGTTTTTATTTTGAAAAAGGAGAGGATACAGAATATTACAAGACGTTGGTTTATGTGTATTTGAAAGATACAATGAAGGAAGTGAATCAAATACATCATATTGATGCTACCCAAAACACATTGGTGATCAATGAAACGATAGACGAACTTATGGATGCGGATTCAGCTTATTATATTTTATCAAAAATATCGAAAGATCATTATATGTATGAGCGGTCTGTACGAAATGCTATTTTGGCTAATATAGAACCAACTGTAAAAGCAGATACCATTTATTCTAATATACAAAATGCAAAAGGGATCTTTACTTTTATGTCGAATGATACCATAAAAGTAGATTTATCGGAAATAGAATTAGGAGAAAGAATAGTGATCAGCAATTGATCCTAATCACACCCACAACTATCATTTCCACTACCACAACAGCTTTTTGCAGATCTGCAACCCACTTTCATTACGCCCATCACAATACTCAAGAATGCCCCAATCACTATCCCCACAATATCCTGATCCATTAATGATGGAATAACCACAGCAATGCCCAGTACCAGCCAAAGGATTCTTGTAATGGGCCAATTATATTTTAATGTCTTGAAATTCATTTTTTCTTTTTAAATAAATCAATAAACAATACTCCCATAACACTTCCGTAGAGTGTACTGTTTAAAGGTTTGGAAGTAATAGTACACGTACCGCTCAAACAGCCGATTTGACTGTAATAAAGGTAGCCCAAAAATGCTCCGGCAAGTAAGCCGATCAAGTGAAATTTGTATGTTTGGAATAATTTCATTTTGATTTCTTTTCTACAAAAATACGGTTTACAAATGGTATATTGTGTAACAAGTATCACATATTGAGGATTGAACTTTGAAGAAATATACAATAAAAGAACACGAAACCACCGACTTGTATCAGTTTTTTGCAGATGAATTTGATGGTCAATGGGATGGAGAGCGTTTACATGTGAATCATGAGGATGTAAAAATAGATATTACCTATTATGAAGATATTTTTGGTGTGTCGGTTGGTATTAATGAGGTTTCATTCAAGGAGGATACGATTATTTCGATAGAACAGGATTTGGCACCGCTATTAATTGTTCGTTTTATTATCAATTCTGAATTCAATTTACCGCAAAGAGATAATATCAGCGTTGGGCCCAATCATCTTAATGGCGTTTTATTGTCTAATACTGAAACACCCATTGAAATAAAATTACTGAAAGGAGAGGTGATACGATGGATTGCCGTTCGTGTGCGGATTGAAGACTGGGTGAAAATAGTAAATGGGCGTTTTACACAGTTAGATCAACTTTTTAAAAGTAAAGAGCCTTGGGTGATTGCAAAGCCTGTTACTACTTTGATGGAAAAGAACCTGCATGAAATTCTGGCATTAAGGGAGAAAGATTATGGGCATAGAGTGTTGTCAATAGCCAAAGCAATAGAACTATTGGCGTTGTTATTTACACAACTGATCAAAGAAGATGAGCAGGGAGAAGAGTTAGGTTTGTTGCAGGAAGATTATGAGGTGATTTTAGAAATCAAAAAACTATTGGAAAAGGATTATGTCAATCCGCCGAAAATTGAGGAGTTGTCGAAAATGTTTGCACAGAGCGTAACCAAATTAAGGCAAAACTTCAAAAAGGTAACCGGTTTGCCTATCCATCAGTTTGTGATGAAAGAAAGGTATGCAGAGGCGTATAAAAGAATCATTAATTCTAAAGATGCGATTACAGAAATTGCCTTGGATTTAGGATTTAGCAATTCAGCCCACTTTTCAGATGGCTTCAAAAAGCAGTTTTCTATCTCTCCTTCAAAACTCCGTTCAGAAATGCCGGATTAATCACAATCTGATATTAATTAATCATTTTTTGATATGCTGTAGTAGACAATGTTATTACCTTTGTGCACCAATCAAGATAGTAGTAAACAAGTTTTAGTGAATCAGATAGCATAGTGTAATTTACTTCTATTCGAGGTAGAATTAAATTACCAGCAATTAAAAATGAGAAAAACAGCTTACGTAGTGTAGGCTGTTTTTTTGTTTATATCCAGAGCTAAAAACAAAGATGTGTTGTTTTTCGAAAAGAAGATGACGGATTTTAAAATCCCTTTTCCCATTTTATGCAGACATTTGTAAAGTCAATAGAAGATAGTATAAATACCAACAACTAAATTGTAAACTGATTTGACTAGTACTTGTCAATAAAAATATTTGCAATTAAAAATGAGGAAATACAGCCTGCAGATTGTGGGCTGTTTTTTTTTGTGTAAGAACAAATTCAAAATTATCTAATACTAATTCTATTTATTATTTTGCGATTACTTCCTTCAAAAAACTTTCAATAGAACCACTATTAATACGTTTTTTAGCGTTGTACTCACAAAAAATAAATTAGAATTAACTATGATTTATTTTTGACTTTGTACTTATTTAATTTTTCTCCTCCTCAGTCACAGTGATTTCTTCCACAATATCTCCATTTTCACCTAAGTATCCCCAGTTTCCAGCCGAAGCTTCTTTCTCAAGTAAGTATTTGATTCCTATAGATTGAAATACATCGTTATAATAATAGAGATTGCCAACAATCTTTTTTGTGAAAATAAAACGGACCTCATTCCTTTCCACATGAGTTTGAGCACTGATAAACTCATCATTAGTATCCAGATTGACTAAAAGGAGTTCATCATTGTGGTAATTATTATATTTTTTTGCACTGTCGAAGAAATGAAAAAGTCTGCTGCCTGTAAATACAGTGACAATGATTCCTAAAGATAGGTTGAACCAGAAAAACCATTTTGCCTTTTTGAAGGAGTAAATAAGGAATATAATCACACAGGAGAAGAAAATAATGAAAAATATAGACAGCTGTTCTTCATCTTGGAAGCGATGCTGTTCATAAGCTTCAAGAAGGTTAGGGGATTGATCAATAATTTTCATTACAGGACCTGACAGCACGTACATACTGCCCCCAATGATCAGTAAAGCAATAGTGATGATAAGGGCTTTGTTGCCACGTACACTATTTTTGGAAAGTATGGCACAGGCCAAAAATGAAATAGAGCCTATTAAGATCAGCGTAGCAAACACGATATGACCTGTAAGGTAAATATGCTGACTTTCCCTCTCAAGCAGGAACTGATACCCATCTGAAAATAAAAAATGGAGGATTAATGGACAGCTGATAAGGATCAGCATGAAAAAAAATGAAAAAATAATTTGTCTAAGTTTCATGATTTGGAATACGGTAATGTGAATGTTTCTAGCTCCTGAAGCACTAATTGATTTTTAATAAGTTGAATAGTTTGTTAGTCTATTTACACTATTTATAGCATTTCTTATTTGTAATTTGCTTTTAGTCATTGAAGCTGTAGAAGCTAGTCTTTAATTTCCTTACTATAATAGTCTGTTTTAATTTATAATACAAATTTATTGGGATTGTGTGCTTTGTAACCCGATTTTTCATCCTTCAATTTGAAATGAAGCGTCCAAAACTAGAATGTTGTTTTTTGAAAGTAATCTGTTGTTTTTTAGAATTTAGTCTTAAAAGTAATGTGCACCTTTGTATTATCAATGTAGACAAATAATGACGTAAGCACGTTATCGAAAATACATAACAATTAAAAATGAGGAAATACAGCCTGCAGTTTGTGGGCTGTTTTTTTTATTTAATACATTTTTCAATTATTTAAATCGGTTTCGTTTTTATACCGGTGAATATATCTGCTTTTTTGAACTTGAAATGAAAATCAAATTATTATCAAAGATGAGAAACCTAATACTACAATTTTTATTAACCCTTTTACCCTTATCAATATTCTCACAGGAGATGAAAAGCTACGATGAGAGAATGCAATGGTTCAAAGATGCTAAACTAGGTGTCTTTATACATTGGGGGTACTATGGCGTAAATGGTATCAGTGAGTCTTGGTCTATGTACCATCAGAGAATTACATGGGAGGACTACATGAAGCAAGGGGAACAATTCACAGCAGAGAAGTACGATCCGAAAGAATGGGCCCAACTCTTTAAAAGCATGGGTGCTGATTATGTAGTGATGACCTCTAAACATCACGACGGTCTGGCACTTTGGGACTCAAAATATTCCAAACTTGATGCAAAAGATCATGCAAAAGCCGGAAGAGACCTTTACACTCCTTATGTAGAAGCTGTTCGTGTAGCAGGAATGAAAGTAGGGGTTTACTATTCACTTTGTGATTGGTCACACCCTGATTATTCGCCTATTACATTCCCAAGAGATGAGAAAACGCTGAGAAAGCTTTATCCTCAAGGGAAAACGGAGAAATACTGGACGGAATGGCAAAGATTCCAGTATTTCAACTTTAATCAGATGAGAGAATTATTTGATAATTATACCCCTGATTTAGTTTGGTTTGATGGTGACTGGGAGCACAAATCACATGAATGGCCTTCAAGAGCCATCAAGGATTCTTTATTAACATGGAACCCGAACGTGGTGGTCAATTCAAGATTAAATCAATACGGCGATTACAACACGCCAGAGCAAGATCCTCCTATTTTAACTCCCGACCGACCATGGGAACTGTGCATGACGATGAATACAAGCTGGGGCTATTTCCCAACCGATACTGATTATAAATCATCAAAATATTTGGTGGAAACATTAGTAGAATCGATTTCTAAAGGAGGTAATTTGTTGATTAATATTGGCCCGAAACCAAATGGTGAAATAGCTGAAGAACAAAGAACTCGTCTGGAAGATATTGGCCGATGGGTACAGAAACATGATGAGGCCGTACATGGAACTGTAGCAGGTTTGGAATACGGTCATTATTTTGGTCCTACAACTTTATCTGAAGACAGAAAGACCATTTATTTATACAACTTTCAGAAACCAAGTGAGTTTGTGACTTTGAAAGGAGTGAAAAATAAGGTGAAGAAAATTAGAGTAGTCGGCTCTGACCAAGAGTTGGAATATAAAGTAAATGACTCTGCCCCTTGGAACGAGATTCCGGGTATTGTTCAGATTTTTACACCTGAGAATATAGCAGATGAGTATGTAACGGTGATTGCTGTGGAGATTGAAGGAGAAGTGGAATTATATAGAGGCATTGGTCACGCTATTGAGTTGAATTAATAGGCGTATTACATATAAATATATTGTATCAAGAGGAAGGGTGATCTACAACGATTATTCTTCCTTTTTTTATTAATTATTAGGTGGAAAATAGAGCTACTTTAAGGAATGTGAGTACCTTTACACTAACTTTTAAAAACTTAACTAAACTATTAGATCATGAAAAACTTACTATTATTCACAATTGCTTTTCTCTTTTTCTCATGTAATAATGACAAATCAATTTTTGATTTTGATCAAGATACTTATGATAAAAACCTAGCATTATGGACCGAAAGCGATATTAAAGATTATTCATTCACACAGCAAATGTTTTCATCGTCTTTTGGAGGACAACCGAAAGTCAAAGTAATGATAAAAGACGGGAGCTATGATTCTTTTACAGTCGAGCCGGGAATGGAAGGTTTTAATCTGGAATTCTATAAAACAGTACCAGAACTATATGCTTTTATAGAACGTATAGCAACAGAAAGCAAAGCAAAAATTAATGATGCTGAAGACCCTATGGAAGGAGTTGTCATTGAAGTAGAGTATCATGATACTTTTTATTATCCAACCAAAATTTATTGCGGAGGAATTTACCCTGATGGGTATGTAGGTGGTTTGAGCATCACAATAAATGTGAGTGATTTTCAATTAACAGAATAAAATAAAAGGGAAAAGCAACGTAAAGTATCGTTACTTTTCCCTTTTTAAGCAGTTACACAACTGCTTAAGTCCTCCTATTTTAGAAAGGATTGATTACCAAACCTTCGCTCTTTCTGCAGGAGCAACATACATAGAATCACCTTCTACGATGTTGAATGCTGTATAGAAAGGATCGAAATCTGATAAAGGACCCACTGCTCTATATTGACCTGGAGAGTGAGGATCTGTTTGAATCTGAGTTCTCAAAGCCTCTTCTCTTGATTTTGTTCTCCAGATAGTAGCCCATGAAAGGAAGAAACGTTGCTCAGGAGTAAAACCGTCAATGTTACCAGGCTTTTCAGGTTGTAACGATAAATAGCGTTGTAAACCATCATAAGCAACAGCAACACCACCAAGGTCAGCAATATTTTCACCTAAAGTAAGTTCGCCATTGATATGCAAGCCTTCGATTGGCTCATAACCGTTGTATTGTTTTACTACCATCTCAGCTTTTCCTTTGAAAGCCTCGTCATCACCAGAAGTCCACCAGTCTTTCATTTCACCGTGAGCATCAAAACGACGTCCTGAATCATCAAAACCGTGTGAGATTTCGTGACCAATTACTGCACCGATACCGCCATAGTTTACAGCTTCATCTGCTTGGTAGTTGTAGAAAGGAGGTTGTAAAATTGCCGCCGGGAATACAATCTCGTTGTATAATGGGTGATAGTAAGCGTTTACAGTTTGAGGAGTCATACCCCATTTCGTTTTGTCAACAGGCTTACCGTATTCCTTCATGTTTTTAGCAAATTGGAATTTGCTGCTGTTTACAATGTTTTGGAAGTAAGCATCCTTAGAAATTTCAAGACCTTCGTAAGTTTCCCATTTGTCAGGATAACCAATTTTCACATTGAAAGCTTCTAACTTTACAAGTGCCTTTTCTTTAGTTTCAGGAGTCATCCAGTCCACACCTTTAATACGTGCAGCAAATGCTTCTTTGATATTGGCTACCATTTTGTCTGCTTTCTGCTTCGCTTCCTCAGGGAAAACCTCTTGAACATAAAGTTTACCTAAAGCAAAACCTACAAGACCATTTGTAGTACCCAATACACGCTTCCAACGAGGACGGTTCTCTTCCAAACCTCTCATTTTCTTACCATAGAAATCAAAGCTTTCATCTACAAAGTTGCTGCTTAAATAAGGAGCGGCCTCATGTACAATGTGCCATTTCAAGTACAACTGAATAGTTTCCAATGAAGCCTTAGCAATCATATCATCTAATACCTCAAAATATGGAGGGTGAGTGACAATAACGGTTTCAGTAGGTACGTTGATATCTTTTAAATACTGTTCCCAGTTGATGACCTTACACATTTTTTGGAGTTCAGCCACCGTACGTAAATTGTACATTCTTGTAGGGTCTCTTTCTTCAACAGGTGTCAGGTTGAACTGTGCTAAAGCATTTTCAAACTCAAAAACTTGTTGTGCCGCTTTTTCTGCATTAGGGATCGTCAATAAGTTAAACATATTTGTGATATGCTTTACGTACTGCTCTCTAGTCACCTCAGAGGCTGAATCTTGTTTTGTGTAATAGTCTTTGTTTGGAAGACCAAGACCGCCATAGCCAATATAGAAAGATTGAATTTCACTGTTTTTCAAATCCTGGAATACACTTGGTCCAAAAATCACATCAGTTTGTGATTTGTGTAATTCAGTTAAAACAGCCTGAAGTCCATCTTTAGATTTAAGACCGTCGATTAAAGTCATGAAAGGAGCGAGAGGCTGTGTGCCAAGCTTTTCAATAGTAGCTGAATCCATACCACTTTTGTAAACATAAACAGCTTTCATTTCGTCGCTGCCTTCTTTTAGTTTACCCGAAGCAATAGCATTGTTAAGGACGTCTAGCGTTGCTTTTTCATTACGCTCACGCAACTCGTCAAAGCTACCCCATCTACCTCTATCGGCAGGGATTTCAGCTTTTTTCATCCATCCACCGTTAGCGTAAGTATAGAAATTTTGACCAGGAGTTACTGAAGTGTCCATGTTCGATAGATCAAGAGCCTTTTCTGATGCAACTTCCTCTTTTGCAGTTTGGTTACCGCATGAAGTATACATCAAAGCACTGACACCTAGTGTGACACTAAGAGCTTTTGTTAATAGAGTTTTCATTCTTATGATTTATATTTCAATGTCTGTTAAGCAAATGTAGAAGATTTTTTTATATGATAAAGTTCAAAAACTAATATTATCTAGCTTTTTGTTTAAACAAATATGTGTAAAAGAGACGTTTTTTCTTATTTTTATTAAACAAAACTAATGTTGCAGTAATCGCTAAGCATTTGTAAATAAAATAGTTAAGTGGTTGAATGCTGATAAGTGCTAAAAAAACATATTTATTCGCTTTTCTTCTGCTATTTCCTTAACCATATACTAACATGATGAATCAACAAACCAATTTTTTTTCAGATTTAAAATATGATCTCCCTGCAAGTATAGTGGTGTTTTTAGTAGCCATGCCATTATGTTTAGGAATTGCACTGGCTTCAGGTGCTCCACTTTTTTCTGGTATCATTGCAGGTATAGTAGGAGGTATCATTGTTTCTCTGGTCAGTGGATCGGCTTTGGGTGTCAGTGGTCCGGCGGCAGGGCTGGCGGTCATTGTATTGAATGCCATTCATGATCTGGGTACTTTTGAAACGTTTTTGCTAGCCGTTGTTTTTGCGGGAGTGTTTCAAATTATTTTAGGGGTTTTAAAAGCCGGTGTCATTGGTTACTATTTTCCCTCTTCCGTCATCAAAGGAATGCTGAGTGGTATCGGTTTGATTATTTTCCTGAAACAAATACCACATGCCTTGGGCTATGACGAGGACCCGGAAGGAGATTTTGCTTTTTTTCAGGTAGATGGACACAACACCTTCAGTGAATTGTTTTACATGTTTGAAGCCATTACGCCGGGAGCAGTAGTCATTTCCATAGTATCTCTTACTATTTTAATTCTTTGGGAGAAACCCATCATCAAGAAAACAGTTTTATCAAGAGTGCCAGGACCTTTGATTGCCGTTGGCCTTGGCGTTATTTTGAATGTGATTTTTGATGATATTCCTGTCTTAGATATAAGTGAAGAACACTTAGTGGCATTGCCGGTTGCAGAGAGTCTCACTGATTTCTTTGCTCAATTTACCACTCCAGATTTCTCACAGCTTGCCAACAGTCAGGTTTATATAGTAGCATTGACCATTGCCATTGTTGGTAGTTTGGAAACTTTACTTTCTGTAGAAGCCACTGATAAGTTAGACCCTCAAAAGAGAATTACACCTACTAACCGAGAATTAGTAGCTCAGGGAACCGGTAATATTATTTCTGGTTTAATAGGAGGGTTGCCTATCACCCAAGTGATTGTCCGCAGTTCAGCCAACATTCAGACGGGTGGCCGTACTAAAACTTCCGCCTTCCTGCATGGTGTTTTCCTATTGATTTGTGTAATGGGAATTCCAAAAATTTTAAACTTGATTCCTCTGGCTTGTTTGGCCTCCATACTTTTAGTGATTGGTTATAAACTGACCAACCCCAAACAGTTCATCACTCTCTATAAAAAAGATTTCTCATTATTCTTGCCATTTGTAGTAACAGTGATTGGTATAGTATTCACAGATTTACTCAAAGGTATTGGCTTGGGTATGGCTGTTGGTATCATTCATATCCTCTGGAATAACTTTAAGGTGCCTTATCATCTTAACCCTGATTATTTGAAAAGCAATGAGCCAATTCATATTCAATTAGCGGAAGAGGTGAGCTTCTTGAACAAGGCGAGTATACTGAGAACTTTGAAGATTATGCCGAATGAAAGTGAGGTGATTATAGATGCTTCAAAGAATCTATCCATGCATCCTGATGTGGTAGAAATCATTCAAGATTTCAAGAAAAATGCTCTAACCAGAAATATTAATGTGAAGTTGGTAGGTTTTGAGGATGAAAATGACCTTGAAGTGGAGGAAGAAGAGATGACATAAAATGCTTTGAGCCAAAATATCTGTTTCATTAGGTCTATTTTTAAATGATAGTGAATGTTTTTTTTAAATGATAAAACATCGATTAAACATCAATACGCATTACTATAAGTGTTTACTTATAAAGTGGCACCTCAATAAACGTAAGGAGCACGATTAAAAAATATTTAATGATTAAGATTGTAATGTCTTGTAAGTATGAAAATGAAAAAATCGAATTAAACGCTTTAAGTAGTTATTGAAAACTGTACTTAAAGTTCATTTCAATTCACTTCTTTTTCGGTCAATGGAAAGCATTTCATTGACCGAATTTTTGAAAATATGAAAATGAAAATGGTTATAGATAGTTTCTTTTAAATACACTTTTAGGGTAGTTATTAGAAAGTAGATTAGAACAGATACTTGGTAAAAAGAATGTACAACAATGAAAAATTGTTAGAGGAAAAAAGAGATCTTATGGATCTCTTTTTTTGTTAACAAGTACTAGGCTGTAGGTGGATTTTGTCTGTTAGTTTACTTATTTTACTTTCAACATGTAAATGAATAAAAATAATATATGCGATCAGCGACACTCCTTTTCGGAATATTGGTTTTATGTTCTTCTTTTGCATTAAATGCGAATGATAAGCAGCTTTTGAATAGGTTAGATGAACTATTGGAGCAAAGAGAATCTTATTTTGAGAAGAGAACCGATGAAATAAAAGGTATCAATCAGTTATTGGAAATTGAAAGCAATTCTAATAGAAAGTATGAATTGATAAAGAGGATCACACAGAAATACCTTCCTTATAATGCTGATTCAGCACTTTATTATTCAAGAAAAGGCCTAAAACTGGCCAATGAGTTACAGCAAGAGCATACAATAATTGAAGCAAGACTACTTTTGGCCCAAGCTTATATCCTTGTGGGGCTGTACCACGAATCAGTGGCTATTTTAAACGAATACGAAGGAGTTGCATTGCCTGAAGCCTATCAATCGCAGTTTTTTTCCATCAATGCAGTGTTGTATAACACGCTTTCTTCATTAAGAAATACTTCTTCGATTAGAAGCACTTACCGTCAGAAATGGGAAGGATACGAAACCAGCTTGATGAATGCTTTACCGGAAAATGATTTGGGGCATCATTTAGCGAAAGCAGAATTATATAAAGAAACGGGAAGGCTGGAAGAGGCTATTGTTATATTGGAAGGTATTCTGAAAGGTGTGAAAATTGAAGATAGAGTGTATGCTTCTACTGCCTATACATTGGCAGACGCTTATGGAAGAAAAGGATTAACAGATAAAAAAATCGATTTTCTCACATTATCATCTCAGTCTGATATTCTAAATGGTGTTAAAGAGCATACTTCTTTAAGAGAATTAGCCATGGAGCTGTATAAAATCAATGAAATCAGCCGGGCATATCACTATATAAAAGTGGCCTTGGATGATGCGGTGGAGAGTAATGCACAGTTGAGGCGGTCTGAAGTATTGGAGATTTTACCTTTGATTGATCATTCCTATCAAGAAAATAGAGAGAAGGTAAAAAGGTACATTATGATTTTTACGGTCGTGGTTTGCATCTTGTTGATCATTCTTATTTTCGGTTTGATTTTTATTCAGAAGCAGAAGAAGGAGTTAGAATCTTCAAATGCACAGGTCAAAGAAACCAATCAGCTATTGAGTCAGCTTAATGACGAATTGCAAAGCAGTAAACAGGAAATTGAAAATGCCAATAAACAGTTGATGAACGTCAATAATATTCAGGAAGAATCTATTGCGAGGTATCTAAAATTGTGTTCGACTTATATTGGCAAATTGGATGATTATAGAATGCAACTCTTGAGAAAAGGCAATAAATCCAATAAAGAAGATCTCTTGAGAATCCTAAAGTCAAAAGAAATAGTGGATCAGGAATTGAAAATTTTCTATAAAGATTTTGATCAGTCCTTTTTAAAACTTTACCCCAACTTTGTAGAAAGTTATAATGACCTAATGGTAGATGGTGCAAAAATCACATTAAAGAAGAATGAGCTGCTGAATACAGAATTAAGAGTTTTTGCGTTAGTAAGATTGGGGATAGAGGAAAGTACACAAATTGCTGAATTTTTGAGATACTCAATCACAACTATTTATAACTACAGAACAAAAGCACGTAACAATGCGAAGGCTGGAAGGGAAGATTTTGAAAAACAATTAATGAAAATTCAATAACAACCCTTTTTTATTGGCCCTGATTCCGCAAAATATATAAAAGTGTTACTACTTTTTAAAGGTTTTTAATTGGTGTTATATTGTTGTTTTTCAGTATTTTAATTAAATTAATCAACTACTTTTTAACAACTTTCCCTTTTGAGGGTGTAAAACATACACTAAGTTTGTGATATCGAAATGAAAAACAATCACGCAATTATGAGAACATATTTATTAGCTATCTTAATGGCAGTATTTACCTTACAAGTAAATGCTCAATCTTTACAATCACCTAGTGGTAATTTCACTATGACGTTTGATGTAAATGGAGAAGGTACTCCTACGTATGCATTGGACTTAGACGGTGAAGCGATCATTAAAGAAAGTAAGCTTGGTCTTCAATTAAAAGATGCTGAAGATTTAATCAAAGGCTTTAAAGTAGTAGATACTAAAGAGTCTTCTGCTGACGAAACTTGGGAGCCTGTATGGGGTGAATCAAAAGAAATCAGAAACCACTACAACGAGTTAGTAGTAACATTAAATCAAAAGTCAACAGACAGAACAATGGTGATCCGTTTCCGTCTTTTTGATGATGGTTTAGGTTTCAGATATGAGTTCCCAGAGCAAAAGAACTTAGTTTACTTCGTAATCGAAGAAGAAAGAACGCAGTTTGCAATGGCGGGTGACCACAAAGCATGGTGGATCCCTGGTGACTACGATACACAAGAGTATGATTATGTAACTTCTAAATTATCTGAAATTAGAGGTTTAATGGAAAAGGCATATACAGGAAACGTTTCTCAGCAAGGTTTCTCTCAAACAGGTGTACAAACTGCATTGATGATGAAATCTGAGTCAGGTATTTACATCAACCTTCACGAAGCGGCATTAGTAGAGTACTCATGTATGCACTTAGATTTGGATGATAAGAACATGATTTTCGAATCTCACTTAACGCCAGACGCTGAAGGTGTAAAAGGTTACATGCAAGCACCTCGCCCTACGCCTTGGAGAACAGTTATCGCTTCTAAAAATGCAGGTGATATCTTATTATCAAAAATCACTTTGAACTTGAACGAGCCATGTGCTATCGAAGACGTATCATGGATCAAGCCAGTAAAATATATGGGTGTATGGTGGGAAATGATCACAGGTATGAGCTCATGGGCTTACACTGATGATGTGCACTCAGTACACTTAGGAGTAACAGACTACTCTAAAACGAAGCCTAACGGTAAGCACGCTGCAAACACTGAAAACGTAAAAAGATATATCGACTTCGCTTCAGAGCACGGATTTGATGCTTTATTAGTAGAAGGATGGAACGAAGGATGGGAAGACTGGTTCGGTAAGTCTAAAGACTACGTTTTCGATTTCGTAACGCCTTACCCTGACTTTGATGTGGATGAAGTACGTGAATATGCGAAATCTAAAAACATCAAAATGATGATGCACCACGAAACTTCTGGTTCTGTAAGAAACTACGAGCGTCACATGGATGCAGCATACCAATTCATGGCGGACAACGGTTACAACTCTGTAAAATCAGGTTATGTAGGACCAATCTTGCCAAGAGGTGATCACCACTACTCACAGTGGATCAACAACCACTACTTACATGCAGTGAAAAAAGCGGCGGATTACAAAATCATGGTCAATGCTCACGAAGCGGTTCGTCCTACAGGTTTAAGCAGAACTTACCCTAACTTGATCGGTAACGAATCTGCAAGAGGAACAGAGTATGAAGCATTCGTTGGTAACAACGTTGATCACACTACAATCCTTCCATTCACAAGATTAGTGGGTGGTCCTATGGATTACACTCCAGGTATCTTCGTAACAGACATCAGCGAGTACGATCCAAGCAGAACTTCTTATGTAAGAACTACAATCGCTCGTCAGTTAGCATTGTACGTGACAATGTACTCTCCATTACAAATGGCAGCGGACTTGCCACAACACTATGAGAAATTCATGGATGCGTTCCAATTCATCAAAGACGTAGCAATTGACTGGGACGAAACATTGGTATTAGAAGCTGAGCCAGGTGACTACATCACTTATGCTCGTAAGGAAAAAGGTGCTGACAACTGGTTTGTGGGTAAAACAAACGACGAAACACCTCGTACTTCTACAATCAAATTTGATTTCTTAACAGAAGGTAAAAAATACATCGCAACAGTATACGCTGATGCTAAGGATGCTCACTTCAAAGACAATCCTCAAGCATACGAAATCAAGAAATACGTTGTGACGAGCAAATCTAAATTATCTCAATTTACTGCTCCAGGTGGTGGTTATGCAATCAGCATCACAGAAGCAAAAGATAAGTCTGAGTTAAAAGGTTTGAAGAAATTATAGAAAAATCATCCTGCTCTTCCTTGGGGTTAACTTAAGGTCGTGGCAGGAGATTTATTTCGAAACGTAAAGTAGAAATTTAACCTAGCTGCATTTTGTAGCTAGGTTATTTTTTTTATAACATAAATTAAATTGAACGTTTGAATAGTAATAGTTAATTTTGTAGTATCCAAAGTTAAGATGCTAATGCATTGATACACATACTATGAACAGACATTCTATTTTAGGTTTATTTCTCATTGTTACCTTCTCATTTGCTACTTATGGACAGGAGAAAAAAGATAAAAACCTCAAGTTTTCAGCTTTAGGGGGACCAGGGTATTCACCTGATTACGGTTTATTGATTGGTGGTACAATGCTTTTTACCTTTAAAACGAACCCCTTAAATCAAGATTTACGAAAATCTGTAGTTCCTCTTCACTTTACTATTCTAGAAGAAGGTTATAATGTACAGATTCACCCTCAGTTATTTTTGAAAGGAGGTGATATCAGAGTGTTTTCAGATATTGAATACCTCAACAACTACAATCATTATTACGGTTTTGGCTTCGAAGAGAATAGATATATTCCAAGGGGTAAGGAAACTACTCAATACTTTCAAAACACATTTATTTTTAGAAATGATGTCCTTTTCAGAATCAACGATTCTCATTTTTTCATAGGCCCCTCTTTAGATTATACCGATAGAAGGCTCACAGATGTAGCGGAAGGAATAAAAGACGACTGGATCTATAATATACAAGGAGGTACAGATGAGGGAATCAATTTCAGAAATGTAGGTTTTGGTCTCCGCTTAACTTATGATACCAGAGATATTCCTGTCAACGCTTATTCTGGCGTGTATTTTAATGTCAGTTCCCGATTTTACAACAAGAGTTTGGGGAGCACAACAAATTGGGGTGTTTTCACTGCCGAATACAGACAATATAAAAAGCTTCCAAAATTAGGAGAACGAAAAGTGCTGGCATGGACAGCAAATGTAAGGTCAACAATAGGCAATGTGCCTTTTACAGATATGTCTTTGATTGGTTCTCCTTATGATTTGAGAGGTTATTATAAGGGGCAGTTCCGTCATAGAACAGCCGCATATATGTTGGCAGAATTCAGGTCGATGTGGAATTCCCCTTCCAAATTTGTCAATAAATTAGGCTATACGGTTTGGGGAGGAGTAGGAATGATTGGCCCAGATCTGCTAACGCCTGAAGGCATCCTTCCTAACTTCGGAGTGGGCCTAAGGTATGAGGTACAACCGAGAATGAATTTCAGGATTGATATTGGTCACGATCCTCTTCAAAAACAAACGCTGATCTATTTTAATATGACTGAAGCCTTCTAATTTTTTAGAAATACGAAAACCACTGCAACCTTATTTTGTAGTTCTAGCTGATCTGTTCGAAAAAGGAGAAATAACTGTTCCGTTTCAAGAAACTCTGTTCGTTAACGAACATTAAGTATTTGGTGTATTGCTATATATGTGTATTTAAATAGCTGAAAATGAGTTTTTTGTAATTTTATGGCACAAAGATGGAATCTTATAAAAGTGTAAAACAAAACGTAATCATTACAAAAACTTAAAAAAATTACTCTTATGAAAAAGTTATTTATCTCTTTAGTTATCGCATTATCTTCAGTAGTTTCTTTTGCTTCAAACCTTGAAAATTCAAGTGAAACAAATACAGCAAAATTATCAGAAATGATTGCCAAGGCTGATGCTAACGATTGGGAAACTTATAAAAAAGCAGCGCTTTTATCGATCAACTGGAATGCTGATTTGGAATTGGCAAAAGAATGGATTGATACATCAATCTCAATCGAAGAGAACGCAGAAAACTTAGAAGTATTAGGTGACTACTATGTTAGAGTTGGTGATACTGAAAAAGGTTTAGCTACTTACATGAAAGCACTTTCTACAGACATCACTTCAATTGATGTAAAACATAGAGACAGCCTTCAAAGAAAAATCTTAGTTTACTCAAAATTAAATAAGTAATTCATATTACTCTTGCCATTAAATAGGGAGAGTAATTAAAGATAAAAGCTATTATAAATGAATAGTTTGTTGTAATAGTGCCAATAGAAAGTTCGTATATTAAAAATTACTTGATCATTAGTTAGATGAAGTACATCCCTTCAAGGAGCAATTCTTGGAGGGATTTTTTTGTGTCTTATGAGTGCAACGTATTGAAAAAAGTGCACTAAAACTCTCTTACAAATTTATGCAGATCCACTCCTTGTTCAAGGTTTAATTTCTTTCTTAATCGATAACGGCTTGTATCAAGGCTTCGAGGTGTGATATGCATCAGTTCAGCAATCTCTTTACTGCTCAAATTGATACGGATAAAGGATAAAATTCTAATATCATTAGCCGTGAGAGAAGGGTATTGTTCAGTGATTGACTTAATAAAATCTTGTTGGATTTCTGAAAACAACTGATGGAAAAGCAGGTCTTTTTTCTCTTTGTTTACTTCATTGTCAATCAATTGTGACCACTTTTTGGCCTCATTGCTTTTCATTTTATCCAATCCAGCCTGCACTTTTACCAGAAAAGCATCTTTATGATTGATGATTTCCATGTATTTCAGCAACTGTTCTTCTTTCAGTGAAATGATTTCTTTCGCATTTTGCTGTTCCAAGTATTCCTTTTCAGAAGTAAGTTTTTTGAAGTAAATGGATTTGACTAGTTTTCTAATCAAATAAGAAATCAATATACTCAACAGCAAGATAGGAATGAGCAGAAGTGCCGTTTCATACCAATATTTTTCGATACTGAATTTCAATTGGCTCTCTTTTATTTTTCCTTCATTGAGTATGCATTGAAGCAGAACAGTGTATTCACCACCTTCAAGTTTCTGTTTGGTAAAAGAAGAGGAAGTATTTTCCCAATCCGACCATTCCTGATCTACTGGCAGTAGTTTATATCTGAATTGTGCCCTGTCGGAAGAGAGTTTATCAATTTGGAAATTGAAGGTAATGTCCTTTTCTCCTTTACCCAGTATTATTTCATGAAGATAGGGGTAGCTGTATTTTTTCTTTTCATTGGTGATTTCAAGTGAGGTGATAATAGGCTGTGCTTCTTTTTTGAAGAGAGATTGATATTTCACATCGAAAGTCACTACTCCTCTGTCTGTTGCTAATCGCAATAAATCATCTTTAAAATCTAAAAACTCAAACCCATCATTAATGTCAGGATTGAGGGGTTTCATTAATGAAGCATAAGAATGAACACTTCCATCAGACAGTACTTCCAGCAGGTTTAGCTTCCCTTCCTGAATAAAACTGACGTAATTCTCTTTTTTATTAAATGCCAGACAAGCTATATCCCCTTCAGTGATAGTGTTGAGTAAAGGGTGGTCCAGTGGCTTGAATTGCTCTTTTTTATAGGTGAAGAATTGTTGGCCATTCCAGAAAATCAGGCGTTTATTGGTCTTGAAAATTCTGTTGATCCCTTTTTGTGAAGTGACACTGATTGTAGCATCTATATTTAATGTGATTTTTAGAAGATCCTTATTTTTAATTTCTCCCCAAATACAATTATTGTTCTTATCATAATACAATTGTGCAAAGCCATATACATCCGGCTTACTTACATACCACAACTTCCCTTTATCTTTTGCATAAACCATCAGTCCGTCGTAAGTAGAAACCACATAGAAAGGAGTACCTTCAAAAGTGGCGATGTCTGTAACACCTGTTTCAATATCAGTGTGTTGGAGTTTATTATTCTTATACCATGAAAGGCCGGCGTTATGACTGATAAAAAGAGCATCATCAATGACTTTAGTATTCCAAATCTGCCCTTTTATGTCGTTTTGTAATTCAAATTTTTGGTGGATATCAGACACGAAAAGTCCTTTATTGGTACTAAGAACTGTTTTTTGTTGATAATCTGTGATCGAGTAGGTTGCCGCACTTTTAAAAAGAGCAGTAAAAGCACTTTGCATTTCCAGCTTTGCAATGCCATAATCCAGGCCTAACCAGATATTTCCTCTCTTGTCTTTGGCCATTGACAAGACCGTATTGTCCAATAAACCATCTTCTTGATTTGCTTGATTCGAAAGCTGACCTGACTGATCTATCCTTACAAAACCATCCGTTACGGTGCCTATGCCTATAGATTGATGATCATAAGACAGTCCGGTAAAAAAGGCTTTGTTTTGCAGTGCCGTTGGTAAGGAGATTGGAGTAGCTTTTTCACCATCATATTGATAAATTTTTCCATTATGAAGAGGAATATAAAGAGCATTATTGTGAACAAAAAGATGACGTACCTGCTGATTGATAAAAGCATCAATTTTCTGCTGAAATTCCAATTGCCTTTTAGAAATATAGCCTATTCTACCATCTCTGAAGAGTATCCACACTTTATCATTCCATTTCACAGAAGCACTGATACCTTCATAATGAGTGATAATCTTTGTTGTTTTTTCTAATTTATGATAAAGAATAATTTTATCTTCTGTTTGAAAAACCACTGTATTTTCCACCACTTCAATATTCCAGATCTGTTCATAATCAAGAATACCGATGGATGTAAATTCAAATTGTCCCTCTTTTGTTTTTGAGAAATAACCATACTCTTTACCGCCTGCCCAAATCACACTTTCATCAATACATAAAGACCTCACGCCCTCTTTAGAAGGCAATTGTACTAAGCCCCATTCGCTATGATTATGATAAAGCATTCCTTCCGAATTTCCGAAATATACAATGCCATATTCATCTACTTTTACGTCCCAGTTTTGTCTACCTGCCTGATAATCATTTTTATCATAGTTGATAATATGAGGTGTTTTTATCATTCCATTAGAAGAAAAAAGCGGGAAGGAAACAAAAAAAACAAGGCTTAATAAAAATATTTTTCTAACTGAAAATGAGAAAGTAGTGTAGTGTGCTTTTCTTGAAAAAAACTGATACTGTGGGTATGAATCGTTAAAAAAAGACAGTTCCGAAAAGCCTGTAATCATTGGAGTTAATATTAAGTATAAATCAAAAATTAGTCATTTCATGTAGGAAGGAGGAACCTTCTTGTCAAATATACTTAAGTACTTGGAAAAAAGAAAAAATCATAGTTCCGGGAGGATTATATCAAAACTTTCATTGCTTATAAGTACAAAATCAAAATTTTCTATGATTTATTTTTGATTTAGTGCATAAAAAAATAAAGTACCTCCATAGAAACCTACAGAGGTACTTTCATACATAATTATCTAACCTGAAGTTTGAAGTATAGTTTTGGCGTTATTAAAGGTTTAAGTCGAATCGTACATTCTCTATTCGTATAGTAACATGTTGGTATGAAAATGAAAAAAATCAGAGTACATCAAATCACTACAATAAGAGCATGTATTAATCATGCTCTATGTGATCAGTCGAATAATTTTATTTTAATTGGTATGCTCTTACATAATCTATTTCGAACAATACCTGATCATTGAAGATCGTGTTGTCAATTCCTTTTACACCACCCCATGAACCACCGATGGCAAGGTTGATGATTAAGAAAAACGGCTCATTAAAAGGCCAGTCACCACTGTCTCTTAACTGTGCAGTTTCTGCAAAAGTCTTGATCAATTCACCATCAATTGAAACGTGGATACGGTCAAAGCCATTGATTTCGTCTTCTACCCATTCCATCGTTACGATGTGGTAATCATCTGACATATTAGTGTCATATGTTTTTCCACCTTTCTGGTTTTGGCCGTTCATACCGTTTTTGTTTTTAGTATGCAGTGCACAATGGAAAGAATTAGGATCGTAACCCACATATTCCATAATGTCAATCTCACCAGCATGAGGCCAAGCACCGTAACCTAGCATCCAAAGTGCAGGCCAAGTACCTCTTCCGTCAGGCACTTTTAATCTTGCTTCAATCTTACCGTATCTGAAATCTTTTTTATTTTTTGATACAATACGAGCTGAAGTATACTCTTTTCCTAAATAGCTTTCCTTTCTTGCTTCAATGATTAGTTTGCCATTTTGAACACGAAGGTTTTCCTCACGGTCTGTGTAGTATTGTAGTTCGTTGTTACCACCGCCAGAGCCATTTACTTCATAAGACCAGTTGTCTTCGTTCAATGCAATTCCATCAAACTCATCTGCCCATACTAACTCGTATTCTAATGGAGTGACTTTTACATTGACAGTAGTTCGCTGATCACCATATGTAGCAGAAATAATAGCATCTCCGCTACCTACAGCAGTAATAACACCATGAAATACAGTTGCAACATCTTCATTATTTGATGCCCAAACTACAGTGGCGCCAGAGATAGTAGGAGCCTGTACTACTTTTACAGTAGCCGTTTGTCCCACTTTTACTTCTAGGGAAGAATGATCCAGTTCTAAATTGATGCCATCATCATTGGTAACATCATTGTTATCACAGCTTGTTAGGCTAAACAAACTCAATAACGTTAGGATTAAATATTTCATTTCTTATTATAATTTTTTGTTGGTTGTTATCTCAATAATAATAATCAACCGTTGATAATGTATGCTATAAAATAGGTTTAAAAGTATTGAAGTACTATTGAAGTAATTTTAAGTAACTCAAAAGCACCTTGCATGCAAGATGCCTTCGAGTAAGTACTAGGGGTAGAAGAAAAGGAATGTTTTGAATGAAGAATTATGTTTCTTGTTGTGGCTTAATAACCACCATAAAAACCATTTTCCGAACCATAATTCTACATTCTTCATTCTTCATTAAAAAAGTTCCATAACTTTTGTCCTAGTACTTAAGTACTGTGACAAAAGTAAAGGTACATTTTATCTTATCTTTTTTATCCTACTCTTCGTTAGATTTTTATCGCGTAACTAAGGCTATGCTCTGCAAATCTGCCTTGATTAGAATAAAAAATATTAAACTAAAATCATCCCTTTTCTTCTGTCACAGTACTTATTTATACCAATAACCCAAATTGCTTATTTTGTTTTCTTATAGAAGAACGCCGCGTCCATGTCAAGTGTAGTACCTGTAACTCCACCAGCTAATACTGCTAAGACATTTAAATTTGAAATAGGGCTGCTTAAGTTCAATCCTTGGTCGATAAGGTGTTGCATAGGGATCTCTACTGAGTGCCATTCACCATCTCTTGCAAAGTCAGTGTAAGGAGCGATTCCTTCTTGTGCTACCGATCCAACAACAACTTTGATCTCTGAAGTTCCATCAGCAAACATTAATGTATAAGAAGTGTTTTCTTGAGTACTTTTGAAAGCAGCGTGGAAAGCATAGTTTTCAGGATTTGCGTGGATAGCAGTCATATCAATTTCACCATAAGATGAGCTTGCAAAGAAACCTGCACCAGACCAACCTACAGTACCTACTACAAAGCTGATCCATCCTTCATCTAAGTTATAGAAGTTGTTGCCTTGAGGAGTACCATTGTTGAAAGTACCATCCCAGATGTATAAGAATTTTGTGCCTTCATCAGGACGCAAGTCAGCCGCTACTCTATCCTCGATAGATTCAAAAGAAGACTGATCCATTTGTACTACAAAATATTCATAACCTTTTAAAGTTGCAGGAAGACTAGGATCTGGCTCGCTTACTTCTGGCTCAGCTGCAGTCACTGTAACCGCACTAGAAGCTGTAAAAGCACCATGTGAAGCAACGATTGTAGCTGTACCTGCTTTTACTGCAGTGACTGTACCATTATCTACAGTGGCAACACTTGCATCAGAAGTACTCCATGCTACATCTCCAGTTACACCTGCTGGCTCAATGCTAGCTGTTAAACTTACCGTTTGACCTTCTTCAAGTTCAACAGTAGGTTGATCTATTGTAATTCCTGTTGCTGAAATAATATCATTAAGAATTTCTTCTGCTGCATTTTCAGAACAGCCGATTAATAATGAAGTAAGAGCGAAAAAAGTTCCTATTAGAAGTGCTTTGAATTTCATATTATAACGAAGATTAATAAGTAATACTGAAAAAATTTAAGTGTTCGCTAATCTTTTCACCATTAGAATAGATTGATAATTATCTAAGATTCATTTCATAATTTACAGCTTTGCATTAGCTGTATTGATTAGCGATTGCTTGTTACAATATTAGTTGTTAATAACTGTGTATTGAAAAAGTTGATGTCGACTTGATCATTACAGCTTATTTTCGTTATAGTCTAAATTACTACAACATGGTTTTGTAATTAATTGATAATTAGTGTTTTATTTATTTTGTAGCTTTAGAATCATTTAAATAAAAAGATGTACTTTTAACACTTTATTTTTGTAGAGTGATAAATTTATCCTTTTATAAAATGTCTCCATTGGTATTTTTTTCTTGTAAATAGGTAGTTTTCCTCCTGTTCATGTTGATAAGCTTCTCTTTCGAAAGAGATATTTCTATACGCTTTATCAACATTTTTGTGAATAACTAATCGAATTATAAACTCAATCACGTACCAGCAGTAAAAAAATACAAACAACATTTCTATCTGCTGTTTGAAATGAATCTTTTCATGTTGAATCATTCTATACCAACTGTTGGTATGTTGATAACTTTTAAATTCATGACGAACGAATAGAAAGGGATAAAAGGCCAATGCGGTAAATCCCTTAAATGGAATAATATTGTTGAAAATGATGATCATACTTAAGCACGCAAAAATAAAAAAAGCGAGCTTACCGAAGTAAACTCGCTTAATATTAATAACAAATTGCTTGAAATAATATTCCTTCTTTTCAGAAGACTATTAATTCTTACTCATTGTATAATTTTTCGTAGTACTGTAACGCCATACGGTTAGCGTCGAAGTAAGGAAGAACGTCACGCATAGAGTTTTTCACACGCTCAGTCCAAGTGTCAGGCTCATCATAGTACATAGGAATGATTTCATTCTCTAAGATGTCTAATAAGCTGTTCAAATCTTGCTCGTCTTGCTCGTGGATAGGAGCGTTCAAGTCAGCTAATGGAAGAACGAAAGAGTTCTCACCGTTAGCGAATTCAGGGATCCAACCGTCATCAGTAGAAAGGTTGATACCACCGTTCATCGCTGAAGTCATACCTGAAGTACCAGAAGCCTCACGAGGTACACGAGGGTTGTTTAACCATACGTCAGAACCTTGCTTCAACTTACGAGAAAGTTTTAATTCATAACCTACTAATACAGCCATGTTGCTGTAAGACTTCGATAAGTGAACTAATTGGTTGAACGTAGAAACCGCACCGTAATCCATTGGGTAAGGCTTACCTGCCCAGATGATTTGGATTGGCTTGTCAGGGTTGTTCATGATACGATCGAAACGCTCTTTGTTTCTAGTGATCAAGTCCGCACGCTTATAAGCTGCAAAACGACGAGCCCAAACGATAGTAAGTCTCTTAGGGTCCATTAATTTACCCGTTTGATCCGCTACTGTTTCGAATAATTTCGCTTTTAAGTAACGCTTACGCTTGATTAACTGCTCATCTTCCTCTTTGTGAAGAGCGTTGTATAACTGCTCATCAGCCCAGTAAGTACGGTTTTGAGCGTTTGTGATAGAAGTAATACGGCAGATGTCACCATATTTGTTCCACATATCGTTAGATACTTCACCGTGTAATTTAGATACACCGTTTGCTACTCTTGATAGACGTAAACAAGCTAGTGAGTGATCGAAAGTATCGTCTTGGATACCTGTAATCTTACGAACTTGGTCTAATGGAATACCATTGAAGTAACCTAATTTATTTAAGAAGTGGATGTCGTGTTTCTCGTTACCAGCTTCTTCAGGAGTGTGAGTAGTGAATACTAATAATTCTTTCACTTTCTCCATATCACCGTCAAACTTGTTCGTTAAGTGGAACGCTGCCGGCAATGCGTGTGCTTCGTTGAAGTGGTAAACTTCCGCGTTGTATTCCAACTCGTCAAGAAGTTTAGCTCCACCTAAACCTAAAAGCATATATTGAGCTACTTTTGCAGAAGCATCAGCGTCATAAAGACGATGAGAGATAGACTGCGATAAGTAGTCGTTTTCAGGAAGGTCAGTTGTTAAGAAGAACATCGGTACAGTGTTGAATACACCTGGACGTAAGTACTTCGCAGTTACCCAAACTGGGTGACCATTTACCTGAATAGTGAATTTAATGTTTGTGTCTTCTAAGAAGTTGTTGATTTTTTCTTGGAATAAGGCATCCATTTCCTGGTTACCTTTACGTACTTGGTCATAGTAACCATATTTCCAAAGAATACCAATTCCAATAAAGTTTTGGTTCAACTCATAAGCAGAACGCATGTGCGAACCCGCTAAGAAACCAAGACCACCAGAGTAAATCTTGAATGGTTGGTCAATAGCGAACTCCATACAGAAGTAAGCTACACGTTTTTTATATTTTGGGTCGTAAGCATAAGGGTGCTTAAAATCTTGCTCGAAACGTGACATATGAAATATTAAATTAAATTGTATTATTGTTTACATGCATTAAATGACGTCTTTATGACGTTTCTTAATGCATGTGCAATTTTTATAAATTATTTATGGATTAGTATGATGTAGGTCATCAAAATGAGAAAGATTTTATGTAACCGGTTGCGAAACCGTTAGAATGTTAAGAGTTAAACTAAAAATATAACTTTATTCACATTTTTCATGTAAAAAATTATCTTTTTTATAAATATTTAAAAATATAAAAGAGACTGATGTAATAAATAAATTAATATTTATATAATATCGACCATTCTTTTTAAATGTTGTTTTACTGTGGAAGGTAATTCAGTCATTATGTTGAGTATAAGTGGTCTCGCTCAATGTGTTTTTTGTTGAAATGGAGGAGGGGGAAATCAACCTGAGGTTAAATAGGTATGAACTTCTCGTTATAAAAAAAATAAGTGTAATTCTACCCTTATTTCATTGTTCTTAAAAAATGAATGTAGTTCAAAGTCAATCTAAGCTGAAAATTAATTTTGCATGAAAAAAAGGGTGAAAATGTTCTTTTCAGCCGTAAGGTAATATGGCATTTTAAATCTTAATTCTGAAAGGCGCTTTTAGGTGTTTTTCGGTTTAATTTTCTGATCTGAAAATACGCACCTATTAATAAAGCAAGCGCTCCCATACCCAACCAAGTGATCAGTGAAATCAATTGTATACCCAACCATGTAATCATTTTGAAAAAGGGGGTAAATAGAAATACCAAACTTATAATAAAGAAACCAAATATTACTTTGAAGATATTCATAGCAAAAAGAAATAAAAGAGTTATCGATGAAATAATGAAAGTTGTATTGTACTATTAGAAACAGTAGTATACCCAATGTCTATTCTCGTCTACGTACCTGTACAGAAAAAGTTGTCGATCATAAAAAATGTATAGAAAGTAGTGATCTTCTTTTGTGATCTATGATCTGTTTGTATTTTCGTTGCAATACTTTTTAAAACCTTACAGATGTCACAAGATTACAGCCTTCCATTTCTAAAGTCAGTTGCTCAACGCATTTATACTGAACATCAGCAACAGCTCACCAAAATTATAGTGGTGCTTCCTTCTCGAAGGGCTGGTATGTACTTTAAACAGTATTTCGGTGAAGTGATTCCTCAAACTACCATAGCTCCTGCTGTACTTTCTATGGAAGGTTTTGCCGAACGCTTATCGAACCTTGTGAAAGCAGATAGTGTGACATTGCTCTTTAAATTATTCTCCCTTTATAGAAAAAAAGATAAAACCATCACCATTGAGAAATTCGGTGCTTTGGGGAAATCCTTATTGAGGGAGTTTAATATGATTGACAACAATCTTACGGAAGAACAGGCCGAAAAGATGTTTGAGCACCTGAAAGAGGCAAAAGCGATTGAACACTGGGCTGAAGCTTTGGGTGAGGAAGAGGAAATGATTGAGCAGGTAAGGAAAGAGCTTTTTGCAAAGAAAGAGACCATGGCAGATTTCCTTGAGTTTTGGGAGAATCTATCGTCAACTTACTTTGAGTTTAAAGAGGTATTGAAAAAAGAAGGTTATGCTTATGGTGGTTTAGCTTTTAGAGAGGCTTACAATCACCTTGAAAGCAGAATTGATTATTTAGGAATTAAAAAAGTAATATTTGCGGGTTTCTCCCAGATGTCAGGCGTGGAACAGGCCATTGTGCAGAAGCTGACAGATATAGGGAAAGCACAGACTTTCTTTGATGCCGACAAACAATATTTCAGCAAATACCACGAAGCAGGTCATTATTTAAGACGCTACACGGAAGGGTTTGCGAAACAGCATATCGATTTTCAGAAAGATTGGTGGAGCACGCATCCTAAGCAGGTGGAAATTAAAGCCATCAGTAATGTGGTGGGGCAAGCAAAATATGCAGGCGAGTGGTTGAAAAGTTTACTGGATACTCCTGAGAAAAGAGCGGAGTTTCAAAAAACACTCAATCATACCGCCATTCTTCTTCCTGATGAAGCCTTGTTGCCGTCACTTTTAAGATCACTTCCTGAAATAGATTTTGGTGGAGAACAGACGTTGGCGCAAATGACCAACATCACAATGGGTATGCCTTTCTTTAAAACGCCATTGTTTGATTTGTTGAGAACGATCTTTCAGTTGCAGGAAAGAATGAAACTTTCGGAAGAAAACCAAAGATGTGCTTATTTCAAAGATGTTCAGAATGTATTGCGACACCCTTATTTCCAATACACAAGTTCTTTGAAAGAGTTTGAAGAGATTTCGACAACAATTCTGGATGAAATCGTAAAGCAGAAAATGGTTTGGGTGCCTTTGGAGAAAATCAATGATTGGGGCGATAAGCATCCTATTTACAGAGCCGTTTTCCAATATTGGGGTAATGACTATCGTAATGCCTTAAGTTCTTTTGTAGAATTGATAAAAGTTTTGGCTGAAATTCTAAAAGCCAATCCTGATACATTGGGTGTTTCTTCTGCTGAGACATTAGAAGAGTCTTTTGAAGGAGAATTGCTAGTGCAGTTTTATAAAGTCATCCGACGTCTTCAGGACACATTGCCACAGTTTGCAAAAGAAAGCGGTCAATTGTCTATTTCTGTTTTCAAATCATTGCTTTTGGAATTGTTGCGCTCATCCAATGTGCCATTTACAGGTGTGCCTATTGCTCCACTGCAGATCATGGGTATGCTAGAAAGTAGAGCGTTGGATTTTAAGAATATTCTGATCCTTTCTTGTAATGAAGGAAATTTACCAATCAAAAAAGCCGTAGAGGCCATTATTCCTTTTGACACAAGGGTGCAGTATGGTATGCCTACTTATATGGATAATGAAGCCGCCTTCGCTTATACTTTTTATAGATTATTCCATAGAGCAGAAAACTTAGTTTTTGCTTATTTGGATGGTAATGCTGGAGGGGATATTGGAGAGATGAGCCGTTTGGTATTACAGGTGAAAGAAGAACTGGCTGAAATTCCTTCCAATCAAATTTCTCTGAAAACAGATGTATGGTTACTGTCCAAAGCAGATAAAGCCATGGCACTTCCTGTTACCATTGAAAAAGAAGAAGTATTACAGCGAAGAATTAAAGAACGTTTAGCAGGAGGTGTCAGCCCTTCAGCTTTGAATTCATTTATCAGAAATCCACTTACTTTTATTGATGAGAAAGTGTTGAAGTTGAAAGAAGAGGAAGAGGTGGAAGAAGATTTGGACAACAGAACATTTGGTAACTTGATTCACTTGGCTTGTGAGTGGGGATTAAGAAGAATGGCAGGTCTGAAAGATGATGATGAAGACACACCTTTTGTATTGAGAAAAGAACATTTTGAGAATGCTATTTCTGATACCACTTTTATTCTTAAACTGATTCAAGATGTAGCCAAAGAAGAAGGGGCGGATATGAGCAGAGGGCAGAATTTATTGCTTAAGGCCGTTGCTCAAAACCTATTGGTTCGTTTCTTCAAAAAGCAAATTGAAGAGATTGAAAAATCAAATGATAAAGCCATCACTATTGTTGGGTTGGAGAAATTTGTGGACCATACTTTTGAAGTGGAAGTAGACGGAGAGAAATTCCCTGTAAAGCTTTCTGGTATGGCAGATAGGATAGATGTGATCGATGGTCAGCTGAGAGTAGTAGATTATAAATCGGGGGGCTATAATCCAACGGACTTGGGTGTGAAAAACTGGACCGATTTATTGGAAGATGAGCATAAAGGCAAGTTCCTGCAGTTGGTGGTTTATAGCTACCTTCTTACAAAAGCGGGATTGGACGACTCAAATTTCAGGTTCCAGCAAAAGCTCAATAATGCAGGTGTTATTATTCAAAAAGAAAAACTGACAGCAATAGATTTAAGCAAAGGTGTGGCCTCAGGATTTTATTTTTTCAGAAAAATAAATGAAGGTTTGAAGACCTGTAAAGTGGATCAGCCTATAGGAGAAATCCAAGAATTAGACTTTTTAGAAAAAACCGAAAAACTGATAGAGGAAATCGTGAAAATGATGCTTGACACTGAAAAACTATTGGAAGATGTAATCTGAATTATAAAAAAACTTAAGTAATTAAAATTAAGGAGTGGATCTAAGAAGTAATTTGTTTCTTGATTATAACTTGGGATGTTCTATTGAGGACGATCTATTTATATGCTAATTATACCTAATACAAAACATACAATACAAAGATACCTTACGCTCTTTGTTGCATTGATTACCTCTTCCTTTTGTGCAAACGAGGCTAGGTCACAAACTTCCTTGCCGTCCTTGGATGAAGTAGATATGCTGATGACTAATCTTACTGTACAGTTAGAGATTACGTCGGGTATTGATGCTATGTATAATTTTGATTTCAAGGTAGCCGAAGGGCAGTTTAATTGGCTCAAAAGTCATTACCCCGAACATCCTCTTCCTTATTTCCTATTAGGCCTTTCACAGTGGTGGAAAATCGTTCCCAATATTGAGAACACCGCTTATGATAAGGACTTTTTTGTATATATGGATTCCGCAATTTATTATGCAGATAGGATCTATAAAAAAGACAAAGAAAATCAGGAAGCCCTTTTTATCCTAGCCGGAACTTGGGCCTTTGAAGGACGCCTGAATGGAGAAAGACATAACTGGGCCAAAGCCACTTTTGCAGTCCGAAAAGCACTTAACTATTTCGACCGCTTGAAAGGAATGCCCAAAACACCACTCACCCCTGAGTTGCTTTACGGCGATGGATTATACAATTACTATGTGGAGTGGATCAAAGAGAATTATAAAATGCTCCGCACCGTTCTGTGGATGTTTGACAGTGGCGACAAAGCACTGGGAATTGAGCAGCTGGAAACATGTGGAAAGGAAGCCTTTTATACGCGTATCGAAGCCATGTATTACCTGATGAAAGTACATTCGTCTAGTGGCGGAAAAATGATACGTGCATTACAGATTTCAGAATATTTATATAAAAAATACCCCAACAACCCTTACTTCCAAAGATACTACGCACGTTTGTTGTATTACAGCGGACGCTACCCTCAGTTGCATACTGTCAGTAAGTTGTTACTTGAAAGAGTAGACGCAGGCATGATGGGTTATGAAGAAATGAGTGGAAGATACGCCGCTTTTTACCTTGGAGCCTATTACAGAGATTACCTGAGTAATCCAGAAAAGGCCAATTATTATTATGAAAGAGCCGTCAAATTTGTAGAAGATATTGGTGACTATGGTTCGGGTTACTATCACTATTCACTTGCCGCACTAGCACAGTACGCAAGGCGTAAAAAAGATTGGGAAACTGCGGATTATTATTATTCTAAAATCCTGACTTATGCTGCCGGAAGGAAAAAGCTGCAAGAGGAAGCAAAGCAATTCAGAAAAGAAAATAAAAAGCGGAAAAGAGCTGAACGAAAAAAAAAATAGCCTTGTCATAATGGAAAATGATAAGGCTGTTTTTTTTGAATGAAGAATGAAGAATTAAGGTGGTCCGTGCTGTGGCCCATGAAATGTTTTTCATGAAGGCCTAATAACCACCATAAAAATCATATTACGAACCATAATTCTTAACTCTTAACTCTTCATTCTTAACTCAAAAAACTATTGATCAATCCACATTTTAAATGAATTCGCTTTCAACCTACTGATCATAATTTCCGGTTGTTCACTTGTAGTCAGGAAAACGGCTAGCTTACCACCAAAGTGATTTTCAAAACTTTTGATACTTTGAATATTGACAATACAGCTTCTGTTAACACGGAAAAAATCTTTGGGATCTAGTTGTGATTCCAAGCTTTCTAAGGTGTGATTCAGAATATGTTCTTTACCGCTGAAAAGTACAGCAGTGGTAATATTGACTTCACTTTTTAAGTAGGCAATTTCACTGACATCCAGTTTGAAAAAAGCTTGAACTCCATGAATCAAAAAACGCTTCCTGTATTCTTTTTTCTCCCCTTGAATAGCGGAAAGAATCAATTGGTAATCGATCTGTTCCGACTTGTTGGGTGTCTTGCTTGCCTCCAATTTTTCAATGGATTTACTCAGTTTATTTTCGTCTACTGGCTTTAAAAGGTAATCAACACTATTGACCTCAAAAGCCTGAATAGCATATTGATTAAAAGCGGTGGTGAAAATGATGGGTTGAGGGATATGAACTTGATCAAATATTGAAAATGAAATACCATCCTTTAATTGGATATCCATAAAAATAACATCACAGTTTTCCGCTTTGGGTGATGAAAACCACTCGACTGCTGTACTCACTTTGTCTATTTTATCCATTAAATTCCATTCAGGTCGAAGTGTTTGAACCATCAGTTCCAACATTTCGGCATTGTACATCTCATCTTCAATAATTAAGTAGTTCATTTATTTATGGTTTTATAATAAGGGTAATTTCACTTTAAAATGTGTGGTTGTTTTCTCAATAATCAAAGGTTGGTCAATCAATATGGCAAATCTCTTTTTAAGGTTTTCCAACCCTTTTTTGGTAGAATAAGCTGAAGCTTTTTCATTCAATGAATTTTGAATCACAATATATTCCTCTTCTTCAAAAATTTCAATATTCAAAGGCGAATGTTCATCGGCAATATTATGTTTGATGGCATTCTCAATCAGTAATTGAAAAGTCATAGGAGGAATTTCCTTGCTCATGCATTTTTCAGAGATATTGATGTCTAGAAAAATACTATTCTTGGCTCTTTCTTGATGTAGAGAAGTATATTGTTTTACAAATTCAATTTCTTCTTTCACCAAGATCGTCACCCAATCAGAATGCTGTAAAGCGTAACGGCTAATACTTGAGAAGTTCTGAATAAAGTCTTTGGCTTCCTGTTCTTTCTTTAAAACAATAAGCGATTTCAAAATACTTAAGTTATTGAAGAAAAAGTGAGGATTCAATTGATCTTGGAGTGCTTTGTAACTCATTTCTAATTTCTCCACTTTCAAGTTTTCTACTTCCAATACCATTTCCAGCCCTTTTTTGATGATTCTGAAAAGCAGGAATAAAAAACTGATAGAGATAAAGACAATAATTGAAATCAGAAGAAAAAGTACGGTGGCGATGATGGTATCCCTTTCATAATTGGGAAATTGAATAAGATACATCAAACCGGCCATAATAATCACAGCAACGATGGATGAATAACCCAATTGACTTAAAATTCTCTTTTTGAAATTTTTGGGAGAAATGGGGATTTTTTGTTCTAGCTTTTTATCAATCCAAATAATGGATTCTACTAATATGACATAGAATAAAGTTCCAGCCGTAAAAGGAACCGTAATACTCATTCCTTCAGGAGGACCGCCCATCAATTGCAGTAATAAATAATTGGATAGAAACCCCAGAAGAATAGTAAGCAGTATTCTTTTGATGATGTATTTTGGGGCATATATGGTGTCTTCGTTGTGAATCATACTTTTTTAGAAATGCACTCTACCAAATGTAAAAAACTTTCGGTAGAGTGCGAACATGTAACGAACATTACATGCTTTTCATTGTTGGAAATAACGATTACTATCTAATCGGCGGGTTATGAATCTGTCCTGTTGCTCTTAACCACTTTGTTTTTAATACCTCATGATTTTTTAAGGCTAAGATCAATTCAAACTGCATTCTCAATAGTTCTGACTGTGACTGTAATACCTCTGTTGTTGTATTTAAACCTGATGAAAAACTGATTTTTGTTTCTTCCAAGCTTTCTTGTGCTTGGGTAATATTATCTTGAGCTATCGCAATGGATCTTCTATTTTCCTCTAGTTGATAACCGATTTGTTTGATTTCAATAGAGATCATTTCTGATGCATTATCACGCTCATGAATGGCTTTTTGAGTTTGTAGTCTTGCAACTGTCTTTTTTTCTTGGCTTTCATTGAAATGGAAAATTGGAATTCTCACTGTACCACCTACAACTGCAATTGGGTCAATATTGTCCAGTCCATTATTACCGTACAAATACATACCGCCGGCCATTACACCCACTTGAGGAAGGTAATCGGCTTGTGTTACTTTTTGCTCCAGCTCATTTATTCTGATATGATTATCTAATAGTTTAATTTCAGAACGTTGTGCCAATCCAATATTGACGCCTTCTTGAATATTGATAGAAGAAGATTGAAAGGCCAATTCATCTATAAACTCATATTTTGTCTCATCTTCAATTCCAATAATCTGACTAAGGAAAAGAATAGCTAATGTGACTTGATTTTCGGCTTTGACCTGCTCTAATACAGCTTGGTTTTTCTGTACACTCACCTTCAGTTTTTCACTCAATGGAAGTAGACCTTCATTGTACATCAATTCCATTTGAGATTCCAAACTATCCAACATCTCAACATATGTTTTGGTCAGTTTTACCCCTTCTTTAACGGCAATTACATTCCAATACGCTTCATCTGTTTTTTCAATCAATTCTGCATAAGTCAAGTTGTAATTTTCCTGACTCATGGCTTTACCTAATTTCGCTTGCTCGTTGACTGCTTTTATTTTTCCACCAGTATAAATAGGTTGAACAGCAAAAACACCGGCAGTTAAAATACCAGGACTTTCCACACCAATAGGAGGGATGGCAGGTCCTTCAGGAATAGCCATGCCTGGGAAAAGATCAAGGTTCAAAGTTGGCATCATAATACCTGTTGCTGATCCTTCAATACTCGGTAGATAAGCTTTCTTGGCTAATTTATAATTAGATTCCGCTTCTTGGATTTGTAGAGCGGCCGTTTTCAAATCACGGTTATGTGATAAAGCCATTTCTCTACAACTTTCTAATGAAAGGACTTCTTGTGCTTGAAGGCTAGGAGTGATCATTAACCACCCCATTACCATCAAAACCAATTTATTCATTTTCATAATTTTCTTATTTAACTTCAATACGATACATAGAGGCATACAGCACCGGAATCACCATCAATGTGATCAATGTACCTCCTAAAAGACCGGCCATAATAGTCAGTGCCAATGCACCGAACATAGGATCTGAAAGTAATGGTATCATCCCTAGAATAGTGGTCATAGAAGCCATCATTACAGGACGCATTCTTGACATTGCGGCATCGATAGTCGCCTCCAATCTGCTTTTTCCTTCATCAAGTCCAAGGTTGATTTCATCCAGCAGTACAATGGCATTTTTGATAATCATACCAATCAAACCTAATGCTCCAATAATGGCCATGAAGTTGAAGAACATGCCTGTAATATTGAAACCAATACTCACTCCAACAAAGGCGAAAGGAATCATCATAAATACAATCAGTGATTGCTTCAGGTTATTGAACAAAGCAATGGTGATAATCACAATCAAACCAATGGCTAATGGGAAGTATTTGAACAAGGCTTTGTTGGCATCGTCTTGAACACCTACCATACCTCCGTATGTGATCGAATACCCGTTAGGTAAATGAATTGCTTCGATGTCTTCTTTGATATCATTAAGAAGTTCTACACCTGTAAAACCTGCTTTCACATCACTTTCAACACTGATACATCTTGTTCCGTCAATCCTTTTGACCGCAAAATCTTCTAAGTCTACCTTTATAGAATCAGTGATATGTGCCAATGGAACACTGAATTGAGAACGCTCACCCCATACAGGTACATTGCCAATATTTTCAATATTCTGATCCAATGCGGTTTTACTTTTCAGTACAATTGGAATTTGGTTTTTACCATCATAAAGGGCTCCGATTGGCATTCCGCTGGATTGAATCTGTAAAGAACGTCCCATATCCAATCTTGTAATTCCTAAGCGTTGTGCATGTTCCAATGAGTATTGAGGTGTGATTCTTTTGGATTTATTGCCCCAATCATCCGTAACATTTTTGGACATCGGACTATTCAATAAAATCAATTTGGCTTGGTTGCTTAACTCTCTTAAAACGGCAGGGTCTGGACCTCTAAACTCCACGGCTAATTCAGAACTTTCAAAAGCGGCTCCGTACTCCAATAATCTATAATTAGCATGTGGATAATTTTCATCCAAGAACTGTTGCACTTTTGGAATTACTTCAGCAACACTCTCAACAGTAGTTGTTTCAATAATAAATTCACCGTAGTTCATACCTCCATTTGACATTGGTCGCATCAAAGTGAATCGGGCAGGAGGTCTTCCTAATGAAAGTGTGATATTTTTGATATTATCAAACTGCTCGATTTCTCCCTCAATTTCTCTCATCTCTTTTTCCACGGCCTCAAGGTTACTTCCTTCAGGGAGTTTGTATTCGATGACGAACTGATCATAAGGAATCTTAGGCATGAAATCGACTCTCATAAATTGCATTGCGTACAGCGATCCTACTAAAAGAACTGTACTACCAATCAAGAATGAGTTTTTATATTTTAATGAAAACATCAACGAAGATTTGAACAATCTATAGATGGAGTTATCATAAGGAGTCGGTTGATTTTCCTGTCTTTTATTTCCTTCTTTTCTGTAGAAATATTTCGCCATAAAAGGCGTTTGAATCATGGCAAAAATCCAGCTGAGTAATAATGAAATCACTAATACGGTAAACAGCGAACTTAAAAATTCCCCTGCGGAGTGAGGTGCCATAGCTAATGGGAAGAAAGCAAGAATAGCAATCATGGTCGCACCCAATAAAGGCATGGCTGTTTTCTTAGCCGTATTGACAAATGCTAATTTCGGATCCATACCTTTTTTGAGGTCTACCAAAATACCATCTGCTACTACAATTGAGTTGTCGACCAACATACCCATCGCTAAGATGATAGCGGCCAAAGTAACTCGGTGCAATGGTAAGTCGATCATCAGCATGACGATCAATGTACCCAAGATGGTAAATAATAATCCACTTGAAATTAATAAACCAGAACGGTAGCCCATGGCTAAAAGTAGAATCACAATCACGATGATAATGGAAACGACAAGGTTAAATACGAAGTCGTTTACAGCCAATTCTACTCTACTGGGTTGAGAATAAATTTCTTTGATTTGAATGCCGGCAGGAAGTTCGTCTTGAATTTCAGCCATACGCACATTCAATCGGTCTCCTAATTCAACAACATTGATTCCTGATTCATTTGAAAAACCAAGTGCCAAAGCCTGTTGACCATTGAAATATAAACCTTCACGTTTTGGAGCAAGGAAGCTTCTTTTGATCGTGGCAATATCTCCTAAACGTACCGTACCTCCTTGTGGAATCTGGATAATAAGGTTTTCAACATCACTGATATCATCAAACTTATTTTCTACATTAATACGCATTGATAGTGCCTCCACATCAAGATTTCCAGCATTAGCAATCTCACTTTGGTTTCTCATTTCCAAAGCGATATAGATCGGATTGATCTTCATGCCCGCTAATTTTTCCTGATCAAACAATACCTCAATCGCTTCCGTTTGTGTACCAAAGATTTGAGCTCTTCTGATTCCGTCTACTTTTAAAATTTCTCTTTCAACAAGTTCAGTATATTTTTGAAGTTCAGGCAGTGTATATCCATCAGAAGTAATGGCATACAACATACCGTAAGTATCAGCAAAATCATCGTTGACGATAGGAGTGTAAGCACCACTTGGTAAATACATTTCTACGTCTTTGACCTTCCTTCTCAAGTGGTCCCAAAGCTGTGGTAAATCATCTGTATCTACTGTTTGTTGGATATCAATTTGGATCACCGATAGACCAGCAGACGAAGTAGAAGTTACTTTATCGATGTTTTCCAACTTCATGATACCACGCTCTAAAACGTCGGTCACCTCCAATTCCACTTCATGCTGTGTCGCACCAGGATATGGAGTAATCACAATGGCAGATTTCAAAGGAATTTCAGCGTCTTCTAGTTTACCTATATTGAGGTAAGAAAATACCCCACCTATCAGCACTGCAATCAACAATGAAGTGATGAGTGCTTTTTGATCTAGTAATTTTTCTAACATTATAAAAGCCCTCCTATGTTTGATTTCGATGGTTGTTGAATGGGTGCTACAGCTTGATTCTCGATGAGATCATACACACCTGCTACCACAATTTTTTCATGTGTAGACAAACCCGACAGTACTTCCACACGTCCGTCATTTAAGGGTTTCCCGAGGACTACAGTTCTTTTCTTGAGTATATTTCCCTTTTGAATTACCCAAACAGAAGTTTCTTTGTGACCATCAAAAACAGATGATAATGGAATAGATAGTTGATTATTTTTTCCTTCAAAAGAAACGTGTGTTGTCCCCAACATTCCTGATTTAATGCGTTGGTCAGCATCTTTCAAAAGGAAAGTCAATTCATACAAATCATCTCTTCCTGCTTTTTCGCTGATGGTTTTGAATTCCAATGGAAGATGCTCTAAGTGTAGACTTTGAATGTCCAATTGAGCTTTCTTGATATATTGTACTAAATGAAGTTGTGAAGAGGGAACTTTGGTCGTGACTTCCAATGTGGAAACATCAATCATAGCAACTACAGGAACTCCTGGCCCAACAGTGGTATGATCATTAATAAATTTTGAAGAAATATAACCTGAAATAGGGGCTCTTAGATCTGTATCGTAAAGTTGATTTTGAGCATTTTCAAAAGCAATTTTAGCCAACGTTACACCCGACTTCATTTTGTCGTAAGTATTTTCAGGAAGTTTATTGCTGTCGTATAATTTTTGATAACGTGCCAACTCCTTTTGAGCCTGTTCGTATTGTGTTTTCGTCTGTTCTAATTGTAAAAGATAATCACGTTGATCCACCTGAGCGATGATTTGTCCTTTCTTGACATAATCACCTTGTTTCACTTTAATTTTTTGAACAGGGCCTCCAATTCTAAAAGACAGCACCACTTCGGTTTTCTCCTTCACTTGACTATTAAAAGTGATATCAGACTTCATGTTCTGATCCGCTACAGTCTCTATTTTTACGTATTTTATTTTTTCTTTAGATGTCTCTTCAGCAGTAGAAGTACATCCTATTATTAAGCTTCCCATAAGAAGTATTCCGAGTAGTTTTTTCATGTTTAATAATTTTTGATGAGTCAATGTGACAAACCAAAAGTAGGCGTGTGAGAGGCTGTATTTATAGAGAAGTGAGTGAAGTGAAGATATTGGGATGTGAAATGATGAAATGGGAAAGTGAAAAAATGAACTAAAATTAAAAAGAAACCCTGTTAGCTAAGTGTATTAACTAACAGGGTTATATGGTAAGTGTGATGACAAAAAAGTGTTTCGTACACCATAGTTGAAACTATGGGCAAGTGATAAGGCAACCTAACCAAGACTGAAGTCTTGAAGGTTGATTACGGAGGCAACACTTTAGTGTTGTCGGAGTCAGTATCACTAGCCCATGACTTCAGTCATGGGTATACGATATGATTAGTATTTATCTGGCACAAAAGTCTGATCATCAAGCGGAGGTCTTACATATCCTTCCTTATTGATAGGAGGTAAGTCAATTTTCTTGTATTTGATTTCCTCATAAGGAATTTTTGATAGTAAATGACTCATGCAGTTTAATCTCGCTTTCTTTTTATCATCCGCTTTCACCACATACCAAGGAGACTGTTTTGTATCTGTATAAGCAAACATATTATCCTTTGCTTTAGAATATTCTACCCATTTGTCTCTTGATTCCAAATCCATCTCAGAGAATTTCCATCTTTTGATAGAAGAATTAATACGCTCAGAAAAACGTTTTTCCTGTTCATCATCTGAAACGGAGAACCAATATTTGATGAGAATGATACCAGAACGAATCAGCATTCTTTCGAACTCTGGACATGTCCTTAAAAACTCCTGATATTGATTTTCAGTACAGAATCCCATTACATGTTCAACACCTGCTCTGTTGTACCAGCTTCTGTCAAATAAGACAATTTCACCACCTGCAGGAAGATGCGGTACATAACGCTGGAAATACCATTGTGATTTTTCTCTTTCTGTAGGAACACCCAATGCTACAATTTTAGCCACACGCGGATTGAGTTTTTCAGTTATTCTTTTGATCACACCACCTTTTCCGGCAGCATCTCTACCTTCAAAAATGACAACTACTTTCAAGCCCTCTTTCTTTACCCACTCCTGCATTTTTACAAATTCTGTCTGCAGTTTTTCTAATTCCTCCTCGTAATAGTCTTTCTGTAGTTTTCCTTTTTTGGTATACTTGTCTTCGCTCATAATGGTAATTTTTAGTTGTAGGTAAAGGCATGTAGACTATCTGTAGAAAGATGTACCACATGCACTGCTATTATTTTCTTCCGAAGTCGGCAGGGATTTCACCCCAAGCTTTGGTTTCCCACTTTCGGATTGGATTCATATAAGAATTATTTTCTAACCACTTCAAAGCCCTGTCTACTAAAACAAACAGTTCTTCATTTTTGTGATTTCGGTCTAAAGTGGTTTTGATTTTCTTATCACGGACCCACTTCATGGCCGTACGGCTATCGGTGTACACAATCGTCTGATCATAATTGTGCTGTTTTAAGTAAGCCAAAGCGTGTACTATTCCCAGAAACTCACCAATATTGTTGGTGCCGTCCTCGTAAGGGCCCATTTTAAATAACTCCTGACCTGTTTCAATCCACACGCCACGGTATTCCATAGGGCCTCTAGCACCACTGCACGCCGCGTCTGTGGCAATACTGTTGTTTGTAATAGGCAATCCCACCGAAGGGTCATAAACCTGCTTAGGCTTTTCTCCTGCTTTTTTCTTTACAATGTATTCAGACGGGTTACCTTTAAAGGCTATTTCAGCTTCCCTTCTAGAGTCAAATGATTTGTATTTGGCTCCTTTTACTCCTTGCACATGTTTTTGACAATCTGCCCATGATGTATAAATACCAGGAGTTCCTCCTGACCATACCACATAAAACTTTGGTTTCTTACTTCCGCCCATTCTTACTTTTATCAGTTATTACATTGTAAACTAAATTATCATCAACTTTCAATAGGCATTTCTACAAGTTTAATAAGGCTCCCTTTCAAGCTACCTTCTTCTTCATTTTTGTCTTGAAACAAAAACGAAGCAAAAAATTCAAGGCTTAGAAGTCAAAAGCTAAATTTCATTCCTCTCACCTAAATGATTTTAAACTCGCTATGCTCAAACAAGAAAATCATTTTTAACGGCTCAATACATAAAATTCTTAACGCTTTTCCCTTCAAGGCCGGGGGAGCACTACCAAACTAAAAATGGTAGAAAGTCTACTGGTGCGAATATTAAGCGTAAGCGTCATTCGTGTCTTGCAGATCATCAGAAATCTCCTGATTCCTAAATACCACTAATATTCGAAAACCTAGTTTACAATATAGTTATAATACGAAGTACTAAATTAACCACAGAATATCCCTAGTCAAAATGAATTTCATATTGAATCCATTTTTCTTTATGCTCTTCAAAAAAATGACTGAATGTCATCCCTAGTTTTTGGATCACATTTACTGAAGCGGTATTATCTTGATGGGCTCTTGCTACTACTTTCTTGATGCCATGTTCTTTTGCATACTCAAAACAACCCAATGCAGATTCGGTAGCGTACCCTTTATTCCAGTGTTTTTTCATAAAGCGAAAGCCAATATCAACTTCATTTTTTTCTTCAGAAAATTTCAATCCACAGAAACCAATATACTCTTCACTGTCTTTTAAAAATACAGACCATCGCCCATATTCATATTTCTTATAGTGGTCATAATTTTCTATAAAAGCTTTTGCCTCTTCAGTACTTTCAAATGGAGTATCACCTGTAAATTGCATCACTTCTTTGTCTAAATTCATGGTGTAAAATGGGAGGGCGTCTTCAATGGAAAATCTTTTTAAGAAGAGTCTTTTGGTGGAAATGATGGTGTTTTGAAGTTTTTGTTTGTGCATAGAAGTTTAAATTTGGTCAGATAACAAATATTTAATGGTCTGAAATAGCTTAATTTATAGCCGTTAAGCTACTTTTTTCGGATAATATTGAAATTTCTTCTTCTTTTTTTAAAAAGAATTTGAGCAATAGGGATATATCAGTTAAATTTGCACGCTCATATTTCTAGGAATATGTCTTAATTTGATAATTGATATTTTATAAAATATAGTCATGGGATATACAAAACTTATCAGAAAAAGTAAAAGAAATAAAACGATCGCTAAAACTCGCGTTACTACAATCCAACGTTTGAGCGCTAAGCCAGTGATCAAGAAAGTAGACGTAGAAGCTATCAAAGCTGAATTCGCTGCTAAGTAATTTCTTATTACTTCGACTAAAAAAGGTCTGATGTTTCGAACATCAGACCTTTTTTTTATTGTATGATTTTGGTTTGTTGGTTGTGTTTGGTTAGTTGTACATTTTGGTCAGACACGTTTTTTAGACGTAGTTAGTCTGATGCATTTTTTAGGTTTACCTGTTCAGATTCGTTTTATCACTTTTCTCGGTCAGACACGTAGGTCTGCCCCTACTAGATGAAACCTTCGCTTTTTGCTTTTGTTACGGCTTCGATCTTGTTTGAAACTTGAAGCTTCAGATATATATTTTTAATATGGAATTTTACCGTATCTTTTGACACTGAAATTTGGTCCGCGATGTCCATATAACTTTTTCCTTCTGCCAATAAATTCAGCACATCGGTTTCTCTGCCTGTTAAAGGCGACTCACTTTCTCTTCGGAAAGATTTTACAACCAATTTTGCAATATGTGTAGACATTGGCGCCCCACCTGCAGAAACTTCGTCTAATGCTTTTAATAGTTGAGTGTGATTGCTGTTTTTAGTGATGTAGCCCGTTGCACCTGCACACAATGCGTCAAATACATATTGACTGTTTTCGTGTACAGAAATGATTAATATGTCAGTTTTAGGCAATGTCTGTCTTATTTGTCTTGTCCCTTCAATGCCATTCATTCCAGGAAGATCGATATCCATCAACACAATTTCGGGCTGATCTGATTTTAGGTTTGACAGTGCATCTTCACAATTATCATAAGTGCTGATAACAGAGTAATCATTTGTTTTTGTTTCGATTAGAAGTTTAAATGCTTCTTGAACATCTTGATTGTCTTCTACAATGATGATTTTTTTTCTCATGACATTATTTTAAGAAAAAAAAAGAGGTGAAACAATATAGAATCACCTCTTTTTTGGTTTTCAACAATAAGAATGAGTTCCCCAACTCGTATAGTATTTAGGGGTTAATTAGGAATTGTACTGCTTAACGATTCATTTTATTCAAATTTATCATATATAGACGCTCGTTGTACTACCCATAAGGGTAGTATTAGCATTATTCAATCAAAATCTATATTAAATTGAACGATAATTGTAGTTCCTTTCCCCACATTCGATTCTATATTCAGCGTTGCAGACCCCAGTTTGTTGATCCTTGCTTTCATGTTTTTTAGCCCGTTTCCATTCTTTTTCATCTGATCATCAGAAATTCCCACACCATTGTCTTTAATACTGAAAGTAGCTACTCTGTTTTTGATATTTAAGGATAAGTAAACGTGAGTGGCCTGTGCGTATTTTGCAATATTGGTCATGGCTTCTTTAAAAATGAAAACAAGTTGCAGACTCCAGCTTTGCGGAAGTATCAGCCGATCATGCCCTGAGAGTTCTTTGTGTGTATGATAACGTATGTCCAAATCATCAAAAAACTCTTCCCCAAAATCTTTAATGTAGTCATATATAACCCCTAACTCATCATTTTGGGCATCAATTGACCAGATAAAATCCCGCGTTCCTGTATAAAGCTGTTTTGATTGTGTTTCTATTCTGGAAAGAATTTTCTCAATTTCCTCATCTTTACCCTTTATTTTCATCGATGCCAAATCAGATAATACAGTAATACTCGCTAGCTTGTTACCCATTTCATCATGAAAATCCTGTGCAATTTCTTTACGTACCCTCGTCAGCTTTTCTTGTGCAACGGTTTTTTGCTGCAGTATCTTTTTCAACTCGGTAGCTTTTCCTTTTTCTTTTTTAATAAGAAGATTGGCATAGTAGACCACCGAAATTAAAATGAGAATAATCACTCCGCCTTTAAAGAAAGGGTACTCCCAGAAATACCCATTTACATCTAGAGTGGCTTCATGAGGGACAGACCATTCTGATCCAGTTGTTTTTCCTCTCAAGTAAAGTTTGTAGGTGTCAGGAAATTGATTGCTGATGGTAAGACTATTTTGATAGGGGAAATCAATCCAGTCACTATTTTTAGATAACTTGTATTGCAGTCGCAGTGAAGCCATTTCAGACAGCACACTGATATTGATAGGCAACTGAATAGCTCCTTGTTTGCTGTGTGCACTATAATTCTCCTGTTTCCACAAAACCACAGGAGGGTCATTATTTTTCACTAGAGAATGATTGGGCATACTGATCATACCTCTGTGTGTACCGATCCATAGTCTGTGGTCTTCTGACTCAAAGATACAAGTTACCTGATCAGAGAGTAAACCTGAAGACTCATCAAATTCACGGATCAGGATTCCATCTTGAAAAACCGCCAACCCATTTTCAGATCCCACCCACAGCTGCCCTAGGTGATCGAACTTTAGCGTCAGACAATTCACATTATCAAGTGATTTGATTTTCTTTAGCGTAGCCGTTTCTAGTGATGAGAGGTCAAGAATATATAAACCGTCAGTGGTGGCAATCCATAAATAGCCATTGGGATCATTAATATTGAAATCATTGATCCACTCCCAGTCTTTGAAGGTAGAATGCCATGATTTTATTAAAGTGAGTTTATAATTTTCTGAATATTCATAAAGTGAAAGCGCCCCTTTTGTTGTCACCCATACTTTATCATTTTGAACAATAGCATTACTGAGGTTTGGAATTTCGATTTTACCCCCAGGAAAACGCCAAAACACTTTACTCAACTCGTATTTGCCCAGTTCATTCTTTTGAAAGACTTTCAGTGAATCTTCCTGAAGAAACCATAATCCTCCTTTATTTTTTCCCGCATATTTACTCCACATAATAGGAATGGAATCAAGTTCACTGGTAAAACTTTTATGATAAGTTGAAAAAACATGTAAGCTATCTTCAACATCGTATACAATATCTTTAAGAGGGTAATTTTTATAGATGGAAATATCGTCTTTTTTGGTGTTGAGAAGGTAGGATTTACCTGTGGATGAGAAAATAATATTAGAAGAGTCGAATTGATTAATGGAAAGTATATGAGGACTTTCAATGTCTCCAATATTGATATAATTCATATCCAGATTTTCAACCATATAAATACCATCACCCTGAGTGGAGAGCCATATTCTATCTTTTGGATCTACGTATACTGCCGCTGTAGAGGCTTTACTTTTTAGTTTCTTTTCGAGGAAAAATTGCGTTTTTTTTGTAGGATGAATCACAAGACATTTCTGCACATTGGGGTTAGCGTGAATTGCCGCAACGATCACACCATTGTTGAGCTGATACATTGTACTCACGTAGCATTTGTTCGGCAGATCATATTCGGCAACTATCTTCCCGCTAGGATTGAGTTTATAGATTTTACCTCTTGTCCCCGCCAACGCTCCTCCGTCTCTCGTTTTATTAAAGCTAGAAATGATTTTATCCCCTAGTGATTCCTGAAAAAAGGGCTCCTTCAAAGTAGTATCCTCCAAGATTCTTATACCTTTTGATTCTAAACCAAAAGCGAGCATTTTATTTTGATATCGGGCCATGCCCAGAGGTACACTGTGTGTATTAAAGTTTATAGTTGTCGGGTTTTTAATGGAAGACCGATCAAAAACGAGATGTAATGTAGAGTCAGAAGTGTAGAAGAACAAACTTTTTGATTCTCGTGTTTTTTCATTGAAATAATAACCTCCACCCCATTGCCAGCCATAAATTTCATCTTCCATACGCAACCCTTTATGCAACCTTTCAGCTTTTCCTTGTTGCAAGTAAGGGTAAGTTTTGATGGAGTCTGCCGATTCATCAAAAACATGTATACCGCCTCTCCATGTAAAAAGGTAGAGAGAGTCTGAATAATTTTCATTAAAGCCAATAACGAATGGTGATTTCAGACCGTCTTTTATTGTGTAGTTTTTAAATGATTTTCCATCAAATACAGAAAGTCCATCATCCGTACCAATCCATAATTTCCCTTTGTATTCTTTCATCAGGAAAGAGTAGTTATGCGCCAGTCCGTCGTTCTTGGTCCAGTGGTGCATAAACAGTTCCTGTCCCCAAAGCGGGGTGGTTGAGATAACAAAAAGTAGAATGAATATTGGTCTGAACAAGGTCATTAATATGTTAAAAAAAATATTTTTCAAAGAAGTGATAGGACTGCAACCCGTTGTAATATAAAAAGATTTAATCGAATGAAATAATAATGCTTAAGATCATTAGTTTGTGTTACAGTCTTAAATATATTTGTTAGGAAATGAAAATGAAAAATATAAGCCAGGACAAAAATAAGTGCTAAGCCAAAAATAATTGATCATTAATTCTTGATTATTTTTTGTGAGTACAACGCAAAACAAGAATCAGAATTAGTAACAAATAATTTTATCATAGTACTGACATCAATCAAACAACATATAAAACCTTTGTTCCTGCTTATAAACAACCTTTAAATATAGCTACAAAAAAGTACCATTATGTTAGAAATACAAAAGAAATTAAAATCTTCCTTTTTCGTACTTCTTAGCCTTCCATCCACGGCAATGGGTTTTGCATTATCGATTCAAATTGCAGCGCTAAGTTGGATTCTAAACACCAAATACGGATTTGATATTCATGAAGTGGGAATTGTGTGGGCAGCAGGCCCAATAGCAGGAATTATTGGTCAGCCTTTAGCAGGTTTGGCTTCTGATAAAGTTTGGTTTTTAGGAGGAAGAAGAAGGCCTTTTATTCTGATAGGAGGTGTCTTGACGGCATTAATGTTACTGGCTTTACCCAATATTCACGTGATTTCAGAGGCTCTGGGTTTTGAGCCTACGAAAGCGTTGGAAGATCTCAAAGAAGGACAATTTCCTGCTTCTATTTATGTAGCGATTGCAGTAGCATTGATTCTTGATTTATCGATCAATATCAGTTTTAACCCCACTAGATCAATAATAGCCGACGTTACCAATGAAGATACTGTAACCAAAGGGTACACTTGGATGCAAACTATCTCGGGTACATTTGGTGTATTGGCCTACTTCTTAGGATCTACTTTAGGTAATATCTCACTGATTTATTTTGGTGTTTTTTTAGTATTTATCTTCTCAGTATTGCCAGTGTTCTTTATTGAAGAGCCTAAAACATTAAACAGTGCTGAAGAGGAGGAAGATGGTTCTGGAAGATCAGAAACGGATACAACAGGGTTTGTTAAAGTACTATTAGCACATGCTCCTACGTGGTTAGGTATTCAGACTATGTTTGTCTTTATGTTTGCCTATGTACAGCAAGAATATCCAAATCTTGGAGATGAGGAAGTGGGAAGTGTAATCAACTGGTCATTCTTAATTTTTAATGCTGTTGCTGCCATTTTACCTGCATTGGTATTGGAGCCTATCACAAAGAAAATTGGTAGAGTGAAAACACACGCTATTTGTATTGGTATTATGGCTGTAGGGTATGCCGGAATGATCTTCTTAGGCAACAATTCAGTATTTATGATTTATACCATGATGGTGATTTTGGGTATTGGATGGGCCGCTACGGTATCATTGCCGTTTGCGATCATGTCTGAGAAAGTAGCCAAAGCAAAAATGGGATTCTACATGGGTATTTTCAATTTATCAGTAGTATTACCACAGTTGGCCGTTTCAGCATTTATCGGTAAAATCCTTTCTGATGCAGAAGACAAAACGTTGATGTTCTATATCGCATCTGTTGCGTTGGCAATTTCGGCTGTAGTTTGGCTGACCGTCAAAGAATCGAAAACTACTGGTGAGGCTTCTTCAATTAAATCAGGAGGGGGACATCACTAGAAATAATAAATTCAGAACTATATATAAAGAGCTGACAATTTCGATTGCCAGCTCTTTTTTATTGTACAAAGCTTTAATAAAACTGAAACTGTTTCAAGAAGCTTTATCATCTATCTTTTAATACATCTTTGCGTATAAGTCCCTTTATCAGATCTCAACAACATAATATAAGTGCCTCTAGGTTGGCTAGAAAGATCAATGCTTACAGTGTTGTTTTTATCATAAATATATTTTGTCAATATCTTTTTTCCATAAATAGAAAGCACCTCAACAACTCCTTGCTGATGCATATATTCTGAAGGATTGAATGTGAAGATACCCTCAGAAGGATTAGGGAAAATAGTAAAAGAGGAATCAACAGCAGGAGGTCTTATCCCCACAACGCCATCTTGAATGTAGATTTGGTTTGATGGATAAGAATAAGCATTATTATTGATCAAGTACACCCTGTAAGAGATCTTTTTTGATACTTCAGAAGGGTCGTAATAATAATTATAGCTGTCGGTTGTAAGGCTGAGGGCAGGGCTGATGATTTGATACCCTTCGTTATCAATTTGTTTTTCAACAATAATCGCCTTCGCATTATCCACATCTTCCAGTGTCCACGTTAAAGCGTGAAAGTCTTTCCCTTGTGTAGCGTTTAAGTTGATTGTTCCAGTAGGGGAATCTGCATTCAAGGTTGCTCTTTGAGGTGCACTATCCATCACAATGTCCACTCTCGCTTTTTGATCTAAACTAAACATGGTCATACAAGCATCATCTGTATAATCCATGAAGTTTTGATATTGAGCTGAATTGAACTTTTCAGTTTCACATAGATATGTCGTAACATTAGAGTTTGTGCCATCACAAACGGTGATGCTGCCACTTGCATGATTGCTGGAGATATGGGGAGTGTCATCACAAAAATCATGATTTAAATACTCTCCTTGATCATCTACAGCACAACTAGAATTGCCCCCAGTTCCCCATATATGTAACAACCCGAAGTAATGCCCTAATTCATGTGTCAATGTTCTACCAAGGTCATATGGAGCCCTAAGGTTATCGTAGGTTTTAAATTCATTAGACCCAAAAAAATTAGGATCAATGACCACTCCATCTATGGTGTTAGAAGCAATTTCACCACTGCCCACAATTCCGTCAGCGAATTCAAGGTAATTAGGGAAGAAAGCATATCCAAGATCACCGCTTGATAAAGGAATCACCCAAATGTTGAGGTATTTTTCAGGATTCCAAATATTTTCACTGATTAGCCTGTTGGCTTGAATTGATGAATAGCCTCCTGATCCCACAATTCTATTGACCCCAGGTTCTTCTAGTTCATTACCATTAGGATCATAAATAGCCATTTTCAATTCTATATTGAGTTTAGAAATGCTATTTTGAAATTCTTGTAAAGTTTGCTCTTTATTGGGATTTTCTAGCTTCAGGTCTTTATTGGTAGCATTGATCTGCGACATAATTTGATCATAAGACAGGTTATTGCCAGTATCAATACTTTCGTTGCTCCGGTGAACAATATGCACAACTACCGGAAGATTTAGAAGTGTAGTTCTATTTGTTTTTTTTATTTTTGCTTGTGATAGATAAGGTGTTGTTCTAAATTGTGTAACAGGCGTGTGTGTGTGAGTACCGCTCGAGCATTGTCTAACAGGTCTTTGAGTTTGACCATTAACAGTGAAAGCGGTGAAAAAAAAAGCACAAAAAGCCAGTTGTATTTTATTTATTGATAACATGTTTAAACAGGAAGTTGAATAAAAAATGCTAAAATATTGTCTTGCAATATGATAAGTTTTTACGAAAGGTACATATTTTCTCCCATCATTTGCATGACTTTTTTATATTTGCAAAACTTCAAATAGCCATATATGAAATATAAAAGAGTTCTTCTGAAATTGAGTGGCGAAGCCTTAATGGGTGAGCAACAGTATGGAATTGATCCAACACGTTTGGTTCAATACGCACAAGAGATTAAAAAAGTAGTAGACCAAGAGGTCGAAGTAGCCATTGTGATCGGTGCAGGAAATATCTTCCGTGGTATGCATTCCGACAAAATGGGAATTGACAGAGTTCAAGGTGACCACATGGGAATGTTAGCGACGGTCATCAACGGTATGGCTTTACAAAGTGCATTAGAAGGAGTGGGTGTTTACACTCGTCTGATGTCAGGAATTCAAATGGATCAGGTGTGTGAGCCTTTTATCCGTAGAAGAGCAGTACGTCACTTAGAAAAGAACAGAGTAGTGATTTTCGGTGCTGGTACTGGTAATCCTTATTTTACAACAGACTCAGCAGCTTCACTTAGAGCAATTGAAATTGACGCTGATGTAGTATTAAAAGGTACTCGTGTAGACGGTATCTATACTGCAGATCCAGAAAAAGACCCTACAGCTACTAAGATTCCTCAATTATCTTTTGATGAAGCATTAAGCAAAAATCTTAAGATTATGGATTTAACTGCCTTTACTTTATGTAAAGAAAACAACCTTCCTATTGTAGTGTTTGATATGAACAAGCCTAACAACTTGTTTGAACTCATGTCAGGCGAACCAATTGGTACAGTTGTTTCGGAATAAGAAATAAATTAGAGCGTGTTTGTTGCGTCATCGAAAGTTGGCAAACATGCTCTTGTTAAATAATCCCTTAAAAAAAATAGAAAAATGGAAGAGGAAATAGGAATGTACCTTGATGAGGCAAAGGATATGATGGACAAAGCCATCAGCCATACTGAACATGAATTACAAAAAATTCGTGCAGGTAAAGCTTCAGCTTCTATGTTGGACGGTCTTATGGTAAGCTATTATGGCGCTCCAACTCCTATTAACCAAGTGGCATCAGCAACTACGCCAGATGCACACTCTGTAGTAATCAAGCCTTGGGAAAAAAATATGTTGGCTGAAATCGAAAAAGCCATCCGTGACTCAGACCTTGGTGTTAATCCTATCAACGATGGTGAGCAAGTGCGTATCAACATGCCTCCATTAACAGAAGAGCGTCGTCGTGAACTTGTAAAGAAAGTGAAAGGCGAAATCGAAAAAGGTAAAATCAGCCTTCGTAATGCTCGTAAAGAGACAAACGACGGATTGAAGAAGTTATTAAAAGATGGTGCTTCTGAAGATGCAATCAAAGATGCTGAAGCTTCAGTGCAAGATCTTACAAACAAGTATACAGCGAAGATCGACGCGATCTTTGTAGCTAAGGAAAAAGATATTATGACTGTATAAGTTATCTTTTCTTGTTGTATACAAGAAAGAAGTCTCACTACTTTAATACATCTAATGTATGAAGTAGTGAGACTTTTTTTATTCATCATCAGCCCACTTAAGTCATGAGCTAATGATGAAATATTCTAATCCTCAATATAAATCACCTCTCCAGATTCCAACTGATACGCCGTACCAATCTTCTTTCCTTTATTACCAGACTCTTTCTGGTCTTGATTTTCAGAAGGCTTATACTTTGTGATTTCTTTTCCTTTTTTGGTGATGATTTCCATCTGCTCTTTCCCTGGGTTCTTTACGATGGTAAAATCTTCATCGGAGAAAAATTCTTGCATATTGAATCTCGTCACAAAGGCAATCATCAAAGCTACAGCGAAAACCATGGCTACATCAAAAAGATTGGCTACGGATGCTACCGGATCGATATCGTCCTCATTATTTAAGAACGGATTTTGTCTTCTTCTCATTTTCTTCTTGCATTAAATCAACAATAAAAACTAAAGTAGCATAGTCCTCAGCAAACCATTTCTGCTGAACATTTTGCAATACAAACCCAATACCACCGATAATCAAACCGACAACAGTAGTGGCAAATGCCATCTGCATATTATTCGCCATAGAGGCAATATCACCCGATGAAAGTCCTACTAATGCAGGTCCCATTGGAATTAAAGTACCCATCAAACCTACTACAGGTCCCATCTTCGCCAAGTTTTTCAACATACTTAAAGACTTTCTTCCTTTGGCTTCAAACTCCGCAACCACCCTTTCTCTTCTGACCATTGAGTCTTCAAAAGTGAATAGCTCATTGATGCTAGCAGCAAGCACAGAATCAGAAGCAAAATTAGGCTGAATTAATTCCTTTTTTAATTCTTCAATGTAGGGCTTAATCGTCTTTTTCTGTTTTACTCTTTGGATAAAAGCATGGTAGTTTTCTCCCAATTTTACCAAAGAAAGCACGAACATTACAATCAGTGCGACGACGGTTGGAAACATCAAACCTGATGAAATCCAAAACAATATTTTATTTACGTAATCCATGTTTTTTTCGAATTGATAATAAATAACCGATCAATGCAAACACTCCGAAAATCATCAGTACGAAAAGCGATGATTGTACATCAAAGTCGGAGTTTCCTCCATGTAGTTTTTGAGGATTGAATAAGGTGGAAATCAGCAATAGCTGTAATATGCTGAAGACGGTAACCACTACTGACTTAATTCGGATCAGTGATTGATTATTTCTGAATGAAAAATAAAAACCTAATCCAATAATTAAGATCGAGATCGCATAAGCGATGCTTACAGCCTTAAAACTCCATCCATTAATTGAATCAAAAATCAGTATTTCAATAATCAAAATGGAGAATAGGGAAGTGGGTCTCGGTAAAAATGAAAGCACTTGATAGAGCCCTTTGATCACCTTGGTATTGGAATAGCGGGACATTAAAACACCCAAACTCATTTCAATAATCAAACTTCCAAAGAACAACATTACCCATTGTTCTGTCATTAACTCTTCAAACCAATAGCTCTTACTCTGACTGATCAGTGTATTGAAAGAAAGTAATGCTGCACTACTGAGCAAAAAGTATCTAATGACCGACGGCAGCGGTCGAGACTGCCATCGGTCTGCAATCATTAGAACAAAACTCATGGAAAGTATTAAAAAGAAAACACCTTCCATAGTTATTTTACTTTATAATAGACAGCTATTAAAAGGAGTAATAAAGCGATCACGCCCAAGGCGATGCTGATTTCAGAATTACTCAAACTTTCTTGATTATCTTTTGGTTGATCCACGGTTTCTTCTTGGATCACCTCTTTTTCTAATTGAATACTTTTCTTTTCTTCTTTTGCCTCAGTTTGTTGTTTTGATGGCAACTCTCTGACTTTTGCGATTTGTTGTTGGTAACTTTCTTTCAGTTGTTGATTGGTAGAATTTTCTACAATAAAATCTTTCAACTTCATGTTGTCACAAACAAACTCACTACAACCTGCATTGTGCTTGTCAATCATTTCCTGATGTACTTCCACCAACTTCTCAATCTGAGCTTGACTCGCTTTCCAATAACCTTTACGGATTGTTTCCAGCATTACAGCAGTCACTTCTTCCAGAGCATAAGGGTTTTCTTTCTCGAAGAAATCTTGTGTCTTTAAGTTGTATTTATCTTCTACCAACACTTCCATCAAGTCATCCCAAAGGTGATTCTCGATTTCGTTAGGTTTCATCACATTCCAACCGTAAGTATTACGGATCGTCTCCGCTACATTCTCAGCACTTGTTGCCCCTTCCTTCATCATCCCTTTCAAGTATTTAGGATTCAATAAAGTTGAACGAGCCTCTACCATCAAGGCTTCTTTTACACTTTGAATTTTGACGTTGTTGGCATTTCTGTAATCATTGAAATAAGCATCAGGATCTTTACCTGTGGTATGTCTTACGGCCATACTTAATCCTCCCATAAACTCATACACGTGATCCAAACTCAAACCACCCCAAGTATTACTTTGTCTTGGTTGAACCACCACATCAGTATTTTGAAGAGCTGCTTCGAAAATGCCTTCTGCAAATTCTCCCCAATCTTCTTCACCATAAACCGCACCCATGTTGTTGATATAAGTAGAAGCAATTTGATCTTCTGATTCCCATCGATCTCCTTTTTCTACCAATCCCATGATGTTTGTTCCGTAGTTGCCATTCACACCGCCAAACACTCTATCTGCTGCAAAACGTTGTGCTTTTTGAGGAGACATCCCTTTTTCCTTTAAGAAACGTTCCGCCTCTGCCACACCTTCTTTTACAAAGTTGGTGACAATCTCATCGGCATTAGCCGCTAACTTCACTGCTTTATTAATCAAGAACATTCTTGAAGCTGCCAAGTCTCTAAATTGACCCGCAGTTTGCACCACTACATCAATTCTAGGACGATCCAATTCTTCTGAAGGAATCAACTGCACATCCATTACTTTTCCAAAAGGACCACGAACAGGCTCAACTCCTAGTAAGTATAATATTTCAGCAAAAGTTGCCCCTTCTGTCTCGATAAAACTACTTGCCCAAAGCGTAAAACTCACTTTCTTCGGGTACTCTCCGTTTTTCGCAAAATGTTGCTCCAATAATTTCTTCCCTAAAGATTTTCCTAACTCCCAAGATTCTTTGGAAGGTGTCGCTTCCGCATCAATAGAGTAAAGGTTTCTACCCGTAGGCACTGCATAAGCATTGGCAATCGGATCTCCACCTGAAGTCGGCAAAATATGACCACCTTTGATGCCGTTGACCAAAGCGAGTTGCTCTTGTTGGGTACTGATCTTAAGGTTTTCCTTCGACTTTAAAACATTCTCCAAACCAACGAATACGTTTTCAACATTTTGAGCATAAAGCATCCCTTTACGAGCAATCGCACTTTTCTTTTGTGCTTCCGCTCTTTGTTTCAACAATTCGTCTTTCGGAATATCCAATTTCTTTTTGACCTGAGAAGCACCACTTTTACCATCCACTTTTTTCTTGGCGTGAGCCATAGCATGCATTTTTGCCTTTTGTTGCTTTTCTTCCCAAGCCTTAATCTTATCCAATCGTTCTTGTTTGATCAATTGATTTTTGGCTTGCGCAATGCTTAGCCTATTGGATAAAAGTTTTTGTAAAATCGCTTTTGTCGGCTGACGGTAATGCTTATCAAAGTAACGTGCATCTTCTGATTTCTTTTGATCAATAATTCCGTCGGCAACATCCAACTGTGCCAAGCTGTAAGCAATCGGGTCTAATGACATCAATAAAGCCGTCTCATTTAACTGCTTTTCAGTGTAAGATCTGCCCAAGCTGTACAAGCCATTGGCAACTTTTGAATTACCAATTTCCTCCACATATTGAGAGATCGCGAATAATGTAGAATCACTTACGTCACCAGAGAAATCCAATTGAAGATCTTCATCAATTTTCATCTGACGAGCAATTTCAACAGCAGAAGTTTTATATTTTTTCTTAAGGTTAGGATTTTCTACGCTGTAAAACTTATCTAGCTTTTCCTCTAATTTTTTAAGATCACTATAAATTTCACCTTCTGTAAAAGGAGCCGTCATGTGAGTGACAGTAGTAGCATAACTTCTTCGCTTCGCAATGATGCCCTCACCAATATTACTAATCGTATAAACATAGAAATGTGGTGTACTTCCGATTAAAGCATCACTCCAATCATTAGAAGATAAACCTACTTGCTTACCCGGTGTAAACTCTAAACTACCGTGCGTGCCAAAGTGAATAATGGCATCGGCTTTAAAGTCATTTTTCGTCCATAAATAAGAAGCTACATAAGGGTGGGGAGGAGCCGCTTTGGCACCATGCACCAATTTGAAACTGTCATCACCAAGACCAGGCATAGGTTGAGGTAATAAAACCACATTGCCAAAGTCCAATCTTGAAACCGCGATGTAGGCATTATCTTTTTCTTTTACAGAAAGGTATTCACCAGGAGCTTCACCAAATTTCTTGACTACCTCACCGTAAGCACTTTTCGTAAGATCTTTCGCCGTCCATAGTTGGTAATTTGCTGTATCTACTAAAACAGGATCAGCTGTCTTCACAAAATCATCAAATTTACCTTTCGCATACGGTCCTAAAACCAACCCATTTTTCTGGATCATTTCATGGAAATCCTTTTGATTCTTTGGCATATTGTCCACTTTGAAACCTTGTGCTTTCAGCATTTTCAAAGTGTTGTACAATGATTGTTCTACTTCAAGGTTGGAGGCCACCATCGCATTCATACCAGGACCTTTGAAATAGTAAATCGCAATTTTTTGTTCCGATTTTGGCTTTTGCTTGATGTCAATGTAGTTCTTACACATATCTGCCAAGCGGTCGATTCTTTCTGGAATTCCTTTAAACTTCAAGAAACCAGATTCATCTTTCATTTCTACCGCAAAAGCATAAGGAGCTACGGCACCATCCAATTCAGGAAGTACTACACTCATGCTCAACATTCCTCCTGACATTCCTTTCTGAGACTTTTCCCAATCTTCTTTTTTCTGGAAAATACTCAAAGGAGACAGTACCGGAATATTATGTTCTTTCAACCACTGACTTACATCTTCTCTTGAGTGACCCGCCAAACGACCATGAGGAAGGTAAACCACCAAATCAGGTGAAACCTCTTTCATCATTCGGATACGTTGGGTGTGAGAAGTAATTGTGATGACATTTAACCCTCTATCAAAAAGAGCTTTCTGTAAATCAAAAATATGTTCAGGGTTAGCATTAAAAGGTCCAGGAACACTCGTCAATAATGCGACGGTCGGCTGACCTTCTTTATAAGTATTATTTTTCTTTTGGTTTTCAATAACTTTAGCTAATTCAGTAAAAGCCTTCGTAGTTCCCATGCTTAAATAAGCATCCTCAGGAATCTCTTCTACAGGTTTAACTTCTGGAAGGAACCAAGCTTTTTTATCCACATTGACCCTTGTATAATTTAGTAGCTGATGATAGTTGTCCTCACCACCATTATCCAAGTAAGCCTCAATTTCCAATGCCGAAACTGAGCCAATATTACTAATCATATTATAAGCGTCATTATTGGAAGCATACACATATACTTTTGTCCCCATATGACTCGCTTTCATCAATTCACGTTGCTCATCGGCAGATAGTGACAACCCTCGACCAAATAGGTAGATCACATCATAACTTGTGGCATCGCTTATGTTTTTCTTAGAAAGTGAAGTGATATTAATCCACTCACTGTTGTTTACTTTATTGATTTTAGAAAGCTGGAATTCTGAAAAGGAAATAAATGCAATCTGCGTTACGCTGACTTGAGTCGCATAATACAAATACATCATCAAGGTGACTAAAAGTACAGCACTTGATTTTAATATTTGCTTTTTGTTCTTTTTGATGAATTTCATTCTAATGAAGTGGTTTGAAAGGAGAGAATCCTTGAGTGAAACACCCAAGGATAATCTTTCTTATATAAACTAATCTATTGTAAAAGTTTGTATTCAAATGTAGGATAGCCGTTTTGACCGTCTTTTGTGTAAGCAAGGAATCGTAGTTTGTAGTTGTTTCCTTCTTCATCATTTACAATGAAAGAGATATGACTATATACTTTGTATACACCATCTCTATGCGGTTGTAAAATATGGAACCACTCTTTACCAATCACATCACCTTTTGTCGTAAACTCGTTGTTACCAACGTTATCCGCTGTGATTTCTTCAAAATTACTGTCTTCAATTGTTAATTGATTGATTGGAGCATCTGTTTCATCCGTTGCTTCATAATCCGCAAAATCAGCTTTTGTACTTTTAGCTCCTTTCACACTACCATTTTGGTTCAAGATCACAGAAGTGTTTAAACGCATAATATCACAGTTCACACCCGGTACTGCTGCAGGTCCCATAGTAAAACAAGGAGCACCCGTTCTTACGGTTACAGGCTTCAATACGATATCCCAGTTGGCAGGTTCTACCTCCACAGTTTGGTTGTTGATTGCAGAGAAATAAACAAAACCATTACCTTTTTCAATCGTTGTTGTTTGCTCGTTTTGACCGTCTAAATCAGCAAAACGGATGATTGATTGAGAAGCTGAATTTTCAGTGATAATGAATTTTTTAAAGCCTAAAGCTTTCGCTAATTCGTTGATACCTAAGTCTAAGATATAAGGCTTGTTTAATTCAAAGTTCTCTCTGTTCCATGCTGTTAATGTTAAGTCAGCAGATTCATCGTCATAGAAATATTGAAGCCCTGAAACACTCGCTTCATTGATAGCATCAAAATCTGTTTCAGTAGGCATTAATAAAGCTACTTTTTTTCCTGTATTGGATTGAACTACTCCTTCTTTATTGAATGCCAACTCCCAAGTATTTGTTTCAGTTCTAGTAGTTGTACCAGTGTTAAAGTCAACAAAAACTTGGTGAGAAAAATTACTAGTGATGTCTGCTGTAATTAGCTTACTTTCTACATTTTCGTCGTCTGGAGGAGTTGGAGTTGTAGTCTCGTCTGATGACTCACAAGCGAATAACGAACAAAGTAAAATACTGCTGAAGATTGTTGTTTTAAATAACTTCATTATTGAAAATTAAAATTGATAACCTAGTTTGATAAAAAATGTAGTGCCATAGCTGATAGGTCTTTCACCTGTACCAACTCTGGACAAAATACCTTTGGAACCATCACCATAGATATTTACAGTAGTGACGTTGAGTAAGTTTTTAGCACCCACCGTAGCCAATAACTTTCTCTTCATAAATGGTTTTGTTAGCGTCAAATCCAATAAGCTGTAAGCTTCTAGAGTTTGTGTTCCAACATCACCTTCTTTGGTTTTAGAAAATTCAGCATAAGGGCTGTTATATTTATAGAAGACGTTGATTTTAGTATCGAATTTTCTGATCAGATAACTACTTCTTAGTGTGATTTCATAGCTATTGAAAAATTGATCAGAAGATTCCGACCCAGATCGAGCTAAAAAGCTGAACCCTGGATCAAACGTAAACCGTGATTTATATTCTGTGGCAAGATTGACTGAAAACCCTGTAGAAATGTAGTTCTCGATGTTTTCGTAAGTTCTTTTGACAGGAGTATTTTCTGAAATATTCGGAGGTACACTGTCTAGGTTAACCATTTCAATTTTGTTTTTGATCTGATTATAGAAAACAGATGTGTTTAATGACCATCTCCAATCATTATAGTTTTGGGCATAAGTTGTTTGTAAATTAAAATTATCACCATTTTCAGGTGTTAGATCAGGGTTTCCAACAATATAGTGATTAGCATCGCTGAAATAGTAATACAATTCTCTCATAGAAGGTACTCTATAACCTTTACCATAACTAAGGCGATATTGCCAATTTTCAGATGGCTTATAGAGAACATTAAATGAAGGAATAAGAGGGATATTTGTACCAGCAACATCAATTGCTCCGTTTTCAAAAACAGTATTAAAAGTTGTTCTGAAGGCACTTTGAAAAGCCCAAGCATTTGAAATTTGCCATTTATATGCTGTGAAAAGAGAGTATTCATCATATCCATTTCCTGAGTCAGTACTTACTTTTCCTCCTGCAGCTCTATTGATATTAGCTTCATAACCCACCACCCAAACGGAGTTGTTGCGACCTATTTCAGATAGCACATAACTACCTCTAGATGTAAAGGTCATAAATGATGTAGTATCATGATCGGAGAGTGTATCACTCAAAAACTTCATATTGTGATACAAATCGTTTACATAAAGCTGAGATTGCTGTTCATAGTAAGAAATCCCGTTGGTAATTTGTAACTGACTTCTTTCAGAGAATTTAGCATCAATATTAATTCCACTATTGATTCTATGTGTTTTATATTCTCGATCTCTTGCAATAGCATAGCTATACGCCCCATCTTCACCAATTTTGGAATTTATACCGCCTTGACTTTCTCCAAGTGACTTTGAATCCTCAAAAAATTGTTGATAAAAACCGGAAATAGAAACTTTATTGATTTGATGTTTTAAGCGGAGGTTTCCATAATACTGTGTGTTAGGTCTCCAGAATTTTCCTCTTTTACTTTGGTCTAAATCATATCCAAGAAATTGATTTCTACCACCACTCAATGACATTGAAGTATTTTTCCAACCTTTCCTAATACTACCGTCTACATTAAATTTCCCAATAGACTCAACGTATGTATTTATACCTCCTTTCCAAGGATCATTCATTGACGGTTTCTTTGTAATCATATTAATAGTCCCCGCCAGAGCATTACTGCCATACTGTACAGAAAGTGGACCTTCTACCACTTCAATTCTTTCAATATCATTTAAGTTCAGTTGATTCAAATCAAAATCATCCCCACTGCCATTTACCAAAGGAAGACCGTCCATCAACATTTTTACATTGACTCCTGATAAACCATTGAGAATAATTCTACTCCCCAAAACATCGTCATGAATCACTTTGATATTCTGTTGCTGTTCTAGTAAGTCACTCATATTCACAGCACCACGGGCCTCAACTTCTTCTACTCCAATTCTTTTTACTTTAAATAAAGAGGAATTGGCTTTTGTAGGAACAAAACCACCTGTAACAACGATTTCATCCAGTTCATCTACCTGTTCCTGAAGCTGGAAAGTGTAGCTTTTTTGAGGTTGAATCGTTTTCACAATTGTTTCAAAGCCAAGACTGTGTATTATCACCCTTGTGGCTTTTGTTACATTATTTGGGATACTTCCGTTGGAAGAAGTGACATCAATAAAATCGTTACTGTCCTCGATTTGAACAGTAATACCTGGTATGCCTTCATTATTAGTATCAACTATTCTTATTGTATTCTGATGAGTTTGAGAATAAGAATTGATAGTTAAAAAAATAATGCTCAAAAGAGGAAGTAATTTACGTGTTATTGAGATTTTCAAAATGAACTTTGATAAGTGCTTAAATGCGATATAGTCGCAAAAGTATAAATAAATGCGACAGAGTTGCATTTGATGGTTGTTAATTTATCTAAAATTGTTAAACATTATTGTTTGTAATTAGTTACGCACTCTTCGATAGGTATCAATTCAAAAATAAAATTCATACAATCTTTAATATTCATATATATTCAAATGCGATTATATTGCATCATATGTTTTTTTTCTATTTTTGTAGCCTAAATACAATTTCATTATTAGTGCACATGAATTTATCAACTTATAAATCTGATGTTTTTGGAGCTGTCACAAGTTTTCTGTGTTTGATCCATTGTGTGATTACACCTTTTCTATTTATTGCTGACAGTTGCAGTATTGCGGCGGATAGTTGTTGTGAGGCGTCACCTTCTTGGTGGAGGCAGTTTGATTATTTGTTTCTATTCATATCACTTATAGCTGTGGTGCAATCCTACAGGTCAAGTCATAATAAAATTGTGAAGTTTTTGTTTGTATTGAGTTGGTCGTCATTGTCTTTTGTGATATTAAATGAGAAAATGCATTGGCTAAGTCTTCATGAAAATACAATTCTATTTCCTTCCATTGGACTGATTGTACTTCATATTTATAATCAAAGAGATTTAAAATCTAGAGGGGAAGAATGCTGTACAGTATAATTCAATACTATAGGTTTCAATAAAAAGGAAAGCTCACTATTCACCAATGGATACTGGGCTTTTTTTATTATGTATGTTGCTGATTTTGAATTGTAAATGATGAATTCTAAATCTTAAATATTACAAATAGAAGAGTGTTAGAGAGATGAAAAATGTATATTGTGAATTATTGAAATGAGCGACATTAACTACATCATGAATCAATCTTCCAACAAACATTTCGAGATCTTAGACGGTCTTAGGGGCGTAGCGGCGGTTATCGTTGTGGCCTTCCATATCCTTGAGGCTTTCGCTTTGGGGAAAAGAAACGAACAAATTATCAATCACGGTTACTTAGCGGTAGACTTCTTCTTTGTGTTATCCGGTTTTGTGATTGGCTATGCCTATGATAACCGATGGGATAAAATGACCCTGACAGGTTTCTTCAAAAGAAGAGTAATCAGATTGCAACCTATGGTGATCATCGGTGCCATAGTAGGAGCAGTGACATTTTATGCCCAAATCTCGCCAACAGTTTTTCCATTGATAGAAAATACGCCAGTGACTAAAATGTTATTGGTGATGTTGATTGGTTTCACAATGATTCCAGTAGGGAAATCTTTAGATATCAGAGGATGGGGAGAAATGTACCCACTGAATGGTCCAGGTTGGACACTTTTCTTTGAATACATTGCCTATACGCTTTATGCATTAATCTTAAAAAGACTTCCTAATATCATCTTAATGATTTTAGCGGCAATTGCAGGAGCATTATTGATCCACTTTGCTGTAACAAATCCATTAGGAGTGATTGCAGGCGGTTGGTCATTAGATGGAGAGCAATTGAAAATTGGTTCATTGCGATTAGCTTATCCTTTCCTTTCAGGACTATTGCTTTCAAGGTTTATGAAACCAAAACATTATAAACATTCATTTCTGGTCACATCAGCTTTAATGTTTACCGTTTTGGCTATTCCAAGTCTAGGATGGAAAGAGACTGCATGGATCAATGGTTTGTATGAAGCCTTAGTAATCATTATTGTATTTCCATTGATTGTTTACATTGGATCAAATGGTACAATCGAAAGTCCGAAAACTAAAAAGTTAGCAAAATTCTTAGGAGATATTTCTTATCCGATTTACATCACACATTATCCATTAATCTATATCTACACAAAATGGGTAGTTGATGAAGTGTTGTCTGGAAAAACTTCTTATACAATGGCAGCAGTTTGGGGAGTTGCTGTATTTGGTAGCTCTATCCTGATGTCATACATTTTCGTCAAATTCTATGATGAACCAGTAAGAAAGTGGTTAACGAAGAAGTTTTTGAGAAGTTAATCAGAATTTATAGGACTTTTTCAAAAAAGAATCAATTCTAGCGCAAGTGTTTAGCGAAGCGCCACTTGTGCTTACAAATGTTATAAGTCTGAAGACTTATAGAAATATCATAAAGAGCTAAAAGTCCATAGTTTTTTTTCAGTTATCAGGTCCAAGTCACGCTTTTAGCTTAAGACTTGAACCAGTTTTAGAAGTTGATCTGAATTTATAGAAGAATAAAAAAATGGAGATTGTACAACATTAGTATAATCTCCATTTTTATTAATAAATCTATAGTTGAATCGCCTCAAACAAAATACGCTCAGGCTCAAAGAATATCCTACTTCCAATCAAATCCAATTCAAGCCTTTTCTTTTCAGCGGTAGCTTGAATAAGTTGATACATACTGCTGATCGTTCTTTCCAAAGCTTTATTGGCAGGGAAACCATTCAGAATATTTGCCAATGTCAAAGCGGCAAATAAATCTCCAGTTCCATATACTTCACCCATTTCTATGATGGGATTGTGAATGATAAAATGGTTTTCTCCATCAAACAGTAAAACAGTCAAATGACCTGAAGGTGTTTCTTCAATTTTTAAAGAAGTCAAGTAAACCAATTTTGGTCCTTTCGCATGTAAAAGTCGAGAGACTTCCTTGGCATCTTCAAGTGTTTTGATTTTTTGATCACTCAAATATTCCGATTCAAACTGATTAGGTGTGATGATATCTGCTACTTCAATAATTTTATTCTTATAAAGAGGAGGGACTTCTTCACTAATATAAAAACCGGCTTCCACATCACCCATCACCGTATCACAACAGAACAACGCATCAGGATTCTCTTTTTTAATATCAGCTACAATCTCATATACAATATTACCCGTGTCCTTGCTTCCGAGATAGCCAGACAAAATTGCATCGCACGAAGATTTTGACGTATGCCTAAACACTCCTTCTAACACATTTCTTAAATGTTCTCCCGAAAACACATCTCCCTTCCATCCATCATATTGGGTATGCCCAGAAAATTGAACTGTATTCAACGGCCAAACTTCAAACCCTGAATATTGTAATGGAAAGACAGCGGCCGCATTGCCTACATGTCCGTACGTAACGTGTGATTGTATTGATAAAATATTTTTCATTTCAAATAAATGGGTGCTTATGAAAATAGGATATGCAAATTTACGATAAAATTATGCAGTGACATATAAACAAACCTTTCATTGAACTTAATTGGTTTAGAAATCAGGAGATTTCTAATGATCCGTTAGGCACAAATGACGCTTACACTTAACATTTGCACCAGTATTTTTCTTCCCTTATGAATGAGGTAGTACTCCCAATGGCATTGAATGGAAAAGCGTTAAGAATTTCATGTAATGAGCCGTCAAAAATGATTTTCTTGTTTGAGCATCTCAAAACGATGAAGTTTTGATCGAGTTATCCTTTCAATAGGTGAAAGGAATGAAATTTAGCTTTTGCCTTCACAGCCTAGATTTTTTGCTTCGTTTTTCATCAATGGAAAAATGAAGAAGAAAGAACCTTGAAAGTAGTGTCTTTAAGTCAAGCATTAAAGTTACTTATTGGAAAAAGTAGGCATTTCATTCTTTACAATCCTCACCTTCCCATTAATCAACTTTCCTTCATGATCCATCCCACTAAACACCCCTTCAAAAGGCTCCTCAAGCTGATTTAGATAAAAGCTTTTAAAGAAAATTTCACCACTGAGTACTTTGGAAAGCCCAAGCAATTGAAAACTAAAATGTACCACTGAACCATTTTGAATTATATCAATATCGTCTTTTTTGAAAATACATCCTTCTGTAGCAGAACTGATTTTATAAGTGATGGGATCAATGTTGAATTGAAGATCAGCAGAGTCATTTTCAGCATAAGAGAAGTTGATTTGATAACTCCCTGTCAGCTTTTCATAAGTAGAAGCAAAAGGACTTTTAGAAGAAATCTCAAGTGATGAATTAGGAACTCTACCATTATTCATAATCAATTGATTTCTGATTTCCTGAATAATATAATTTGGAATCTCCCTTTTCAAAGAAGCCTCAATCATTTCATCTTTAGAATCGAATTTCTCAAAAATCAATTTGCCAGCAATCACACGGTTATAAATATCAAAAGCATTATAAGTACCGATTAAAAAAGGACTGCTGTTCGGTTCGATATGACCGGCGTACAATATATCCTCACCGCTATCCACCAATTTATTATCCATTAGCGTTTTCGTTCGAATATGAATAATATCTACCCTTTTCGTCAACTGTCCTTGATAATGGAATTCTTTGTAAGTGCCATCATTTTGGTGGTAGATGTACTTATACTTTACATTTTTCCAATCATTATAAATCTCAACCTGACCTTTGATTACCTGTTTGTTTTCCCCGAAATGATAAGAAATGTAATAGCTATTTTCAACATTCTGTTTCTGATTGAGCCACTCTAATTGTTTTTCCTTCTCTTCAACATCCTCAATCTCATTATCAATAAAATCATAAAAATCTTGATAGCCGATATAGTTCACCATCAACTGACTGTAATAGCTATTGATTTTGATTTGAATCTTTCCGCTTTCCAGTGCTCTGTTTTTATCATATAAGTACTTTCCATTGACAAAGTCGCCGGACTGCTTTTCAAAATCATTTTTCAGGTTGGGTTCATTTGGATCATAATTACCAAACCCATAAAGTTGCGTGACCCTTTTTGGAGTGTACTGATTGTGATTTAAAGTAAATTGCTGAATGACCAATTTGATGAGTTGTTCAAAGCAATGAGAAGTATATCGAATACTGTTTATATCTTGGTTTTTCGCTTTTTCCATTATTTTCCTAAAAATTATATCGGAATTCAAAAATAAATAATTAGGAATTGTAAAGAAACAATAAAACAGAGGATAAAGGTATAATTACGAAGTTATTTCATTGTCCATTTCACTGAACTAACGTTACTCATCACTTTCAAGACAATCATTATGCAAAAAATTCAATTAATACTTTTACTAGTCTTTTTTACTACTACCTCTGTTTTTTCGCAAAATATTATCATCAAGGGTACAATTACTTCTGCCGATAATCAAGAATTAATAGGTGCTACGGTAATACAGAAAGGCACAACTTCAGGAACCGTAACGGATTTTAATGGCAATTTTGAAATCATCGTTCCAGAAAAATCGACCCTTGTGATTTCTTACACTGGATTCATCACTCAAGAAATTGAAGTCGTAAATCAGAATAAATTAGAAATCGTTTTAGAAGAAGATGCTCAACAACTGGAAGAGGTGAATGTTGTAGGATTTATGGGAGTTGTGGGTAAATCGAGAAGAAGAACTGAATCCATTCAAGTCATTCCAGAATCAGTACAGGCACTTAATTCAGAAGGAATCAAAAATGCAGGTATTACTGATCTGAGTGCTTTTGCAACGTTGGTACCCAATATGAAATTCAATACTTCACAAGCGGTAGGCAACAACTTCATTTCTGTACGTGGTATTCCTCAACTGAGAGGAGGAGACGCTCCGGTTGCATTTGTAATTGATGGAGTAACAGTTGCTGATCCAAGTTTATTGAATCAAGAATTATATGATTTAGCGTTGGTGGAAGTAGTAAAAGGACCTCAAGGTGCTTTGTATGGTAAAAATGCGATTGGTGGAGCCATCAATATTTATACGCAAGAACCTACAAATACTATGAGTAATAAATTGAAAGTAGGTTATGCCAACGGAAATGCTAAAACAGGGCAATTTGTATCTTCAGGAGCAATTGTCGATGATAAATTATATTACAGATTTTCTACCCAATACAAAGATTCAGATGGTTTATTAAAGAATGACTACTTGAATGAATATGTTGATTTCAGAAAGGATTTCAATATTAGAGGTCAGCTGAAAGCCGATTTAACAGATCGATTGAGTGTTTCAGTAGGATATCAGCATTTTAATTTGGAAGGTGGTGCCGCTTATTATTCGGTGAACCCAACGGGTTATGAAGTTGATGGTGTGCAAGAGCCAGGTGGAGCATTGGATCCGAATCCAAAAGAAGGAAATAATACAATTGTAAGTGATGTGCTTGGACAATCAAGTATGATCAATCACAACGGAAATATGAAGGTCAATTACAGAGCAGACCATTTCAATATTCAAAGTATCACTTCATTCAATCAAGTAGACAGAAAAACATATGGCGATCTTGATTTCTTACCTTATGATGACTTTACCCAAAATGAAGTAACTTCTTCAACTACTTTCAATCAAGAAATCAGAATTGAGAATAGAAACAACGCTTCAAAATTGGATTGGAGTTTTGGTGGATTTTTCCAGATCGTAGACGAACCTTTCTATCAAGATGGATTAGTCAGAGATTATGATACATGGGAACAGTTCAACGTCGTTGCCGCTGACCTTACTAATGTAACGCAGACTGTAGCTTTATTCGGATTTTTAGATTATAAAATCACAAACAAACTAACAGCTTCATTAGGTTTCAGATTTGATATTGACAACTTTGAGCAGGATGACCGACTGAATGACGTAAAATCATCAAGATCAAACAACGTCTTCCAACCGAAAGCCTCATTATCTTATCAAGCCAAAGAAAACATCCTACTATTTGCCAATTATGGAAAAGGGTACCGTACAGGAGGATTCAACCCCGCAGTGACGAACTTATTCAATAAAGACTTTAAAGACGAGTTGACGGATAACTATGAATTCGGTTTTAAAACATCCGCTTGGAATGAAAGAATCATCATCAACGGTTCAGCTTTCTATACCGATTTCACGAATCAACAACAGTTCATTTTAGACCTGACAGATTTTTATGGAGGTATTTATAACTATGATAAAAGCCGTGTGATTGGTTTTGAAGTAGATACCAAATTCCGTTTGAGCAAGTATCTTGATTTAGGGTTTAACTATGGTATGTCAGATTCTGAGATCATAGAAGGAGGAACAACAGGTGGAGAAAACTCTGATGTGACTGACAATAGTAAATACAATGGAAATAAAACGCCATTCGTTCCGGTAAGCAATTTTGGGGTAAACCTTTCTTCATCATTCAAAATCACAAAAGAAATGAGGTTCAACGGCTTCATCAATTTAGATCATACCGGAAAAACGTACTGGCATGAAAGCAACCTAGAAGAACATACTTCAGATGCTTATAATTTATTGAATGCAAGATTCTCGGTGAGCTACAAAATGTTTGAATTTGAGGTGTGGGGTAATAACATCATGAATCAACAATACTACCAGGAATTTTCACCAGGACAATTTGTGGGTAGCCCTGATGATGTAGCGTGGAGAGGTCAACCAAGATCTTTCGGTACAGCTATGACAGTTCGATTTTAAGAATTAAATAATAAAAGGGGGAAGGGTAAGTACAAGGTCAGAAGAAGAAATATCATGGTAGAGTATTCTTTATGTTGGATACCGCTGTAGGGACGTTGCATTGCAACGTCCGCCGAACCACAACAAGAACCATATTTCTTCATTTTCTTTTGTCCTTGTATTTAGAGCAACTTTCACCTTAATAAAGTAGTACAATTTTGGATTACAGATATCAGAAGTTTTGTGAGACCCTTATTCAAACCATGTTTAAGGTCCAAGAAGGGGAGATTGTTGCATTGACAGCCGATTCCGGTTCAGATATGGATTTGGTCAATGCTCTAGCAAAAGAAGTAGAAAGTTTGAAGGCAAAGCCATTAGTTTTGATCGTACCTCAAGCAAAATACGACGGACAGGATGGAATGAAATATTGGCCTCACGAAGCATTAACCCCAGCGTTGTGTAATGTAGATGTGTGGATCGATTTACAATCTATCGTCATGCTGTATTCTGATATCTGGGAGACCGCGATGGCTCAAAATAAGAAATTACGCTACCTAATTTTAGGAGACAGCCCTATTGATTCTTTGTTAAGAATTTTTACTCACTTTGATATTCCTACTTTAAAACACCTATTAAATGAGGTGTTGGACTTAGCCAAAAGGAGCAAGACCATTCACATTTCAAGTGCCAATGGTACTGATGTGAAATACGACATTGATTTATCATATGCTTTTGACATTGATGATGGTGACTACTCTACCCCCATTTTCGGTACTGCTCCTGGCTATGTCAATATTGTTCCCAAACTGAAAAGTATGGAAGGAAAGATCGTTTTTGATACCTTAATGAATGCGGACCTTTCGGGAGAAAACCGAGTAGAGTTTTTGATGGAAGAGGGAAGTATTATAAAAATTGAAGGTAACAAAGAAGCGGATCAATTTAAAGAATACATTTCTTCATTCAAGGATGAAAACATGTACAAGATTTCCCACAACATGATCGGTTTAAATCCAGGTGTGACTGAGTTGTCAGGAGATATCGTCGAAGATGAAAGAGTATGGGGCGGTGTTGATTTTGGATTTGGCTACACTAGCCCGATGGACATGCCACCACATGGTCAAGAAGCTGCTTCTCATTTTGATGGAGTTGTGGAAAAAGTAACGATAAAGTTTGACGAGACCTTGATCATTAAGGACGGAGAAGTATGTTTACCAAGTTTATTACCTTTGGCGGACAAACTAAAACAAACAGACCAACAAACCTATGAGTGATCAGAATCAGTATACAACTTCCAAGGTAGAAGCGAAGGACTTTATGAGCGGATGGGCAATTGCCCTCATCATAGCAGGGACGGGAGTGAGCTTGCCTATTTTATACTTAGGGTCAGAAATTACACTAGAGGCAGGGTTTGAAAATGCACTTTACGCATTTGGTGTTTCTACATTGGTCCTTACCATGCTGAGTTTTTGTACTACGCTAATCGGAAATAGAAGCCGTCTTTCCACTTATATGATTTTGAGTTTTCCCTTCGGAACAAAAGGCGTAAAACTTATTAATCTAATGATAGGTATTTGTTTGTTGGGTTGGTATGCAGTGGCGTTAGAATTACTCGCCGAAGCCATCAACGATACCACTTTATCCTTATTCGAATTTCAAACACCATTTTGGGTAGTCATATTTGGGAGCAGTATTATAATTACCCTTAGCACCATGTATGGAATAAAAAGTTTAGAAAGGCTCGCCAATTTCTTTGTGCCATTTCTATTATTATTCTTAATAGGAGTAATGTTTTATTCCTTTGATGAAAACATGACATGGAATAAGATTATCAACTTTACACCAACGTTACCTACCCTTTCTACATTCGAAGCAACTTCCATTCTAATTGGCTCCTCCATTTTATTACCCGTATTAATGGCAGATTTCTCAAGGTTTGTCCATAATGATAAGCATAGTTTAATATCAGTATTAGGAGTGACGCTCGGATTTCCATTAGTATTATTAATTAGTGCCATCCTAGCGATCAATACTGGAGAGAAAGATATCATGAAAATGATGCAGATGATGGGATTGATTTTACCAGCATTTGTTTTACTCTTTATCACTACTTGGGTGACTAATGCCACAAACCTTTATTCAGTAGTGTTGACTTTCTCTACAATATCAGAAAAGTTTACATTCAAAAAGCTATGTATCATTACAAGCTTATTAGGAACATTATTAGCATTAGGTCGGTTTTCAGATCACTTATTTGACTTTCTTTCCTTATTAGGAGTATTCACCCCATCAGTTTCTGCAATCTATATTATAGACTTTTTCCTACTTAAAAAGCAGAATTACCAACTAGAAGATAGACCACAATGGGGGATATTAGCATTAACAGCATGGTTGGTCAGTAGTGGTATTTCTTTATTGAGCTACTACGAAACTATCACAATCACGTCTATTTACTTCTTTGATTCATTAATTATCGCAGGCTTGATATATTTTTTTGGATCAAAGTATATCAATCAGAATTAAGAAAGAACCTAGCTAATCCGTTGTTGATTAATAAGTTATCCTGTGTGTAGTGCTACATTCCTTTTTGATGATGAATTTATTTGCGTTTATTTAATGTAATTTTTTATAGAAGTTATTGCATTTAAAAAACATCCTATTACCTTTGTACTCCCTTCAGCAAACGGCTGAGGAAAAAACAAACGTAGGGGTTGTCCTATGTGACAACCCGACTCGGGTAGTTGAAATAATGAAAAGGTATTTGATTCAGTTGAAAATCAGCGATGTAAATTAAGTTTCTAAATAAAACAAAATAAGCATTGCAAATTAAATTTCTCTTCTTACCTTTGCACTCGCTTTTAACGAAAGGCTTTTAAAACTTCTCTTTTGAAGTGACAAATACTGAGTGTTGAGCGTTGAGAAAATCAACAAAAAAAACTTCAAAAATTTTTGAAAAAAGATTTGGAAGTTAAAATAAAAAGTTCTTACCTTTGCACTCGCTTCTGGAAAACGAAGCACATTTAAGCAACGGTTTAAATGAAATAAAAATCTGAAAAACAGATCATTGAACTTCGGTTCAAACGTTCTTTTGATGTAATGAAAAAGTAATTATAAGATCAGCGAAAGCGGATCCCAATTACAGTTAATTCTT
>NZ_JABANE010000420.1 GCF_012844305.1 Flammeovirga aprica JL-4
CCATTTCCTCTTTTGAAATGTACGAATTTTCAAGAGCTAAAGTCCAAAAAATGGGTTATGCTTTCTTAGGTGCAGATAAATGCTATTACAGTGTTCCTTATCATTATATAGGTAAATACATCGAAATTCAATACAATAAAAGGGTAGTAGAGATCTACTACAACAAAGAAAGAATAGCGATTCACAGTAAAAGTTAGACGCAAGGAAAGTACATTACCATCGCGGATCACTTGCCTACGGCACACAAGAAATATATGCAATGGAACGATGACTATTTTATAACTATTGCAGGAACTATCGGTAAAAATATGAAACAATTTATATCTACATATATTTCAAATTACGAGTATCCTCAGGCTTCCTATAAATCTTGTAATTATTTTGTTAAAGTCCTGCCTAAACAGCACACTTTTGAAGAGTTGGAAAAAGTGGCGAGTCTATGTGTAGAACATAGCATTTTCAGTTATGATTTCTATATGAAAATGTTACAGAATAAAGCTTATGAAAATCACTCAAAAACAGCTGAAGTACAGCATATCCCTGTTCATA
>NZ_JABANE010000421.1 GCF_012844305.1 Flammeovirga aprica JL-4
CCATTTCCTCTTTTGAAATGTACGAATTTTCAAGAGCTAAAGTCCAAAAAATGGGTTATGCTTTCTTAGGTACAGATAAATGCTATTACAGTGTTCCTTATCATTACATAGGTAAATACATCGAAATTCAGTACAATAAAAGGGTAGTAGAGATCTACTACAACAAAGAAAGAATAGCGATTCACAGTAAAAGTCAGACGCAAGGAAAGTACATTACCGTCGCGGATCACTTGTCTACGGCACACAAGAAATATATGCAATGGAACGATGACTATTTTATAATTATTGCAGGAACTATCGGTGAAAATATGAAACAATTTATATCTACATATATTTCAAATTACAAGTATCCTCAAGCTTCCTATAAATCTTGTAATTATTTTGTTAAAGTCCTGCCTAAACAGCACACTTTTGAAGAGTTGGAGAAAGTGGCGAGTCTATGTGTAGAACATAGCATTTTCAGTTATGATTTCTATATGAAAATGTTACAGAATAAAGCTTATGAAAATCACTCAAAAACAGCTGAAGTACAGCATATCCCTGTTCATA
>NZ_JABANE010000422.1 GCF_012844305.1 Flammeovirga aprica JL-4
AGAGTCCTTCTTAAAGTCCACCGCAGCTATCCACACGTTGTAGGCATTACGCATCAGTAGGTACATCGTTGAGTTGATACAGTTTGCTGCCATCACTTCCACACCATCCCCGAAGTCCCAGTGGGACCACGACTGCTGCCGAATGTTCTCGTCCATGTAGAGGAACTTGTAGATGAATACCTTACTCGGAGCACCCTTGGTCAGCACACACGCGAAGTTCTCCGTACCAGACCCGTTGATGCTGTACACACCGTTCGGCACATAGTTTGGAACGTGGGCTGTCATGTCCTCTGCGTTCTTCACAGAGCTTACATCCTGTACCGCGTAGTAGCGCATGATGGACGTAAAGGAGCTGCGAGGGGACGCGTAGTAGATGTTCCTACCGATACCATAAGGACGCGCACGGTCTGACACATCGAACTGAGTGGTCAGGTCCAGCTGTGCAGTCTTAGCGGATAACACACCGTTGGCTGACAGGACGAACTGGGCCTCGTCGGACCACAGCAGCAGCTCCTCAGCGAAGCTCACAGCATACTTAAGGACCGAC
>NZ_JABANE010000423.1 GCF_012844305.1 Flammeovirga aprica JL-4
GACGACGATCAGCGAGATGGCATAGAGCGCAGGCGCCTGGTTGCCGGCGAGCCGTTCCTGGTAAGACATCCCGGTCCAGTCATAACCGATGCCGCTCGGCAGTTTACTGGCCAGCGTTTCCATCAGCGCCATGGCTTCCCCGGTACTTTTGCCTGGCGAAGCTTCACCGAGGATCTCCATAGATGGCAACCCATTGTAGCGCTCCAGGCGCGGCGAGCCATATATCCAGCGTGAAGTGACAAAGGCGGAGAACGGCACCATTTCGCCGTTGGCGCTACGAACATACATGTTGTTAATGTCGCTCGGCAGCATACGGAAGTGGGCATCAGCCTGAACGTACACTTTTTTCACGCGGCCGCGGTCAATAAAGTCATTGACGTAGTATCCGCCCAGCGCGGCTGATATCGTTTCATTGATATCGGAGAGCGATACGCCCAGCGCCTGCGCTTTTTCCTGATCGACATCCAGTTTGAACTGAGGGGTATCTTCCAGCCCATTAGGGCGTACCCGAACCAGCTGATCCGGATGCTGTTTCACCATGCCCAG
>NZ_JABANE010000424.1 GCF_012844305.1 Flammeovirga aprica JL-4
AAATTTTTATGAGCAAACGCTGGCAAACGTTTGCTTTTGGTCTACAGTCCGATAAAATTCCCGCTTTGCCACCTTGGGATTGCTTGTGATGTCCGTTAACACCGCAGAGTCAGAAAATGCGCAACCGGTTGCGCATAAACCAGCCAGCGAATTAATCTACCGCCTCGAAGATCGCCCGCCGCTACCGCAAACCCTGTTCGCCGCCTTCCAGCACCTGCTGGCGATGTTTGTCGCGGTGATCACCCCGGCGCTGTTAATCTGCCAGGCTCTCGGTCTCCCGGCGCAAGATACCCAACATATCATCAGCATGTCGCTGTTCGCCTCCGGCGTCGCCTCTATTATTCAGATCAAAGCCTGGGGCCCGGTCGGCTCCGGACTGCTCTCCATCCAGGGCACCAGCTTCAACTTTGTCGCCCCGCTGATCATGGGCGGTACCGCCTTGAAAACCGGCGGCGCCGACGTCCCCACCATGATGGCCGCCCTCTTCGGCACCCTGATGCTGGCCAGCTGCACCGAAATGGTCCTCTCCCGGATCCTGCACCTGGC
>NZ_JABANE010000425.1 GCF_012844305.1 Flammeovirga aprica JL-4
CGTTTTGTTGATTGGTATTTGAAAAATGATAATTCTTACATCATTTATGAGGTAGCTACGGAAAGAGGGAGTTTTTGTGTAGTACTGTTTAGAGCTCAGTCTAAAGTACAATTTCGATTCTTTGATAGTCGTTTTGAAAAGCGATATTTTATGACTGAAAATGGAGAAGTTTTCAATCATTGGAATCAGATCAGAGGAGTGTTAGATAAAGAGGGAATTGGACTCTCAAAAGTGATCGATAATTATACAACTTATCGCGATATCATTTATGGTGCTCAGCAGAATCAAAGGGAATTCAAAAAGTACAATTTACTAGAGACGAAACAATACGGTACTATCTATAAAACGATTCAGAGTGTTTACCTCAATGCGGATGTTTCGGCAGATGATATTCAGAAAATTATTATAGACTCTTTGGACAGTGAAGAAAAGTATATCGATCTGAATACTTACAGTCATCACTTGTCTGATTTTGAAGAACAATTGAATGATATTGATGAATATAAAAAGGATAAAAATGTAAAAACTTTAGAGCAATCTTTTGA
>NZ_JABANE010000426.1 GCF_012844305.1 Flammeovirga aprica JL-4
AATGAAGGAGTTTATATACCCTTTACCGATGAAATTCAGGTTTAGTTTTGCTTGGAAAAACTTATTGAAGGGATTTTTATAAAATTGTACTAAATAATAAGGATTTTATTTGGATTAACCATAAGAGAAGTCGTGGGCTGATGATGATGGAAGCGTATGATATTAAATAATTTATCTTTATTTACATACAACTTGATAAGCCGATTACAAGGCTTTGTCATAAAAACTACAAACTAGCACATGTGTTCAGCGAAGCGTCACTTGTGTTTGCAATTAATATCAGTCTGAAGACTTATAACTTAGCTAATAGGAATTAGCACTAAAAGTGCACAGTTTTTTTCAAATATAGATCCAAGTCATGCTTACTACTTAAGACTTGAAACAGTTTCAGTTTTTATCAAAAAGTCTTGACATCGAATATAAACAAAAAGAAATTGACAACTACTTTGGGCTGATCTCTATCTTTGGCTATCTGGATTTGCAACATTTTTTCGGATAAAAAGTTAAGCCACCTTTTGATTATATAATTCTAAAAACTGTTCTG
>NZ_JABANE010000427.1 GCF_012844305.1 Flammeovirga aprica JL-4
GTCTGGGCGGCGTCTGCCTGAACTGGGGATGCATTCCAACCAAGGCGCTGGTGCATGGCGCTGAGGTTGCGCACACTATCACCCATGCCAGTCAGCTGGGCATCAGCGTGGGCGAGGTGAACGTCGATCTGCAGAAACTGGTGCAGTTTAGCCGTACCGTATCGCAACAGCTCACCGCTGGGGTTGCGTACCTGTTGAAGAAAAATGGCGTGAGGGTGATTGATGGCACCGCGCGGCTGCGCGGCAAGGGGCAAATCACAGTCGAGGATGCCCGAGGGGAGGTGCGCGATTACCGGGCCGATCACGTGATCCTGGCAACCGGCGCCCGACCACGCGCATTGCCAGGCATAGCGCCAGATGGCGAACATATCTGGACCTATTTCGAGGCGCTGCGGCCTAAGCTTTTACCCAAGTCGCTCTTAATCATCGGTTCAGGGGCGATTGGCGTCGAGTTCGCCAGCCTTTATAACGATCTGGGCTGTAAAGTGACGCTGGTCGAGCTAGCGTCGCAGATTTTGCCAGTGGAAGATGCCGAGGTGTCTG
>NZ_JABANE010000428.1 GCF_012844305.1 Flammeovirga aprica JL-4
CAGCTGGTGCTGGTGACGCTGGCGACCTGCTTCGGCTCGCTCGGGCTGTCGCACGTCAACGACGCCGGATTCTGGGTCGTCACGCGCTATCTCGGACTCTCGGTGCCGGATGGACTCAAAACCTGGACCGTCTTGACAACCATCATGGGGGTGACGGGCTTTCTCATCACCTGGCTGCTGTGGTTTGCGCTTTGATGTTAACCTGGGTGGCTCCGGCCACCTTAACTTCGCCCCGGCACAGGCCCTGACCCACTACCGCTGTCAGACCGCAGACCCGCTGCCGACAGCGTCACCGGGATAAAATAGCGTACGCGATAGCGCCTGTCCCCTGCCTCTTCGCCTTCCGCATGGCGGGTTATAAAACATTCAATGTCATAGCCGTCCCGACGACTTACCCCCAGGGATGGCAGCAGCTCCATATACAGATCGCTGGATAAACGAGCATAACGTGACCAATTGCCGTAGAATTCAACCCCGACATAAAGCCCTGACCGGGTGGTCAGCGAGCTGTTCATGGCCAGCGCGGGGGGCAGCTTTCCCGCC
>NZ_JABANE010000429.1 GCF_012844305.1 Flammeovirga aprica JL-4
TCAACAACGTACTTTGCTTCCCGTTCATCTTCCGCGGCGCGCTGGACGTCGGCGCGACGGCGATCAACGAAGAGATGAAGCTGGCGGCGGTGCATGCGATTGCCGAGCTGGCCCATGCCGAGCAGAGCGAAGTGGTGGCCTCCGCCTACGGCGATCAGGATTTAAGCTTTGGTCCGGAGTACATCATTCCGAAACCATTCGACCCGCGGCTGATCGTCAAGATCGCCCCCGCGGTGGCGAAGGCGGCGATGGACTCCGGTGTGGCGACGCGCCCGATCGCTGATTTTGACGCCTATATCGAGAAACTGAGCGAGTTCGTCTATAAAACCAACCTGTTTATGAAGCCTATCTTCTCTCAGGCGCGCAAAGAGCCGAAGCGCGTGGTGCTGGCGGAAGGGGAGGAGACTCGGGTGCTGCACGCCACCCAGGAGCTGGTGTCTCTGGGACTGGCCAAACCGATTCTGGTGGGGCGCCCGAGCGTGATTGAAATGCGCATCCAGAAGCTGGGCCTGCAGATCAAGGCCGGCGTTGACTTTGAGA
>NZ_JABANE010000043.1 GCF_012844305.1 Flammeovirga aprica JL-4
TTGGTAAACAGTTGTTTCTTCAATTTTCAAAAGCTCATTTTTAGTTATACTTTAAAATGTCTCAATACTTAGCGATAATTATTCATTCGCTTTAAATCCTAATACAAGAACATCATCGGTTTGTACCAATTCGTCATCCATCCAGTCATTGAAAGCTCTACGGACAGCAGTTCTCTTTTTACTCATGTCTACTCCTTTGTTATTGAATAGCATCTTCATAAATCTCTCATTGCCATAAGCCTCTTTACGCTCACCCCCAATCTGTTTGTGGTAGCCATCTGTAAATAAGAAGTATTCAGCATCGTCATCTAAGCTGAAAGTATGCTTGTTGAAAGATGTTTCATCTTCTTCATTGCCACCAATAGAAGCAGGAGTACCTTTAATAATATAGAATTTACCATCGATAATTCGAGCCATAGAAGTATTTGCACCTGCAAATTCCAGTGTATTGTTCTTCTTGTCAATTACACAAAGTGAGATGTCCAAAGAATCTTGGTTGTCATTGATTTTCTGATTCAAGTGAACTGTGATTCTTTCGTTCATTGCATCAAGAATTTCATCAGGAGAAGTAATGTTTCTTACTTCTACAATCTCTCTGAACAATGAAGTACCAATGATACTCATCATCGCACCCGGTACACCATTTGAGTTACAGTCAACTGTTGCAACGAAAACCCTCTTGTTACTTTCATGGAACCAGAAGAAATCGCCAGATACAATATCTTTTGGTTTGTGGAAAATAAAAGAATCTGGAAGAATATTTTTAATGTAAGTACGGTTCGGAAGAATCGCACCTTGAATCTGCTTCGCGTATTTGATAGACTGAGTGATTTTCTGAGAAGTAGATTGTAACTCTTCTTTTTGTCTTTCAATCTTTTCGTATTGTACCGCATTGTCAATGGCAATGGCAGATAATACGGCAATGTTTCGTAACAGGTTTACTTGCAGGTCAGAATAAGAGTTTTTCTTAAAACTTTGTACAGTAATTACACCAATTAGTTTCTCTTTCGTTCTTAATGGAAGGTAGATAATTGAGTATGGCATTTCACCTACTGTTTGCTCAATTTTTCCTCCTTCATTGATATAATTATGCATTTCTGCTGTAATATCAGAAATGACAATCTCTTTATTATCTCTTAAACATATTGCTGAAAGTTTAGATTCGTCATTCATTTGGTGAATAAATTCAGGTAGCCTTTTACCTTTTTCAATGGCACCAATAAACTCAATATGCTGTTTTCTATGAGAATAAATACCAATACCGAAAGTAGTGGCATCCATCAAGCTGTTTACATTCTCATATACAGTTTCAATTACACTGTCAGTACTTAAACTTGATGATAGTGTTAAACCGATATCAGAAAGTAACTGTACGTTTTTATACGATTGCTCAATTTTATCTTTGTTTTCCTCCAGCTCATTTTTCTGTTGCTGAAGCTCTGCAGTTCTTTCAGAAACGACCTCTTCTAGTCCTTCATATGTCAGGGCATTGTCTAGGGCAATACCAATATAGATTGCAATGTTTCTTAAAACGTTAAGATCAGTATCAGCAAAAGCATTGAGCTTGTAATTCTGAACGGTGATAAAACCTAAGGTACCTTCTTTACCAATCAGTGGAAGGTAAATTACTGATTGAGGCAGTGAATCAGGATTATCGGTATTCAGTTTTGCATTTGGCAAATGCTGTGAATATTCAGAAATAAGATCATTGATTACAATCTCTTTCAGTGTCTTGAAACACAAGATCGATAACTTATTCTCATCATCTAATGAAATGGCTTTTGGCGGTAGCTTTTCACCGTTTTCAATATTGGCGATGATGTCCATTACTGCTCTATCTTTATTGTAAATACCAATAGAGAACAGCGGAGCATCGATCAAGTTATTTAAACTTTCGTAGGCTGTATAGGCAATTCTTTCAATGGATAGGTTGGAAGTAATATCCTGACCGATCTCACCTAAACTCTTCAAAGTAGTATAGGCTCTTGAAAGTTGTTCTTCTTGTTTCTTAGTAGTGATAAGGTGTGTTTCATCCTTCACTTTAGACTGCTTAGACAATTGGAAGTTGTCAATGGCAATCGCAAGATAAGAGCTCAAACTCTTCACTAAATAAACATCAGATTCAGTGTAGGCGTTGGTTTTTGAACTTTGAACAGTCATAACACCAATTACGCTGTCTTTGTCCATAATAGGAACGTAAATGATCGACTGTACTTTCTTACCGATTCTTGGGGCAGTGTTAACGTAGTTTGGTAAATAATTAGTGATTTCCTTATTGAAGTCATTAATAAATACCGTTCTACGTGTGTTAAAACAAAGTGTAGCTAATCTATTCTCTTCTTTTAAACTACAGAAGTTGAACGGAAGTCTCTCCCCATCTTCAAAAGAGCCTGGAAATTCTAGGCGTTGCTCTTTTTTGTTTAAAACACCAATATCAAGGAACTGAGCGTCAACAATCGAGTTGATTTTATTGTACACAGTTTCCACCATTTCTCCAACAGAAGAAGTTGTAGCAATCACTTGTCCAATTTCACCCAAAGTTACTAAGTCTTCTTTTGAAAGGATACCTTCTTTCGGTGAAGCTTTTTTATCATTTGAAGTTGCAGGTGGAGTTGATTTTGATAAATTCTGAATCAAAATAGCAATCTGCGGTGCAATCACTTGAATAAACTTAAGACTTTCAGCTGTAACGTTTACTTCTTGTGTTTGCTCAAGCATCAAAAATCCTATCAATTCCTCTTCCACTCGCAAAGGGATGAAATTAAGGAATGACGGGGCAGATTTTTTAATATATTCATCTGCTTTGATTTTGTCTCCAACCTTACTTAAGTCTACAGCAACAGGATTTTTACTTGATACTAATTGCTTTATTACATTTAAAGGCAATTGATCTGCATGGGCAAGGTGATTACTTTCGAAAAATGAAATATCATCCTTCCCTCTCAAACCGCTAGCTTTCAAAATAAAGTTTCCGCTGTCATTAATAATGACGGCAACTTTCTCCGCTATCGTTTTTGATTTTGCTAATTCAATGACTTTTCCACATAACCCATTTAGAGTAAGTTCCTTAGAAAGGTCTTGATATATTGTTAATGCTTGATCTAATATTCCTGTTTTCATAGATAAATGAAAAAATAAGGTAACCTCAAAAAGTTTTTAGTGTAGACAATTGTTCGAGCTTCTAATTGAAGTGGGCAACAAATTGAATGTAACTGTATTACACCGGCTTAAATTTAATAAATTTATCGCCAAAGTACTAATTTTTCACCTTTAGGTGCAGTTTATTAACGTTATAAAAAGAAAGCGGCGACATCAGATGACATCACCGCTTCGTTTTTTGTGGGATATTTATTTGATAGAAACAACCTAGTCGTCTTTCCTTGTAACGCGTATAATACCGTCAATATCAGAGATTTCCTTGATTACTTTTTCAAATTCATTCAAATTTTTCACTGAGATTTCAATGTTACCTCTAAAGATGCCATCGTTGGATTCAATAGAAATAGATCGAATGTTAACTTTCATCCTGCTAGTTATTATTCTTGTAACATCATTCACTAGACCTATACGATCAGTGCCTTCAATGTCAATTTTAGAAATATATGAAGTCTCTTTCTCACTTGCCCATCTAGCCTTAATGATTCTGTATCCGTAATTGGCCATCATGGCTACGGAGTTAGGACAGCTCGTTCTGTGTATCTTAATGCCATTATTAATAGTGATAAAACCAAAGATATCATCACCTTGTATTGGATTACAGCAGTTGGCAATAGAATAATGCACATTGTCCATGTCTTCACCAATCACCAATTCATCATCATCGTTGCTTTTACGCACCTCTTTGATTTTGGTTTTGAATTCCTTGGCAGAATCAGGAACAATTTTTCTCTTCTTTACATTGTTGGTATGGTCAAGGTGTTCTTTGAACTTTTTGATTTCTTTATGTTCAATAATCCCTTCACCTACCTGATAATAGAGGTCGCTTTCATTACTTAGATTAAAGAAGTCTCTAAGCTGTTGTGCTATTCTATCATCATATTTTATTTTCAGTTGCTTGAATTTTCTATCAATAATCTCACGGCCAATCATACCGATACGCTTACGGTCATCTTTTAAGTGAGATTTAATTTTTGCTCTAGCTCTTGAAGTTCTTACAATCTTCAGCCATCCTTCATTTGCTTTAGATTGATTGGCAGTAAGAATCTCAATCTGATCGCCATTGTTCAGTTGATAACTCAAAGGGACTAGCTTGCCATTGATTTTGGCACCAAGACACTTTGCTCCAACCTCTGTATGGATATCAAAAGCAAAATCCAGAACTGTAGCACCAAAAGGAAAGACTTTCAAGTCGCCATTAGGAGTGAAAACAAAAACCTCCTTATTGAAAAGGTTCGTTCTGAAGTCATCCAAAAACTCAACAGCATTGACTTTGTCATTTTCCATCAAGGAGCGTACCTCATTAAGCCATTGTTCAATACCTTGTTCAGAGTTAGCTTCCCCTTGCTCTTTGTATTTCCAGTGGGCGGCATATCCTTTCTCTGCGATCTCGTCCATTCTTTTAGAACGGATTTGTACTTCCACCCAGTGGCCATTATGTCCCATTACCGTAGTGTGCAATGATTCATATCCATTGGATTTCGGCATACTGATCCAGTCTCTCAGTCTGCTCACATTTGGCGTATAATAATCGGTTACGATAGAGTAAATATGCCAACAGGTAGATTTTTCAGTCTGTCTAGGACTTTCAAAGATGATACGGATGGCAAATAAATCAAAAACCTCTTCAAATGGCACCTTTTGCTTTTTCATTTTATTAGCAATGGAGGTGATTGACTTTGTCCTTGACTTAATAGTGTATTTATAGCCTTGGTTGTCTAACGTTTCAGTAAGAGGCGTCTTGAACTCATCTGTAAAGTGTACCCTTGCTTCTTGAGACTCTTTCAGTTTTTTGGTGATTTCATCATAAAGAGGACCGTCAGAGTATTTTAAACTAAGGTCTTCTAATTCTGATTTTATATTATAAAGTCCAAGTCTGTGTGCTAGGGGAGCATAGATGTATTCAGTTTCAGCTTTTACCTTCAGTTGCTTGTCCTTTGGCATTGACATGAGGGTTCTCATGTTGTGCAGTCGGTCCGCAATCTTGATTAGTACCACCCTTACATCTTCAGAAATAGTCAATAACATTTTTCTGAAGTTTTCAGCTTGCAGCGAACCGCCTTTTTTGCCAGCTCCAGAAATCTTCGTCAGACCATTGACAATCAATGCCACTTTAGGTCCGAAGTGTTCTTCAATTTCTTCAATAGTATAATCCGTGTCTTCCACTACATCATGTAATAAAGCGGCCATGATAGAAGTGGTGCCCAGGCCAATCTCTTCAGTGGCAATGGTGGCAACAGCTACAGGGTGATATATAAAAGGTTCGCCAGACTTTCTTCTCATTTCTTTATGAGCGTCTGTTGCAAACAAAAATGCTTTCTTAATGTTTTTTACATCGTCACTATCGTTCAAAAAAGGACGAGCTTTACGCAATAGGTTTGCGTACATTGATAATAGTTCCCTTCTTTCCTTTTCTAGGTCGATATTCATCTTCAAGTCTCCCAACAATTTTTAGATTCAATCCCGATTGTAAGTAATGACAGATAATACTGTTTATTACTTGAAAAATTTAAGTTGCAAAAAAAATGTAATAATACCTACATATTAAGAAGAAAGTGCTTTTGAACCGCCATTTTTTCAACTGAAAATAATCCTAATCAAATGTTGGAATAATGATGAATAGAGTAATTTTTACGGGATAAAAACAGGAATTTAACTGTATAATTTCAGCTCAAATCCCTAACTATTAATAGGTTCGTTTATAACAGTTGTTTGCATTTTTTTGGTCAAAGTGCGATGATTTTAATAATGAGTTGCTTACCTTTGCATCGCTTAAAATGACGATATGCGTTTATATCTGAAATTTTAAGAAGATGGAGAAGGCTGAATTGCTATTTTACATTTTGTTTTTCAGTGTGTTAGTGATTTTGTCAGTCTTGAAATCTAGTCTTGTGGAGGGTAGGAGGTTGTTGAATTTATAATCAATGATTTTTTAGTTCAACACACAAATTATATGATTTCTGCACAAGAAATTATTTTTATTTAGAGTTTTGTTACACCAAAAATCATAGAACTTTGGAATTCAAATTAGATAAACAAGAGAACTCATACGGTTTACTTTCAGTAGTTGTTGCTGAAGCGGATTTTATGCCGGAATATAAGAGCAGATTGAAGCAATATGCTAAAAATGCAAATATGAAAGGTTTCCGTAAGGGTAAAGTGCCAATGTCAATGGTACAAAAAATGTACGGTAAGCAGTTGAAAATGGAAACATTCAACGAGTCTGTAGGTAAAGCTGTAGATACTTACTTGAATGACAATGGTATCAAACCTCTTTTCCAACCAATGTACAAAGGAGATTTTATCACTCCTGAGCAACTTGGTGCAGAACAAACTGTTGAATTCGAATTATTACTTCCTGAGTTTGATTTAGACTTAGCAGCTTTAAAAGCTGATACTTTCAACTTAACTGTAACTGATGCAGATGTTGAAAATACAATCGCTAAGTTAAAAGAGTCTTACCCTAAGAAAGTAGACGTAGAGAAAGCTTTAAAAGGTGACTTGATTACTGCAACTTTCAAATCAGTTGAAGGTGACTTCGAAAAAGAAGGTGCAGCATTTGATCTTGACGACAAATTAATCACAGGTAACGTAAGAAAATTCTCTGGCAAGAAAGTAGGTGACGTTGTGACTTTAGACATTGAAACAATGTATGAAGATAACAACCGTCTTCGTTTATTCTTAGGTGGAGATAAAGATGAGGCTGAAGCTTACAAAGGTGACTTCACTGTCGAAATCACTAAAATCACTCGTTCTGAAGAGCCTGAGTTAAATCAAGAATTCTTTGATATGGTAATCGGTCCAGATAAAGTATCAAACGAAGAGGAGTTTAAAGCTGAATTGAAGAAAACTATTGCTGAAGTAAACACTCAAGCAATCGACAACGTAACTAACGACAACGTAAGAAATGCAGTTGTTGAAGGTACTTCAATTTCTTTACCTGCTGAGTTAGTGAAGAAAGTATACTTACAGAACAATCCTCAAGCGAAAGAAGAAGAGTTAGCTGAAAGCTTACCTAAATTCGAAGAGGCTGTGAAGTGGAGAGCAATTTCTGATAAAGTATTCGCTGATAACGATATCAAAGTTGAGAAAGAAGATGTTGAAGCAGCTGCTTTAACTGCAATCAAAGCTCAATTTGGTAGCTTCATGGGTGAGGACGATGAGCAAATGGCTGGATTCGTTCAGAACTACTTGCAAGCAGAAAACGGTAAGTACTTCGAGCAAACTTATGAGCAAGTTTACAACGAGAAAGTATTCAACGCATTAAAAGAGAAAGTTGCTTTAAATGCTGAGGAAGTAGACTTGAAGCAATTCGAGGAATTCTTAACGAAAAGAAACGAAGAAGCAGCTAAGTAATTAGAGCTTTTTCTGGAGAAATATAAGGGAATGTCTGTAATAAGGCATTCCCTTTTTTTGTGTAAGATCATATTTTTTTGACTCAAATGAGTTGATTGATGAGGTATATAATTTTTCTTGTTAAGAGTTAAGGTGGTTTGTGATGATGTAGTTAAACGTTTTTAGAAATATTGTTTATATTCTAAATGATCAAACCACGATCTGTTTTTTTTTTTTTTTCTTCGTTCGAAAATGTCTCTTGTTTTCTATCTTAATGCATATTAAAAAAGGCTTGAGAATCTATAATAGAAATCTCAAGCCTTTCTTATTGAATGTATGTATATAATGTTCTGTCTCTATCTCGCTTTCTTAAGCGGTTTGCGCTGAGAAGGAACTGTAATTACTTCTACATTTTCATTAGTGCTTTCCTCTGTATCATCTGCTTTTGATGGCATATACTCTTTATCATGAAGTTTAGTTAAAGTGTAGCCAATCAAACAGAAAGTAGAAAGAATAATAGTACATGCTGTACCTGCATAACCAAGGTTAAGCGTGTTGATGTAATAAGAGATGACAGCTGTAATGATAGACAAGCAGTAAAATAACAATACAGCTTTTGCAGGTGATAATCCAAATTTCACAAGAAGATGTGAAGAGTGGTCTTTTCCACCTACATAAATTGGTCTTCCAGATCTTATTCTGTTGATAGTTACGAAAGTAACATCGAAGATAGGATAAGCCAATAATAGAATTGGAGTAATAATGCTGATGTCAATGCTTGTAGTGACAGTCCACGACTGCATTACGCCAATCATTGAAAGCATATAACCCAAAAACATACTACCAGAATCACCCATGAATATTCTAGCATTTGGATAATTGTTTGGAAGGAAACCAAACAGTACAGCTGCTAATACCAAACTGATCAATGCTACTTGTTCGTTATGGAAGTAGATGATAGAAAGTACCCCAAAAGCTAAGGATGAGATAGCGGCTGAACCTGGAGATAAGCCGTTCATGTTGTCTACTAAATTTAGAGCGTTGATCACTCCGATAATCCAGAAGAAAGTAAATAAATGACTTAAAACAGGTGGTAAGAAAGAGACTGATCCAACAATAAAAATAGCAATTGAAGATGCTAATAATTGGAAGAAAAGCTTCACTTTTGGCTCCATAGCCTTTGATTTGTCATCGTATGCTCCAGTGAAAAAGATGATCAAAGACCCAGAGTAAAGCCATAGTGCTTTATGTTCTAAAGCTTCAGTGCCGTATACAAATAAGATACTGCCAATTGCTGTAACAACTGTAAGTGTGCTTGCTATATAAGAACTGACTTTCTTGTCTCTGAATAAAAAACTTACACTAATTAAAACTCCCAAAGTGACAGGAACTGACCACCAAATAGGTAAAATTTCGATTAGGGTAGATACAATAATGAAGGAGATCATAATGCCTATGCCTCCCATTAGTGCTGTAGTCTTTGTGTGGAAACGATCGGCTCTAGGTTTGTCCACTATATTAAATTTTATAGCTTGCCTAATTAGAACCCTAGTGATAGAAAAAGATATAACCGCACCTATAACAAGGCTAAGCAATAATGTTAATTGATTCATAAGTTAACTCTTTGTACGTTTCAGTAAGGTCTTGTACTAGTCGATCAAAACTATATCTTTTGTAGGTTCTGTCTTGATGTTCTTGTACAAAACGGAGGTTATTGTCTTTGGAATTTAAAATGTTTAGCGACGCTGAAGCCATTGCTTCGTCATCATTTGTTTGGACTAAATAATTTTTGCCAAAATCAGTGAATAAATCAGGTACTCCACCAACAGCAGTGGAAACAACAGAAGTACCGCTTGTCATCGCTTCAATAATAGAGACAGGCGAGCCTTCATTATTAGAAGTAAGCAAAACTAAATCCAAACTTGAATAGATGTCCGGTAAATTCTTTAAAAAGCCGGTGAAAGTGATGAATTTAGATGCATTTTTCTCTTTTGTGTAAGCTTCTAAATGAGGACGGTCTTCTCCGTCTCCTACCATGAAAAAATGAGTATCAGGATCTTTTCCATGGATTAAAGAAGCTACTCTAATGAACATTTCGAGATTCTTTATCTGTGTGAAACGAGCAACAATGCCAATAAGTTTCTTGTTTTTTGGTATTGAGTAGGTTTCGTGTAGGAAGTTGTTATTCTCATTAACATAGAATCTCTTCAGGTCTAGTCCTAAAGGGATCATGCTGTGCTGTTCCTTTTTTCCAATCCCAAATCCAAGTATTTCTTCCTGTTGTTTGTCTGTAATTGTTACAATTCGGTCTGTACTTTTAGCAAGACTTCGTTCTATAAACAGGAAAAGTTTGGTTTTGAGAGGGGAGAAATAACCATGGAATACATGTCCATGAAATGTATGCACAGTTTTGGTTTTCGTACTAGAAAGGAAATTGTATAATACAGCTGCACCTCTTCCAATAAAGCCTGCTTTCGCAGTATGGGTGTGCACTATGTCAGGTTTGTATTTCAACATTACCTTTAAAATACGAAAAAGAGCTTTAAGATCATTGATTAATGATAGCTCTCTTTGTAACTCATTTATATAGTTTACCTCGACGTCTCTTTCAGAAGCAAGGTAAGACATATCTCCTTCGTTGCTGGGAATTGGTCCAGCGTATAACTTCGACTCAAATTCTTCGTTTTGTAATTGATCAGTAAGCAAAACAGTATGTATTGCAGGGCCTCCAACATTGAGTCTAGCAATTATTCTAAGAATTTTTGTTTTTTTCATTCAAAATGAAATGTGAACTACCTTATATATTTAAAAAGATAGGGGACTTTAAGGAATTGAATAGGTAAAGACCTATCCTAAAAAAATAAATTCAATCATTAATTTTAATAACCGTTGCACAAATATATGTATAATTATTCCAAAAAATGTGAAAATCAAGAATTAAAGCCTCACTTTTTAGTTTTCGAAAATGAAAAATACGAACTTACTTTGATACATTTTAAAAAGCATTTAATTTTAACTCAGTTTATGAACAAAAATAACGGGTAATTATATGGTGTTATTTTTGCTCGGTTACAACCGCTTTTTAGACTTAAAATAATAGATCGAAAAAATGGCAAATAACATTACAAAATCATTTTCATTCTTTTTATCCGGTGCTATGGCATTGTTTTTTACATCTTGTGGAATGCAAGAAGAAAATGATCAACTAAAAGCTACAAATGCAAAACTTCAAGAGGATTTAGCTAGAGCTGAGGCTGCTGCTCAAACTTTAGATGAGGTAGGAGCATTGATTGACTCGATTGATGTGTCAAGAAACCTTTTATATGTAGATATGGAAAGAGGTATTTCCGGTAAAACATATGAAGAAAAAATTCGTGCTATTGATGCTTATATGCAGGAATCTGAAAACCGCATGGAGCAAATGGAGGCAAGTCTTGCAAAGGCAAATACTAAAAATAGTGCATACGCAAATACAATTAGAAAATTAAGACAACAGTTAGATCAGAAAACGCAAGAGATTTCAGACTTGAAACAGCAAGTGGATAAATACAGAACTGAAAATAAGGCGTTGATTAAAACTGTAGACCTTCAAGCAAAAGAACTTTCTGATAAAGAAATCCAAATCCAGAAGAAAAAAGAAGAGCTTTCTTTGTTGGAAAATAGAATTCAGGAATTAATGGTTCAAGCGAAAAAGACAGAGGCTGATGCGTTTTATGCTCAAGCGGAAGCTTTGGAAGAAGCGGCGCGTAGAACAAAATTGGCTCCTAAGAAAAAGAAAGCAACTTATGCTGAAGCATTGGAGTTGTATAAAAAATCTTTTGAGGCAGGACGTAAAGATGCTTATGATAAAGTACAAGAGTTATCTGAAAAGGTAGATTAATAATGTACTTGAAATAAATATTTAAAAGGAAGCAGGTAGCGAAAGTTGCCTGCTTTTTTTGTTAAGTGAAGTTATGCATGCTGTTTCCTAAATTTGCATTCCTTAATTTTGCACATCTTTTTCTTAAAAATAAAGAACAGACATTAAATGAAAAAAGTATCTCAATATGTTGTCTCTCCGAACGTTGCTTTCGATGATGAGAATTTTAAAGCTTTCATAACCAAAAAAGAAGGTCTGAAAGATGCCGAAAATGTAGTAGTTCGGATGACAAGACGATCTATTGATGCTCGAAAAAAGAAAGTAAAAGTAAATGTGGAGGCGGAAATCTTTGTGGATGAAAAGCCAACATTGAACATTGCTTATAAAAAGGACTATCCTAATGTTGCGGATGGGAAAAGAGTAGTAATTGTAGGGGCTGGCCCTGCTGGATTGTTTGCCGCATTGCGTCTTATTGAGTTAGGAATTAAGCCTGTCGTGATTGAAAGAGGTAATGATGTGCAGAAGCGAAGAAAGGATTTAGCCAATATCAATAAAAAGAATATTGTGAATGCAGATTCCAATTACTGTTTTGGTGAAGGTGGTGCAGGAACGTATTCTGATGGAAAACTTTACACTCGTTCTAAAAAAAGAGGAGATTTTAGAAGAATCTGTGAAATTTTTGTGGCACACTCTGCTTCTGAGAAAATTCTAGTAGATGCGCACCCTCATATTGGAACCAATAAATTACCTAAAGTAATTCAAGAAATGAGAGAAAGTATCTTGAATGCTGGTGGTGAAGTACATTTTGAAACAAGAGTAGAAGATTTTATCCTTGAGAGAGATGAAATTAAAGGTGTTGTCACTCAAAATGGAAATCAAATTACAGGTGAAGCTGTATTATTAGCGACAGGACACTCCGCAAGAGATATCTTCAGATTATTAGATCAAAAGGAGATCACGATCGAAAGAAAACCTTTTGCATTGGGAGTGAGAATTGAACATCCGCAAGGGCTTATCGATAAAATACAGTATCATTTGAATGACCGTGATAGAGGAGAGTATTTACCTGCAGCTGCTTATTCTTTGGTTTCTCAAGTAGGATATAAAGGTCAGAAAAAAGGAGTGTTCTCTTTCTGTATGTGTCCTGGAGGTTTTATTGTACCTTCTGCAACTGCCGAGGGAGAAGTGGTAGTGAATGGTATGTCTCCTTCACGAAGAGATTCAAAATTTTCTAATTCTGGTATTGTTGTCAGTGTGGATGATGAAGATTTTTCAGAATATATCCAGAAATATGGAAATTTGGCAGCAATGGAGTTTCAGGCCGCAGTAGAGAAAAGAGCTTGTGAAGTGGCAGGTGGAACCCAAGTAGCACCGGCACAACGTGTAGCTGATTTTGTGTACGGAAAAATTTCTTCTAATCTTAATGAAACATCTTATCAGCCTGGCTTGTTATCAGTAGACATGCGAGAAGTGTTGCCTGAGGCAATTGCACACCGCTTGAAGTTTGGTTTCAAGGATTTCGGTAAAAAGATGAAAGGTTATATGACCAATGAGGCTCAAATTGTGGGTGTAGAAAGTAGAACCTCATCTCCAGTAAGAATTCCAAGGGAAAAAGAATCTTGTGAGCATATTTCTTTGAAAAGACTTTTCCCGTGTGGAGAAGGAGCAGGTTATGCAGGCGGTATCGCCTCAGCGGCAATGGACGGTGAATTGTGTGCCAATAGAATAGCAGAAATATATTGTGGCGTAAAAGACGCATCATTAAAATAAAAATAGATGAAATCTAAAATTGCAGATATCCGAAAGGACTATTCGAAAAAAGATTTAGATGAGAAAGATGTTTTAGACAATCCGGTTCAACAGTTTGAAATCTGGTTGGAAGAAGCTATTAATGCAGAAGTACATGAGCCAACAGCTATGAATGTAGCAACGGTGAATAACGACGGACGAATTTCTTCAAGAATTGTATTACTAAAAGGAGTGGAGGAAAATGCTTTTGTTTTTTATACAAATTATGAAAGTAACAAAGGTAAATCACTTCAGGAATCTAAAAGAGCTGCTTTGAACTTTTTCTGGCCAGAGCTAGAAAGACAAGTTTGTATAGAAGGTACAGTTGAAAAAGTAGACGAAACTACTTCTGACACTTACTTTGAAAGCAGACCTTATAAAAGTAAAGTGGGAGCGTGGGCTTCAGAGCAGAGTAGTGTGATTTCTTCCAAAAATGTGATCGTAACTCGTTTTGCGAAATATGCAGCGAAGTTTATTACAAAAGTACCTCGTCCTCCGCATTGGGGTGGTTTTGCTATAAAACCGACAAGAATTGAGTTTTGGCAGGGAAGACCGTCAAGATTACATGACAGAATCGAATATTTGCTTGATGAGAATGGAAATTGGGGTAAAAATAGACTTGCACCTTAATCTTTTCTTAAAATTGATGGAAAAAGGCTTAATCACAGACCGTGGTTAGGCCTTTTTTTATGAATTAAGGGTGAATAATATGTCGTTTGATTGAAAAATGAACCTAACAAATGGTAAATGTGTTATTATTTGTACTTTTTGGGTTTAATTTAATCTTATGTTGTTGTAAAATTTCAATAAAATAAGAAATATGGGTATTATTTTAATGTGTGATTGGATAAAAATGTGCTAAAGATTTGCTTTAATCATTATGAATTATATAAATTTGTGGCATCGGAAATATAAAAATACTCACACTCACCTATATTTATTATGATTTCTATTAAAAATACAAGCCTTAAAGGCTTGGTGTTATTACTGTCTGCATTTTTAATGCCCTCATTAACATTTGCACAGGAAGCAGCAGCAACTATTAATACAGGAGATACAGCTTGGATGCTTATAGCAACAGCATTAGTAATGCTGATGACTCCTGCAGGTTTGACATTATTCTATGGTGGTTTAGCTCAACGTAAAACGGTATTGAATACTATTGGTATGAGTTACACTGCTTTTTGTACTGGTACATTAGTATGGGTAATCATTGGCTACAGCTTTGCATTCGGAGAAGGAAACGCATACATTGGAGGTTTTACTTCTTTCTTGTTGGCTGATGTGAAGATTACAGATGTAATAGAAGGACAAACAATCCCTCGTATTTTATTTATTATGTTCCAAGGTACATTTGCCGCTATTGCAGTAGCACTTGTAAGTGGTTCAATCATCGAACGTGTTAAATACTCTACTTGGATGATCTTCTCAGCGTTATGGGTAGCATTAGTTTATTCTCCAATTGCCCACTGGGTATGGGGTAATGGCTTCCTTAGTAATGACGGTGAATTAGACTTCGCAGGTGGTACAGTAATCCACATCAACGCAGGTATTTCAGGTTTAGTATTAGCATTAATGCTTGGTAACAGAATCGGTCACGGTGAAGAGCAATCAGAAAAGCCTTCATCAATCAAATTAATGGTACTTGGTAGTGCTCTATTATGGTTTGGTTGGTTCGGTTTCAATGGCGGTAGCCAATTAGCTGCAGATTTTATTGCTGCAAATGCAATGTTAGTAACAAACGTAGCAGCAGCAGCAGGTGGTATGGCTTGGTTGTTAATTGAGTGGATGACTGAAGAAAGAAAGCCTACATTATTAGGTTCGGCATCAGGTGTAATTTCAGGTTTAGTTGGTATTACTCCAGCATCAGGTTATGTAGATGTATCAGGAGCGTTAGCAATCGGTTTGATTTCAGGTGTAGTTGGTTTTTATGGTGTAGTGAAATTAAAGAAAGCTTTAGGATATGATGATACTTTAGATGTATTTGGTATTCACGGTTTAGTGGGTATTGTAGGTGCGATCTTAACAGGTGTATTTGCTAATCCTGAAGTAAACGGAGCGGCAGGTTTATTATACGGTAACCCTGGTCAAGTGTTAGTACAATTGAAAGCAGTAGTTGTAACAATTGTATTTGCAGGTGTAGCTTCAGCAATTCTTTTCAAATTGAGTACTTTATTAACTGCCGGCGGTAGAATTGATGCTCATACAGAAACAGAAGGTCTTGATGAGTCGTATCACGGAGAGAAATCTTTCGACTCTATGTAAAAAATATATCCCTAGTGGAAGAAAAAGAGGTATTGCGTCACGTAATACCTCTTTTTTTTATAATTTTAGTTTCAGCAATACTTTTTACACCCTGCTTTTTAAAAAGTATGATTTTAGACAGCAGGATTATCAATAACTGTTCACATTAATTTTTTTTACTTTGAGACTAGCTTCAATAGATATTGGCTCTAATGCCATACGATTCCAGATTGTTACAACACACATAGATAAAGCAGATGAAGTTGCTTTCAAAAAAATAGAATACATGCGTTTCCCTCTTCGCCTGGGAAAAGATGTTTTTAAAAGTGGTAAAATACTTCGCCCGACTGAGGAGAAACTAGTTAAACTTATGAAGGTCTTTTCCACTCTTCTTGATTTGTATGAGGTGAAGGATTACATCGCATGTGCCACTTCCGCAATGAGAGAAGCTGAGAATGGAAAAGAAATCGTAGACCGTATTTATTATAAAGAAGGTTTGAAGATTGATATCATAAGAGGTACAACCGAAGCCGAAATGATTGCATTGACTTTAGATCCTTATATTCCAATGGGAAATGTGGTGCACATTGATGTAGGTGGAGGCAGTACTGAATTGAATATCTATCGCCACAAAACAAAAGTAGCATCAAGATCTTTCCGAATGGGTAGTGTTCGTAGGTTAAGCGGGGAAGATTTGGAGGCTATGTTTGATCAAATTAAACATTGGTATCAAAAAGAATCCTCTCCTTATATTAGAGAAGGTGAAGAGGTAATTGCAATAGGTACAGGAGGAAATATCAACAAGCTTTTCAATCTTTCAAAACAAAAGAAAAGTGATGATAAGACGACCTATCTAAAGGAACTGAAAAAGATCAGCAGCTGGTTGATGGAATTTACTTATGAAGAAAGAGTGAGTAAATTGAGATTAAACGAAGACAGGGCGGATGTGATCATTCCAGCTTCAAATATTTATATGACTTGTATGGAGATTGCAGGAGCCGAGAATATCATTGTTCCTGGTGTAGGTCTGAAAGATGGTATTCTGCATTATTTGGTAAAACATAGAGATTACCACTTTTAGATGTTGTAAAGTAGTTTATAAAGTTATACTACCCTGATTATTGTTAAAATAGTCAGGGTATTTTTTTTGCCCGAAGTGTTATAGATTATTAGGTGTATATGATAGGATAATTTTAATAAATCCTGACTGAGTAATTGAATAATTTGAGATACTACTTTAATCATTTTAAATTAATTATACCTTTTTTAGCTAGGTATTTACCTATTCAACCTATTTCCTATGAAAATGAATAACTTAATTTTTACTGCTCTACTTTTCTTTCTTATAAGCTGTTCCGGTAATACTATTACAGATTATACAGCCCTGACGGTACGTAATAAAGTGGATGCTGAAGTAGATCATTTAAAAAATGCAATCTCACCTTTTCAAAAAATTACTCAAATTGACCATTCACGTCTAGCTAAAGATGAGGGGGTTTATACACCTCCTGCAGTAGTGACAATATTTTCAGATAAAAAAGTAAACGCTGAGTTATTAAAGAAAGATCAGTTGATAGGGGTAGATTTACCTTTTAAAATATTGCTGTATTCAGAACCTGACACTCAAAACGTGACCTTGGCGTATACATCAGCAGAATTTATTCAGAGAAGACATTCTTTAACAGGGCAGGATGTGAAACAGTTTCGTAATGAAATCAGTCAAGTTATTAATAAGTTTCCCAAAGCAATTTATGCTCAGAATTATGATAGAAAAGTGGAAGATGAGTATGGGTTAATAATTCAGCAATCAACAAAACCCTTTCAGAAAACCATCAATGATTTGAAAGTGGCTATACTGTCTCAAGATGACACACAGATGTTTGCAGACATTGATTTCCAAAAAGAATCTAAAGAAGTGGGAGTTGATATACCACCAACCTATTTGATTTTGTTTGGAGGACCTGCACCAGGAGGGAAGGCTATGAAAAATACACCACGTTTAGGATTGGATGCCTTTTGTCAGAAGCTATTGGTTTTTGAAAAGGAAAATGGAGATGTTTTTATCGCTTATAATGATATTGAAGCATTTTCAGACCTTTATTATGAAACCAAAACCTTTCCACAAATGATTATTAACTACAGATTGGGGAACACATTAGGTGGGGCTGTGGAGTGACACCAAAAGGGACATGGACAAATGAAGTTATGATTACGACCAAAAAGATATTTCTCTTGCTATTATTCTTATTGATGCTTTCTATAGTTTATGGTCAAGAGAATGCAGCTAAGGAAAAGCGACCGTTTTATTTTGAGTTAAATGTTGATGAGGATCTTTTTCTTTTAAAAAGTACCGATCAGTTTTATTCATTCGGCACTGCTATTTTATTTGGTTGGAAGGGGTTGGACAATAAGTTTACAAATACGATTTTACCAAAACTTTCAGACAGTCATCAATTATTTAAAATGGGAATTGTGCATAAGATGTACACTCCCCGTGATGTACAAAGGGCGGATGTCGATTCAACGGATATACCTTTTTGTGGAGAAACTTACCTTACTTTAATACATAATTCCTTAAATCCATCATTGGGTTTGGTGCTGATGACAAAGCTGGATTTGGGGGTAGTAGGAGAAATTTCAGGTGCGAGACATTTTCAAAATTCTTTTCACTCAGCAATAGGTAATAATGAAATTGCCGGCTGGGAAAATCAGATAGGCAATGGTTTGTACCTTAATTATACTGCCGTTTTGATGCATAACTTAATTTCTTCCTTTTCTTTTGCAGAAGCATTTGTAGGAGGAAGAGGTACCGTGGGGACAATGGACATTTCATTTGAAGGCTTTGTCTATCTCAGAGTGGGTATTTTTAATGACTTTTTTGTTCAAGCAGAAAGACCGTATTCAAAAAAAGCAGACTTAAGCTCATTTTATAATCTGGCTGATAAGTCTTATGCAAGGATGAAATACCCAGATACAATGTGGTCTGAAGATCCTGCATTAAGGGAAAAAGCGACTTCTACTTGGCTGTCTAGGAATTTCAAACCGCTTCAGGTGTACATTAAGTTTATCAGTGGAGGAATACTGAATGCTTACGACGGGCAGATGCAAGGAAGTTTAATTGCTTTCGAATCTTCACCTTATACAATTCCTGCTGATAAAATCCCGATGTGGCAACATAGGTTATCTGTTGGAATTGTTTTTTCATACAAGTTTGGAACTTTGGAATACAATTGGGATAGAATCACTTATGAACCTGATGATAAATTTCCTCCTTATTACCCAAAATGGGGAAGGTTTAATCTGAATTTTAACCTTTAAACAAAAAACAGAAACAACTACGTAAAAGTCATTTCTGTTTCTTTTTATATTAATTCAAACTCTTGTTCAAGTCTACTGTAGTCAATTCGAACAGGTTTGTTGTGATCATTCAGTGCTACAAAAATAAATACGCTTTCCATCACCTTTTCTCTGGAGTCAGAATACATATCTTCAGAATACATTTCTAATATAACGCGTAATTTTATTGGATCTGCTTTTTCTACTTTACCAATTACTTCAACAATACTGTTGGGAGAAATCGACTTCAGAAATTTAATATCTTCCGTTTTTAAGGTAAACATTTTTTGTCTTGTAAACCTTGTTGCAGTGATATAAGCCACTTCATCCATCCATTTCATCGCCTCTCCTCCAAATAATGTATTATTTGCATTCAATGTATTTGGAAAAATAGCCCTGCATTGCCTCGTAACTGTTTTTCTTATTCTTTCTTCCATAATTTTTCGAACAAATTGCTTAGAAAGGTATGGAGATATTCTTTGAAATATAAATTTAGCGTGAATGTATATTCAAATAAATACGAATTCAAACATAATCAATGTTAGACTACTGTATTATTTTCTCCTTGAAAAATAGTTTTGTCATTCCATAGAAAACTAACAAGCTGGCACCTAAAAGTATTAGAGCGTTTCCAATACTTAAATAGTCGCATAAAAAGCCAAAAATGAAAGAAAGCAAGGCTGTAAATACAGTCAGAACAAATGAATCTACAGAAAGTACGGTTGTCAGCATTTCGGTTGGGCTGTCATCGGCCATATAACTTGTAAGGATTGGTTTTCTTAAACTGTCAGTGATATAGACGAGGGTGAAAACAACTATTGCGAGGAAGATAAGGTTGATTTCATACATCAAACCTGCAGTAATCCCTAATAACAATCCAATGATAAGTGTGTTGATAATGAATCGTTCTTGATTTGGAATTTTCTTTTTTACCGATTTTGAAATGACAGCGGCTCTTGAGGTCATCATATAAATACCAAAATAAAGTACCCCCACTACTAAACCTACTTTCTGTTTATCATCATCTATAAAACCGAGAAAAGGAAGTGTGAGTGCAAATGCGGCCATCATAGGCTGAATAAAATCTTTTGAAGCTCCTAGAAAAGAAGATAATACGGTGGCATTTGTGATTACCTTGATCAATTGTCTTTGTTTTAAAACTACCCAAAGCTCTTTAATAAAATTGGACTGTGTCTTCTTTTTCTTCTTTTTACCTCCTTCATCCAAAGATTTAGGGTAAGTGAGAAGGTTGAAGAAGTTGATGATATAAGGAATAACAGAATAAAGAAAAATACTTTTGAACTCACCGCTATATAATACAAGGAATCCAGCGACTAAAGAAGATATACCACTCCCAAATTGTGCCCAAGCTCTTGTATTGGCAAAGTAATCGGTTTTCAGGTGCATCCATCCTTTTTCTTCTAAGTAACTAACGATAATAGCTTTATGAGAACCACTCCTTAATGTTTCCCCTAAACCAAAAATGGAAAAGGCTGCAACCAATAAAAAGAAGTTCGTAGAATAATAGATACCAATAAATGCAATGATATAGGCAAAGAATGAAGTGGCTAGTGATAACTTTCTGCCCAAAGAGTCCGCCAGAATTCCAGTAGGAATTTCAAGAAAGAACGCTACTAATTTTCTTATGGCGTAAAGCGTACCGATTTGAGTATATGAGACACCCACCTCTGAAAGATAAATGATCATAAAGGGATCAAAAAACCTCAAATTCTTTAGAAATCCATACATACTGAAACGCCAGTACATACTGTTTTTTTGAATTGATGATGGGGTAGTCATATTGAAAATGCAAGTATAGTTTTAGTAGATTCCTTTGGTTGGAATATTTTAATAAAAGGCTCGAATTTACTTCAAATTTTAAAGGCTTGAGCAATAGTCCGTATTAACTTTGTGTTTCATTTTTCTAAATGACGACTTTTTTGACAGGAAGCTTCACCCAGCTTTTTTGATTATTTTCTACTTCTATGGATAAGAAATAAGTACCATGATGGATATTTTGAGTAGAAATGTCAATCACTTCGCTTGGTTTTTTACTCCATCTTTTAATCGTCTTACCATTTAGGTTCATCAAAGAAATCAAGCATCTTCTGAAATGTATTTCATCAAATTTTAGAATTACCTGATGATTTTTTGGGCTTGGGTATACTTTAATGTTGGTGTTGTTTATTATTTCATCAACATCTATAACCTGAATTTGTTGCTGTGCATGTTGTACTCTAGTACTTATATAATCTTTGATGCCATACTCAACATGTCCGCCAATAGGTTGTGAAAATGCGTATTCAAAATCCTCTACTGTCCATCCGTAACTTGATGTATAGAAAATATCAAATTGTAAGAAGGGTCTTAATAAAGTCTTTTGAGAAGAAAAATAAGAGTCGAGTTTTTCGTTATTAAAACGATGGGTAATCAAGTAGGAAATATATTGGTTGTATTGGTTTTTATAATTCGGAATACCTAGAATTTTACTGATCAGCGGTCTTGCCTCAATAGTATGATACCAGTTATTCAAATCCTTTCTGCCCCAGTCATACCCAATCCAGTCAATGCCGAGCGTATTATCAAGGTTGTGTGGAATGTAGGTCCATCGTTTCTGATGATCATTCCAATAGAGATAGAAGTTGTTTTTATTGTAAGAATAATTATCCCAATGCCCCGTTAAATGCTCAATAGCTATTGTTTTGATGTATTGCTCAATATCAAAATGGGATTCCAGGTAGCAAACAAGTTGCTCATCGGTAAGAATATTGATGCTGTCTAGTAATGATGAAAGTAGGAGTCTCCCATTGTGATTATTCTGATCGATTTGATAGATTTCTTCGTTGCAATAAATATTGGGATCATTGATCAAATTGGCTCCATAATTCCCTTTGACTAAAATACCATTTTTGGAACAAAATCTTGAAGCTAAAAATGCCCTGTCAATTTCTTCTGTATTTAAGTAGAGTCCGAAATAGACACCATTAATATAGAGTGCAATATGACTTGAACGTACGGCTGGAATATTTTCCTCTCGGAATATTTTTAAAACAGCTTTTTCTCTTGAAAGTGTAGGATCGTTTTTCTCGGCTTTAAAATTAAACCTTGAAGCATTGTGAAAAGTCCTGTTTTGGTCAAAGTGATTGAATGCAATTTGAAAAGATTTTTTAGCGGCATACCTAGAAGTGGTCCCTGTCAGTCTTATACCCACATTCTGCAGGGAATCTGTAAGCTGTGAGTTGGAAAAGCGGAAAAAGCAATTTTTAAATTCTATACTTTCCTCATTTCCGGCACTTAGAAGAAACTCAAGATCATAAACATCGATTCGTAGGTCCACACGGCTTACTTCCCCTTCCGGAAACAATATCCCGTCAGAAGGGTTAACACTCTGAGCAAGTGTTATAGTATATGAAATTATAAGACCTATTGTCATTAAAATTTCTTTCATTATTAACCGTAAGTTTATTTCGTAAATAAAGTTAACTATATTTGCCGTGTTATTACGGGGAAGTAGCGGGCTTAATTTACCACTTCTTCTTTTAACCTGCAATACACATTGTTAAATACCACAACACAACCATAGTCGATGAAGATTGATTTAAACAACTTCGAGAGATTTGAGGCAAGGCATAATGCGCCCAACCATACTCAAATCGAAGAGATGTTAAAAGCATTAGGGGTATCAGATATTGATGAGTTGATCGCTCAGACTGTCCCTGAAAAAATCCGCCTGAAAGAGGCTTTAAACCTTCCTGAACCACTTACTGAGTACCAATTCCTTCGTCAGTTCAAGGAAATTGCTCAGAAGAACAAAGTTTACCGTTCTTATATTGGTATGGGGTATTACAACACGATTACACCTCCTGTAATCTTACGTAATATCATGGAAAACCCAGGTTGGTATACTGCATACACTCCTTACCAAGCTGAAATTGCTCAAGGCCGTTTAGAAATGCTTTTAAACTTCCAAACCATGGTCACTGACCTGACAGGAATGGAATTGGCAAACGCATCTCTATTGGATGAAGCGACTGCAGCAGGCGAGGTAGTTCACATGTTCCATGGAGCTAGAAAAGGAGCGAAGAAAAAACAAGCAAACAAATTCTTTGCAGCAAACACTTGTCACCCGCAAACTTTAGATCTTCTAAAAACACGTTGTACTCCAATCGGAGTAGAGTTAGTCATTGGTGAGGTAGCAGAATTAGATGTTACAGATCCTACTTTATTTGGTGTATTAGTACAATACCCAGATACTAACGGTGCAATCAGTGATTATACTGATTTTATCGCGGCAGCGCATGACAACGGTGTTTTAGTGGCTATGGCTTCAGACCTATTGGCACTGACGGTTTTAAAAGAGCCAGGTAAAATGGATGCAGATGCTGTAGTTGGTTCTGCTCAACGTTTTGGTGTTCCTATGGGATACGGTGGACCTCATGCTGGTTTCTTAGCTACTAGAGATGCTTACAAACGTCAAATTCCAGGGCGTATTATCGGTATTTCTAAAGATAAGGACGGTAATGAAGCGTACCGTATGGCTTTACAGACACGTGAGCAACATATCAAACGTGAACGTGCAACGTCAAACATCTGTACTGCACAAGTACTATTAGGTGTAATGGCGGCTGCTTATGCAATTTACCACGGTCCTGAAGGTTTGAAAACAATTGCTTACCGTACGCATGGTATGGCCAACCTTTTAGTAAAAGGAGTGGAGCAATTAGGTTTTGAGGTAGAGAGCAAAGGCTACTTCGACACAGTTAAGATTAAAACAACGCCTTTACAAGCAAAAGCAATCCGTCTTTTGGCTGAGGAAAGAATGTCGAACTTCCGTTACTTCGAGGATGGAACGATCGGTCTTTCTATGAACCAATCGACAGACGTATCTCACATCGAGGATATTATTTCTATTTTCCAAGATGCGTTAGATTTAAATGTACCTGTAGACGTTCAGGCGTTAGCCAATGATATTGAAGTTGCAGTTCCTTCTGCTTTACAACGTGAATCAGAGTTCTTGACACATCCAGTATTCAGCCAATACCACGCTGAACACGAAATGTTACGTTACTTAAAGCGTTTAGAGAACAAGGACCTTTCATTAGTACATTCAATGATCTCTTTAGGATCATGTACAATGAAATTGAATGCAACAGCAGAAATGATTCCTGTAACATGGCCAGAATTTGGTCAGTTGCACCCATTCGCTCCAAAAGAGCAAGCACAAGGTTACCAAGAAATCTTCAAAGACTTGGAAGCTTGGTTATGTGAGATCACTGGTTTTGATGCCATGTCATTACAACCAAACTCAGGTGCAAATGGTGAATATGCAGGATTATTGACCATCCGTGCTTACCACGAAGCACAAGGTGAAGGTCATAGAAATATTGCTATTATTCCTTCATCAGCCCACGGTACTAACCCAGCATCAGCTGTGATGGCAGGGATGAAAGTAGTGATCGTGAAATGTGATGAAGCAGGTAATATTGATGTAGAAGACTTAAAGGCTAAAGTAGAGCAACACTCTGCAAACCTTTCTTCATTAATGATCACTTACCCTTCTACACACGGTGTATTTGAAGAATCAGTAATTGAGATCTGTCAAATTATCCATGACAATGGTGGTCGTGTATATATGGATGGTGCCAACATGAACGCTCAAGTAGGATTAACTTCTCCTGCTAATATTGGAGCAGACGTTTGTCACTTGAACTTACACAAAACATTCTGTATCCCTCACGGTGGTGGTGGACCAGGAGTTGGACCAATCGGTGTGGTAGCAGATCTTGCTCCTTACTTGCCAGGTCACGTAGTAATTGACAACAATGTAGGTGAAAATGCAGCTTCAGCAGTTTCAGCAGCACCTTGGGGTTCTGCTAGTATTTTACCAATCTCTTATGCTTATATCCGTATGATGGGTGCTGAGGGATTAACAAATGCTACAAAAACAGCGATCTTGAATGCGAACTACATGCAGTCAAGATTAAAAGAGCATTATCCAGTATTATATGTTGGTGCCAACGGACGTAACGCTCACGAGATGATCGTAGATTGCCGTCAGTTCAAGCCAGCAGGTATTGAAGTGGAAGACATCGCAAAACGTTTAATGGACTATGGTTACCATGCTCCAACGGTTTCTTTCCCAGTACCAGGTACATTGATGATCGAGCCTACTGAATCAGAAAGCAAATCAGAGTTAGACCAATTCTGTGACGCAATGATCGCTATCCGTGAAGAGATCCAAGAGGTCATCGACGGAAAAGCGGATGCAGTTGAGAACGTATTAAAGAACGCTCCACATACACAGGCAATGACCATTTCAGGAGAGTGGACGCTTCCTTACTCAAGAGAGAAGGCCGTTTATCCTCTTCCATATGTTCAAGCCAACAAGTTCTGGCCTACAGTACGTCGTATTGACAGTGCTTTCGGAGATAGAAACTTAATCTGCGCTTGTATTCCAGTAAGTGATTACGAAGAAGCAGAAGCTTAAATTTTAATTATTACAATTTGATTTAAGTACCTTTTTAGACACCAAAAATCCCTTCCTACTTTAAGTTTGGAAGGGATTTTTATTTTTAAATCTTTCGGTCAATTTTCTTGGTAGTGAAAGCCAATAAGGGTTCCCAAAATGATAGATACTAAAATTAGCTTTATTTTGAGCAATTCATACAGAGTATTGTTTGTACACTATTCACTGTACAGACAGTACGCTGTATAGTGTACAAGCAGTACGGTGAATAGCGTACTGTGTGTACGGTGGGAAGTGTACCTATTGTATTCAACAGCAATTGAAATCTAAGCTACCCAATAATAATACTATGCTCAATTCCCCCTTTCTCATATTTAATGACCATTGACCTTTCAATTAACTCTGCTTTATCAGGCAAATGTTGTTCTGCAGTAGAATAGAGCAGATGCCCGAACCATCTTTCCTCAAAACCATTGTTTCTTCTCTTTCCAGAACTGGTCTTCGTGAAAACTTCTTTCATTCTATCAAAAACTTGATCTAATGGAGAATTCACTAACTCTTTTGGAAGAGGCACGTTTTGATCAAAGTAGGTATTCAGGATTTTAAAAGAGAGGAGCGTAGCTTTATATCGATCAAAGAAACTGTCTGGATTGTATCGGTTGATAAATCGATCTTTATTTCTCCATGTTCTGTTTTCCTTTTTGTAATAAGGGGAATTCAAAAGTGAATCAATAGACTGTTTTTGTACCATATTGGATAACAACGGACCATAAAATGCTTTTCGATTATCAGAGTAGTTACTCTTTTCCACTTTTTTAGTTGGAAGAACCGCCACCGCTAATGATTTTGAGAAATCCTCAATGGTAACTTTTTGACCTAAAGCCAACAGAAGGTCTTTAAGTACGATAGGTGGAACATGGAAAACGGTTTCAATTTTATAATAACTCGAAGCATTGATTTCATTCCAAATCGCATCAATGATCAATTGATATTCCTCCTCTTCAATGATGCCCCAGATGACAGATGAAAAGAGGTAACGCTGAATCCCTTTTTGATCTTTGTCCTGAACCCTTTCATCTTCAAAAGTATTCTGAAGAGTCAGTGAATAGTCTAAGTCATCATACGATAAATTTTCTTTTGGAGTAGGCGTTTCAATATCTAATACAAGATTAAAAGAAGCGTTTCTATTTCCCGATAGATCTGAACTGATGCTTTTCTCTAACCCATAAGCCACTTCTCTCTCGATAACATCTCTGCCATGTTTAAGGTCGATGAATGTTTCATTATGAGAAACCTTACGTCCAACGCTCCAATTCCCAAGTTTTAGACCCACTGATAAAGATTTACTAATCTCTAAACCTTTACCCGACATATAACGATTGACTTCAATACTTTTTTCTTGAATTAAATCAGAAATATCTAATTTCAGTAATGAAGAAATATGTTTCGTAAGAATATCACTAGAGACATATGCATCTAGCATACTGCTTTCCATTACAGACTTTCGGTAAGAATATTCTAATCCTAATTCCAACTTCATTTTAAGCAGAAGCATGACCTTTTCTTTGGCTTTCTGTACCTTCTCCTCATAGTCATCGAAGAAGTCTATTATTTCCTCGATAGGTGTTAAGGCTGGAATATCGATTTTCTGAAGAATGGCTTGTACATAAATATCTTCAGCATTGTTTTGTATTTTCTCTTTTACCTTCTCAATAGAATCACCAAGGTAATCTATGATATAGTCATCAATAATTGATTCAATTTGTTCAATGGCTTTAGGAGCTAATGAAATGCCTACTGAAGCGGATAAACCAATTCCTTTAGAGCTTTTCTTTTGCTTATTAAGCGTAATATGAAAACGGTCATCCGTCTTTTTGATGAAACAATTGAAAGCATCCTTCTTTGAAAAAGAGAAACCAATTTCAGAGGAAGCTCCTACATTAAAAGCATTGGATTGTCCACAGCTTGTAAGAGCAAAAACAGGTGCCAAAATGGAAGATAAAACTTCTACGAGATCGATAGATAAGGCCCCTTTAAATTCTCCATTTAATGAAAAACCTACGCCTTCATGTTCATCAAATGAATTCCAGAAATTACTATTCTTGCATTCGGTGAAAATCTCTTTTAAACTATGTACCTCGTTGGCAATAGTTTCCACAGTGCTTTTGTGATTAGGATGTACTTTACACCAATTGATTGTAATATCTTGTTTTCCTTCCGCTTCTAATGAGAAGTATTTTGAGGCGGAAGAATTGGCATTGCCTTTCAAATGACCCTCAATCAAGTACTCAATGATGGCATGATTCGAAATAAGCTTTTTATAAGGATGGTTCTCATTGAGTATTACATTTTCATTCTCTTCAAAATCATCACTGCTATTGAATACATTGATTTTAAAACTACTATTCGCACTTAAGTCAATAAAGAGGTTGTCATCAAAAACAGGAAGGTTTTTCTTATAAGGAGTATCAAAAATCTGATTATTGACTACTTCAAAATCGACGTCGCTCAGTGGAGTAGTAAGTGATTGTAGGGTATTAGTTAATTTAGGAAGATGACTCAATACGTTCATAATTAGCTTTAATAGATGATCATTGAAAAATGTAATAAGTCCTGCAAATTGAGGTCAGACCATAATTATGGCAGGGCTTATCAATATTAGGAAATATAAACCCGAGGAACAAATCTATTTAAAAGGCGAATAAACCTACATTCACCCTAGAAAGTAATATTCAATTGACTTAGTAATAAATCATCTCATAAGTTACTTATTGGTCTTGTCTTAAAAACGCGTTTTTAGCGTACTTTTTTCTTTATAATTGTATTATTCGAAGAATATGACTTCATTATTCCCTCATTTTGAAAACATTATCAAACCTCGCCGTACAGATAGAAAAATTTAACTCGAATAACTATACGCTATGAAAAATTTAAAAAACCTTATTTTATTTATTATTTCATCAATTTTTATCATTTCATGTACTACTGAAGAGAATGAAGTTACTCCAGAAACTTTTGATAATGGTACTGTAGATTTAACCCAAAATGAGCATTTTGATGCCACTTGGAACATTACTACTGGAGGAGAAATTTCAAGTATGGCGTTTACAAGTGAGGGGTTAGCTACTGTACAGGGTACAGCTTCAAATACTAGAACATTATTAGAAGAAAAAGATTTATTGTTTTATGGAGAATACACTGTAGAGTCGGATACAATAATCGATTTAGAGGGATATGGTACTGTGAAGCTACTTAATGTAAATGGTGAGATTCAAATAGAACTAATTAAAGAAGATAATCCAGAGGAAAAAATTAATATGTCCGTTGAGGTGGATAAGAAAGAGTTTTCAGAGAGAACTGCATTTTTAGCCAATGTATGGAAGGATACAGAAGATGATTTCTATGTATTCTTTACGAAAGATGGAGCTATTATTAGTACAGATGGAAATGGTATCTGGGAGTGGACTGATGAAACAGAAGAAACGCTGAAAGTGAAAATGTCGGATGAGATATTCCAAGCCAATCTTTTAACGTTGACTGAAGAGAATATTGACCTTACATTAAGTTTTGAAGAGGAAGGTGTGACCTATACTGATACGATTAGTTTGGTTAGGGCAGATTATGAAGAATTAATGGAACATGTGGAAAGAGAGTACAAGAAGGATGATGAAGACGATTATGATGTTCCTAGTTTTATTGCAGGAAAAGGAAGTGTGAGTATTGATGGAGAGGTATTATTTAAAATAAAAGGTGCTGCAGGAAGACAGAATGAAGTCTTTGATAATGATTCATCTGGAAGGTTCTTTGATCTGGTATTTATGGAAGATATTAAAGTCTTAGAAGAGTTGGATGACTATGAAGGAGACGAGTTTATTGGAAATATGTTGTCAATCGGTTTGACTACTTCAGCTGAAGCACCTAAAAAGATTATTGGAGATTATACTTCAGGTGGTGAATGGGAAAATGCCACAGATGCCTCTGATTATGGAGTTCAGTTTGCTGGAGTGACTACCATGATCAATGATGAGTTTGCCGTGTATTTAAAAGATCATGGTGATGGTCTTTCGGTGGAAAACTTCACAATTAAAGAAGGAAAAGACGGTACAGTAGTAATCGATGCGAAATTCAATATTCATAAGGTGAGTAATGACCTTGAAGAAGTAGGAGAGAAGGCCACTGTCACTTTCCATTATGAAGGAAAACTATTTTTTATCACAGAAGATTTATAAAAATAATTAGTATAGAAAAACTCCCTGTTTGAACGAAGTTCAGGCAGGGAGTTTCGTTTTATAGTAAGAATACGTATTATCTGTTTCTACCGTATTGCTCATGAGAACTAACCCAATCAGAAGAAGAAATCGCAGACGCCAATGAAATTTCACCTGCTAAAACTACTGCGGCAACAATTTCAGCAAACTTGTGTGCTTTTCCTTTGCCGTAGCAATCTAATAATTGAAGACTTTCTTTTTGGGTGCCAATCCCTGTTCCTCCTCCATAAGTCGCAATGATCAAAGAAGGAATTGTGATTGAAAGATATAAATCACCTTTATCTGTCAGTTCAGTATAAATGATACCGGCACTTGATTCAGACACATTTGCAACATCTTGTCCTGTGGCAATAAACATTGCTGTGATGCCGTTTGGCGAATGCAATCCAGTATTATTTACACCAGACAAGAAAGAACCGATAGCGGCAATTCTAGAATGGTGATCTAGTTGCTCTGGATCAACTCTCATATATTGTTGTAAAACTTCTTTTTTCAAAGTCACTTCAGCCGTCACTCTTTTACCACGAGTTCTCATGATGTTAATCTGAGAAGCTTTTTTATCCGTCGCAAAATTTGATTCCAAGAAGAAGTTTTGAATTCCAGAGTATTGATCTAAGATCCAGCTACAAGCGGCAAAAGTGGCTCTGCCAACCATATTCTGACCTGCTGCATCTCCAGTTTTAAAGTTAAACCTTAAGAAGGCGAATTTATTCGATAAGAAATGATCAATATAAACTAGGTCAGCGATAGAAGAAGTACTTTCAGCTTCTGCTTTGATTTTATCAAAATTGAGTTTGATCCAAGCTACAAAATCTCTAGCTCCTCGTGCATCAATAAATTCGAAAACAGGTGCACGTTGCATGGCATCATCTACTACAGATACTTTAATACCTCCACACATATTCGCTACTTTCATACCTCTATTGTATGAAGCCACAAGTGTTCCCTCAGTAGTTGCCATAGGAATCATAAACTCTCCAATAGCATGTTCACCGTTTACTTTAATTGGACCTGCAAATCCCATTGGAACTTGTGCTACACCTGTAAAGTGTTCAATATTCCCTCCTAATTCATGAGGATCGATGGAATATTTTCCGATATGATCAATTTTAGCTCCTGTAAATTCCTCTACAAATTCTTGTCTCTTTTTGATAATAGGATCTCCATAATCATCCATCTCATCTCTTGGAATTCTCACCTCAGTATCTTTTTTTAATGTGATAGCATCTGTTACTGAGAATTTTAAAGTTCCAAAAGGAGATGCTTTCACAGCGATTTCCACTTCATGTTTTTCTATTGCTAGCTGAGGATGATCCAATACTTCAATCCTAATCAATGCTCTAAGTGGGAAATCAAATCGGTTATCAGAATTAATACTAGTTGCCTTTACATCTTGTGCATTGGATGTATGCAAAACAATTTTTTCTTTGCTGACTTCGTTTCCATCAATTTTAATATGGAGAAGTTCTTTTATTTCAGCGTCTTTGAGTCTATTTTTGATCGAAAACTCAATACCACGTTCAGTGTTGTTCAGGCTGCCTCGTGTGTATAGTTGCTTTAACAGCATACTTGGGATAAACATAGTTTATTTGGTTTTGCAGTGTGAAATAATGTAGTTTATTATTAAACTATATTGGACCGTATTGTATAAGCAATTTAATAATATATATATAAAATGAAGCTATTAATTTTAAATGGCCCCAATTTAAACCTGCTAGGTAAAAGAGAGCCAACGATTTACGGTAATACAAGTTTTGAAGAATATTTCGAACAGCTTCAAGCGGCTTTGCCTGAAGCAGAGATGGAGTACCGTCAGAGTAATCATGAAGGAACTTTAGTTGATATTATTCATGAAGTGGGCTTTAGTTATGACGGAATTGTCTTAAACGCAGGTGCTTATACACATACATCAGTTGCGATCGCTGATGCTATAGCAGGAGTTGAAACACCTGTAATTGAAGTGCATATCTCCAATGTTCATGCTAGAGAAGCATTCAGACATAAGAGCTTTATGGCTAAAAATTGTGTTGGAACTATCGCAGGTTTAGGCTTGAAAGGGTATGAATTAGCCGCTCGATATTTTATTGAGAAATAAGGAGAATTTCAATAATAAATGAATGATTATTCTCTTATTCGTTTTTTAAAGGTTCTCTTGAGTTTGTATAATCTTGAACTTTCTGAAGCAAATTATCTTTTTTGAACGGCTTAGATATATAATCATTCATTCCCGCTTGCTTACATCTGTCAAACTCTCCTTTAAGTGCAGAGGCAGTCATGGCAATAATAGGGATGTTACTTTTTGGGGAAGGGAAATTATTTCTGATTTCTTGTGTAGCTGAATAGCCATCCATCTCAGGCATATGCACATCCATAAGAATCAGATCGTAGTCATTTTCCTTGAATTTCTCTAAAGCAATTTTTCCATTTTCAGCGAGATCTGAAACATAACCCCACTTTTTCAATAAACGAAGAACAAGCATCTGATTGACTTCATTATCTTCTACAAGTAAGATCTTTTTGCTTGAAGGTTCATCAAATACATCATTACTGCTTATTTGTTCTGAAACATTAGGTGTTTTCTTCTTAGCCTCTAGGTATTTTTTAAAAGTAATTTCAAAATAAAAAGTACTCCCAAGGTCAACAGTACTTTCAATATACATTTTTCCTCCCTGAAGCTCCACCAGCTGTTTTGAAATACTTAATCCTAAGCCAGTACCTCCAAATTTGCGGGTGGTTTCATTAGAAGCCTGTGTAAAGCTATTGAAAATATGATCGATTTTATCTTTCTCAATACCGATACCTGTATCTTTTACAGAAAATTGTAAAGCTACTTTCTCGTCATCTTCAAATTTATTTCGGATAGAAATAATGATGCTTCCATCAAAAGTAAACTTTACGGCGTTAGAATAAAGGTTGATCAGTACTTGTTTGAGTCGTACGGGATCACCCAATATTTTTTCAGGGACTTTTCTAGAAATATCAAGAATAGTATTTAGCCCTTTTTTATCAGTTTGAATAGAAAAGGCATCTAAAATTGAGGAGGTGACTTCTTTTACATTAATCACTTGTTCTTCAAAAGAAAGCTTACCGGATTCAATTTTAGATATATCCAGAATGTCGTTGATAACCACTAAGAGGTGAGAAGCTGAGCTTTTCAAAACCTTCAACAAATTCTGTTGTTCCTCATTTAAGTCTGTATCCTGCAATAAATCTGTCATTCCCATCACACCATTTATTGGCGTACGGATTTCATGTGACATGTTGGCTAGAAACTCCTGTTTAGCTTTTGCAGAGCTTTCAGCCACTTCTTTTGCGTGAATCAATGACTCATTTTGTAATTCAATTTTAGAAAGCATACCATTAAAGGCATCAATCAGCAACCCAATTTCATCCTCTCTTCTTTCTTTAATTCTGATCGAATAATCTTTCTTTTTCGAAATGATATTGGCTGTTTTTTCTAAATCAAGAATAGGTTTTGAAATACTACTTTGCAGAGGAACTGAAAGGGTAGATACGAATATCAATACAGATCCTACAATCAAGAAAAACATGAAAAAATAGGTTGTTATTCTTTCTCTGATTGAAGTCAATTCAGACCTTAAATAAACGGTATTGATTCTTCCATTTTCATCAAAAGTACTGACAAAAATATCTAAATAGTTTTCAAGAAGGGCAAAGGAGGTGTTGTTTTGAGAAAAGCTAGGAATAAATTCAGCATGTGATATCTGCCAGTCTTTATCCAGAATTACTTTATTGTAAAGCTCTTCATTTTTCTCTTTTGCTTGTGAGAGTGCTGTTTTACTATAGATAGCAAACAGTCGTTGTTCTTTATCAAAAATAACTCCTGTAACAATCTGAGGGTTGTTGTTGAGGAGTTCATTTAAATTTCTTTGTGCGGGAGTAAATTGTTGTAATTCAACAGAAGCATCATTGTTGTCACCGATAATTTTGGCTAACTGTTTAGTCTCCTTGATAAAGTTTTCTTTGTACTGCTGAAAATCGTAGGCACAGAATAGAATGGTAGAAAACGAGGAAGCAATCAAACTTACAAACATAATAATACCTATAAGTTTATACCTCAGGGATTGGGATAGAATTTTCTTAATCTGGGTCATAAGGAATAATGTCACTTGCGAGGTTTAAGAGCTTCACATCAATAGTTAATTGTGCTTTGTTGGCCGAAACAATGTTTAATGTATAAAGACCATTAGGGGTTAAATTGATAATTCCCCCATTTTTACAAAAGTTAGGGATATTGTCGCCTATTGTCAATACAAAAGAATTGTTTCTGCTATAAATTTCCTGAAGAAAGGTTTTTATTTCTTCTTCCTTAAACCCTTGAGCCATAAAAACGATGTGAGACCCTTTCAGTTCTCTGATCGTTTGTGCTCTTCTAATTTCCCATGCTCTTCCGTTGATATATCTATTTCTAAACATATTGTCAATCACATCTCCAAAAGGGTCGTCGCCCAATATACCGAGTACCAGTTTTCCATCTTCCACAAAAGCTTTGGAAGGCCAGTTGACATATTTTGCAAATGTATTAATAATACCAGCTTTTCTTTCGTATTCATCAAATTGAGCACTGCTTTCTTGATGGAAACCAAGAATGAAAAGCACTGTTATGACAGATACTAAATGAAATGATGATATGTTTAGAAAATATTTTTTCAAAACTTATTTGATTATTATAGATAATTTCAGACAACCAGTGTCGTCTGAGCTCATTTTAGGTTTTTCAACAACTTTTATTTTCCACTGTTCAACTCCTTTTGATGCAAGGTAGTTATTAATGGAATTGATTCTCATCTGAGTTAAAGTATCAGTTTCTTTGATTTCGTTATTATCGTCACTTTTTGAGAAATGAATTATTTCAAGTCTCAAATCACTTCTAGGTTTTATAAATGAAGCGATGTCGTTTAGTGTTTTTTGATCTTCTCTGGAAATATCAAATTCGTTTTCTACGAAATAATATCTCTGATCCAATATACTTTTATTGCTTTTTGATAAACGTACTACCTTTTCTCCAGTATCACCTCTCATGCTGTCCAATGTTGTCAAGAGATCAGGATTAGCTTCATTAAAAGCTCTTTCTATAAGGTCTAAAAGAGGTGTGTAATAAGGGTCCGGACTTCCTTCTGCTTGCTGTGAAATCACAGGGTCTAAAGCCGGATCATCCAAAGCATTCAATGAAGCTAGACCATCTTTATCTGTTCTGTCCACAATCATGTCCATCAACATTAGCAGAGCATCATATCGAGCATCAGCAATATCTTCTTTTTTATCCTTGATTTGATCGAATGTGGTTACTTCAAACTGAGAGTCATTAGGAATGATATCATAACCCACTGTTTTGTTCAACACGACGATATCTTTCATCTCAAATGTTTTGATCAGCTGATACCTGTATGTGTTTTTAGGAAGGTCAATTTTAATATTGTAAAGTTCCAGTTCATTATAAGTGACAGTGATCGTGTAATTCTTACCTGGCAATAATATCATAAAGAATTTACCAGTAGCAGGATCTGGATCATAAACATACTTCTTATAAGTAATATTATCTTGATCTTTTACGGTTAAGCTGATTGGGATTTTCTGACCGTTTTTCTCCACTTCAATATTACCTGTTACAATTGCTCTTTTCATTTTATGAACAGGTTTGAAAATAGAGTAAATATCATAACCGCCTATAGCGTCTTTGTTTTGTCTGTTGGATGAAAAATAGGAGTACCTTTTGCTCGGAATTTGAGAGAACTGCAATTCATCAAAAGGAGAATTGATCGTAACACCTAAGTTCTTAGGAGTGGACCAAGTTGCACCTTCTTTGACTGAAGTGACTAGGTCAAAACCACCAATTGATTTAGTGCCATTAGTGGAGTAGTAAAGAGTTTTGTTATCGTTATGAATAAATGGAAAAACTTCATCATATTCACTATTGATCGTTGGTCCTAAGTTGATAGGATTAGACCAGTCGTCTTTACCAATTTTAATGGATTTGTAAAGGTCAAATCCTCCTTGACCGCCAGGCCTGTCACTTGAAAAGAAAATAGTAGTGCCATTATTTGCTAAAAAGGCACCTCTCTCATTATAATCAGAGTTTATTTTCTCATTTAATTTTTTCGGTTTTAGCCATCTGCCTTTTTTGACCCTCGTTTCATAGATATTTCCTTTTCCTTCAGGATCTGTAGGATATTCTATATACAAAAGCATATAAGCCCCATCTTGTATATAAAGAGGGTAAATGTCTCTGTATTCTTCGTTAAATTGAGGGTAGGGGTGGTGGAATTGTATTCCCTTCCGGTAAGAAAGGTAAATATCATCGTCACCACTTTGAAGTTTTTCAGGTAAGAAACGGTATTGATCACCGTATACATAATTGAAGCTGTCTCTCTGTCTTTTTGAACTGAAAATTAGAAAATTATCTAATTTAGAAATGATTGGAGACTTTTCGTCATAAGATGTATTAATAGGAATTTCCATTACCTGTGAGGATACTGTATTTCCAGCAATCACATTATTGGTAAGGTTGATGGCATTCTCACACTGTTCAATTCTCAATCTTGCATCATTGAAAACGGGAACGGAACTGTTTCCTTCATATGCTTCTAAATATTCGTTATAGAAATTGATGGCTTCAATATAATTCTCCTTGTAATGGAGTAATGAAGCATAATAGAAGAATTTTTCAGAGGGTATACCTGTGCAGGAATGATCTATTAAGTATTTGAAATAGGGCTCTGCATCTGCTTTTGCAAAAGGTGATTGGTAGATACAGACCCCTATTTTATATTTAATGGAGCATGAAGTGATGTCTTTGACTGCAATTTTTTCATACATGGTCAAAGCTTCATAATATTTTCCTTCTTCAAAAAGTTGATCAGCATTTTCAATACTTACATTTTGTGCAACTATTGAATTAGAAAGAAGAAGAAGGAGAATAAATACTATATAGTGCTTTTTTGAGTTCAGTGGTCAGATAGTTTAATTTATATAGAACCATTTGGATTTGTGCGTATCAATAAGATGCCAAAATTATTTTGGTCACTTGTTTGCTTCGACCCGACAATGATCAAATCTTTATTGGCAGCCTCAAGAACAGCATAACCTCGTTGTTCTTTTACACCTCCAATAGATTTTTCCCATAGTTTATTGCCATTAGCATCCAGTTTTACAAGCAATGTATTAAAGCCGTCCAAACTAGTATTATCACCATACTCATCCGGCTCCCAAACTTCAGTGTAACCAACTATGGCAAAACCTCCATCACTTGTCAATGTGATACCATTGCCTTCATCATAACTTAATCCACCAAAAGATTTGTGCCATTGCTGTTGACCTGCTCCATCTGTTTTTACAACCCAGCAATCAAGACTAGCTTCCGCAAATGTGTATGAATAGCCTACAATAGCAAAACCACCATCAGGAGTTTGGACAAACTGATTGGCTTTTTCAGTGTCACCACCGCCATACGTTTTTTCCCACTTCAACGTTCCGTCAAGACCTATGTTGAACATCCAGACATCCCATTTTCCTTTTCCTGAAGATTCAGTATTGCCAATGATTGTATATCCATCTTTTGTTAAAGCGATATCAACGGCTTCATCATTTTTGGCTCCTCCGTATGTTTTTCTCCACTCCTCAGTTCCATCACCAGTAATTTTCAATACAAAGGCATCGCCACTAGGATCTTCACTGTCTAAAGTAATTACTTTACCTCCTATGATGTAACCACCATCTTCAGTCGCTTTAATACAAGTTCCTTCTTCAATTGAAGCCTGATCACCATAAGTGTGTCTCCAAACTAATTTACCACGAGCGTCAACTTTCACCACCCATGTGTCTTTGATGTCGACACTAAAGCCGTAAGAGTCAGAGCTGCCAACAGTAATGTACCCTCCGTCTTTGGTTTGGATGATGTCATATACTTCTTCTGTTTCGGTATCTCCAAATTTGAAATTCCAAATGATATTTCCTCCATCATCCACTTTCCACAAACTCATGTCCATGTTACCGCTTGTACCAATTGAGCGTCCGGCAATAACATAACCACTATCGTGAGCTTTCACAATAGCTTTTCCTATATCATATTTACCCCCACCTAGCACCTTATTAAAACTCGAAAGAATTTTAGAAGGTGGAGTAGTTGAGAATCCATAACTTGAGGTTAATAAACCAAAAAGTAGTAGTATAAAAAAGTTTTTTTTCATTCTTGATTATTTAGGTCTTTTTGTAGACTTCTCATCAATACAACGACCAAAATTAAGTTTTATTCTATTAAACCATTTTTACGTAACTTCCTAAGAAGGTAATGGTGTCAGGATAAACTCTGATAATTTCCTGAATCTTACTTTCTTCATAATGACCGTCAAAATCAATTAAGAACCAATACTTAAAATTGTCTTTTTCCTTGGCAGGTCTACTTTCAATTTTCGTAAGGTTAATATCACGTTGTCTAAATTCTTCCAAGAAGTTTGCCAAATCACCAGGATGATTACCAATTTTTGCCAGAATAGATGTTTTATCCTTTCCAGACTTCTGATTCACAAGATCTTTAGCAAGTATTAAGAATCTAGTAGTATTGTCTTGACTGTCCTCTATATTGTTATAAATAATAGGCAGTTTATAAAGCTTAGCAGCAATTTGTGAACAGATAGCAGCAGCTCCTTCCTCTTCCAGTGCTAACTTAGCAGCCTTAGATGTAGAGGCAACTTGAATCAGCTTAATGTCTTCGTCGAAGTAATCTTCAATAAACTGTCTACATTGTCTAAACGCAATATCTTTAGAATATATTTTCGTAATCTTAGATAAATCATCTGTATTTGACGCTAAAGTGAAATTTACAGATAACGGCAATTCGGCTACGATCTTCACATTACGATAGCAGAGCTGATCGATTGTTTCAGCAACTGTACCTTCTTGGTTATTTTCAATAGGCACAACACCAAAACGTACTCTTCCTGTTTCCACATTATCAAAAACAGATTTTATAGTCTTGATAGAGATGTACTCGCTCATTGCTCCAAATCTACTTTCTGCAGCTTGATGAGTATAACTTCCTTCTGGACCTAAAAATGCTACTTTTTCTGGTAATTCAATATTTCTACTTACTGCAAATACTTCTAAAAAGATGGCTTCAATAGCGGCATGATTCAAGGTGCCACTATCCTCTTTAGAAATAGAGTGTAACCTATCAATGATTGATTTTTCTCTTTCAGGTCTATAAATAGCCGTTTTTTCGTGTTTTTTTAATTCTCCAACCTGTTTTACAACATTCATTCTCTCGTTTAACAAACGTAGAATTTGGTTGTCTATAGCATCTATTTGATTTCTTAACGACAGTAAGTCCATCTTAACCGCACCTTTAATGTAAATAAAATATGAATTGAAGTAGATGATAAATTGCAATTACTCACTTACTTCATTGTAGTTACGTCCTACAAAACTATAAAAAAAAAGCAAAAAAAAGGGCAGAAGTTGTAGTCTTCTGCCCTCATTGTATTTTTTTATGTTTTATCTCTTAAATCCAAGTACTGCAGCACCGCAATAGCTCTTTGAATCCTTGAAAGTAAAACTCAAATAGTAAATTCCTGTAGAAGTACATTTGTAAGTCCAAGTACCTAAGAAACGGTTGTTATAGAAGCTTGAAATGATTCTACGTCTCTTGGCATTGTATAATGTACTGATCAAACCTTGAGCACCACCGTCTTTACCTGAAATAGTAATTTGGTAGCTTGTGTCTTTTGCTAATACACAAGTATACTCAATTTTACGTCTAGTACCGTTTCTACCGTCAATTCTGTAACTTTTTGAGAATTGGAAACCTGGGTTTAATTCCTTCATACTTTTCGTTACATAAAGTTCTGCATTACATTGAGCTGAAACTTCATTGATTGTAAAAAGTGCGAAGATTAATGAGAATGCTAAAAATATCTTTTTCATTGTTCTTTATTTTTTCACTTAGAAGTAATCTTATTTATCTAATTACCTTGTTACGGATAGATTTTAATAAACTTGTGATTTTTTGAATATCACCGTCAGTTACATGGACAACACTTCTTGTGCCATCTGTAACAACAAGTACGCCATCAATTTCTTCCATAGTCGGTTCTCCTACGATTACCTCCACTTCAATTTGATCGTAAATCTCTTGTAAAGCAGTAAGGTCATTAATCAAGTCCTCAAAACCTGGGCTTGATTTATATATATCTAAAACTAGAAGTAATTGATCCAATACAATTTTTTGGTCACCAATTTTATCTTTTAGAAGATCATTTGGTTCACGAGCGTTGACCATAGCAGTAAGATAAACTGCCTCAATCCAACCACCTGTTAAGATAAGAGCACTTACGTTTTCTCTTTTTCTTTCAGCAAGGTTGTTATTAATTTTTTCGAAGTTTAAAGTTGTAGTCTGAATTAATTCATCTAAACGGTTTGAACTTTCAGCTAACTCTTTAATTGTTTCGTAATCGAAAAATGCACCGATTCCTAATCCATCAGCAAGATCTTTTACTGAGTTCAAGAAACTGATCGCATCCTGATTTTTTCCATAAATATTCGCAAAGCCAAGGTCAGTACCATAGATACCTAAGTTTAATGCTTTTTGAAATGTAGTATTATATCTTGAAACAGCGTCAGGCGTATTTAAATCGCTTTTATTGTAAACTGTTCCATTCTCTTTAATTAAAACAGAAATCTCTAGAGGAGAAGGGATAGATTCCAATACCTCACCTACAGGTAATATTTCTTGTTCAACGCGAGAAGGGGATACCTCTACGTTTGAATTTTTAACTTTTTCATTAGGTAATTCTCCAGCTTGAGCGAACGAGGAAGCTAAGAGTACCGATGCGACTAATGTATTAAGATATTTGGTTTTCATCTTATTCCGGTTTTCTAAGATAGTTGCGATCCAAAATATATGTGGATACTATAACAGTTGTGTTTATGCTTCTTTAGAGACAATCTTTGTAAAAATGACTTCAACTCCTTCAATCAGTTTCTTTAATAATTCGAAGTAAAGCGTGAAGTATAAAAGAATAGACATCATCCAAATCCACAGTACATTGAATGTAAATGTGTCAATATATGTGCCAAAAAATTTCTTTGCCGGAGCAAAAAGGTGAGTTCTGTAGTCCAAAACTCCACTCGTATTTTCTTTAATGAAGAAAATAGGATCTATAAGTTGCACAATTCTATTGTGATCAACAACAGTTCTGTTCAGAACCGTCTTGTTTTTAACGAAAGTTTCTAGTTGATCATTGTAATATTTATCTTTTGACTCTGATAAATTAAAGTCTTCACCAAGTTCTTTCTTCATTTCGTAGATCTTGGCATCTCTTTTTTCTTCTGCCTTTATCAAGAAATCGTTGTAGAAGATCGATGACTCATAAAGGATTTTTCTGAACTGATTACCTTCACTAGATGTGATTTTCCCATCCTCTAAGAAAGATATTACTGTTGCTTTTTTCTCTTCACTTGATGCAAAGAATAAGTCAGCATTAATCTCATTCGTCAAAGTAAGAATATCATCAGCTAAGATTTTTGCAGTACTGTCATTCGTATTTTTACTATTAAGCTGTGCATTGTAAAGAATCTCTTCCATTCTAGGCTCCCAATATGCACTCTTGTAGTTACTTTGGCTTAATTGCATATCCATTTCAAAGAATGGCTTCTCATATCTGTTGTTCTTGAATTGTTCAACAGAAAGACCTTCATATGCCCATCTAGAAGCCATTATATCTGCAATCAATGGTGTTTTACCATGCTCACTGATTGTGTTATTCAGCTTACTGAAATCAAATATCAACCCACTCAAAATCATTTGAGGAATCAGAAGAATAGGAATCAATATGTATACAGTAATTGCGGAATTGAATGCAGATGAAATATTCAGACCAATTAAATTGGCGTGACATGAAACAGTAAATAGAATTAACCAATACTGATAAGATAAATCTGGAATCTCTAAAACGGTATTGCCTATCAATACAAATGTGAAAGTTTGTACAGCTGAAAAACCAAAAAGGATAATCAATTTAGAGAAAAGATAACTTGATCGGCTTAGATTCAGGAAGGATTCCCTTTTCTTGATCTTTCTATCTTTGATAATCTCCTCAGCACTTACGGTCATACCCATAAACAATGCTACTAAAATAGCAATCAAGATATAGGCAGGTACGTTTTCATTGTGTCTGAAGACATAGTCAGAGTCATTATCTTTAATGTAATAGATGACCCATGAAAGCAATACCGCTAAGAATGGTGCTTCTAATAAGTTGATCAATAAATATTGCTTGTTACTAAACTTGGCTAAGAAGTCACGGATAGTAAAAATTGCAGTTTGTTTGATCTTAGAAGGAATTCTAAGTGTTTTAGGAGGATCAATATGTACTTCCTCTATTTCCGGTTTCTGGAATGAATCAGCATAAACTTTATACCAATCTTGAGGAGTAGCCTTACGTTTGTTGGTGAACTCTCCATATTCATCCACAACCTGTGCTTCGATGATATTGAAGAGTTGTTCAGGGTTTACATTACCACAAGTGTTACATTGTCCCTGATCACTGTCTACTTGTCCAGCGGCACTCTTATAAGTTGTGATAGCTTCAATAGGGTTGCCATAGAATACAGGGTATCCACCAGTATCGAGCAACCACATTTTATCAAACATCTTATAAATGTCTGATGAAGGTTGGTGAATTACTACGAAGATTAGCTTTCCTTTCAGAGACAATTCTTTCAGAAGGTCAATTACGTTTTCTGAATCTCTTGATGAAAGGCCAGATGTAGGTTCATCCACAAACATTACTGCAGGCTCACGGATAAGCTCTAAAGCAATATTTAGACGCTTACGCTGACCACCAGAAATCTTTTTGTTGAGTACATTACCTACTACAAGGTGAGCAATTCTATCCAAACCTAAACTGAAAAGTACTTCATTTACTTTATCTGTCAGCTCCGCTTCATTCATATCCTTGAAGCAAAGTTTCGCATTGTAATAAAGGTTTTGGAATACTGTCAGTTCTTCGATCAAAAGGTCGTCCTGGGCAATGTACCCTATCACACCATCAATCTTGTCTTTTTCTTTGTGGAGGTTGTAACCGTTGATTCTTACTTCACCATTAGAAGGCGTTTCCAAACCAGCAAGTACGTTCAGAAGTGTTGTTTTACCAGCACCTGAAGCTCCCATAATCCCAACAAGCTGTCCTGTGTTTTCACCAAAGTTGATATCACGCAGACCTACTTGTCCATTAGGGAATTTATATTCTAAATTCTCAACAATGAAAGAGATGTTGCCACCAATTTCATCTGAGTTGTATTTGTTGACTAAGTCACTGTAGTATAATGGTGCTCCCTTAGGAGTTTTGAAAATACTACCAGGAGAAAATAAGTGAACTGTATTAGCAGCAACAGGCTGACCATTTAGGTAGATTGTGTCCTTTCCTGTATACTTTGTGAAGTATAGAGAAACACTTTTTAGCCTGATAAAGATGATTTCACCATCGAGAAGACCAGAATCAATAAATTTGATTTTACTTCCCTCTGGAGGCATTTCGTCATCGAAAATAAGAATGTCTTCACTGTCAATTTTTGACGAGTGAGTTTCAATCACAAAGAGTTCAAGGAGTTTGTATTCAGGAGAAGGGATATTAAATACATCAGCAACTGTATGTATAATATCCATTCTTTGTGGGGTAAATGACTGATCAGAAGCTACAAGCTCCAACAACTTCACCATAACAATCGTTTTTTGTTTCTGGTCAAGTGTCTTGTTGATCTTTCTACATAGAGAAAGTGTTCTTACTGAGTTTCTCACTGAAACAGCGTCAGATACTGAATCGTCAGCGTTTTCACCTCTAGCAGCTCTCTTTTTAGCAGCCTTTGCTTTTCTTTTTGCTATACGGTCTTCTTCATCTTTGATAAGTTGATCGTAAAGCTCTATATATTCTTCAACAGAACGCTTCTCAAGTTCTTGATTCAAGAAGTTGATTACGAAATTTCTTTCTGTTTCTGTTAAACCTTCATCTTGTGTAGAGATGATAGCAAAAAGTTGCGTCAGTGCCTTTAATATTTCTTCACTCATAGATTGCCGACAATAGTTCGGAAATTCAATTCAAAACAAAAAATAAATATACACTCCATTGAGTATACATTTAATTAATGCAATAATGGTAACAAATATTGCATCAAAAAAGGTTATTTATTAAGTAAATATAAAAAACACTTGGTTTTAATAGAAAAGCCAAGTGTTTTTTATTGAGAAAAGATACATATTAGTATGTTTCGAATTCAAATTCAAGTTCTACTAATTCTTCAAACTCTTCTCCAGCTTCTTGCATATCTTCATCATCTTCATGATAGTACCATACAATTGTTGTACCTACTATTTCTTCTAATGCTGACAGTACATCCAAAATTAATTTAGATGATGCTGTATTAAAATATTCAAGTTTGAATAAAAACTTTGTTGAGCTATTTGCATTTTCAGCATACTCTTCTATCCACTTTAGGATAGGAGCAAAGAATTCTGCTGAGTCTTCTGGAAGTGATCTACCCGAAATTTCGAATAGTTCGTTGTCTTTGTCCAAGATGACTTTTGGCGTATCCTCCGTTCCTGCAAGATTAAGGACTTTCATGTAAAGTTATTTTAGATTTCTTGGAATTGTCGTTTTAAGAGAAAAAAATGTGAACTCATCGTTGATGGGTTCAAAATCAAAGCGCAGTTTCTCGCCTGATTTTCTAGCCATATCAATAAAGCCAAGACCTGCACCACCTTTGGCTGAAATCTTACCATTCTTGATAATGTCTTTATATAAATCTTTTAGACCATCCTTATCGAGGTCATTAATTCTTTCTAATCTTTGAGCAATGCCTCTGACATTCTTAGAAAGTATTGGGTTGCCTGACGTGATAAAATAAGAGTTGTCTTCTTTACCAATCATAAAGACAGCACTGTTTTTTTTGTCAGATTGTTTCTCCATCGGGACGGCATACTTACTGATGTTCTGCAAGCACTCTACCATAACATTAAAGACCTTTCTTTTGATCTTTGACTGTTCACCATATGAGTCCATGTTTCTTTCCGCCATGGATAATACAGATTTGGTAATATCTTGCGTAATCTCTCCTTCATAAACGAGGATGAGATCTTTGTCAAGCATTGTCCTGTGAAGTTCGTAGATGTATTTCATATGTCCGAACAGAATTATTTAACCAACTTAAAAATTTGTTGGAGCTATATTCTTACGAATATTAAATTTAGACGTAAAAAAAATATTTCCAAATATAACTAAACGTAGGAAACTAACAAGTTTTCTTTACTAAAATCTTATTCCCATCATTATAACGTCATCAGTTTGCTTAGCATTGCCCTTCCAGTCAACAAATGTTTGATTGAGAGTTTGAGCAATTTCTTCCATGTTACTATGATCAGAATTGGAAATAACCTCACGTATTCTTTTAGCTCCGAATTTTCGATTTTCAGGCCCTCCAAATTGATCAGGGTAGCCATCTGAGAATAAGAAAATCTCGTCTCCTTCTTCTAGCTGAATCTCGTGAGTAGTGAAATTTGTTCTTGTTTTGTATTCTCCTCCTACAGGGAATTTGTTTCCTTTTACTTGAATAAAATCTTTGCTTTCAGCCTTGAAAAGGAATAGCGGTCTATGTGCACCTGAGTATTCTATTTTCCTAGCTTCAACATCTATCTTTGCAATCGCAATATCCATTCCATCTCTTGTGCTGCTATTAGAGTCTTGTCGTAGGGTTTTTGTAACCCCTTGATGTAGTAGGTCTAAAATTTCACCAGGAGAAATGTGATGATTGTTCTGTACAATGTCATTAAGAATGAAATAACCTATTAGAGAGATCAATGCACCCGGTACTCCGTGTCCTGTACAGTCAACGGCGGCTATATAAACATCGTTATCTTTTTTGAAATACCAAGGGAAATCTCCACTGACAACATCTCTAGGTTTATAAAGAATAAAGCAATCTTTCAGATCTCTTTTTATGATCTCTGTTTCTGGAATAATTGCTCCTTGAATTCGTTTTGCATAATTAATACTTTCCGTAATTTTCTTGTTTTTAAGCAAGATTTCTAATTCTGATTTCTTACGTTCAGTGATATCATGAGAAACAAATAGAGCACTTTCAAACTCGTTGTCTTCATTGAATTCTGGAATAGCCGTAACGGTCATAAATCTATTTCCGCTAGATGTAGGGAATTCGACCTCACGAGTACATTTTTCTTTCTTTGAAGACACCTCAATCAGCATATCTTTCCATTCTGAAATGATATGTTCTGGCAATGCGGTGTTTTCGATCTTCTGATTTAAGAACAAGTCAGCAGAAAGGCCAGTAAGTTCTTCAATGATAGGGTTTGTATAGAATATTAACCCTTCTTTATTTAATCTTTGAATTAAGTCGAGTGAGTTCTCAGACAAGGCCTGCATTTGTGTACGCATACGCTTTTCTGTCTCTGCTCTTCTTCTTTCAGTAATATCTTGTGCGTTGATTACAATACCTTCAATTGCCGGATCTTTTGTAAGATTAATACCGGTAGCTTCCAGCCATATATAACGTCCGTCCTGAAGTTTATATCTATATTGAGCACTTAGCGTTTCTTCATTTTTAGAACTTACTAAAGAGTTAATGAAATCTCTTATTTCATCTACACTGTCTTTATGTAAGTTGTCTAAATAAGAAAGGTTGATAAGGTCTGCTGGCTTATAACCCAAGATATGTTTAGAAGATGGACTGACGAACTTGATTTTTGCGTTTTCATCAAAAATCGTAATTACCTCAGATGCATTTTCTAATAAAGATTGTAATCTGTTTTGTGAATGTTTTACTTCTTCAACTTGCTCTTCAAGACGGTGGTTAGTTCTTTGTAACTCCTCTTGAGTCGCTTCCATTTCTTCCGCGTTCTGACGAAGGATTTCTTGTTGTACAGAAAGCTCGGAACTCATTTGCTGTGATTCCTTAAGAAGTTTTACAGTACGTTCGTTGATCTTAATGTTAAAGATAGTTCTGGCAATGATTTGAGAGATCTCTTTTACGAAATCCAGCTTCATTGTTGAGAAGTAATCTAACGAAGCAAATTCCAAAATACCGAACACTTTATCATTGGCAATCAAAGGCATGATAAGAATTGATTTCGGCTTTTGTTCTCCTAATAGACCTGAAGTGATTGATAAGTAACTGCTTGGTATTTCAGTTCTCAAAATCATTTCCATCTCAATTGCAGCCTGTCCAACTAAACCTTCAGCAAATTTGAATTTTTTCTGCAGGAATCGTTTTTTATTATAAGCGTAAGTACTTATCAGTTGAATTTCCTGTTCTTCAAGAGGAAGTTCATCTGTAGCACCTTCAATCACATAAAATGCACCTTGAACGGCATTGATCTTTTCCGTTGTGAAAGCGATTACTTCATTGCCAAGTTCTACAAGATCATTGTGATTACGTAAAATCTGACCAATTTCAGCTTCACCAGTAATAATCCAATTTCGTTCAGAATCTCTTTTCTCCGCTCTTTGAATACTGTCTCTCATACTGATCAAGGCATTACCCAATGTATCATCATCACTTAGAGATGTATAAGAAGCGTCATAGTTTCCTTCTCCAATTTGCTCTGAGAAATTGGCCGTTCTCTTCATACCATTTACCACTTCTTGAACTGCCATGGACATTTCACCAATCTCATCTTTGTGAAATAGATTGACTACTTCATGCGGAAGAATACCTTTTGCGATTAGGTTCAATCTATTCTTAAGTGTGATAATTGGACTTGTGAGGTATTTAGAGAAGATCACTGCAATCATCATAGAAATAAAGATGATGACAATAGCTGTATAGAAGAACGTTCTAATTAAACCATTTAAACCGCTTTTAATTTCGTCATAATCAATTTTCACGACCAGACCCCAGTTGGTGGTTGGAATATAGTTCCAGTATGAAATGGTTTTCTTTCCTCTCCAGTCAATATCATAACTAAAGTCTTTAGAATCTCCTTTTGCAGCTTTTTGAATTGCAATATTAGAAGGGTCCCCTAAACTGATTACTTCGGTGAGCAAGTTAGGACTACCTTTAAGGGGGGATATAATTGTTACATTACTTGATTGATTATCGGAGAGCCTTGAAAGTAAGATTTCACCCGTATCACCAAGTCCTGTTCTATTTTCTACAATAGGGTAGATGTTTTTCTGAAGACTGTAAAGAATAATAACGTGTCCCAATTCACCAAACCTTGATTTCATTCGAGGGGAAACAACATAGATATGAGCTCCTTTTTCGGTATTGAAAGGTTCAGAGAAGTATGTCTTTGTTTTTGCTTTCTTAATGATTTTCTCAAACTTCTTATTTCTATCACCAACAATTACTGATGCAGGGAAAGTGTAACTTGTGTAGAGTACATTTCCTTTGTTATCAGTAATAATGATATTAGAATACCCATTTACAATCTGCTTAGGGAAGAGTTCGTTGTCCAGCTTTCTCTTGATCTCGTAATAAGTAGAATCTTTATAGGATCTAGACTTTGATTGAAATAAGTATTTCAACTTTGTGGCATTGTTTACAATTAGAGCAGACTTAGCCATGTACTTCAAGTTTTGTTCAATGTACTTGAATTTCTGGTCTATCTGTTCTGCTTTCAGTGTACTGATGACATCAAAAGTTTGAGAGAACCTTCTTTCAACCGAATTTTCAGTTTGAAAATAAGAGAGGGAACTAATAGTCACTACCGTAATGGTTACAACGAGTAACATTATAATAGTAATTTTAGTACGTATCTTTAAGTCTTGGAAAAACATATATATAAAGTCCTACTGTTTATATCAATATTTTAACTTTCTGTAAACCAAATTGTCACCTTATCTAAAATCTCACGATCCTCAGGAGTGAAATTCTTGAAAGAGGCCAATTCAACTACGCCTAATAAGTTGGCGTCAGCGTCCAAAATTGGAGCAATCATCAATGAGCTTGGAGTAGAGTCGCCTAAACCTGATACTACTTTGATGTAATTGTCTGGAATTGTATTTGAAATAATGGAAGATCTAGTAGCAGCAACTTGCCCCGGTAATCCTTCTCCAAATTCATAAGACAGTGTTTGTGATTCTGGTAAGTAAAAAGAGAAGCCTTTTGAGAAGGATATCATATTTTTCCCATCAACCACAGTTGTTTTATAGTAAATACCAGTACTGACCTGGAACTCGCGACAGATTGAATTTAAAAGTGTTTGCTCTTTATCATCACCTTCTTCTCTGTTAAGAATAGAAGCTTGGATATTCTTTTTAATCAATTGTCCTCTTTCTCTAAATGTATCTTTTGCTTCTTCTTCTCTATTCTGATTCTCTTTTGAGAAGTATTTTGGAACATATATAATATGATCCTCACGGTCTTTCATCAGTTGAGATATAAGTCTGAATAAAAGAAAAATCAGAACAGCAAACGTAAAGCCAATAGTATAAAAGGTGGGGCCACTCAGATCCATGATCTGAAGGTAGGTCTTATCATCTTTTCTCTCTAAAGCGTTTAGTATTTCCTCTGGAAGACCGTAAAGCCTTGAGGTGGAGAAAAAGGAAAGGAACAGAAATACAACCCCAAGTATAATATTAAAGACTTGATTATTATTGAAGATGAGATAAAATAATATCATCACAAAAACCAGATCGATATACCCCAATGTTAAAAGGTAAGTTTCTCTATTGAAATCTTTCGTTTCGAGAACTCCTATAAGTGATAGGATATTTGGATACTGATTTTCTAATATTAATATAAGGGAGAACGTGAATACCATAACAGATGCTGCTATGATCACGGGAACCTTGTATACCGTGTGAATGGTTTTCTCTCTAATATTTGTTCTTTTCTGTGTTGTTTTCAAAATACTATCTAGTTTGCTTGAAAAAGTTTCAGAACTCTAAATATGTAACGCCTATTTTTGATAAGCCTTGTATAAATCTAATAGAAATTTTGTAATTTTTTCAGCTTCAAGGCAAAAATCTATTTCAGTGACCTGCTTTGCAGACTGAGGCATAGTATTCATCATGCTTTCCTCAGGGTCTTGAATTATCGTTACGCCACCTTTATCCTTAATAGCTTTCATTCCTAAAGCACCATCTTTGTTGGCTCCGGAAAACAGAATTCCAATAAGCTTTTCTTTATAAACATAAGCAGCGCTTTTGAATGTAAGATCAATGGCAGGTCTTGAGTTGTTGATCAGCCCTTCCGTTGATAAAGACATTGTGTTGCCTAATTCAATACATAAGTGATAATTAGCGGGAGCCAGATAAACCATACCAGGCCTTACTATTTCTTTGTCTAAAGGTTCTGCAATAGGCTTTGAACTCTTTATAGATAAAGCCTCTATAAAACCATGCCTAACATGTTTCAGTCTATGAAGACAGAGGAAAATAGGAATAGGAAAGTCCTTTGGCAGATCGGCAAGCAGTTTCGTTATCGGTTTGAAACTGCCAGCTGAACCTCCAATCACTATTCCTTTGTACTTTTTATGAAAAAATGAAGATTTCATTGAGTAGTGTGTGGAAGTTAATCTTTGATCTTCTTATAAATTTTCTCTTCGTTGTTGACTACAACAAATTTATTGGCAATATCACACCAAATCAATGATTCTTTTGATCCAATTGCAAGATTTCCATATTTGAAAAGACTTCCATGTAACTTTTTAAGTACTTCATTTTGTAATGTCTGATTAAAGTAAATCATAACATTTCTACAAAGAATCAAATCAAATTTAGAAAAAGGATTTCCTTTTACGAGATCCTGTACTCTAAATGAGACTCTTTCTATAAGTTCAGGTTTGATGTAAAAGAAGCCATTTTCTTCAACGAAGTAGCTCAAGAAGTCATGTTTGCCTCCATAACGTTCATAGTTCTGCTTGTTCAGCTCCATATTTTTTGCTGAAAAAGAAGCTTTCTTCGCTTTATTAATGATAGATTGATCTATATCAGTGGCTACAATAGTAGCATTCTCAAGGCAGTTTAATTCTTTAAGAAGAATACACATAGAGATGACTTCTTCTCCTGAAGAACATCCTGCATGCCATATACTTATTTTGCGATGCTCTTTAATTACATCTGGAATAATCTCATCTTTCAAGCTGATCCAAAACGTAGGGTCACGAAACATCTCTGTAACGTTGACGGTTATTTCAGAAACAAACTCCTGAAAAAAAGCAGGGTCGCTTTTGAATTTTTTGATGAGTGCTTCTACAGATGTGAATTTATACAGTTCGATTACTCTTCGTACTCTTCGGGTAAAGGAAGACATTGCGTAATTCTTGAAGTCGTAATCAAAATTATCGTCTATATATTGGGTTAATCTTCTTAATTCTGCTATTTCAATATCACGTTGCATATTTTGCTAAAAAAATGATGACGGTTTTTTTGACAGCCTAAATTATAAAAAAATTATGGTTATCGTGAGTTTTAAATATGAAAAAATCCTTTCCTCATGAATACTTTTATTATGAGAAAAGGATTTTATGATATGTTTTTATGAAATTATCGTATAGACTTCACCAGTTGTGGGCATTCTGAATGTTGGTCCATAATTTCATATTTCTTTCTTTCTTTGTGGAAGTAGTTTGCACTTGCACTATTTCTAGGCGCACATGAAAAGATTAAAGCTCCTAAAGTTAGTAGTGCAATTGATGACAAGATTCTTCTTTTAATATTTTTCATTGTAGCTGTTGGCTAATATGGATACTCGTTTGATGTCAATAATGACTGCTTGTTTACCCAAGATACAAAATGTATGCCTAATTTCTATATTATTATTTTCTTTTTGTTTTTTTGTTTGAAGAAAGATTGAATAGCTCCTGCAATTTTTTGAGTTTCAACTAGAAATCCGTCATGTCCATACAATGAAGTGATCTCTTCATAAGTAACGTTCGGGATGTGCTGTGTGATGAATCTTTGTTCTGATACAGGGAAAAGGACATCGGAAGTAATTCCTATGACCTGAGTGTATGCTTTTATACCATTCAATGCCTCTTCAATTGATTTTCTGCCTCTGCCTAGATTGTGAGAATCCATAGTGTTAGAAAGCGTCCAATAAGAGTAGGCGTTAAATCTGCTTAGTAATTTTTTGCCTTGGTATTCCTGATAAGATGAAGCTTTGAAGTTGTCGGTTACAGACTCGTTGTCTTCGCTTTGTGTTTTCTCGTAAGTGCTGTAGTTTCTGTAGGAAAGCATCGCGATGGACCTAGCGGCGATCAAACCTCTGCTTCCTGCTTGCGGATCTCTCTTTCCCCATGTAGGATCGGCCTGAATCGCTAATCGCTGTGATTCATTAAAAGCAATTCCCCAAGGAGAGTGTTTTGCGTTAGTGGCACAGATAATCAAGTTTTCCATTAAATCAGGATTTGAAACTGCCCATTCTAAAGCTTGCTGACCTCCAAGCGATCCACCAATAAGTGTATTGATTTTATCAATTTTCAATTCTTTTCTAAGAAGATCAAGAGAAGCAACAATATCACGTATAGTAACAGCTGGAAATGTGTCATAATAAGGTTCATTGGTATCCGGGTTAATGGATAATGGACCTGTTGAGCCATAGCATGAACCGATGACATTGACACAGATAATAAAATGTTCTTTGGGATTGAAAATCGCTGTGTCGCCAAACAAACCGCTCCACCAATCAGAAACTTCAGCGTTGCCGGTAAGTGCATGGCAAACCCAAATAATATTGGACTGATCTTCATTGATACTGCCCATGGTCTGATAAGAGAGAGTTAAACCGTTTAATTCTCCTCCTAACTCAAGGTTGAACTTTTTATTATATGTGAAAAAATGCTCTTGCATTACCTTTTCTTCTTTTTTATTGAAACAAGAAATTGAGGGCAGGAGAGTATAGGTCGACCTTTTTTAGCGTAATTACAGTGTATATAATTGAGCAGAATGTATTTGTGTTGACTTTCAGACGTCTAAATATTCTATCGTTTATATGTCCTAATAATTAGGCTAGGATGTAGCACCTTATCAATGGAGATGGTTGCTAGAGGGTCGTTGAGCCTAGTCTCTTACCTCTTCTTTATAAACACTTACGTCTTACTAGATGTAAATGGTATGGACTTCAAAATAAGTCTACAATTTATAAAAAAACAAACCTTCACTTCTAAAATTGATAGAAATGAAGGTTTTTGTGCAATATTTTTAAAAATTTACAATTCTATGATGATTCCGATAGAAGGCTGAACAATGCCGTTAGTAGTTTCTATATACTTCGGAACGTATTTAGAAGGGTCATTAGGGTCTACCATTGGAGAGCCGTCAGCATTTAATTCTGTAGTAAGAATAGGCTGTCCTTTTGCTTGGTATCCATAAAGGTTTTGAATGTCGAAATAGAAGTTGATACTCCACTTGTCGAAGTAGTAATATTTATCAACTCTAAAGTCCAACTGATGAGAAGGATCTAAACGTAATGTATTCACTTGTGAATAGTCTTTTACACCTCTTCTTTCATTGTCCCAAACTTCTCTTTGCATTGAAGCTTCTTCATCGTAAGGAGTGTAAGGAGTTCCTCCAGAGAATAACCATCTAGCTCCAATTTCCCAGTTCTTGCCTAATTTCTTGCCACCTGTCAAACTAACAATATTTCTACTGTCCCATGATGAAGGTGCGTAAACGTTAGGATCAGCATTTGTAAACTCAGACATTACATAAGTGTAAGAGAAGATACCATAAAATCCTTTAAAGAACTTTTGCTGTGCCATAAATTCAATACCTCTTGATCTACCTTTAGATGTACTTGTCACTTCTTCACTGCCAATTACACCAAAATCAGCACCTAGGTTAGCCAATGAGATTTGATTGTTGACAGAGTAAGGATATTGATCGTATACTTTTTCAAATGCTTCAAGAGTGAACTTTACGTTTTTCTCAGGAATTTTATATTCAAATCCACCTACTAGCTGTTTGTTCCTGATGTACAATAAGTTGTTGGTCTTGTTGACGAAGTCTTCACCTTCTTTATACCCAAGAGTAGTGTAAGTTGGAAGTTGGTAGTAAATACCCGTATTGAAGTTTAAACTCCATCTTGGCGTAAACTGATAAGAAGCAGAGAATCTAGGAGAGAATTGATCGAGTAAATCTGACATGCTATCAGAGTAATCATTAGCGTCAACTCTTGCACCTAAAGATAATGTCAATTGATCTTGGATAAATTTCTTACTCACTGTAGCAAAACCGCCCCATTTGTTCAAACCTAAGTCAGATCTGAAGTTGATTGTTTCTAATCCGCCAGTAGAAAAATCATAAAGCGTTTGCTCAGTTCTGTTGTTGTACATAGCATACTCATAATTTACACCATAACTGAATGTCCATCCTGTATTTGTAAATGTAACACCTTCAGCTCTGAACTTATTTTCGATCTCCTGTGATTTATAATCATAAATTCTAGGCTGACTAGTGTCATTATCAGGATGCTTGTACTGAGCATTGTTCAGCATGTTTCTTGATGCCACAAAGGTGAAAGTGGAATTATCTCTGAAGTGCTCATACTTAGCACCAATAGTATAGTTCCATTGTGATTGTTCGGGAGTATTGTTAAGCGTATATAAATTTTGTTCGTAATCTTCGTCAGATGGATCTCCAGGTGAATCAGCTAATCTAAACTGATCAATGGCTCCAAGTCCAACAATTGAGATTTGATTTCTTTGGTTTAGCTTATACTTATATTTTAACTGAAAGTCATTGTAAGTCGGTAAGAAAGGCAGGCCTAATACAGCAAATAACGCTTGTAAATAAGATTGACGTGCGGAAACAACGATGGATGATTTTTCAGTAACAGGTCCTTCGAAAGTAACTCCGATATCAGATGTACCAATAATTACATTGGTTGTATGTTGGTCGGTACGTCCATCTTTTTGGGTGAATTCCATAACAGATGATAATGCGTTACCTCTACCTGCAGGGAAAGCACCTGAATAAAATTCCACATTCTCAATAAAATCAACATTAATCATACCTACTGGACCACCTGAGGCACCTTGTGTTGCAAAGTGATTGATATTAGGTATTTCAATTCCGTCAAGGTAAAAACGGTTCTCATTTGGGGCACCACCTCTAATTAAAATATCATTTCTGAAAGAGGCTGTTGAAGCAACACCTGGAAGCGATTGCAGTACTCTTGATATATCTCTGTTGGCACCTGGCGCTCTTTTTACTTCAGTAACACCTATCCTTTGAACAGATACAGGCGATTCATCCGATTTATAAAAACCATTAGCAACTACTTCTACTTCGTCTAATTCTTGAGTAGAAGGAGTAAGTTTAAATTCGGCAAAAGCTGGTCTGGAATTAGAAACTTCCACTTCCTTAGAAGCAGGGGCAAAACCAACGTAATTTACCACCAAGTTATAAAGTCCTGGTTCAAGATTTTTTATTTCAAATGTTCCATCTTCTTTCGTTGTGGCACCAGTTGTTGTACCTTGAATCACAACTGTTGCATAAGGTACACTTTGGTTGTTTGATTGTTCACTTATTTTACCTCTGATGACACCTTTCTGTGCAAAAGCTGAGGAGGAGATAATGAATATTGAAAAAATAAGGTGTAAGTATTTCATAATTGTAATTTGTCTAAGTATATGCCTTAAACAGTGTAGTCGGTGAATTGTTTAGAATATTTGTTAGATTTTAAGTCGCAAAGTAAAGCGTAAAAGTTAATATTTGGAAAGAAAAATCAAAGAATAAATAGGTGTTATAAAAGTTACGTTGTAAAATGATGGCTATGTACATTGTTATTGTTGATTTTAATATGTTAATAAAAAGTTAAATTTTGAATTATGAATATTGAAGAGTTCAGAGATTATTGTTTAAACAAAAAATCAGTGACTGAAGAGTTTCCTTTTGATGAAACAACACTGGTATTTAAAGTGGCAGGTAAAATGTTTGCTTTGACGGATATTGACAATTTTGAAAGCTTTAATGTGAAGTGTGATCCAGAGCTTGCATTAGAAATGAGAGAACGTTACAACGCGGTAAAAGCAGGTTATCATATGAATAAAAAACATTGGAATACCATTACTGTTTTTGGTGATTTACCAGAAGCAGAAATGTATAAATCCATCGACCATTCTTATGAGTTAGTATTTAATAAATTGCCTAAGAAATTAAGGGAGGAAATAGAGAAAGAAAGCTGAAAAATGTTCAATAAGTATAAAAAAGAGTTCTTTTTTTTATGAAAATTACAATAAATACCTAAAATATATTCAAATGTCATTATAAAGTAATACTTTTGGCTAGCGGTTGTAACTAAAAGACAAATGAACATGGCGAATAAGAGATTTTTTGTAATTGATTTTGATAGTACATTCACAAAAGTTGAGGCACTTGATGTATTGAGTGACATTCTTTATGAGGGTACTGACAAAAAGGAAGAAATTGGAAGTAAGATTAAAGAACTTACAGATCAAGCAATGGCTGGTGAGTTGTCTTTTAGAGAAGCTTTAGAACAACGATTGGCCTTATTGGATGCAACTAAGAAAGATGTAGATCAACTTTCATCCGAACTTAAAAAATTAGTATCAGAGTCAGTAAAGAGAAATAAAGCATTCTTTGCAAAGGAGAAAGATAACGTATTGATCGTTTCTTCCGGATTCAAAGATTTTATTACTCCAGTTGTAGCTGATTTTGGAATTAAAGAGGAAAACATTTATGCCAACACTTTCACTTACAATGAGAAAGATGAAGTGACTGGTTTTGATGCTTCCAATCCATTATCTGAACATAAAGGTAAAGTGAAACTAATGGAAGAACTGTCCTTAGATGGTGATGTTCTTGTAATTGGTGATGGCTATACTGATTATGAGATTAGAGAAGCAGGTTTGGCAAAAACATTCTATGCTTTTACTGAAAATATTAAAAGAGAAAAAGTACTTGCTAAAGCTGATATTGAAGCAAGTAGTTTTGATGAAATACTATATTCAATTAAACATCCTATGGCGACTTCATTTCCAAAGAGTAAAATAAAAGTATTATTACTTGAAAATATCCATAAAGATGCAAAGCAGAAGTTAGAAGATGAGGGCTACCAAGTAGAATTATTAGGTGGTGCTTTAGATGAAGATGAGCTTTGTGAAAAAATCAAAGGTGTACATATCTTAGGTATCCGTTCGAAAACAATGTTAACACGTAAAGTTGTTGAGGCAGCTGATCGTTTAATGTTGGTAGGTGCTTTCTGTATTGGTACCAATCAAATCGATCTTCAAGCTTGTACTGATCATGGTGTGAGTGTTTTCAATGCACCTTACAGTAACACACGTTCGGTAGTAGAAATGGCTATCGGTGAGATCATCTTATTGATGCGTCAGATTCCTAGAAGAATGCGTCAGATGGACAGAGGGGAGTGGAGCAAATCTGCAAACGGAAGTTTTGAGGTAAGAGGTAAGAAATTGGGTATTATCGGTTATGGTAATATCGGATCTCAATTGTCTATCCTTGCAGAGATGTTGGGTATGGATGTTTATTACTATGATGTTGTTGAAAAACTTGCATTGGGTAATGCTACTAAATTGAATTCATTAGACGAGCTGTTATCTACTTGTGATGTAATTTCACTTCACGTTGATGGCCGTGCTGAAAATAAAGGATACTTCACTGGTGAGCATATCGCTAAGATGAAGAAAGGGGCAATTCTTGTAAACTTGGCTAGAGGTCCAGTTGTGGAATTGGAAGCTTTACAACAGGCTTTACAGAGTGGACACCTTGCAGGTGCTGCGATTGATGTATTCCCAGTAGAACCAAAAAACAATAACGATACTTTTGATGCTCCATTAAAAGATGTGGATAACTTGATCCTAACACCACACATTGGTGGATCTACTTTGGAAGCTCAAGAAAATATCGCTGATTTCGTTCCTGGTAAAATGATTGAATATGTAAATACAGGTAGTTCATTTAACAGTGTGAACTTCCCGAATGTTCAATTGCCTCGTTTAGAGAATGGACACCGTATGTTGCATATCCACAAAAACGTTTCAGGTATCTTGGCACAAATGAACAACGTGTTTGCCAAACATGGCTGTAACATCTTAGGTCAATATTTGAAAACAAACGAAGATATCGGTTATGTAATTACGGATATCGATCAGACGTACCAACCAGAATTATTGGAAGATTTAAGATCAATTGATAATACAATTAAGTTTAGAACTTTGTATTAATCACTAATTGATATAAAATATAGAAAGGGCTTATGGTTTTCGAATCATAAGCTCTTTTTTTATTCTGTTATGTTTCAGTTTGAATAATGGGATCAAAAAAAGAGGTTGCTTCAGTTAAGAAACAACCTCTGTATATTTTAAGCTAAAATATTCCTTTCCTTATGTTGGAATTAGTTTTGAGCTTCTTTTTTAGTAGTGAAAAGTGTAGGCTTGATTACAAGACCTAACCATCCCCAGTTATTGAATTTCGTGTGATCACCACCTGCGTTTGCTGCAGTAGCATATTGCATAGATTCAGTAGCGAACATACCTGACCAACCACCTTGGATTGTAATGTACTTGCTGAATTTGTGGTTGATGATTAAATCAAATTCAGTACCTAAGTTGCTGTCCACTTCGTTTGTTCCATCTGAAATTTTAGCAGCAGACATGAATTGGTGTAATCTACCGTAGAAGTTCCACTGATCGTTTACTTTATAAGTAGCTCCTAAATAGATATCTGTTAAACCACCTCTTGGGTTTCTACCTCCTACATAGAAGTAGTCCATGTGACCGTTGAATTTGTGGTTTGTACCAAAGTAAGGGTTGAACGAGTTGTTTTTGTCAGCATCAGCATCAAATGCAGTACCTGAAAGAATTTCACCACCTAAGATGAAACCTAACTTATCATTAGCGTTGAATAATAATTCAATTAAGCCATTGTAAGCTCCAATTGTTTGCTCATTTGCACCTACTCCTGTTTTACCAAATTGGTAGTAGAATGAAGCGTTTAAGCCAAATTTACCAGGTCTCCACTCACCGTGAGCACCCAATGTTTGTTGGTACACTGTAGAATAATCTGTTCTAGTAGGTTGTGCAACATCAGTTTGCTCAAGACCTAAGTTCATAAATAATGCAGATAACTTAAATTCTTCAAATTTCTTATTGAACCATAAGTATTGCATGCTTTTATAACTGTTGTTTGTTCCTGGTACTAGAGGAGCATAGTAGTTAGTTTCTCCAACAGTAGCGATTGCAAAACCTGCGTGTAGTTTAAAATTCTTTTCATATTTTAAAACTGCAGCATCATGGCTTCTCGCTTGTTGAGCCCAATCTACTGAACCAAAGATTCTGTGATCATCATAAACTAATTCTTGACGACCTACTTTAGCAGAAAATTCTTCTGTGAATAACAACTCACCATATGCCTCATGAACATGGAAGTTACCTTGATCTTTATTAGCAAAGTGATTGATTTCACCCCAAGTTCTTACGTCTTGTACTGAGAAACCCATTTTGAACTTTTCACTTTTGTCGTTGAATAAAAAACGAAGCCTAGCTCTTTGTGAAACGAAGTCCGAAGCACGGTCAGCACCACTTGCTGATGGTCTTAAAGCACCAAAGCCGTTTCTGTGTTCATAACGAGGTTTTAATTGCGCATCAATCGTAAAGTCTTGTGCCATAGCGAAGTTACTTAGTAGCAAAAGGATTGTTGCGGGTAGTAGTAATTTTCTTAACATACTTTAAAATAGGTTAGATTAATATTGATAGCGCTAAATTATCTTAAAATTTCTGTTAGTCCAATTTTACTCAAAAAATGTTTTGTGAATAAACAATAAAGTTAGTTTCGTATGACTTCTATCATATTTTTATGAGAAATTGTATCACAAATTTACATATTAAATCTAAAATGATTAAATTATATAATTATAAGATGCATTTATACAGTTTTAAGTTACGTGTTTATTAGTTAAAGATCATTTTAAATACTATTTGTTGTAGACGTTTTAAGTTACGTGTTTATTAGTTAAAGATCATTTTAAATACTATTTGTTGTAGACGTTTTAAGTTACGTGTTTATTAGTTAAAGATCATTTTAAATACTATTTGTTGTAGACGTTTTAAGTTACGTGTTTATTAGTTAAAGATCATTTTAAATACTATTTGTTGTAGACGTTTTAAGTTACGTGTTTATTAGTTAAAGATCATTTTAAATACTATTTGTTGTGTTACATGTAGTTGTACATTTATTGGTTACATTAAATTCAAATGAGTACTCTGCCAAAATTAGCTTTACTCTGTGAGTGTGAAGCTAAAAAATGCATGAATAGTGCTACTGCATAAGTTTTTTAGATGGAACCATCATGTAAAAAACTTTGTGTAGTATAAACTGAATTTAATATGGTACCTGCAGCTTGATATAGATACACATAGGCTATGTGCTTATAAATTATAGATAAATTTAATTACATATTGTTATAAATAAATTCAAATACTTATTGTTAAATGGGGAAACAAAACGACAAAGAGAATCTGAATCTATCGAGGAGAGATTTCCTGAAACTAACTGGAGGTACAGTTGCTGTGGGTGGTGCAGCCCTAAGTGGTTGGGGGCTTACAGAACTAATAGTGGATGAAGGGCCAGTTAAATCATGGCATAAATCAGTGTGTAGATATTGTGGTACAGGCTGTGGTGTGATGCTGGGTATGAACAAGGATAAATTAGTTCGTGTTAGAGGAGATCAAGAAGCTCATAATAAAGGTGTCATCTGTATCAAGGGTTCAATGTTAGATTCACTAATGAAGGATCCTAATAGATTAAAAACACCAAAAATTAAAAAAGACGGAAAGTTTGTTGAGGCTTCATGGGAAGAGGCAATGAGCTTAATGACTTCGAAATTTAAAGAAGCATTGAATGATCACGGACCAGAGAGTATAGGATTTTATGGTTCGGGTCAGTTGCTTATTGAGGAGTCGTATACTGCGAATAAACTTTTTAAAGCTGGTTTTAGTTCAAACAATGTGGATGGTAATCCAAGATTATGTATGGCTTCAGCAGCAGTTGGATACACGCAGACGTTTGGTAAAGATGAGCCTCCAGGGGCATATGAAGATATAGATCATGCAGAGACATTTTTCTTGATTGGTTCAAATGCTTATGAATGTCACCCACCACTTTGGGAGAGAATCATGTTGCGTAAGAAAGCCAACAAAAATGTAAAGATTATTGTTGTTGATCCAAGAAAAACAAAAACTGCTGAGCATGCTGATATATTTTTACCTGTTTTACCCGGTAAGGATATGTTGTTATTGAATTCAATGTGTTCGGTAATGTCTGAATTGGAATTATTGGATGACGATTTCATTGCTAAGCATGTTAGCTTTAATGATGGCAACAAAAAGATTTCTTTAGAAGAATATAAGAAGTTCCTAAAAGATTACCGTCCTGAGAAAGTTGCTGATGAATTAGGTATTACTCCAAGAGAAATCAGAGAGGTAGCTTATCAGTTTGCAAAGTCAAAGGCAACAATGTCTTTATGGACTATGGGTATTAACCAAAGAGTGCAAGGTGTATTCTTGAATAATACTTTAAATTCTCTTCACTTGATTACGGGGCAGATTTGCCGTCCTGGTGCAACACCGCTTTCATTGACAGGTCAGTCTAATGCATGTGGCGGTGTAAGAGATACAGGTTCTTTAGCTCACTTATTACCGAATGGTAGATTGGTAGCAAACGGAACACACCGTCAGGAAATGGAGAAATTATGGAAAGTGCCAGAGGGTACGATCGCTCCAAAACCAGGTAGACACGCTTTGGCAATGTTTGACGGTATGGTGAAAGATGTAGTGAAAACAGCTTTAATTATGTGTACTAACCCTGCGCAGAGTTTGCCGAATAACCGCTACTATAGAGAAGGGATGGAGAAAGCATTCTTGGTAGTTGCTGAAATTTTTGAAGATACAGAAACAGCCAAATTTGCAGACGTTCTTTTACCTGCAGCGCTTTATATTGAAAAAGAAGGTGTTTATGGTCAAACGGAAAGAAGATATCAGATAATTGAGAAACTGAGAGATCCAGTGGGAGAAGCTCGTTCTGACTTTGATATTCTAGTTGATTTTGCCAATAGAATGGGGCAGGGTAATTTAATTACTTACAAAACACCAAATGAGTGTTGGGATGAGTATAGAAATATCTCAAAAGCGAGTAAATACGACTTCAGTGGTATTACTTATGATCGCTTGAAGAAAGAAAGAGGTATTCAGTGGCCATGTCCTTCAGAAGATCATCCGGGTACTGTCAGAAGATATATCAAAGGTGACCCTTTTGCTGATAAGCATGTAAATGCAAATCATAAAGTACACTTTTATGGTAAGCCAGACGGAAGAGCTGTAGTATTTGCAAGACCTTATAAAGCAGGTGTTGAAGATGTTTCTGAAGATAAACCATTATTCCTTACTACAGGCCGTGTGATATCACAATGGCATACGGGAACAATGACTTATAGAATTTCTGAATTGAAGCATTCTGCAGGTCCAGGTCGTTTTGTTTTCCATCCTCAAGATGCAGGATTGAATAATGTGAAGAAGGGTGATAAAATAGAAGTGGAAAGTAGCCGTGGTAAAATGCAGGGTATTGTAGATATCTCTGATCATGAAACGCCAGGAGTTGTTTTCGGTGCATTCTATGATGCTAAATTCTTAGTGAATAATGTTGTTTCAGATGATCATGATCCTATTTCCAAGGAGCCTGATTATAAAGTGACAGCAATTAAGGTAAAAAAGGTATAACGCATTAACTTCTTTAGATTTATGGAAACAATATTAGATGTATTAGCAATATTTGTGCTCATCGTAGAAGTTATATTGCTGTATCAATTAAGAGCAAATAGGCATGAATTAAGTGCCAAAGTAAGATCAATGGTGCTTTTTGGGATCATCGTATTTCCTTTATTAGCACTCTTATTAGGTAATTACCATGTTTTTGTCTCTACAAAAGAGTCTACAGCGTGTCAAAGTTGTCACGTAATGGCACCAATGGCAAATGATATGATGTTTGATTCAAAATCTCAAACATTAGCATCAAGACACTATCAGAATGGATGGATTGCCGAGCATGAGTGTTACAGCTGTCACGCCGATTATGGTTTTCAAGGTACAATGAAAGCAAAGTTGGATGGCTACCGTCACTTGATGCGTTATGTAACTAAAACATATACAGAACCTATTCGTTACAGAGGTGAGTTTAATTCTATGAACTGTTACGGCTGTCACCAAGGCTCAAGAACTTTTGAAGCTGTAGATGAACATGCTCCAGTTGTAGAAAACTTATTAGGTGATGATCCTTCAATTTCTTGTTTGAACTGTCATGGTAGAGCTCACCCGGAGCCATCAAAAAGAACACCGGGAAGCAAAGAGTACAAATGGCTTTCAGATCCTAAAGTGAAGGAAGTAGTAAACGCTCAAGAAGTAAAAGATTACATTAATACACTTGCTGCTTCAGCAGAACAATCAAAATAACATGAGAAAAGTATTTATAGAAAGTATGTTAGTGATTGTAGGTTTGGCAATCTCTATTCCATACATCATTTTTCCGAACCCTTATCTAATGTTCTTATTTGTATTTGTTGCTCAGCCTTGTATTGGAGTAGCAGTTGCATTAGTACTTTGGGAAGTATACAAAGATTTGACTAGTAAAGATATTTTATAGAAAAGAGTCATATCTAATGAAATATTAGGTCTTGTATTCTAAAATAGCAGAGTACAAGACCTATTTATTTATTAAATTGCACATTCATTTACAACAAATAGAATCACGTGTTAACAGATAAGTTTCAAAGACAAATCAAGTATTTAAGATTAGCAGTAACTGACAGATGTAATCTGAGATGTACCTACTGCATGCCTGAACATATGAAGTTTGTTCAAAAAGATAAGTTATTGTCCTTTGAAGAAATGTTGAGGCTTGTGAGTCTGTTGGCGAAGCATGGCGTAGAAAAAGTAAGAATCACTGGAGGGGAACCGTTCGTTCGTAAAGGTTTGATTAACTTTTTGAGAGAGTTAGTGAAAATAGAAGGGATCAAGAAAGTTGCTATTACTACTAATGGTGTTCTACTGGATGAATATTTAGACGAATTAGATGAAATAGGCATAAAAGATATTAACTTAAGTCTTGATGCTACATCAAAGGAAAAGTTTTTTGAAATCTCACGAAGAGATGATTTTGATAAAGTGATACATTCACTGAAAATGATGGTCATGAAAAACTTCAAAGTGAAAGTCAATATGGTTGTGATGGAAGGAAAGAATACAGATGAAATTATACCATTGGCTAACTTTGCAAAGTCCTATCCCATTCAAGTTCGTTTTATTGAAGAAATGCCTTTTAATGGAAAAGGAAAAGAAGTAAGCAAGAGTTGGAATTACCTGGATATAGAAAATGAGCTGAAGAAAGAGTTTGATGATTTAAAAGAATTGGATGGCTCTTCAACTGCCAAAGTATATACTTCTAACAAGCTGAACGGTTCATTAGGAATCATACCTGCTTTCACTAGAACTTTCTGTGGAACATGCGATCGTTTAAGGATTACGTCTTTAGGTGAATTGAGGAATTGCTTGTATTCTCAGAAGGGAATGAATTTGAAATCAGTGATCCGAAGTGGAAGTTCAGATGATGAAGTGATTCAGAAAATACAAGAACATCTTTTGCTTAAAAAAGCCTCCGGGTTTGATGAAGAAAAGATGAATGATAAGAATTTAGATTCAATGTCCTTGATTGGAGGATAAAAAAATAGGCTGTCTCATCAATTAAAAGACAGCCTATTTTTTTTATTTATTGAACTTCATAAATGCCATAGAACTTAACACCTTTAGTTCTTGCATTAGAAGCACGTTGAGCTTCAAAAGGATCATCTCCCATTCTGTAAGATCTACAAGATCCGCCGATGACCTCAATCTCTTGTCCAAACGGACCATTAAACCATGCACCCTCTCCTGCTTCTGAGTCATCTTCAAAAGCTTGAACGATATATGTTCCCGGTGATAATTGAACTGTGAAAATGCTAAATTTTGTCTCACCTCCACATTGAGGGTCGTTAGCTTCTTCGTTCAAAACACCTCTAGCAATTTCTGTAGAATTTTTATTGTCATAAATAACAATAGTAATGGCTTGATCGCCTAAGAAACCTGAATTGCTATCTGCCCAAAATGAAATATCCCCTGGGATAATCTCTTCTTCACTATCACTACTACAAGAAATAATAAATAACGGGAGCGAAATGAATAGAATAAGTTTAGAAATGAATTTTAACATAATGAATTATTCTAAATGATTAAATTTGCACTAATTAAGTTGATTAGTAGTTGCTTGAATTATTAAATAAAAAAATGATACAGCAAAAATAGTAATCGTTTAATAAAACTGACAATTAAAGTATTTAATCGGACAAGAAAAATGACTAACAGTGCGAAATATTTTGATGAGATTGTTCAATCTAGACGTTCTGTGCGTATTTATGATCAAGAATCTACTTTTGATCATGAGGCTGTACAACGAAGTCTTGAGAGAGCGACCTTATCCCCAAACAGTTCAAATATGCAGATGTGGGAGTTCTACAGAATTACTTCTGAGGACTTGAGAAAGGAAGTGGCCGAAAACTGTATGCGTCAGAAAGCGGCAACTACAGCTAGAGAATTAGTATTATTTGTAGTTAGACCCAAGCTGTGGAGAGAAAGAGCTGCTTTTAATCTAGGGAAGATGAAGGCCTCTTTTCCTGAAGATATGCCACAGAAAGACAAGGAAAGAGCATTGAGCTACTATGAGAAATTGATCCCTACTTTATACAATAATGATTCGTTTGGAGCATTAAGAAGCGTATTCAAAAAAATATATGCTTGGTACGTTGGAAGTAAGCGTCCAATGTATAGAGAAGTGACGAAAACGGATGTTCGCATCACATTGCATAAGAGTGTTTCACTAGCCGCTATGACTTTCATGTACAGTATGAAAGCGGAAGGTTATGACACTTGCCCGATGGAGGGGTTTGACAGCAAAAGAATTAAAAAGCTTTTGGATTTGCCTAAAGATGCTGAAATCAGTATGATCATTGGCTGTGGTGAAGCTGCTGAAGGTGGGATTTACAACAAAAGAACAAGAGTGGCAAATAAGGAAGTGATCTTCGAAAAATAGTCTTGTTTTAATAATATTATTAAATGAGCTATCTTTATTTTATCAATTTGATTAGGTAGATTTTAAACAAAAAATATTACACTAGTTAAGTTTGTGATAAAATACTGATAGCTCTTCTTTTATTCAGTAATTACTTCTTCTTCAACTAAACCTAAGTATTTTACAGTTAGATTATTGTTTTTGTGTGAAGGATGGAATAAAGTTTTCAAATTTATCGTTTGTCCATCGTTATTTAGTAAGATTCTAAATAAGGCTTGGTCGCTAGGGTTGTCTTCCATTACCCATAGGTACTTGTAGTCTTTGAGGTTAAGAGGTTCGTCATCAACTGTGTTGATATAAGGCACTTCAGAGATCAAAACCTCCTTGTTGTAAAAATCCCAAGTAATCAAGTGAGGGTTCTTTAAATTCTGATCTACAACTTTGATAAAGTGTAAGTTATGAACCTTAGCAACGTCTTTTCTGTGATTGATTTGTTCCCAGATTGCAGAAATTTCTGTATTATTCACGGCATTAAAAAATTGTTGTTCGAACTTTGTTTTTATTTTATAACGTTACAATATACAATTTATGGTGTAATTGACATTTTAAATAATTTGTTAATTCATAAAAAGATATTCATTGTTATTCAGGATTTTTTGAAAATCTCTTGAAAATCACTTACCAATTAAGTTTCAAAGCAAGTATGAATTTATTAAGTTTGCAGATAAAAATATAGGAGCGTTTACTCTGTCACTCGATAATATCCGATGTCTAATAACGTGAAATTAAAAAAAGGGTTTGATATCAAACTAGTAGGCGAGGCTGCAGAAAGCATCGCTAAGAATATTGATACACCCACAACATTTGCCATTAAACCAGAGGACTTCCCTGGGATGATTCGTCCTAAGGCTGTGGTTAAAGTAGGCGAGAAAGTAAAGGCAGGTGACCCAATCTTGATAGATGGGAAATTAGAAGAAGTTAAATATACATCACCTGTAAGCGGCGAAATCGTTGAAATTCAACGTGGAGAGCGCCGTAAACTACTTGCAGTCGTAGTAAAAGCTGACGCGCAAGTAGAGTACAAAGAGTTCCCAGTGAAACCTATCGATCAGGTTAGCAAAGAAGAAGCTCAGGCTATTCTTTTAGAAAGTGGTGTGTGGCCGCAATTAGTGCGTCGTCCATATGCTGTTGTTGCTAATCCGTCAGATACACCGAGAGCATTATTTGTATCAGCATTTGATAGCCATCCATTGGCACCAAATTATGAGTTCACTTTAAAAGGTCAAGAAAGCTACATTCAAGCTGGTATTGATGTTTTAAAGAAATTTACTCCTAAGGTGTACCTTGGATTAAGTGGTTCAAAATCTTCTACATTGTTTGATGGTCTTGCAGGCGTTGAGAAAAATAAATTCTCAGGTCCTCACCCAGCAGGTAACGTAGGTGTGCAAATTCACCATACAGCCCCTGTTACAAGTGCCAACGATGTAGTTTGGACTATTTCTCCTGAAGGTTTAGCTCAAGTAGGTAAACTTTTCAAAGAGGGTAAATACGATGCCAAGAGAATCATTGCAATAGCAGGTCCTAAAGTTGATAAGCCAGAGTATATGGAAACATATGCAGGTGTAAACTTAGAGACAATCTCAGCAGCGAAAATCAAAGGTGATAATGTTCGTGTAGTTTCAGGAAACGTTTTAACAGGTTATGCTGTTGGTAAAAACGGTTTCTTGGGGTATTATTCTAACATGGTTACTGCCTTAGAAGAAGGAAACAAAGCACGTTTCTTCTTATCTGACGGGTGGTTAGCACCAATCACAAGCCGTTTAAGCTTCCACAAAGCGTTCGGTTTATTAGGTAGCACTTCTAAGAAGTATGCACTTGATACTAACACAAATGGTCAAGATAGACCATTTGCAGTAACAGGTAGCTTCGAAAAAGTAGTACCTATGGATATTTATCCAATGTACTTGTTAAAAGCTATCCTTGCTTATGATTATGAGAATATGGAAGCATTAGGAATCTATGAAGTAGCAGAAGAGGATTTAGCTCTTTGCGAATTTATTGATGTTTCTAAGCACGATATTCAAAAGATTGTACGTCAAGGTTTAGATACAATGCGTTTGGATTAATTTGGTGTACTATTAAAAATTAGTTTAATATCTTATAAGACATGAAATTCATTCACGATCTCATAGAAAAACAAAAGCCTATGTTCGAAAAAGGTGGTAAGCTGGAGAAGCTTTACTATGTTTTCGAAGCAGGTGAAACGTTTATGTTCACTCCCCCGGATGTGACAAAAGCGAAAGGTGTTCAGGTACGTGATGCAGTAGATTTAAAGCGTGTGATGATGACTGTAGTTATCGCACTTCTTCCTGCTATCATTTTCGGTTTATGGAACGTAGGTTACCAACACCACATTGCAACTGGTGAAGCAGCATCAGTTGGAGAGCAATTCTTAATTGGTTTACAATTATCGTTACCAATTATCATCGTTTCTTATGCAGCAGGTGGTACTGTAGAGGCCGCTTTCGCCGTATTTAGAAATCACCCTATCACAGAGGGTTTCCTTGTAACAGGTATCCTTATTCCATTAGTATTGCCAGCAACTATTCCATTATGGCAAGTTGCTTTAGCTTCAGCATTTGCTGTCTTAGTAGCTAAAGAGGTATTTGGTGGTGTAGGTATGAATATTTTGAACGTAGCATTAACTGCTCGTGCATTCTTATACTTTGCTTATCCAGCAGCAATTTCAGGTGACAAAGTTTGGACTTACCTTGGTGAAGGAACATCTACTGTAGATGGTTTCACAGGTGCTACATTCTTAGGTTTAGCTGTAGAGGCTCAAAACCAAGGTGTTGCAGTTGCAGACTTTGTAGGTAAAACTGCTCACTGGGCTTCAGATCCAATGAGTTTGTTTATCGGTACGATCCCAGGTTCAATTGGTGAGACTTCAGCTTTAATGTGTTTGATTGGTGCATTAGTATTAATCTGGACAAAAGTAGCTGATTATAGAATCATCGTTTCTGGTGTCTTAGGTGCATTGGCAATGGGTGCTTTATTAAATGTATTCTCAGGAGATGCTGAAGCAGTGAAAAATGGTGTTGAAGGAGCTAAATACTATGCTTACCTTGATATGCCATCTTACTACCACTTAATTATTGGTGGTTTTGCTTTTGGTATCGTGTTCATGGCAACAGACCCTGTATCGGCTTCACAAACCAACAATGGTAAGTGGATTTACGGTGCGTTAATCGGTGTAATGACGGTAATTATCCGTGTGTTAAACCCAGCGTACCCTGAAGGCATCATGTTGGCTATTCTTCTTATGAACGTATTAGCTCCATTGATCGACCATTATGTAGTAAATGCAAACAAAAAACGAAGATTAAAACGTGCAACAGTCTAACGGTTATGTCATCGGTTTTGCGGTAGCAATGACAGTTATCCTTGGTGGTATCTTGTCGTTTACTGCAGTTTCTCTTAATGAGAGACAAAAGAAAGAAGTCGCTTTGGATACTAAAAAGCAAATTATGCTTTCGGTACTTCCTGAAATGAGCGATTCTCCAAAAGCAAAAATTGCTGAAGTATATGATAGTCGTATCCAAGTAATTGGTATCGATGGTAATGCAATTGACGCTGCTGTTCTTGAGAAATTAGATATTTCTAAAGAGTGGAAAAAGTTAAAGAAAAACCAACCTGCAGTTTTACCTATTTACAAATTCATGAGTAAAGACGGTAACAGTGTAGATAGTTATATCTTGCCTATGTACGGTTATGGTCTTTGGAATGACATCTGGGGTTACTTTGCCTTAGAGTCTGACAAGAAGACTGTAAAAGGTGTGGTATTCTCTCACAAAGGTGAAACTCCTGGTTTAGGAGCAAGAATTGGTGATAAAGAGGTACAAGACCGTTATATCGGTAAAAAGATCTTTGTTAACGGTGAGTTAAAGCCAACTTTCATGGTAAAAGGTGAAGGTAAAACAGGTTTGCCTGATTATGAGGTAGACGGTTTATCAGGTGCAACACTTACTGCAATTGGTCTTAATGAAATGGTTGATAGATACTTAAAACAGTATAAACCATTCTTAGAAAAAGGTGCTTCTGCGGTTTCAATGGCCCAGTAGTTCGCAATTTGTTCTAATCATAAAAAACAAAAAACGAAAAAGATGAGCACAGAAACTGTAGCAGCTAAAAAGTCAGAAGCTTTATTCTCGAAGAGAAGAAAAGCGATCGTGACTGATCCTTTGGATGATGATAACCCAGTAACAGTACAAGTATTGGGTATCTGTTCTGCCCTAGCGGTAACTTCAAAGTTAGAGCCAACGTTGGTAATGTCAATTGCGGTAACATTCGTAATTATCTTCTCTAACTTAATCGTATCGCTTTTACGTAATGCAATTCCTCAACGTATCCGTATCATCGTGCAGTTGGGTATTGTAGCATCACTTGTAATTATCGTAGACCAAGTATTGAAAGCTTACTTATATGATGTATCAAAAGTAGTAGGTGTATATGTAGGTCTGATCATTACAAACTGTATTGTAATGGGACGTCTTGAAGCATTCGCAATGGCCAACAAGCCTTACGATTCAATTCTTGATGGTCTTGGTTCTTCATTCGGATATGCATGGGTAATCTTGGTTGTAGCTTTCTTCAGAGAGTTATTTGGATCAGGTACTTTATTTGATATCCGCGTTTTACCAGAAGCTTATGTAAACAATGGTTTAATGACATCTCCAGTAGGTGCATTTATCATCATTGGTTTAATTATCTGGGTACAACGTGCAAGAAACGGTTACGTAGAAGAGGCTTAGAACATTCATCTTAAAAAAACGATCACAAAATGGATTTATTAAATCTTGCAATTAAGTCGATCTTTATCGACAACATGGTGTTCGCCTACTTCTTAGGAATGTGTTCTTATTTGGCCGTATCTAAGAAAGTGGACACAGCGTTAGGTCTTGGTTTGGCAGTAACGTTCGTATTGACGATTACTGTACCACTAAACTGGTTAGTATATAACTATATCTTACAAGAAGGAGCATTATCGTGGTTAGGCGAGCAATATGCAGGCGTAAGCTTAGACTTCTTAACATATATTCTTTTCATTGCTGTTGTAGCATCTACAGTACAGTTGGTGGAAATGATTATTGAGAAATTCTCACCATCACTTTATGGTTCATTGGGTATCTTCCTTCCTTTGATTGCAGTAAACTGTTCAATCTTAGGTGCAGCATTCTTTATGGTGCCAAGAGAGTACTCTATCGTTGAAGCAGGTGTTTATGGTTTCTCATCAGGTATTGGTTGGTTAATCGCGATTATCGCATTAGCAGCTATCCGTGAGAAGATGAAATATTCAAACGTACCAGCTCCTTTAAGAGGATTAGGTATTACTTTCATCATCACTGGTTTGATGGGATTGGCATTCATGTCATTCATGGGTATTGCTTTATAAGATATATAGAGATATTACCAAAAGGCATATTCTTCGGAGTATGCCTTTTTTTGTGTTTTGAAAATAGAACAAATATTAGCACTTTCGAATTATGAAAATATTGCTATTTGGTATCACAAAGGAGATTATAGGAAGTTCAACAATTGACTTTACAATAGATCAAACGGATTTGACTTCTGAAATGCTTTTAGATATTCTAAAAGAGAAGTACCCTGAATTAAGTAAACTGAGGTCAATTGCTTTAGCAGTGAATGGCGAACATGCCAACGGTTCGGAAATCGTTTCTGATAAAGATGAGATTGCTTTAATTCCACCAATGAGTGGAGGTTGATTTTTTAGACCTTAAAATCTAATTATGATTGCATTACAACAAACAAAAGAGATAAATACAACTTCTATAATCGATAGTGTAAAGTCTGATTACTGCGGTGCTATAGATGTTTTTATTGGTACGGTAAGAGATAACCTCGTTGGTAAAAAAGTGACAAAGCTATTTTTTGAAGCTTATGAAACTATGGCAGTATCTGAGTTGCAGAAAATAGCAGATACGGTGAAAGAGAAGTACAAAGCAGATAAAGTAAGTATTGTACATGCTATCGGTGATTGTGAAGTAGGGGAGATTGCGGTGGTGATTGCGGTTTCTACTCCACACCGAAAAGCAAGTTTTGAAGCTTGTGAGTATGCTATTGATACATTAAAGGATACTGTTCCAATCTGGAAAAGGGAATATTTTGAAGATGGTTCTCATTGGGTATTTTCTCATCCATAAAAAAATCCTCAATTCTAGTTTAAAGAGAATTGAGGATTTTCTTTTATCATAAAACTGAGAATTATAAGAAAGCGTAATATAGTTACCCCACTAGTTCGGACTGTCTAAGTGGAAAAGATAATTATCTTTTTTTGAGAGATTCAGCTT